>JBKEBA010000087.1:0-10217 GCA_047972895.1 Dysgonomonas sp.
GGCTGATATCCAATTCTCTGGCTATAGCCCGTTTACTGTACCCAACCGTACGGTACATATGGATAATTGTTTGTTTTTCCACCATTGTTATCATTTTACCCTCTGTGTTGGTTAAGACACAAAGGAATTTATAATGTTAATATTTGTTAGTAAAAGACAGAGCTTTATTATACGCTCTCTTAGATTTTACTTAACTGGTGGTATACTTTTCAATTATTTTAGTGGACTACTTTTCAATTATATTATACACTGTAATGTATTATTTTCTTACTTTTCTTGAAATCCGAGATGCCATCCTGACTAACTGAATAAGTAGCACCGGAAGGTACGGTGGGAAAAGAACTATAATCAAAGAATCCCGTTTTTCCGTAATTCTCGTAATACACTTTCAAAGCTGGATACATGGTTTTTTCTTCCGGATAGATACGTGATGTATGCAGACCATATGCAATGCAAAGTTTACCATCTACGACAAAAGGTGTTCCTGTACCAAATGTTTCCCATTGTTCATCTATCGGCGCAGCAGGTTCGTGCTCCGTCCATGTTTTGAAATCGGCTGTTGATATATGTTCGAAATAATGACCTCCTGTTCCCAGCTTACTAGAATGATGTCTGCGGTCATACAAGTAGAATACATGAAAACGCCCTTCGTGAAATATAGTAGCTACATCGCCTACCCACGAATTATGCCCAACAGGAGTCCAGTATTGTAGCTGTGGTTTTTCGCTATTCTTTTTCGCTAGGTCTCTTTCGGGAACAATTGCAGGCATAAATATTTCTGCGTTTTCTACAAATTTTGGATTAATAGACCAAAAAGCCTTCGGATCCCATTTCGGATAGCCTATCGGGAAATCATTATCTACCAACTCACCATCTACATACATTGTCCATTGCGCCCCGCTAAAGTTAAGTATGACTTCGTGTTTCCCGTAGCTGTTTTTCAGCATTGCCAGTGGATAGCCTATTTCCATCTTTTGTTCTTGCGAGCCTGGCTCTTGCCTGAATAGGCTGATGCTGGCTTCAAGTACGGGCAACGAGCCATCAGTCATTTTATATGCCGGATAGTTTTGCCTGTCGCGTACATCAGGGCTGGCACGGCGCAGATGTACAGATAAAACGCCGGGTATTTCAAGTATATTTTGTTGCCCTTCGGTTTTCTCAAGGTTTACATTAAATTTTATGGTAAATCCTTTGATGGGGTCTTCTGTCGCAAAATCTCCACTTTTAGAACCTTTTGCAATAGTTCCCTGAGCAGGAGTTGCAGGGTTGAATTTCCACCAGTGGCTTAGTAAGTCAATCTTTGCATCTTGAGCCGATACAGTGAGATTAGGTAGACTAAGAATGCAAACTATGATTAGAAGAAATAGGTTTCTGCTTTTATACATTTCAATAGATTTTGGTTAATGGTATTTTAGTAAATTGTTAAGTCTCAATCAATCTTATATAGCTTGATATCTTTAAATTGCGCTTGTCCGTTTTTAACAAAGAAGATGATATTATCTCCTTTTTGCTCTCCCAGACGATTCGAGATGCAACGTTCGTTGTTAATGTAGACGTCGATTATATCATCCATCACAATAACGTTCAACGATATTGGTTCTCTCAAATCTTGAACACCTTCTATTCGGGTTTCGAACAATGATATATACTGCTTGTTCGGATTAAGAGTGAGTTTATATCCTTTTTTATGTTTGTCGGTCGCGCGGAAGAAGAGACCTAGCTCATCATAATTTCCTTTCGGATCGATAGTCATAGTGATGCGGTATTGCTTCGGTAAATCTTTCATCGAAGTTGCACTTATGCCATTCGGTGCACTGAGGGTAATACCGCTTTCGGATACAACAACAACATCATCGAGGACAAAACCGGGTGTGGCTATCGGAGTCATAGCGGGCATCACTTCGGGTAGATACCCGACTGCCAAAGAGCCGTCTTTCTTCTGAAACAATTCTCTAAGAAGTACACTGCCACCCCAAATCTGACCTTCCGAATCTTTGCCTTCGCGCTTATCGTTTATATAATATGCTGCTATGCGCCTGCCGTTTTTGAATTCAGCTGTTTTAGCCACGTTGCCCCATTTCTCAACCATCGGTTGCGAATCGGGATATTCCCATGGACCATAAGGTTCTTTAGATTTCAGGTAATAGGTATCGCCACCCAGACTATATAAGAGATAGTACCAGTCGTTCCATTTAAAGTAGTCGGGGCATTCGGGTACGCCCCACTGACCTTTGAGAGGGGATGCTGTCTCTGTCCAGTTTTTCAAATCCCTTGATGTGAGATGTACCAGATAACCGCCCTGTCCGTCTAATATAGGGTCTTTCTCGTATCCCGCTATAAACAGATGGAATATGCCGTCTTTATCCTTAAATGCGCGCGGGTCTCTGAAATCACGGCTCACGCATTCTTTAGGTGCATAGTAGAAGGGGTTAGGCTTTTGCTTCTCGAAAGAGAAGCCGCCGTCTGTGCTGATAGCGTAACTCAGTTGTTCATGTACCTGATCGTCTTCTTTTACACGTGTGGAATAGAAGGCGTAAATTTTATCTCCATCGGCGATGACAGAACCTGTACAAATAGACTTTTCCCAATCTTCGTCTATACCCAAAGCCACAGGATAGTGCTTCCAGTTTATCAAGTCGGTAGAGGTGCTCAATGCCCATTGGTGCCCGCCCAGACCATCGAGTGCTGCATGATGTCCTTCGTCCAGCAACCAGTAAAGATAGAATGTGCCGTTATGGAAGAACGGCATACAATCGCCCGCAAAGAGATTCGGTTCTATGGGCTGAAAATACTGGATACCTGTTGTGCGCTGTTTGGCAGGGTCATAATCTTTTGCCGGTTGCGAAAACGAATATAACGAACAAAGTAGGCAGAGTGCTAGGGAAATTGTTTTTTTCATGCTATGCGGTATTAACAAAATGTGAACTTCCTGTAGAAGGTTAATTACAGGTCAAATGCACTGTTTATAATGATTTATATTAACATATTTGCAAATGTAAGTTCTATTTTCTTATAATGCAAACAAAAATATAACAAATATGTAATTATTATTTATATGGTTATTTGCTATTTATATTATATAATTACCTTAATAGTAATGTATTGTATTTTATAATTTACATTCATGTAAATATTTATTCTTTTTATTACTCTGGTTTTTGAAAATAATACTAACTTTGTATGATATGTTTTAAATGTAAATTTTTATGAGCTTCAAAGGGAATTATAAATCCATATTGGAAATTGTCAGAAATGAGATAGAATCAGGCAAACAGGTCTTCGGTACGATAATGCCGACCGAAACAGATCTGGCAAACAGGTATAATGTATCTCGTCCGACAATAGCTAAAGTATATAATACATTGCAGGAAGAAGGATATGTGATAAAGAAGCCCGGTACAGGAACTACCGTTACCCATAAAAGCAGAAAGCAAAAATTTACATTCGGTTTGTTATTGCCCGGGGCAGGGGAGTCGGAAATATTTTCTATCATAAGCGAACGATTTCTTAGCCATTCGCAAAGTGGCAAGTTCGATTGCCTGTGGGAGGGCACTACAACCAGCGATGCAACAATGCGGAGAGAGCTTATCGAAAAATGTGCGAACGATTACATCACCCAAAAAGTGAATGGAGTATTTTTTGCACCATTGGAGAGGGTGAACGATGCCGAAGAGCTGAATCTGAAAATTTGTGAGAAGCTGAGGAATGCCGGAATTCCGATTGTGCTTATCGACAGGGATATAGTAGAGTTCCCATTGCGGAGTGGATTCGACTTGGTCGGGTTAGATAACTTTAACGCAGGATATAGCATGGGCGAACACTTGATAAAGATGGGTTGCGAGCATATACATTTTTTCTACAGACCCGATTCTGCCTACTCTGTTAGGCTGAGGCTTTATGGTGTGGCTGCGGCATTGCGACATTACAATCTCAACTTTGGTAAGGACAATGATATCTGCGGTAATCCTGAAGACCTCGACTTTGTACAAAATATATCTTACACTCGAGGCAAAACAGGTATAGTTTGTGCTAATGATTCTACAGCTGCCGTTCTTATGTCTTCTCTCGATGCCGTAGATGTCAAAATAGCCTCTGATGTGCTTGTTTGCGGATATGATGATATGAAGTATGCGAAACATCTTAAATATACGCTGACCTCGTATCGCCAACCTTGCGAAGAAATTACCGATACGGCTATCGACTTAATGATCAGGCGAATTAATAATATCGATTCTGCGCCGTTGTTGGCAAATATAACCGGCAAGATAATAGTACGCGAATCCAGCCGATTCAAATCATAAATAAGGAAATTGAACTACAATTTTTTTAAATAATTGCATCAATCTCCTCATTCCTATAAACCTAATGTTTTTTTCAGAAGTTTGTACCCTGTCAGGCTGGCTCTGACCTGAGCCCCATTTTTAAGTTTCAGCAATTGAGTCTGTTTATCGTATAGCTCTATTTGGGCTATAAAATCTACATTTATAATATTCGAACGGTGTACCCGTACAAATTTGTCGGCAGGCAGAGAACATTCCAGCGATTTCATGGTCTGTTCCTTCAGGAACTTCCCTTTGGTAGAATGTATCATCACATAATCTCCTTCCGCTTGCAGGTGTATTATTTCAGATACGGGAACTACCTCTATCTTTTGCCCGTTTTTTACAGCAATGCGCTCTATTATTTCTACTTCATTGTCATGCTTCAGTGTATCATCCGCCGTTTCCGCGATATCCTCTTTTGTGGCAGTATCTTCAATCAGTCTTGTTTCTTCTTCGTTATCAAAAGCTCTTGCAAAAAACATGATAGATATACCGTATGCAAAAAAGGCAATGACCAACCGGATGGGAACTGTTTTGGACAAGATAGTCCAGTCATTTTCAGAAATAGAAATATACATAACCAGAAACTCCACCCCTAACCAACACACTACGAATAATACACCTAATGCGCTGTAATTAATAAATCGCTGAGGAATGGGCTGAGAAGAAAAGTGCCCATATTGCACCACGTTTTTTAATAGTATAAGCAATCCTGATAATACTATCCCCGCTATAGCTACATCCATTATCAATATCCAGTCCGTTAGCTCTGTCAGTGGTCTCAATCCCACGTATAAGAGTACGGCCATCAACAGCGCAATGAGAATATGTAAATATATCGTTTGACGATTTTCCATTACTTTTATGGATTATCTGGTTCTAATATCTAATTTCTGCGCCTCCAAACATCGCGCTCGCTTTTATTATTAATCTCGATTCAGTTTGTTGATCAGGGATAACAGATAAATCGCGCTTGTCTTCGATAGAGCCGAAAACCGTACTGCTTTGTATTTCGACCGCCCAATCGGATGGCACATATACAATGGCACTGCCAAACATTACGTTTATGGCGAGTTTTCTTGTGCCTTCAGCCAGTTTGGCTTTTCTCAGGTCGATTACCAATTCTCCGAACATGACATTTCCTTCACCTCCTCTGAAATTTTGAGATAGTACTATCTGTTCAGAACTTCCGAACATAATATTTTTGTCTATAAAGTCGGCACTGTTCATTTCAGAACCATTCCGTTTTACTTTTATATCATCCATATCGTCCGAATCGTCGTTTTTCCATTCATAATGTTTACGAGAAAAGAAAGGATTCTGTACAATAAGCATTATGCCCAAAAAGATCAACAGTACCGGCCAATAAGTTCTTACGTCAATATCCAGACAATCGAAATATTCGGGGAATACAGCACAAAATTTAGAATAGATGAAGAATACTCCGACCGCAATCAGGCAAATTCCTGATACAACTTTACGCTTGATCAAAGACCATATACCTATACCTATAAGTAGCATTTGCCACGAAATCAGCAGTGGTTTATATATACTGGGGATTATTCCGATATTCAGCAATAAATAAATACCTCCGAACAATATCAAAAATATGGCGAAGCCGCTCGTTCCCTCATGGCGTCCTTTATTCCTGCCTCTTTTAAATAAATACTTATCATTATTCGTTTCCATATGAATATGTTTTATTGATTTCTGATGTAAAATTACATCTGTACAGCATTGCATACAACTATAAATCGACCAACCGACGATATTTATCGACAAGTTATACAAGAAAAGCTTCTAAAAAAGCCTTAAGTACTATATTTAAATAAAATAAATTATCTTAAATATTCTAATTAATTTAATCATTTCACCGTAAACATTCATCTAAGATATATGTTATCTAATGTAGAGGCACAAACTTTTAACATGAAATTTGTAAAACTAAATTATGAAATTATGAAAAAAATTACAAAAAGAGCATTTATCCTATTTTCTATGGGTATGCTAATGTCTTTCGCAACTTTAGTAAACGCACAAAACAAACAAGAGATGGAAAAAGTATTAGAACCATTTCCTAAAGCAGAAGCAGGTGTTGTAAGACACGTGATAGAATTGAAGAAGAAATCTGACGAATCGAAATTTATGGTAGAAATAATACCGGGCAAGGTTATGAGTGTAGATTGTAATATACATCGCCTGATGGGAAAAATCGAAGAAAAGAATCTTGACGGATGGGGATATTCATACTATGAATTTAGGTCGGATGGGCGCACATCGTCTACCTTGATGGGATGTAATAAACCGAACGAAAATAAATTCGTATCCGGAGAAACTAAGATTGTACGATACAATAGCAAATTGCCGATTGTAGTTTACACACCCGAAGGCTATGACGTAAAATATCGAATCTGGAAAGCTGACAAAGAAAATACTGCACCTGTAAAATAATGGCAGAATAGAATATCATATAGCTCCGGATTTTCTAATCGTTTTTAGCTCTATAATAAACCGATTTTTCAAAGTTGTTTCTTAAAATATTTATAACTTTGCACCTTAAATAAAAATCAGGCTTATGTTAACGCTGAAAACCATTAGTGAAAATCCGGAGCTAGTTGTTCAAAAACTAGCGAAGAAGCATTTTGACGCAAAGGAAATCATACAAAACGTACTGGAAATAGACCAGACCAGAAAAAAAACTCAAACAACACTTGACTCCAGCCTAGCCGAAGCTAATTCATTGTCGAAACACATCGGACAATTGATGAAAGAAGGCAAGAAGACCGAAGCCGAAGCTGCTAAAAACAAAGTGGCTGAGATGAAAGGCGAAAATAAAATATTGGAAGACGCTTTGCGTCAGGCCGAGCAAGAACTGCAAGACTTGCTTGTGCTGATACCTAACCTGCCATCCGACGAAGTACCCGAAGGACGTACGCCCGAAGATAATGTAGTAGAAAAAACAGGAGGTATCCTGCCCGAACTGGGAGAAGGAGCTTTACCTCATTGGGATTTAGCAAAAAAATATGATCTGATAGATTTCGAACTCGGCGTTAAGATATCAGGAGCAGGGTTCCCTGTATATAAAGGAAAAGGCGCTCGCCTGCAACGTGCATTGATCAATTATTTTCTCGATAAAGCCCGCGATGCAGGCTATCTGGAAGTTCAGCCTCCATACGTTGTCAATGCAGCATCAGGTTATGGAACCGGTCAGTTGCCCGACAAAGAAGGACAAATGTATCACGCTACGGCCGACGATTTATATTTGATACCAACGGCAGAAGTACCTGTCACAAATATTTATCGCGATGTCATTCTCGAAGAAAAGGAATTGCCTGTGATGAATACGGCGTATTCGGCATGTTTCCGCCGCGAAGCCGGATCGTACGGAAAAGATGTACGCGGATTGAATCGCTTACATCAGTTCGATAAAGTGGAAATTGTGCGTATAGATAAACCAGAGCATTCTTATGATTCACTGAAAGAAATGGTTGCTCATGTGCAGTCTTTAGTCGACGATTTGGAACTACCGTGGCGTATTCTTCGTTTATGTGGCGGAGATATGAGTTTTACCTCTGCCCTTACATTCGATTTCGAAGTATATTCGGCAGCACAAAAGCGTTGGCTGGAAGTAAGTTCCGTTTCCAATTTCGAGAGTTACCAGGCAAATCGTCTGAAATGCCGTTATCGCGATGCAGATAAGAAAATACAGCTGGCGCATACACTGAACGGTAGTGCCTTGGCTTTACCGCGTATTGTAGCTGCATTATTGGAAAATAATCAGACCGAAAGCGGTATTCGAATACCGAAGGTACTTGTACCGTATACAGGTTTCGAATTTATTAATTAAAGTGAAAAAGGAACTATTTGACAGAGAAAACTGTTATTTTAAACAGTTAATTATATTATTTTTGTGATAATTGTTAGAAACTTAGATAATTAAGAATAGATTATGGATAAAAAATTAATTGGAATAGGATTGGCACTTGCCCTTCTTGTAGGTTTTGGTTCTTGTAAGCCGAAACAAAGTGCTTATAAATCTGTATACGAAGCCGCAAAAGAAAAAGAAATGGATGAAGCGACACCTGCTGAAACTGTTTCAAAACCGGCTACGAAAGCGCCTTCTTACACAGCTTCTACAAACGAATCTGTAAGAAAAGAAAAAGTAACTCCTGTATATGAAAGCGATGCTTCAGGATTGAAGGCTTACAGCGTTGTAATTGCAGCGATGGCCATGAAACCGGGAGCTGAATCATTGAAGCAGAGATTTACTAACGACGGTTACAACGTTATCCTAGCACGTAACGAACAAGGTATGTTCCGCGTGATTATTGCTAGCTACGATTCTAAAGAGCAAGCAGTAGCAAAGAAAAACGAAATATTGGAAAAATACCTGTCAGAAAGTGACCAAGCTACATTGAAGAGCAAATATGGTATTCCTTTTAACGACTGGTGGATACTTCAAAGAGAATTTTAAGAGATAGATATATCTGATAATAAAGAGAGCCCATAAAGGCTCTCTTTATTTTTTTATAATAAATAGTCTAAATGTATATCGAACTATTTTGTAAGGAAGATAATCTTTATCTAAACCGATTTAAAAAATAAATCCTGCGAATCTCGCGACTCACAGGACTCTGACTTTACAAAACTACACATACCTTCAATGTAAGGTATTTCCGATATGTGAATGAAGACAAATTATATTGCGAATAGCATTAATGGACTAATCTTTTATCACTATAAATCATCTCTATCGCATCCTCCGATTCGATTAGATTTGTTTCTTTCAATGTATTGTATTGACTTAAGGTTATTCCACTACTGTCAATCAAATACATTGTTGGAACTGTAGTCACTCCATAGTTTTTGAAGTTTTCGCCACTATATGATTTATAATCGCACAATTTATCTACCCAAGGGAATATTCGTGCATATTTGTCAAATGCTAGACTGTCTGTATCGGCCGATATGCTAACGATAGACACCCCCTTTTCTGATAAATCGGTATAATATTTTATTACCTCTGCCAATAAAGACTCACTTTGCTCATTATTGCTACTATAGAAAATGACAAGTCTCTTTTTACATAAGGAGTCTTTTTTTACACATTGCATTCCGCTTATATCCGGTGCTTTATTACCCGGAAGCATAACCGAAGTCAGTAGTCGCATAGCGATTTCACTTTCTTCATCTACAGCTATATTCACTCCTTGCGAATATGCAACTATGCAAGCCGCAGTCTTTTGTTGTTGCTTATCTAGCAGAATTTCACTCATTACTCGAACCAGATCTTTTACTGTTTCTGGCGAATCTGAAATTGTCCTGTCCAACAACATTTTAGTCGTATAAATGAACTCTGTATCTGAAAACTCCTGAGAGTTATCTCGTTTAAACATATTTATCCACGCTTGAATAAATGGTTCCCATAAAGCTGATTCATGTAACTCTGAAAAATCCAGCGAATCACAGATGTATCTTTTAAATGTTTCTATTTCATTACTATCGGTAACAGATTGCATATATTTATACACTTCTTCTATTGTTGTGTATTTGTTAGTCTTATGATCTTGCTTATTGAAGCATGATACTGTAAATAATATGACTATAGTGCAAATATTAATGAACGATATATATTTGATGCTCTTTGGTAGTGTAAATTAAACTGTGTCAGCGTTTGGCTTTCACTTATAAAATATCAGGTTTTTCGTTTTCATTTTTTAATGGGTAATGAAGAACCTGAGCTTTGTTGGTAAAAACGGTTAGGGGTCGATCCCCTAATCGTTTTTCGTTTCAATGGTACAAAGAGTCGCCATCGTTTTGTTGGTTTTACAAAACTAATAAAATAGTTCATATCTTGTAATTAATCGAGTAATTTAAATCTATCAGGGTATATAA
>JBKEBA010000046.1:0-52692 GCA_047972895.1 Dysgonomonas sp.
TCTGGGGCGGGGCGAACAAATATTAAAACAAAGAAAAAAGATCAAAGAAAAGACAATCAAACAACGTAGAAACAGATATGAATCCGAAAAAATATTGGAGTCAATTACACAAAACTAAATATTTTTCGTTTTGAACGTCCTCCCCAAAAAAATAGAGGACTTGAAAACCGAAAATATGAATCAATTTAACTATGTTTGAAATGTAAAACACTTAAGCACTAGTGGTGCACTTTAGTTTGAAGACATACAACTTGTAATTTATCTTCGACTATGAGTAAGCATAAAGTAAGACATAGCAAAAGTTGCCTGAATTGCGGTTCTTTTGTAGAAAAACATTACTGCCCTAATTGTGGGCAGGAAAATAGTGAGAGCCGTCAGAGCTTCCACCATTTGTTTACTCATTTCATATCAGATTTTATACATTACGATGGTGCTTTTTTGCGTACGACAAAGCTTTTGTTTCGTTATCCGGGTAGGCTATCAATAGAATATATGAATGGAAAACGTAAGTCATATGTCAATCCGTTCAGTTATTATATATTCATTAGTTTCATCACTTTTCTAATACCCTCCTTTTTACCCGAAATCCCCGAATCCTATAACAAAGGTGAGAAGATGACTAATGTCATTATAAAGGAAAAAAAAGCCTCTTCTGCACCAACAGAAATGACAATAGATGAGGAGGAAGGAGACTTTATAGACTTAGTAACATCAGATTCTGTGACAGCTAAAAAAGTTGATAAATGGTATAAATCGCGTTCTGTTGAGAAACAGGTTATAAAGCCGAAAGGCGTTTTTTATGAAACAGCGCTTACTATAATAGAGAATGCCAACGATAAAGATAGAGCCGAAAAGGCTTTAGAATTTTTTCTGCATAACCTATCGAAAGTTTTATTTATCTATATGCCTATTTTTGCATTTTGGCTATGGATATTCCACAATAAGAAAGGAAAATATTATTTCGATAGTGGAATTTTTACTTTGCATTTCTTCTCGGTACTCTTATTGTCTATCACTATATGCCAAATATTATCTTGCCTTTTCGACTGGTTACATTGGGGATCGTATTCTATTTGGTTATGGATGTTTATGTTTTTGTATATTACTTTTTACTTTTTTAGAGGTAGCCGTGTATTTTATGGTGAAAGAAGGATTGTTTCTCATCCGAAATCCTTTATTCTGATAGGGATCAATAATTTCTTTATATCCGTGATACTCCTTCTGTATGGTATATTCACAATAGTAAAAGTATATGCCTGAGTGTAGTTGCTCTTTTATTTATAAAATGCATATAAATCACTAGAGGCCTTATCTATAAGTTTGTGTAAACTTTTATCAGGTTCGAAGATATATTTTGTATTTATTGAAATCTCCTTTTTTGTACTAACTTTTTTCCATGTCCCTATAATTTCTCCGTTTTTAGAGATCGTGGGATGGAATACTCCATTACTGACAATTACTTTCTTCTGATGTTCTAAAGGAAGTATCTCTGTCCTGTCTTTATAGCTAACGAATGTTTCGTCGAATGCAGGGAGAAAATGTATTGTGTCGCGATTAGGTATATATCTGGCGCATAATTCATGAAATATGTATGTTTGCAATCCAATAGTTTCAAATATAAAATCGGATTTTATAAATTCAATAGCCTTTTTAGCTTCGGTAGTTGTTAATCCCGACCACCAAACGAAATCTTGTAAGGTGGCTGGTCCATGGCTTCTAAAATATTTGTAAGCTAGTTTGTATAAAGACTCATTTTTATCGAATATTATATTTGGTTTTGGCACTCTATTTTCGAGTAAATCATATGTCTGCTTCGTTCCCTTTACTGTCCCATTGCATACAATACCTTCGAGTTCAGCCCATGACATTATGTGAGTCATTCTGCGATTATCGCATTCAATACCTTCTTCTTGCAATTTCGCTCCTATATCCTGTCTGGTTTGATGGGGTTCTTTATCTAATATTTTACTTATTAGAGAATTTGTTTTAGTAATAAAATCCGGTGTTATATCCAAGTATTTATCATACGTCTTGTATATACCTTTAAGTCTTGGAGCACTCAACTGGAGCATCCAGTGAATATCGTCTCTGGAGACAAAATGCCATGTCGGTCGCAATATGTGTGTACGGACGAACTCACCTTTATTCATAGCATCTTCGACCTCCTTATCAGTAATTCCTGGCAGACGTGCACCAATACCCCATTTGGCCATACTAAAATCTTGTGCTTGTATTGCACCCAGCCATGCAATAATTTCCCTCGGAGTTTTGAAATCTGCAGTAATTAACTGTTGACTTACAAGACGCATGTTGGTAATTGAAATGGTATTCATGGTATATATTTATTGGTACCCTAAAGATTCTAACGCGTCAGCTACTACAAAGTTGCTGCCACCAATGAAAACAAAGTCATTTGAGTTTGCCCAATCTTTTGCTGCAAAAACGGCTTCCTTTACTGTTGGGTATGAATAACCTGTTAATCCTTGTTTCTGTGCAAGTTGTTGTAACTGCATTTCGTTCATAGCACGGGGAATGGAGGCTTTTGTGAAATAATAGATAGCCTGTTTGGGTAATAAAGAAAGGACCGAAGAAATATCTTTATCATTTACCATACCTATAACTATATGCAGGGTATGATATTTTTCATTAGTCAATTGTTCTACTATATACTTCATTCCTGCCACATTATGCCCTGTGTCGCATACAATTTTAGGATTCGCTTCTTGAATTATTTGCCAACGTCCCATTAATCCAGTGAGTTCGTTGACGTATGCAAAACCATTATAAACGGCTTTTGACGGTATTACATACCCAACTTTTTGTAGTTCTTTTATTGCACAGAGTACAGTTGCAGCATTTTTCTTTTGTGCATAGCCGGATAGCTCGCCTTTTAGGTGCAGATAATATTTTGTATCGAACAACCATCCACTAGCTGTTTTCAGGCTCGATTGAATAATGTTTTCATCTTCGGCGAATATGATAGGAGCCTCTACCCTTTTAGCTGTTTCTTCAAATACATTCCTAACTTCACCTTCGGCTTCTCCTATTATAACAGGAATATCTTTCTTAATTATTCCCGCTTTTTCAAATGCAATTTTCTCTAATGTATTGCCTAAAAATTGCATGTGATCGAAGCTGATATTAGTAATTATACTTAAGTCAGGTTTAATAATATTGGTGCTGTCCAGACGTCCTCCCAATCCAACTTCTATAATAGCTACATCAATTTGCATATCTGCAAAATATTGAAATGCCATCATCATAGTCAACTCAAAGAATGAAGGTTCGATAGGTTCAAAATATTTGCGGTGATTTTCTACAAAATTGACAACATATTGTTCTGATATTTTTTCGCCGTTCACCCGTATTCGTTCTTTGAAATCAATTAAGTGAGGCGAAGTGTACAAACCTACTTTATATCCGGCTTCCTGTAATATGGCTGCTAAAAGATGTGATGTAGAACCTTTTCCGTTAGTTCCGGCCACATGTATAGTCTTATATTTAGTATGAGGGTGAGAAAAGTGAGTGTCCAGAGCGAGACTGTTATCTAAGCCTTCTTTATATGCTATGCCTCCTACTTTTTGGTATACAGGTAGTTGGTTATATAAATATTCTAGTGTTTCGTTATAGTCCATATACATTATTTGTCCATTCATCATGCAAGTCCATTATAGCGATTTGCATAATTGGTTCATTGTTGTTAATTTATAAAGTCATCTATTGATGCTAGAATCACTCCTGATCTTTTGCACTAATAGTATTTTTCTTAATTTTTTTTCCTTCTTCTAATATATGAGCTGCATACGCTACTGTTAAAGCCCCAAAAGGTACATTTTCCATATGTGTCCTATCCAAATAATTGTCTGAATGCTTCTTCTACTTTTCTAACCTGAATAATCTCGATATTTACTTTCGAGGTAAAACCTTTCAGATTATTTTGAGGCACTAATATTTTTGAAAATCCGAGCTTTTCGGCTTCTAATATGCGTTGTTCTATACGGTTGACAGGACGGATTTCTCCCGATAAGCCGACCTCTCCAGTCATACACACATGCTTTTCGATAGAAATGTCAAGACTGGAAGATAAGACGGCACTAATAACTGCCAAATCCATAGCCGGGTCATTAACTTTCAACCCGCCTGCAATATTTAGAAAAACATCCTTTTGAATCAGCTTAAATCCAGCTCTTTTTTCTAAGACAGCCAGCAACATGTTCATACGGCGGAGGTCAAACCCTGTAGCTGAACGTTGTGGCGTCCCATAAGCTGCCGTACTAACTAGAGCTTGCGTCTCGATCAGAAAAGGGCGGACACCTTCAATAGCAGCAGCGATAGATACACCACTCAACCCTTCGTGATTTTGAGTAAGTAATAACTCAGACGGGTTGCTGACTTCCCGTAATCCGTTTTGCCGCATTTCGTAAATACCTAATTCTGCTGTACTACCAAACCGATTTTTTATGCTGCGCAATATGCGATACATATAATGCTGGTCACCTTCGAATTGTAAGACAGTATCTACTATATGTTCCAATACTTTAGGTCCGGCAATACTGCCTTCTTTATTTATGTGTCCGATCAGAACGACCGGAGTACTTGTTTCCTTTGCGAATTTGAGTATTGCAGCAGAACATTCGCGAACTTGCGAAACGCTCCCGGGGGATGATTCTACCCCCTCCGTAAAAACGGTCTGTATAGAATCTATAATTACAAAGTCGGGTTTAAGATTTTGTATATGCACAAATATTTGTTCGAGATTCGTTTCACAAACGATGAAACAATTTTCACTATTGGAATTAATACGGTCAGCTCGTAATTTTAATTGTCGCGCGCTTTCTTCACCTGATATATAGAGGGTCTTGATTTCATTAAGTCCTAATACTGTTTGCAGAATTAGAGTGGATTTTCCAATTCCGGGTTCACCTCCAATGAGGACGAGCGAGCCAGGTACAAGTCCTCCTCCAAGGACTCTGTTCAGTTCACCGTCATGCAAATCAATACGTGGTTCCTCTCCTGTCTCTACATCTTTCAGTAGTAAAGGTTTTGCTTTAGATGTTTCAAAAACACTTGCACTATTCTTGGGACTATTACTTTTGCTTATTATTTCTTCAACATACGTATTCCATTCTCCGCACACAGGGCATTTACCAAGCCATTTAGGAGAATCGTTACCACAATTACTGCATACATATACTGATTTAGTCTTTGCCATACATAAATTTTTCAGATCGGGTTGTTCCGTTCTTTGTTTTCACTTGAATAATGTATAAGCCTTTTCCGAATGCTTCCATAGCGATAGAGTGGCTTTTCTCGTCAAGATCATTCTTCTTATAAAGAGTATTTCCGTCAAGATCGATTAACATTATCTGTTTTATCGCATCATCGTCTTTATATACATTTATATTTAATTGTTTACTTTCGTCTAAAATAAAATCTATATGTTTTACAACAGAAATATGTATCTCCTTCGTTTTATCTTTTTTATCTGTAACTTTTACTACTGTCGTTCCGAGTTTGTGTGTTTTTATACTAATTGCATTTCCTGAAAGATTAGCAGATGCTACATCATTGTCTAACGATGTTACCGAATAACCTCCATTGCCAGTGAAAATCCGAACAACTGATGAAGCATTTTCCATAACATTGAGGTCATATTTCTCTAACATCAATTCTCTGACAGCATTTTCATTGTTATATAATCCAGGCAATAAATCAGGATTTGTCTTTAACGGATCCAGATATTTACTCATGCGTATATTCTCATTAGGATATTGATTCCAATGATACCAGAATTTTCCAAATTGGTCGGCATAAGTCGGTTTATCGCAGCTGCTGTCCCCTCCTGTTAGTGTTCCTATAACCAGACCATTAGAGCTAAATATCGGGCTGCCCGAAGAGCCTCCTTTAGTCGCACCATTCGAATATCTAACGATCCAGTGTGTACCATCAGGGGCATTGTCGCTCCATTTGCCTGATACGGGAGATTTACTATATAACGTTATTTTCTTTACGTCGCCTAACGGATGATGGATAACGCTTCCTCCAGTGATACTATTCGCCTGATTTATCCTATCCCAGCCATTAAAATACACATCCCAATCACTAGGAATACTACCTGTTAACTTTAGCAAGGCTCCATCGCTTCCATCATTTATTGGATTGAGAACCATGACATCAGCTCCTTTGTGATATTTGTAAGTAGGTAAAATATTCTCTTCACATATTGGAGATTCGTACTCAAAGAAAAATTCAGTTTGTTTAATTTCTTCTTCCGACATATTTTCGAAGCAATGATATGCCGTCAAAATATAAGGCGTTTTATCATTGTTTGTATTATTAATCAAAGTACCCGAACATAAATATGTTTTATTATCACTTTTGAGCATTCTTAGCTGCACGATTCCTCTCTTCTGTGCCTGCCAAGCTTCCCCTTCAGGGCAATTGACATTAATCATACAAAAGTTACCACTAGAATTGAATCCGGACAATTCGTCTCCTAATTCATTTACGTATTTGTATCCAACATTCAGTATATGGAGTTTTGGATTTTCTCTTGTAGTAGCAGAAACTACATATTCGAGAATCACATTATCTCCTTTCAGATTTTCAAGAGAGTATGCTCCTCCATTAGGGTTATCTTCATTCTGAAATACAATAGCATTCTTGGGATCATTAGAATTATATACATATAACCTACCGTCTTCAGGCAAGTAGAAATCAGAAAAACTTATAAAAAAGCCTTTTGCATTAGGTACATTTATATTTAATTTCCATATGTTTTCTTTAGATGATTTAGTCCATGAGCCGATAGTATCCATATCGATATCTAGACTATATATTTTAGATTCAGCTAATGGCCTACCCTTTTTTTCTAAGATATCAGAGACAGTGAACTTAGTTTTACTTTGTTCTATTATTAGTTCTATTTGTGTTTTCTCTTTGTTAAGCGTGTATTGCTTTTGCGCGGTAATAGTTGATATAGATGTAAATATGATTACACCTGTCAAGAAAACTTTAAGGAAACTCAGCTTCATATTTTTTCTATTATTTGCTGTACATATTTTTTTACATCTTCTCTAGTCACAAGTTCCTCTGTCTCAAATATAACTTTTGCTTTTAAATAAAAAGGCTCTCGCTTTTTTAAGCTCTCAACAACAAAGTTGTACAATTCATCTTCGTCTTTGTCCTTTATAAGCGGGCGTTTGTCCTTACATACATTCAATCGTGAAGAAAGTGCTTCAGGTGTAGCTTTTAAATAGATCGTGGTTCCGACCTTGTTCATATAGTCCATATTGTCGAAAAAGCAAGGCGTTCCTCCTCCTGACGAGATTACAACGTTTTCGAACTCTCCTACTTCTTTGAGCATATTTTTTTCTATGATACGAAATTCTGATTCTCCTACATCCTGAAATAATTGATTTACAGTCTTCTGATAACGGGCCTGTATGAAGTGATCCAAATCAATGAAATCAAG
This sequence comes from Dysgonomonas sp., assembly GCA_047972895.1. Lineage (GTDB taxonomy): Bacteria > Bacteroidota > Bacteroidia > Bacteroidales > Dysgonomonadaceae > Dysgonomonas. The sequence continues at coordinate 7,475 of JBKEBA010000046.1, forward strand.
CTCTAACTCTTGTGCTAGTTCACGGCCAGCAGTTGTCTTGCCGGCTCCCATATATCCTATTAGGAATATTCTTTTCATTATTGTTTACAAAATATCTAAATATACAAAAATAGGAATAAAATAGATAAGGATGGATATGGCTCATAATATTATTAAGAATTAACGGACTTATAATATTTCTTTATGTTTGTCTAAAAAAATAGTCGAAATATTTTGTTGTCTAAAAAAGTAGACTTATATTTGTTTCGTAAAAAAAGATAATTATGCAACTTACTAAAGCCGAAGAGCAAATAATGCAGATATTATGGAATATCGAAGAAGGTACAGTTCAGGACATTCTGAAAGAATTTGATAAAAGCAAGCCTGCACGGACTACCATTGCCACTGTTTTGAGCATATTAGAAGGAAAAGATTTTGTAGAACATTATAGCGAGGGGCGTACAAATATCTATAAAGCATTAGTATCGAAAGAAGAATATTCAAAAAAGCAACTCTTTGGATTTGTAAAAAATTATTTCGATGGCTCATTTTCTTCTATGGTATCATTCTTTGCCAAGGAGACTAATCTGTCTATTTCAGAAATGGATAGAATTCTTGAGGAAACAAAAAAGGCACTTTCTGAAGAAAATAATAAATAATAGTTTGTTTTATGGATACTTTTTTGATTTACATAGCAAAAATGGCAATCTGCCTAGGGGCATTTCTAGCTATATATATTGTATTTCTTCGTAAAACTACATTTTTCCGTTTCAACAGATGGTTTCTGATGCTAGGATTTATAGCATCAATAGTAGTGCCTACGATAAAATACACATATGATATTGTTATATCCGTCCCTCTAATGAATGCTATCGATATGTCTGAGACCGAATCTGTTGTGGCTGGTCATAAAAGAGTGGATATATCGCAAATACTGTTCATGGTATATCTGTTAGGACTAATATTTGTTGTTGCAAGAAATGTATGCGCATATGTAAAACTATCGAGACTTGTCAAGAATGGTATTAAAATAGAAGATCGTGGTTTTAAATTAATTGAGAATGGTTCTGTAAAATCACCCTTCACCTTTTTGAATTATATTATATTAAATACAAACAAACTTAGCGAAACAGAAAAAGATTTGATTTTAAAACATGAAATAACACATATAAGTCAAAGACATTGGATAGACCTGTTATGTAGCGAATGCATGCTCGTGCTACAATGGTTCAATCCTTTTGCTTGGATGTATGTGCGTTTACTGAAAGAAAATCATGAATATCTGGCAGATAAGGCAGTTATAGATTCCGGGATTTCTCCGACACTCTATCAGGCCGTTCTTATCAATCAGGAATTTCAGGGCCCTGTGTTTTCTTTCTCCAATTCATTCAATTATTCAAAACCATTAAACCGTTTAAGTATGATTAAGAAAGCAAAAAGTGCATCATGGAAGAGAATTACGGCCCTATTTATTATTCCGGTTTTCGGATTGTTCATCTGGGCTTCGGCTGAGCCTCGTTATATTATGGAATATTCGATGGAGCCTATAACAAAGGATACGGTTAGGCAAGTGACGTATAGTATAGATATTAAAAACGGAGAGAACATATCAGGAAAGGACACTACCTATATTATTTCTATTGGGGATAGTATTACATTGTCTGGTAAAAAGATAATTACAAATAGTGTTCCAGTTAAAGCTATCTATAAATATGATATAGATCAAAATAATGACTCTGATGTAAAAAGTAAAGGAACCTTTATAGTATATAATGCGGATCAGAAAGATACTTTAAAAGGTAAACCTCATTTTTTTATAAGAGGAATATCCTCTGACAAAAAGCCTCTTATAATACTTGATGGAGTAGAAATTTCCGATTTCGGAAATACACCACCTGAGAGTATAGAAAGCGTTAGTATATTGAAAGATAAAGCGGCTATTGATGTGTATGGAGACAAGGGGAAAAATGGAGTTGTTATTGTTGAAACTAAAAAAGGCAAACAAGATAACATGAAAACTACATCAAAGTTGGACGTTGTTCATGTGAAAGATTCGACAGATAGTAGACTTTATTTTCTTAGAACAACCCTATCAAATTTTAATAGTGATGATAAACCCATATTTATTGTTGACGGAGAAAAAGTTGCTGATATAAATGCACTAGATATTAATACTATAAAAAGCTTTGAAATATTTAAAGATAAAGCATTTATTGATAAATATGGAGATGAAGGTAAAAATGGAGTGATACTTATTACAACGAAATCAAAGAAAAATAATAAATGAACTTGTCCCTTTGAATGGATGTGGTTCAGAATAGATAAAAACGCTACTACAAGATAATGGAGGTTCATAGAATCTCCATTATTTATTTGTAAACGAATAACATTTATATGTAACATATTTTGACATTTTAATGCGAATAAATCAACTCTAGAATTGTTAATTTTGTTAAAATGCATTTAATTACATTGTTCTTTGAAAAATCGTATTTATATTTATGAACTGAAATTCATGTTTATTAACTAATATCGAAAAATATTACTTCAAATTTCATGGCCTTAAATCCTTATCTAATAACCATTTTCTTTGTTGTGTACAATTATGTGCGCGCACACAGAATAGATAAAACTAACCTCTACTCTAATTGAATATAATTATTTTAATTTTTTATCAAAGAGCATGAAGAGACAAAACACATCCCTTGTACATCTTTTTCCTTCTGAAAATTTGGAAGTTAGAAGTGTTTTGCTAGAGAGAGAGAGAGAGAGAGAGAGAGAGAGAGAGAGAGAGAGAGAGAGAGAGAGAGAGAGAGACTAAATAAGCTTCCTAACAGTGGAGTTATATTTCATAAACTCCTATTACATCATTTTATAAAAGCTTTATTACCCGAAATCCAAATTTCGAGCAGTGAAGCTTTCGTCGTATATAAAAATCTAATAAAAAATCATCGAAAAAAATGTGCGCGCACACACGAATTGTGAGGTGTTAGCAGTTTCGTTGCTATATAACAAATAATATTCACTATTTAATGTGCGCGCACACACTACAGGCTATAAATACAAATAACCCTATTACTAATTAAAAATTGACCGTATGAGAAGTAACTACATTGAAGAAATTATTTAGAGAAGGTGTTAAAATTCGGATTACAATGTAAAGGGAAAGTGGATACTGATGAGTCGGATGTCATAGAGGTACTACTTTTCTACAACATGAAACAACATCGCATAATAGATGAAAATCCTACGAAATATCACAAGAGAGTGGTCCCTAACCTAAAAGGTAAAACAGGTTTTGAGGTTAGAGTGTGGTATAGGAGGCTACTCTCTTTAGATATTCAAAGCAAAAAAAATCTTTAATTTAAACTAAACCTTAAGTAAAATGCTATTTTTAAAAAAAATGAAGCCATTAATACTCTTTGTGAGTATATGCTGCATGTCTGTCGCTATGACAGCAAATGCGCACTCGTGGGCAAATGGAGCAGAACCTGTAGAGCAGAATCAGGATAAGATTTCTGTAAAAGGTATTGTTTCAAACAATTTTGGAGAATTGTTGCCAGGGGTGACCGTCAATATCCGAGGTACAACAAATGCTACCTCAACCGATGTTAATGGAGAATTTACAATTACTGTGCCCAGCGATACTACTGTTTTGGTATTCCGTTATATCGGATTCAAAACCGAACAAGTAGTTGTAGGGAATAAGAGAGTCATCTCTGTGGTACTGGCCGAAGAAAGTACTATGCTTGATGAAGCAATAGTAGTAGCTTTTGGTAAGCAAAAGAAAGAAAGTGTGATCGGTTCTATTACTACGATTAACCCAAAAGAACTAAAAGTTCCGTCTAGTAACCTTACTACATCATTTGCCGGACGGGTTGCCGGTATGATTGCCTACCAGCGAAGTGGTGAACCCGGACAGGATAATGCCGACTTTTTCATCCGTGGTGTAACTACATTCGGATATAAAAAGGATCCTCTCATTCTCATAGATAATATAGAAGTGAGTACAACTGAATTATCTCGTTTACAGGTAGATGATATCGAAAGTTTTTCTATTATGAAAGATGCTACTTCGACAGCTCTTTATGGAGCTAGAGGTGCCAATGGTGTTATTCTTGTTACCACAAAACAAGGAACTGAAGGTAAAGCCAAAATAAATTTCAGATTTGAGAATTCTATATCTCAAGCAATTAGAAATATAGAATTAGCTGATCCTATTACATACATGAGGCTAGCTAATGAGGCAGTTTTGACTCGTGATCCTTTAGGTTTAACACATTATTCCGATCAGAAGATAGATAATACAATATCAGGGATAAATCCGTATGTTTTTCCATCCACAAATTGGAGAGACGAGTTGCTTAAAGATTATACAATGAATCAGCGGGCCAACCTCAGTGTAAGTGGTGGAGGTAAAATAGCCAGATATTATGTTTCAGGTTCCTTCAATAATGATCATGGTATAATGGAAGTAGCCAAGCAGAATAACTTCAACAATAATATCAACCTGAAAAGTTATTCTTTGCGGGCAAACGTTGATATGGATTTGACCACTACTACATCGATGGTTGTGCGTCTGGCCGGAACATTCGACGATTATACAGGACCTATAGATGGAGGAACACAAGTATATAGGAATATAATGAGAACAAATCCTGTAAACTTTCCTGCATATTATCCAGTTGACGAAGACCACAAATATGTGCAACATATACTGTTCGGAAACTATGAAAATGGAAACTATCTGAATCCATATGCAGATATGGTAAAAGGATATAAAGATTACTCCAAATCCAATATGTCTGCGCAGTTGGAGCTAAAACAGAATCTAAAATTCATAACAGAAGGGCTTTCTGTACGTGGGTTGATGAATACTTCCAGATATAGTTTCTTTGATGTTACCCGTGCATATTCACCTTTCTATTATCATGCATCAACATGGGATAAAGTGACTAATGAATACCGACTTACTGCGTTAAACGAAGAAGGTGGAACTGAGTATCTTAACTACAATCCCGGACGAAAAGATGTAAATTCGGAATTATATATAGAGGGTTCTATGAATTACAATAGAACTTTTGCTGAAGTTCATGGAGTAAGTGGACAATTGATACTTATGCTTAGAGATAAGCTTACTGGTAACGCGGCAGACTTACAGGAATCTTTGGCATATCGCAATATAGGATTGTCCGGAAGATTTACCTATTCATATGGAAATCGTTATTTTACAGAATTTAACTTCGGATATAACGGATCTGAACGTTTTTATAAAACCAATCGCTTTGGATTTTTCCCTTCTTTTGGTATAGCATGGAGTATGTCTAACGAAGCGTTTTGGAGCGGTAGCCTAAAGAACTTATTACCTAAAGCTAAAATCAGAGCTACACATGGTTTAATAGGTAATGATGCTCTCGGAAACGAACGCTTCTTATATCTATCGAATGTGAATATGAACGATGGCGGCAGAGGCGCAACATTTGGCCGCGATTATGGATATTCTCGTAATGGAGTTTCTGTCTCCCGGTATTCAAATCCAGATATTACATGGGAAAAAGCTTATATAACAAATACAGCATTGGAACTTAACATTTTAAATAATTGGGATATTGTTCTGGAAAGCTATTGGCAAAAACGTACTAATATATTTATGCAACGTACAGCTACTCCAGCTACAATGGGTTTATCTGCCCAACCTAGAGCGAATATCGGAGAAGCTAAAAGCCGCGGGATAGATCTTTCTATCGACTATAATAAAATTTTCTCAAAGGATTTCTGGGTACAAGGACGTGCAAACCTAACATATGCAAAAAGTAAATATCTGGTTTATGAAGAACCAACTTATGACAATACACCATGGAAAAGCCGTGTTGGATACCAGATCGGACAAGAATGGGGATATATAGCTGAACGCCTCTTTGTGGATGACGAAGAAGCAGCCAACTCTCCTAAACAAAACTTTGGTGAATATGGTGGTGGTGATATCAAATATAAAGACATAAATGGTGATGGGCAGATCACAGCATTAGATCAGGTGCCAATCGGATATCCTAACACACCGGAGATTGTTTATGGATTTGGATTCTCAATGGGATATAAACATCTTGACTTTTCCGGATTTTTCCAAGGATTGGCGCGCGAATCATTCTGGATCGATGTAAATGCAACAGCTCCGTTTGTGTCATATCTCTATGATGGAGAATCAAATCCGAGGACACTAGAGAATGCATTGATCAAGGCTTATGCAGATAACCACTGGTCTGAAGATAATCGCAATATGTATGCTTTGTGGCCAAGATTAAGTACAAGCTCTATAGGTAATGCCAACAATTCTCAACGAAGCACATGGTTTATGCGTGACGGGTCTTTCCTACGTCTAAAATCGTTAGAGGTTGGCTATACTTTACCAGCTAAAATGAGTGGCAGATTAGGTGCAAATATCAGAGTTTATGCGAACGGTACCAATTTCTTAACCTTCAGTAAATTTAAGCTTTGGGATCCGGAAATGGCCGGGAATGGACTAGGTTACCCTATACAAAGAGTTTATAATGTTGGTTTAACCGTATCATTTTAAAAAGAAATTATCATGAAAAAAATACGATTAATATTATTAGTGGTTTTTGCACATATACTGCATGGTTGCGGCGACTATCTGGATATTGTTCCTGACAATATTGCGACAATCGATCATGCTTTCAATATGAGAGTGACAGCTGAACGATTTCTCTTTACCTGTTATTCTTATTTACCTACACATGGAACTTTTGCCGGTAATATGGCTAATGCAGCCGGCGATGAAGTATGGCTTCCGTCTACCAGAGACAATACTGCTTGGCGGATTGCACGTGGTTATCAGAGAGTAAACGACCCGTATATGAATTATTGGCAAGGTAATAACGGAGGAAGAGACTTTTACGAAGCAATACGTCAATGTAATATTTTCCTCGACAACATAGGGCGTGTACCAGATATGGAACAATACGAAAAAAATCGTTGGGTAGCCGAAGTGAAATTTCTGAAGGCATATTATCATTTCTATTTACTTCGTCTATATGGACCAATTCCGTTAATCAAAGTGAACGTGCCTGTATCTGCGGATTATGGAGATGTTTACCCAACCCGCGAAACGATAGATGATTGTTTCGATTATATCATTGGGTTAATAGATGAAGCTATTGTCGATCTACCTGAAAAAATAGAAAACGAAATTACGGAATTGGGTCGGTTAACAAAATCTATAGGTTATTGTCAAAAAGCGATTATATTGTCAGAAGCCGCAAGTCCATTATTCAATGGTAATAAAGATTTTGTAGGTTACCAGAATAATAGAAAAGAAGAATTATTCAATAGTACGGAAAGTATAGAAAAATGGATTAAAGCGGCCGATGCATGTAAAGAAGCAATTGACTATTGTCATGCCAGAGGATATAAATTATATACATTCTCACCTCAGTTTTTCCAATATGAATTGACTGATACCATGAAACTACAGATGAACATACGAAATGCTGTATGTGAAAAATGGAACTCTGAGATTATCTGGGCAAATACAACAAGCCGTTCTGGCACACTTCAGGCTGCTGCCACTCCACGTGGTCTTGATCCTGCTTTTGTTTCTAACGGAGCTACTGAAGGCTATATGGGGCCTCCTCTTAAGATAGCAGAAATGTTTTATACCGATAAAGGCGTTCCTATCGATGAAGATCAAACATATGATTATGCAGGCCGCTGGGGTCTAGAGATTGCGGATGAGAATATGAAACATTATATCCGCTTTGGATATACTACTTCTAAATTGAACTTTAACCGCGAACCTCGTTTTTATGCTAATTTAGCTTTCGACGGTGGAGTGTGGTATGGTCAAGGAAAATTTGATGATAAAGCAGATCTTCTCTTTGTCTCTGCTAAGAAAGGACAGCCATGTGCGGCACAAAATCTTTCTTCTTACTCGGTGACAGGATACTGGCCTAAGAAGATTGTCAATTTCACAAATGTTATTACAGCCAATAGTTATACGATAGAACAGTATCCATGGCCTGAAATTCGTTTAGGAAGTATATATTTATTGTACTCAGAAGCTTTGAATGAGGCTTATGGACCTTCAGAAGAAGCTTATAAATGGGTAAATATGATACGTGAGCGCGCGGGTCTGGAATCAGTGGAGGATTCGTGGAAAGCATATTCAAAAAGACCTGATAAATACACGACCAAAAATGGTTTCAGAGAAATTGTTCATCGTGAAAGACTGATAGAAATGTCTTTCGAAGGACAACGTTATTGGGATATTCGTAGATGGAAAGAAGCTACTACTGAATTTAATAAACCAATTACAGGATGGGATACACAACAAGAAGATGCTACATCTTATTACAGACAGAGAATAATATTTAATCAGCAATTCTCTACTCGCGATTATTTCAATCCTATACCTGAAAGCGAATTATTGAGTAATAAGAATCTAAATCAAAGTCCTGGTTGGTAAAAACTAAAAACAATAATTATGAAAAGATATTCATTCTATATAATCATTCTCTGCATCTTAGCTATCTATTCGTGTGGTGAAGATAAAAATGAGCCTTTATTTAATGATTCAGCTCCATTACCAGTAACAGACATACAGGTTGAAAGCCTTCCGGGAGGGGCAAAAATAACTTATAAAACGCCTAAAGATGAAAATTTACTATATGTCAAAGCTGTTTATACCTTGGCTGATGGTACAGTGAAGGACGTAAAATCATCATATTACAAAGATCATCTTGTAATCGAAGGTTTTATTGATACCATTGCATATTCAGCAAATATCTATACTGTAAGTAGAGGTGAAAGAGAATCAGAACCGATAAAGGTAAGTTTTAAGCCACTCCTCTCTCCTATAAAAGCTACATATCAATCTTTAAGGTTGACAGATACTTTTGGCGGAATACGTGTGGCTTTTGAAAATGAATCTGAGGCAAATCTGATAATTTCGGTACTAACAACAGATTCATTAGGTGACTTGATACCTGCCGATACCTATTATACTAAAAGGAAAAGCGGAAGCTTTGCTGTAAGAGGATTCAGTACAGATGAAAGACTATTTGGCGTATATATCCGAGACAGGTGGAATAATCTGACAGATACCTTATATGCAGACATTAATCCTATATATGAAGAACAGGTAGATAAATCTAAGTTCAAGGAAGTGAAATTACCAAGTGATACTTATGAAGGACATATCAGTTCCAATATGAGTAAGCTATGGGATGGAAAAATAGGCACAGGTGGAGGTGAAATATTTCACACTAAGCCGGGAACAGGACTTCCTCAGCATTTTACCTTCGATATGGGTACAACAACCCTTCTCAGCCGTTTCAAACTGAATCATAGAAATGGTACAGGTAGCGACGGTATGTATACCGGAGGAGACCCTAAAATATATGAAATTTGGGGAAGTAACAGCCCTGATAGTGATGGTGGATGGGAAAACTGGACATTGCTGAAAGAATGTGAATCAATAAAACCATCAGGGCTGCCTGAAGGTACTGTAACATCCGAAGATCAACAGTTTGCTGGTGTGGATGGAGAAGAGTTTGAATTTGAAGACGGACTACCTGCAGTCAGATACTTGCGCCTAAGAACAATACGTGTATGGGGTGCTCTGGATCATATGTATATTGCAGAATTGACATTTTGGGGAAAACCTGAAACCGTAGAAAATCCATAATAACTGAAATGCTTAGAATTATGAAATATAAATTATCAACAATACTATTATTGTTTGTAGGTTTCATACTGAAATCTTGTACAGGAATGGACGAAGTATATAAGGAGTTTTTAAAGCCGGAAATTATATATGTGGGAAAAGCTGATTCACTGAAAGTATTTCCAGGTAATGGACGTCTTATAATTAACTTTGAACTAACAGATCCATCCATAACACATGCTACATTTTATTGGAATAATAAATCTGATTCTGCGAAAATGAATATTAGCATGGAGAAAACGAAGGAAATAATTGATGTAGAGATAGAAAATTTATCAGAAGGTACTTATTCTTTTGATGCTTTCACTTACAATGAAAAAGGTAATTCTTCCATAAAAGCTACTGTAGTAGGCCGCGTATATGGTGAAAAATTTGCAGATGCATTGCTCGATACTCCAGTAAAAGGCGCATATGTAAATGATAAAGACCATACTAAAGTAGATGTAGATTGGGGTAATCCTGATGCTACTGCACTGGGGATGGAAATTATTTACACAAATTCTTCAGACGAAGAGGTCTTTTTGTACGCTCCTATCACACCTAATATGCCATCGACTGTATTAAGCAATCATAAGGAGAATACTAATTTTAGATACCGTACTTTATTTTTACCTGAAGAAAATGCTATAGATACATTCTATACAAGTTATAAATCGGCTAGAGTAAAGGGTGTTGCAACAGAATATAACAGAAGCCTATGGACTGCAACAGGCGATTATGATAAAGGAAATCCTCGTCCTCCTCAAAATATGTTAGACGGTAATATTGGTTCAGTATGGCATATGGATAAAACTCCAGGAAAGTATCCTCATATCGCAACCATTGATATGAAGCAAATGAATGTTTTATCCGGATTTTATTTCTATCAGCGTAGACCTTTGGACGGAGCTGTTAATCTGATCGAAATAAAAATAAGTACTGACGGTGAGACGTGGAAAACTCTTGGCGAGTTTAATCTTGCATCAAAAGAAGATAAATTATATGTTGAGTTGACAAATGATGTGGAATGCAGATACTTCCAAATCATTGTAAAATCCGATCACAAAGGAGGTAGTGCTACAGCTGTTGGCGAATTAGGCGCATATCGCAGGTAGCTTGCTCTTTACTGATAATACATGAGACGAAAGGCCGGAATAAATTCCGGCCTTTTTATGTTATAATAAGATAGAGTATGTAAATTAAAAAGCCTTAAGGCTCAGGTCTATATTAGGTGCATCATATATAATGGCTCCGGATGAAATATAATCGACCCCGGTTTTTGCAATATCATGTACTGTCTCTTTCGTTATTCCTCCCGAGGCTTCCACCTTAGCAGCACCATTTATTAACTGTACTGCGGCCGTCATCTCATACAAAGACATATTGTCGAGCATGATAATATCTACAGCTTTAGTCTCCAAGGCTTCTTTTACTTCCTCAAGGTTACGAGTTTCCACCTCTATTTTCAGATTTTTTCCTGTTTCTTTCAGATACTTTACTGTTGCATCTACCGATTGAGTTATACTTCCCGCATAGTCGTTATGATTATCTTTAAGCATAATCATATCAAAAAGTCCATATCGATGATTCTGTCCACCTCCGATATATACAGCCCATTTTTCGCACATACGGAATATAGGAGAGGTTTTGCGTGTATCCAGAATACGCGTATTTGTATCAGCTAACAATTCTACCATCTCATGCGTATATGTTGCTATACCACTCATTCGCTGCATACAGTTGAGAACGAGCCGCTCCATAGTAAGTATAGAACGAGCCGCTCCAGAAACGATAAATGCAATATCTCCTTCTTTGACATTGTCTCCATCGTTTTTAAGAACCTCAACTTTAAGGTCTTTGTCATAATAATGAAATATCTCCTGAGCTAAATCCACTCCTGCTAAAATACAATCGTGTTTAACAAGCAATCTGGCTTTTCTCGATAAATCTGCCGGAACACTGGCTAATGTAGAATGATCTCCATCACCAATATCTTCTTTTATGGCTGCATTGATAAAGCTATACAACCTGTCGTCTGTAACATATGAAGGTCTATTCATTCTTATCAAGGTCTTTATTATAAAATGTGCCTCTATTTTCTTTTTGCTCTATACTCTGAGTTATGATCAAATATGCAATACTAGCAAGATTTCTTAATTCTGATAGTTGAGGAGACAGTATCGAAAAATTGTATATTTCTTTTACTGACTTATATATCTCTTCCTCTTTTTGTTTTGCAAGTGCAAGACGGGCATTACTGCGTACAATACCCACAAGATCACTCATCAATGTTTGCAGCTCTTTTCGTAAATAATTGAGCAACACCATTTCATCATTGACTTTCATACCTTCCTGATTCCATTCCGGTATTTTATTGAGCTGCGTGTAATTGAAATTGTCTTCAGACAATCTTTCTATCGTTTTCATTGCAGCACGATGTCCAAAAACCAATGCCTCCAGCAATGAATTTGATGCTAAGCGGTTAGCACCATGCAGTCCGGTGTTGGAACACTCTCCCACTGCGAACATATTTTTGATAGTGCTTTGTCCGAATAAATCAACATCGATTCCTCCACACAAATAATGGCTTGCTGGAACGACCGGTATCAAATCTGTGAACATATCCAGTCCTGCATCCTTGCATTGCCTATAGATATTTGGAAAATGTTCCAAGAAACGTTTATGGTCAAGATGTTGACAGTCGAGACAAACATAATCATCACCTCGTAATTTCATTTCACTATCTATCGCTCTGGCTACAATATCGCGTGACGCTAGTTCTTCACGTGAATCATATTTATACATGAATGGTTCACCGGAGGCGGTGCGCAGCTTTGCCCCAAATCCTCTTACAGCTTCCGAGATCAATGGTAATTGTCCTGTTATAGGACTATAATATGCTGTCGGATGAAACTGTATAAATTGCATATTGCTTATTTTCGCTTTAGCACGATGAGCAAGTCCTATACCATCTCCTGTAGCAATCGTAGGATTTGTTGTGTTTTTATAAACATGTCCGCAACCACCCGTAGCCATCAAGGTAATCTTAGCTGACATCTTTACTATGCGTTGCGATTTTATATCAAGCACATATGCTCCGTAGCAGTTAAGATTATATTTATCAAACGATTCGCCCGGAATATGATGTTCTGTGATTAAGTCTATCACATAATGATGATTTAATAATTGAACGTTTTCGAGACGATCTATGGCTTTTAGCAGAGCCCGTTCTATCTCCGCTCCGGTAATATCTTTGTAATGGACTACTCGATTTTCTGTATGGCCACCTTCTCTACCCAGGTCGAAACTATGGTCTCCATTTTTATCGAAGTTTGCCCCCCACTCTACTATCTCTTTTATACGTTCAGGCCCTTCTTTTACTACTACTTCTACGGCTTCGCGCTTGCATAGCCCGTCACCGGCTCGTAAAGTATCTTCAATATGTTTTTCGAAGCTGTCTTTTTTAAAATTGGTAACAACAGCTACCCCACCCTGAGCATATTTTGTATTCGACTCTTCATCGTCTGATTTAGTAATAATAGTTATTGTCGTTTCAGGGCGTTGCATTGCTATCTTCATAGCATATGATAAACCAGAAATACCCGATCCTATTACTAGAATATCTGTATATATCATTGATTTTTATTTTATTGCTTTCGACATTTCAAGCATCTTATTGATAGGTAGTAATGCTTTTAGTCTTATTTCTTCATCCATTGTGATTTCTGGCAATTCATATTTCATGCACAAATACAGTTTTTCCATTGTATTCAGTTTCATGAAGTGGCATTCGCTACAGTTACACTTATCGTCTATCGTCAATGCCGGAATTAGTTTTTTGCCGGGAGCACGTTTAGCCATTTCATGTAATATTCCCTCTTCTGTAGCAACAATAAATTCCTCACTTTCATCATTTGCCACATAGTTAAGAAGATTGGCAGTAGAACCGATATAGTTGGCAATCTGTAAAACAGGCTTTTGGGCTTCAGGGTGTGCGATAAGCTTAGCTTTCAGATTTTCCAGCATCTGTTGAGCAATCTTTTCCAAAGAGAAGGCCTCATGTACAATGCAGGCTCCATCCCATAGTATCATATTGCGACCTGTAACTTGATTTATATATCTTCCGAGATTCTTGTCAGGAGCAAAAATTATTTCTTGTTCTTTTGGCAAAGAATTAATGATATGTTCTGCATTAGAAGAGGTAACAATTATATCGCTTTCGGCTTTTACAGATGAGTCGCAATTAATGTAGCTTACAACGATTGCGTTCGGATGTTCCTTTTTCATTTCGCGCAAACCCTCGCCTGAACACGAATCAGCCAAAGAGCAACCGGCAAGCAAGTCAGGTAAAACTACTTTTTTTGATGGGTTGAGTATCTTCGCAGTTTCTGCCATAAAATGTACACCACAAAAAACAATCATATTTGCTTCTGTTTTTTCTGCTGCTCGTGCTAACTGGAGGCTATCTCCTAAGAAATCGGCAATATCTTGAATATCTCCTGTCTGATAATAATGCGCAAGTATAATAGCATTTTTCTCTTTGCGCATGCGGTTTATCTCTTCAATCAGATTGATGCCTTTTGGTATTTCCATATTCAGATAACCTTTAGTTGGCAATGAAGCTACCGCTTTGTCGAATGTTGTCATATCCTTTTTGTGAAATAGAACTACAAAACCGTTATTAGATGGCAAAAATACTTATAAAAAGTGATTTAAACGATACTGTAAATCATAAATTGATATATATGCTTTACTTGATGTAAAAAAACAAGGTTCAGAAAGACTTCTGAACCTTGTTGTACATTTTATTACTTATCAATATTACGATAGAGCAGCTATAGCTGATCCTATCAGATTAGCGTTATCCATTTTACTTACATGAACCGTTACGTCACCATGACCAAGTTCTGTCAGTAATGTTTGTAATTCAGACATTACCATATTTTTATAGTCTTTACCTTTTCTGTGTTCACTCCAGAATAGGCTGCCTTCTGCTACCAGTTTTATACGTTTGATTGATGGATCGTGAGATGCCAATACCAATACAAGTCCTGCAATTGATGCAGCTACAAGTTTAGCAGATCTTTCATATATCCATCCTGCTACATCTACATATCTTTTCTTATGGATGTCCGGATAATTCATGATATTAGTAAGCTTTTGTGCATCGAATCTAGCCTCGAATTCGTCGCAAGGGAAAACTGACTTAAGTATCTCACCCAAATACATTCCTGATACGGCTTTTTCGAAACGTTGAGCACCTTTGCTATCAGAACATGCATCTACTTTATCGTCTATTCCTGTAAGGTGAGGAGGATTGAAATTTCCTGATTCAAGATTAACTGGAATCAATCCGCTTAATTTATAATCAGGATTTAGTTTCTTTATTCTGTCGGCATTAATAAAAGTAGCCATATTAGTTCCTGTACCTACGATTAGTCCGATGTAAGCATCGTAATTACTTTCGGTAAGTCCTGCGAATAAACTTGCTACAGTATCATTAATTACCTTGACATCTGTAAACTTCTTATCATTTTCTTTATTTAAATAGTCAAGCAATGGTTTTCCCACAGGCTCTCCTACCATCCCTTTTATATCAACGCCTTTCGTCCAACGCAGTAATTTTGCATCGCCATCAAGCATTGATCCCGCAGGATAAGAAAAGCAATAACCAATAGGCATCTTTCCATCTATTTTTATTTCTTTTACAGGATCGGCCTGTTCTCTATATAGATCTTCACGAGTAAATCCAGGTTTTTTCATTACTGTAAGATCTGTCTTCCATCCATTTTCAGGATGTATAGTAGGTTTGCCATCTGCAAAGTTAACAGTAGCTACCCTGTAGTTTGTACCTCCTAAATCTAATACAAGAGCACTTCCATTCACGCTTGATGTTTTAGGTGTAATGAAAGTCGGGATACACTGTATTTCGGTATTGTCTTTATTTAAACCGTTTTCAACTTTTGCCTGAAGAGATTGGGCTATCTCTTTTAATTGTTTAGTCTTTAATTTAAAGATGTTTTTTTTCATGAGGTACTGTTTAATTTAAATTAGGTAATTGTTAATGGTACAAATATATAAATCTATATTGAATATTACTCTATTATCTAAATTAACTATTCGACAAATAACTATTTTTATCACGAGTTAACGCTACAACCTTACGTATATTATTTAATTTATATAAATTTTTATGCCATAATCTATTGATTTAAAATATATTTATATATTTGTGAAATCTGAAAAACAATTCTACCATCCTCCTGTATTTTTTTATATACAATATGTTAAATTTTTGATTAACAAAAACAATATATCGTTTACATAAAAGGTTCAACATGAAAAACAAAGGCATCAATAGAAGAGACTTTCTTCGCTTATCAGCAACAGTTGGGGCAGGAGCTATACTTATTCCCGAAACTGCTGCATCTACATTAAGCCAAAAGAGTTTAAAAACAGAAGAAATTCCAGTTCGAACATTGGGACGAACAGGTATAAAATTGCCAATATTAAGCATGGGGGTGATGCGTGCCGACAATCCGAATGTAGTCAGGGCAGCCTATAATTCAGGGATATTCCATTTCGATACAGCTCATGTTTATCAGAATGGTAGGAACGAAGAAATGGTAGGAACTTTCTTTCAGGGAAAACCAAGGGATAAATATTTCATTGCAACAAAAGTAAAATTCGATTATCCACTAAAAGAGAATTTCGAACAGGATTTCGCAGATAAGACAGAAGTAAGCCTCAAACGTCTTAAGATGGACTATGTGGATATCTTTTATGCTCATGCCTGCGATACAGTGGAAGAAGTAAATGAACCGAGAGTGCTGGCGGCATTGGAAAAGATAAAGGCAGAAGGTAAAACTCGCTTTATAGGTTTTTCTACCCATGCAAATAAATCCGCTCAAATTCATGCTGCAATTGATGCTGGTATTTATGATGTGATTTTGTTGAGCTACAACTTCAAGCTAAATACCCTTAAAGAAACAGACGAAGCTATAGAACGCGCAGCAAAGGCCGGTATAGGTATAGTAGCAATGAAGACGATGATAGGTGCGAAAGAGGATGCAGAGGGTAATAAGAAAATTAATGCACAGGCATGCCTCAAATGGGCGTGGAATAATAAATATATAACCACTGCTATTCCGGGATTTACCAACTATGATGAATTGGATGAGTGCCTACTAGCTGCCAAAAGTCCGGAATTGACAACAGGCGAACAAGAATATCTGGCATCACTTCTTGACAAAGAGATGCTATATTGCCAGCAATGTGAACAGTGTAAAACTCAATGTCCCGAAAATTTACCTATCCCTGATATGATGAGGGCTTACATGTATGCATATGGATATAAGAATTCTCAGTTATCGAAAGAAACATTGCTGGAATTAAACTTTTCGCCCGATGCTTGCTCCAATTGTGGAACTTGCTATGTCGAATGTCCGTCAGGATTTAATGTATCTAGAAAGATAGCTGCCATTACACCTGTAATGAATATACCAACCGAGTTCTTAACTTAATAGTAGAAAGATATTATATGAAGTGTACTAAAACTATTTTGGCTTTATTGTTTTTTGTCCAATTGTTAGTAGCTCAGACCCCGGATGAGTTAAAATCTAAACTACCTCAAGTTGACGGATGGGCTATTTCCGACAAAATTGAAATATTTGATTCGGAAAATCTGTTTGACCGTATCAATGGAGCAGCCCCCTTATTTATCGAAAATAATTTCAGAGAGATGACTTCGATGGAATATACAAAAGGAGACGATTATATCACAATTCAGGCGTACAGACATGCTACACCAGAAGATGCTTTTGGAATGTATGCTTCAGAACGCTCTCCCGAGCTTAAGCATTTCAACTTTGGCGGAGAGGCGCAGGGAGACGATGCCAGCATGTTCTTTTTTGCAGGTAATATATATGTAAAGATATGGAGTCATGCTTCAGGTAACGTAAGCCAGGTCTTGCAGGCTATAGCAAGCGGTTTAGCAAAAAACATTGATTCAGCTCCTAAATATCCTTTGATGATACAAGCCTTTCCCGATGAGAATAAAATAGATTTTACGGAAGCATATATCACATCCAGCTATATTGGTCATGAATTTCTGAAAGGTGTGTATGTCGCTAAATACTTGTCGAATGATCAACCATATCAGTCTTTTATAATTGATGCTAAGACAAAGGATGGAGCAAAAGATATTTTGACTAAATACTTTGCTTTTACGAAGCAACCTTTAGATTTTCAGGAAGGTAAACTAACTATAAAAGACAGATATAATGGCGATATTCCGGCTATATGGAATGGACAGTATATCATCGGTATTTTCTCCGAAAATGGGGATGCAATCAAAGATGCAGATTCGATATTGGAAAAACTATCGGAGAACCTTACCCATCTATAGTTGAAGATTAATTACAAGTCAAATGGGGGTTTTATAATTAAAAAACAAAAGACATATCTAATAATCAACATATTACATTCTAATAAATCATAATACACAGATAAATAACTAGTTACAATAAGCCTGTCAAAAAAGACAGGCTTATTGCATTAAGAGGGAACAAACTCTCCATTATTTTAATTAATTTTATCAGCAATTAGATAAAATTGAATTAACCGATACAACAAATTCCATGATGTAAATGTATACGTGTAATATTTGTTTATGAATGCAAATAAATACTAAAGATCTGTCGATAGATTAAACTTTTTTCTTTGTATCCAATCACATCTTCGGGTATTTCTTTTTTGACCAAAAACAAGTTAATTTACTATGAATAAAAAAACGAGAATAGCACTTATTGTTATTATTCTGCTATTGATTGCCGGAATGGCATTTTATCCGAAAATTAAAGATACATTTTCTTCAGGTGAAGAATCTCCCAAATTAGAAAGTGGAGGAGGAAATCAGAATCGTCAGATTCTCAATGTAAATGCTCAGATTTTGAAATATCAGAATCTCAATGACGTTGTGATAGGTAAAGGAAGATTGATTCCGGACGAAGAAGTGGATTTATCGTTCGAGACATCGGGTAAGATAACAGAGATCACTTTCAAGGAAGGTACTAATGTGAAAAAAGGGCAATTGTTAGCTAAAGTAAATGATAAGCCTTTACAAGCAGAATTGAATAAGCTTAAAGCTCAAATTCCTCTTGCACAGGATCGTGTTTTCCGTCAAAAGACTTTGCTGGCAAAAGATGCTGTCAGTCAAGAAGCTTACGAATCTGTCAATACGGAATTGGAAAAGTTGATGGCTGATATAGAGCTTGTTGAAGCACGTATAGCACAAACTGAACTTCGTGCTCCTTTCGATGGCATCATCGGATTAAGGCAGGTCAGTGAAGGTACATATGCATCGCCAACTACAATTGTAGCCCGACTGACTAAAATAACTCCTTTGAAGCTTGAGTTTTCTATACCCGAAAAACAGGCAGATGCTGTAGAGGTAGGTACTACTGTGAACTTTATGCTCGAGAATGATTTAAAAACATATCAGGCTCAAGTTTATGCTTTAGAATCTAATCTCGATACCAAAACTTTTACAATGAACATGAGGGCTATATATCCGAATACAGGAGGGAAACATCGTCCCGGACGTTCTGCCCAGATTGAAATAAAATTACGAGAAATCAAGAATACCCTTGTTGTGCCGAGCATATCCATTCTTGCCGAAATGGGCAAAGATATTGCTTATATCTATAAAGATGGGAAAGCTCAGCAGGTGACTTTGGAAAAAGGTATGCGTACAGCTTCTTCTGTACAAATAGTGAATGGCTTACATGTAGGGGATACATTGCTAGTGACGGGAGTGATGCAGCTACGCGATGGCTTGCCTGTATCTATAGACGGAATTGTAGATAATAACTAACAAATGATTATTGTGAATTCAAGATTTCCAAGTTGAAATGAAGTTTTGAAGTCCTTAAATATCTGAATTCATATGACAGTATCAGAATTAAGTATAAAGCGCCCAGTATTGGCTACCGTTTTCGTCCTCATTATATTTTTATTGGGGTTAATCGGATATACATATCTTGGTGTACGGGAATATCCCAATATTGATAACCCTATAATATCGGTAGATGTCTCTTATCCGGGTGCTAATGCCGAGATTATAGAAAATCAGATAACAGAACCCTTAGAACAGAATATCAATGGTATTCCGGGTATCCGTTCACTAACAAGTAGTAGTAGTCAGGGTTCATGTCGTATTACGGTGGAGTTTGAGTTATCTGTAGATTTAGAGACTGCTGCAAATGATGTTCGAGACAAAGTATCGCGTGCTCAGCGTTATTTACCCCGCGACTGTGACCCTCCTACTGTATCGAAAGCCGATGCCGATGCAAGTCCCATCATACAAATCAGCATACAAAGTGCTAAACGTTCTTTATTGGAATTGAGTGAAATAGCAGAATTAACAGTAAAGGAAAGGCTTCAGACCATACCCAATGTTAGTGCTGTTGAAATATGGGGTCAAAATCGTTATTCGATGCGTTTGTGGCTAGACCCCGTTAAAATGGCATCTTATGGTATTACACCTATGGATGTAAAAAATGCTGTTGATCGTGAAAATGTGGAATTACCATCGGGGAGTATAGAAGGTGATAAACTTGAACTTTCTATTCGTACACTTGGTTTGATGCAGACACCCGAAGAATTTAACAATATGGTTATCGAAGAAGATAACTATAATGTTATTAGATTTAAGGATATTGGGACAGCGGAATTGGGTACAGAAAATTACCGTAGTATCATGCGCCGAAACGGAATTCCTGCCGTTAGTACAGTAATTATACCGCAACCCGGAGCAAACCAGATAGAAATTTCCGATGAAGCTATGATTCGTCTCGAGCAGTTGAAAAAAGATTTACCGGAAGACGTTTTCATAGATGTATCATTCGACAATACTAAGTTTATACGTGCATCGATAGCAGAGGTAGAAGAAACTGTATATATCGCTTTCCTACTGGTGGTAGTTATTATCTTTCTGTTCTTGCGTGATTGGCGTGTAACTTTGATACCATGTGTAGTTATTCCTGTATCGCTCGTAGGAGCATTCTTTGTAATGTATGTTGCCGGATTTTCTATCAATGTACTGTCTATGCTTGCCGTAGTGCTTGCTGTGGGATTGGTTGTGGATGATGCCATAGTTGTTACAGAAAATATTTATTTGAAAATAGAGAGTGGTATGGCGCCGCGACAAGCAGGGATAGAAGGCTCGAAAGAAATATTCTTCGCTGTTATTTCTACAACAGTAACGGTAGTTGCCGTATTTTTTCCGATAGTATTTCTTGAGGGGATGACCGGACGCCTTTTCAGAGAATTTAGTATTGTTGTCGCTGGAGCTGTACTTATATCTGCTTTCGTGGCGCTGACCTTTACGCCCATGCTGGCAACTAAACTTCTTAAAAGAAATGAAAATCCCGGGTGGTTTTATCGTAAGACAGAGCCTTTCTTCTTCTGGATGACCAATGGCTATCATAATGCCCTAGAACATTTTCTTAAATATAAGGTTGTTATTTGGCCGATAATAATAATTACTTTAGTCGGGATTTACTTTTTAGGTGTTAATATTCCGGCAGAAATGGCTCCACTGGAAGACCGTTCGCAAGTAACAATCAGAACAAGCG
Organism: Dysgonomonas sp.; assembly: GCA_047972895.1. Lineage (GTDB taxonomy): Bacteria > Bacteroidota > Bacteroidia > Bacteroidales > Dysgonomonadaceae > Dysgonomonas. Next base: position 28,811 of record JBKEBA010000046.1, read on the forward strand.
GTCCAGAAGGTTCTACCTATGAATTTAATCGGGATTATACGCAGCGGATTGCTAATATGTCAGATACAGTAGCACCTGAAAGGCTTATCAACATGATGCGTGTATTTACAGGTGGCGGAATGGTGAGCTTGAGTTTGCCAAATATAAAAGATAGAGAAAGAAGCCAGATGGAGATAGCTGCCGAATTGACTAAGGCTGTTAGACGAGAAACAGAGGCGCGTACATTTGTACAGCAACAATCGACATTTGGAGGAAGACGCTCTAGTATGCCTATACAATATGTGTTGCAAGCTCAAAATATCAAAAAATTGGAAGAATTCATTCCTCCGTTTATGAAAAAAGTACAGGAGAGCCCTTTATTTCAGATGGCGGATGTGAATCTGAAATTTACGAAACCCGAAACCCGTATTATTATTGACAGGGATAAGGCGGCATTGTTGGGCGTAAGCACACGCGATATTGGGCAAACATTGCAATATGCACTGAGCGGTCAGCGTATGGGTTATTTTTATATGAATGGTAAACAATATCAAATACTAGGTGAAATTAATCGTCAACAACGTAATACACCACTTGATTTGAAATCTATCTATCTCAAGAATTTATCTGGCGAGATGATACAGATGGATAATCTTGTAAAATTAGAAGAGAGCGTTGCCCCACCACAATTATATCGTTACAATCGTTTCAACTCAGCTACTATAACAGCAGGTTTAGCTCCGGGTGTGACCATTGGCGCTGCTCTTGACGAGATGGATAAGATAGCAAAAGAAACACTTGACGACACATTCCGTACAGCATTGGCGGGAGACTCGAAGGATTTTAGGGAAAGCTCATCCAGTCTCATGTTCGCCTTTATACTGGCCATATTGCTTATATTTCTGATTCTGGCAGCTCAATTTGAAAGTTTCAAAGACCCATTTGTAATTATGCTGACTGTTCCCCTAGCTATTGCCGGAGCTTTACTCTTTATGTATATAAAAGACGTCACGATGAATATATTTAGTCAGATAGGTATTATTATGCTTATTGGCCTTGTTGCTAAAAATGGTATTCTTATCGTCGAATTTGCCAATCAACGCCAAGAAATGGGTATGAGTAAATTGGAAGCTATACAAGGAGCTGCGGTACAGCGTCTGCGTCCTATTTTGATGACGAGTTTTTGTACTATTCTGGGACTTATTCCATTAGTTATTGCCAGTGCCGAAGGTGCTAATGGCAGAATAGCAATGGGTGTGGCAGTAATCGGAGGTTTGCTTATATCTACAATGCTAACGATATTCATTGTTCCGGCTATGTATCTTTATATATCGACCAATAGGGAAAAGAGAGATCAGAGGTTAGCTGCTCAGGAATAATACGAAAAAATGTGTAATCTTGTAATTAAATTTATGAAAAAATATTTGACCGTCATATTGTTATTTGCTCTGCCAATAGTGCTTGATGCACAAGTGTTGTACGATTTGAAAAAATGTATTGAGCAGGGATTACAGCAGAATTATGATATCAGGATTATCCGAAACGAGCAGAGAATATCAGAAAATAATTATACGATAGGAAATGCTGGATACCTGCCTACCTTAGACCTAAGTGGAGGATATTCGGGAGCAGGAAGTAATACAACACAAAACTTGGCGGATGGTGACCAAAATAAAAACAATGGTGTATTGAATCAAACCCTCAATGCAGGATTGAATTTGAACTGGACTCTATTCGATGGTTTTAATATACAAACAAACTATAAGCGTTTGCAGGAACTCCAAAAAAGAGGTGAACTCAATACTCGCTTGACTATCGAGAATTTTGTGGCCGATCTAACAGCTGAATATTATAATTACATACAGCAAAACATACGTCTTAAAAACCTCAAATATGCCGTTAAACTCTCTCAGGAACGTGTGCGCATTGTAGAAGCTTCATATCAGATTGGAGCTGGATCGCGATTAGATTTACAGCAGGCTAAGGTCGATTTTAATAGCGACAGTTCTCGTTTGGTAAAACAATATGAAGTCTTATTTTCGTCACGTATCACGTTAAATCAGATGATGGTATCGGATGTTGTTGACCAATTGATACAGACCAGTGATTCTGTAATTCAATTCGATGAATTTCTGAATAAAGAAGATATTTGGCAAAAGATGTTATCTGGTAATACTTTCCTTTTATTAGCACATAAAGAGAAAAGCCTTAGTTTATTAGATCTAAAGACTGCCCAAAGTGAAAAATATCCCTATCTCAAACTGAATGCGGGTTACGGATATACTAAGAACATATACAATACGGGAACGATAGATAACCAAAATAGCCTAGGTTATACTTATGGGCTGACGGTGGGCTTCAGTCTGTTTGATGGCTTTAACCGGAAAAGGAAACAAAAGAATGCAAAAATAGCCATCGAGAATAGAGAGTTGGCATTAGAACAAACCACATTATCTCTCAAAGCCGATTTAGCTAATATATGGATGGCCTACAAAAATAATATAGGGCTTGTTAATCTGGAAAAGGAAAACGTAGAAACTGCACATGACAATTATGAAATTGCCATCGACCGATATAAACTAGGGACACTCTCCGGTCTGGAGCTGCGTGAGGCACAAAATAGCTTGTTGGAAGCCGAAGAACGTCTTGTACAAGCAGAGTATAATACTAAACTCTGTGAAATTTCGTTGATGCAAATAAGCGGGCAAGTACTTTCCTATTCAGAATAATTAAATTCGGTTTTGATATATTTTATGAGATATATAACTATGCTAATATCTATTATATGCTTACTTATGTCTGTAAGCAGTTGTACAACCGACGATAAAATAAAAGAGACTGAAATACCGACTTCTTCATCTGAAGATATCATATTGGAAAGTGGTAGTTCAAATCTATTATTCGCAAGAATAGAGGAAGGTAATATTTATCCTAAGCTACAAATAAAAGAATCTGATATATATTATTATCAACCAAAGCCTGTCATGTGCGAAATCGTAACAACCGACAACGTATATTGGATTCAAAGTCCTTATCAATCTATCATTAAAAATGGAAGGAGTTATTTGTGTTCGGCTACAATTTCTACTAATGCAGGAAGTAAAATAGAAATACAAGATATTTACAGTTCATCAGGTAATGACTCGTTCGAGGTCGATCGGACTGTAAAAGTTTTGGAGGCTAAAGGTTCTGATATAGGATTTTCTTCCCGCTTTTGTATGCAGCGGAATGTTGAAACTACCCTATCAGAGTATGATTTCTTTGTTCCTTCTGTGTGGTATAAAGACAATGCATATGTAACAAATCAATCATTAGCATCAAACTATGCTGACAATGATTTTTGGTTCCGCGAAGATCGGTTACCTCTACCTTTCATTATGTTGAGAGATAAGAAGAACGGCATGACGTTTTCTCTTTCACATAAAGAGCCGGAAGGAAATACGTATAAAGAAGAGGATGGACTAAACAGAATTATAGATGAGCGATTAAAATTTGCATCTCTGGGTTTGAGCAATAATAAACATCCTGAGGTAGGAATAACATATCCGGGTTCGGAAGGAGAACGCACTTATATATATGGTAGTAGCACCGAAAAGCGATGGGCATATAGGAGCCATCCGATAAAGAAAGATGCTTCTCAGAATTACAAAATAGCCTTTCGCCTAAGTAAAGAAGATGATTATGTTTCTGCGATGAAGAACACATGGGATGTTTATTATGAAATGTTCTCACCTGCAATTTATAAGAGTGACTTGGAAGAAATATATCATCAACAGATCAGTGTTTTAGACAAATATTGGAAGTCGATAAATAATACTGCCGGTGTTCCCTTCCGTATATTACTCGATGGTACAATCGAATCCGAGAATGATTATAACTTCAACATGGGATTTGTCGGGCATCAACCCGGCAATGCATCTTTACTTATTAGAGAAGGTTTGAAAACCAACAATGAGTCCTTATTATCGAAGGGTGAGCAGATGGCGGACTTTTGGGCAAATAATAGTATAACAGCTAATGGGTGTCCGAAAACATGGTATGACCCCTACCCTCAGACATGGCGAGGCCCTGAAGTAGCATTACGCGAGATTGGTGATGGTATGATTGGTTTATTACGCGCTTGGAATTACGAAAGACAATATAACAAGGATAAATCTTCATGGCTTGTTGCTTGCACAAAAGTTGCCGATTGGATAGTTGCCAGTCAGTTAAGCAATGGCTCATTCTATAGTCATTATGATTATAATACAGGTCTAGCTACCCGACAATATACTAATTGCACTTCTCACATTATACCCTATCTGACAGAAATGTATCTGGCTACAGGTAAAGATGAATATAAGAAAGCCTCCTTAAAAGCCGGAGAATTTATATATAGTGATATAATGAATAACTTTCGGTATGTAGGAGGAGCAATAGATAACCCGAATGTCATGGACAAGGAATCTGCATCTATGGCACTCAGGGCGTTTCTTGCATTATACGATTTGCAGAATGAGCAAAAATGGATGGATGCCTTGATGCAAACAGCATATTTCTATCGTTCATGGGTTGTTTGTTGGGATATACCTATTCCCGAAGATGACACTAAATCCGTTTTCCCTGCCAATAGATCTGTAATAGGGCAAAGCCTTATAGCGACAGGACATTCATCAGCCGATACCTATGCTGCTATTGATGCTCTGGCTTTTTACAGAGCATATTTGTACTCTGGAGATACGCAACTGCTTCATTTCTCTAAACTGTTGCTAAACAATACAAAACAGTTCATGAACTGGGATTCGAAAGATCCTATATCATGGATAGCGAAAGGCTTATTCGGTGAAGCTATGAATGTTAGTGTTCCTCGCGGACATGGTGTGAATTACTATCTGCCTTGGGCTACATACAATCAATTAGAACCAATAGTCTTTCTGGAAGATATATTTGGATATAAGCAGATAGAAGATATCGAAAGTCTATCAGGTATAGATAAGATAAATAAGCATCAGAACTATTCCCGAAATAGACTATATTCCCGATAGAAGCAGATAAATGTTACATAGAGAATATCTGTTTACTCTTTAACTATGTTAATTTTTACCCTACCGATTTTCAGGGGAACATTCTTGGGCGTATCTTTGTTCCTATATCACTATAGTTAATAATTCAACATATATATAAACATGGAACACGTAAAAAAGCCCGACTGGTTGAAAATAAAACTAGGAGGTGAACATTACTCCGAAACCCAACATATAGTAGAATCACACGGATTGCATACAATTTGTTCAAGTGGACGTTGCCCGAATATGGGCGAGTGCTGGGGCCGGGGTACTGCTACATTTATGATAGGGGGCGATATTTGTACACGCTCATGTAAATTCTGTAACACAAAAACAGGTCGTCCGTTAGCGTTAAACCCGAACGAACCTGCCAATGTAGCCAAGTCTATTCAATTAATGGGACTGAAGCATGCTGTCATAACTTCTGTCGACAGAGACGATTTACCCGATCAGGGTGCACAACATTGGGTAAATACCATCAATAAAATAAGACAAGTTAATCCAACAACAACAATAGAGGTACTTATTCCTGATTTTCAGGGCAAATTAGAGTTTGTGGATATGGTCTGCGATGCTGCTCCAAATGTTATTTCACATAACATGGAAACAGTAAGGAGCCTGACACCGAAAGTACGTAGCGCAGCAAAATATGATGTAAGTTTAAAGGTGTTGGAACGTATTGCCGAAAACGGATTGAAAGCAAAATCTGGTATGATGGTCGGTTTGGGTGAAACTACAGAAGAGATTACTCAACTCATGGATGACCTGCGTTCTGTGAATTGTTCTGTTTTGACTATCGGGCAATATCTTCAACCATCACGCAAGCATTTACCTGTTGCGGCTTACATACATCCCGATGAATTTAAGCGATTAAAAGAAGTGGCATTAACAAAAGGTTTCGACTATGTAGAAAGCGGACCGCTGGTTCGCTCTTCTTATCATGCTGAAAATTGTTTATAGACATTTCCTTTCCTATAATATACTTGCAAGGATTCAGTTTAAAGCTGAATCCTTTTTAATTCTTTAGTTGAGAATGCTTATGTATTTCATTTTAAATATATATATTCTCAATAAGCTTTTTGCGCTTATGAATTCTTACCCTCTATTCATAATTCTGAAATTATACTTCATTATTTATTATTTTTATATGGCTAATGAATAGTATATAATACTATGAGAATGTAGTATTATTTATATATAATATATATTATTCGCAATGAGAGTTGCATGATATATAATAGATTTGATATAATTAAGCTACTGTTTCTCAGTTAAATATTTCCAGAATCGTTTTGGCATATGCTGACGATGTAACTTTAAATTGATTCGCTCCTTGATAGTCATAGACTTAAAGTAACCTTTCCATAATTCCTGAAATAACTTCTCATCTTCCGCCATTAATTTTTCGTCCAATTTTCCACTTAACAGGTGTTCATCATTATCGAGAGTCATTTCTACCATTGTATACAAATCATAGTAGTATCCATACCTTCTTTTTATATCATAAATCACCCATTTCTGGTCGGAAAATCGGTCTTTAAAATGTCCGATAGCCAAAGGTAGGGCATTGTATACAGGAGCTATCGGAGCAAAGAATATATCATCTGCGGCCTTCTGAAAACGGACAAATTGCTTGATATACAATTCTTCATGGGCTACTTTCCGTGCCAGTTGATGTACTTTTAAAACATCATCGTCCGCGAAATTCGTTTCTATCGATATTTTGCTATCTATCATTTTTCTTATATATCGAAATAATAAATCGTCGCTCCCCTCTTCTTCCGATAGCCAAACATATGTAAGAACATTAAGAGCTCCTTTGCTCATTTTCTTTTTCAGCCCATTCCATACTCTGGTTGCTTTGTCTTCCTGAGTCATTACTATATAATCTTCATTCATGAACATAGGAGCAATTTCACCTTCTCCCAATATTTTATCAGGGAAGACTTTTCTGCTATAAGCATCGAATATTGCCGTAAGCAAACCTTCAAATGTTCTATCGTAAAAAAAGACTATCAAACTTCACTACTTAAAAAATTAACATCATTTTCCTTTCAAAATTTACGGTCAATCATCTGTGAAAATTTGAATATCAAAATCTCACAGACTTAACAGGTCGTTTTTGTTCAACTGAAATTTATTGAAACCTAGTCTGGGAAAAGGATAGACAACTGTCCTTCATTCTTTATTTTCTTTTTCGGTTCTGTGAGTATTTTACGTAAATATTCGGGTGTCGCTTCATTCACGGTGTACATCGCCAATTCATTGCACGTAATAAAGTATTGCGCCTTCTTCATGACCACTCCTATTTTTTTCAAATGAGAAGCATTTAATTTTCCATGTCTTCGGGATGTCACGATAAATTGTGCAGACTTCACACCGATACCCGGCACACGAAGAATCATTGAATAGTCAGCCCGATTAATATCTATTGGAAACATTTCAGGATGTCGTAGAGCCCAAGCCAATTTCGGATCTATTTCCAAATCCAGATCAGGATAACTGTCATCCACTATCTCATCCGCACGGTATTGATAGAAACGCATCAGCCAATCCGCTTGATATAGACGATTTTCGCGAACTAACGGAGCTTGTTTCAATGCAGGCAATCTAGTATCATAACTGTTAACAGGGATAAATCCCGAATAATAGACACGCCTCATCTGTGTCTGCTGATAAAGAATCGATGATACTCGAAGTATATCTTTATCCCGCTCGTTTGTGGCCCCTACTATCATCTGTGTACTTTGTCCAGCAGGAACAAATCGTGGTGCAGAACGAAATTTCCGACGGTCTTCGATGCTTTGCTGCATTCCCATCTGAATGTAACGCATTGGTTTATAAACACTCCTATGGTCTTTTTCGGGAGCGAGCAGCTTTAGATTTGTTTCGGTAGGTATTTCCAGATTCACACTCATACGATCTGCATAAAGTCCTGCCTGATTTACAAGTTCCTGACTTGCCCCTGGAATACTTTTCATATGAATATATCCATTGAAGCGATGTGCCGTGCGAAGTTCTTTTACTACACGAACCATACGCTCCATTGTGTAATCGGGATTATTTATCACCCCCGAACTCAGAAACAAACCTTCAATATAATTTCTACGATAAAACTCAATCGTCAGGTCAACTAATTCATTTACAGTAAATGTAGCCCTACGTATATCGTTACTCCTGCGGTTGATACAATATGCACAATCATAGATACAAAAGTTTGTCAACATGATTTTCAGTAACGACACGCATCGTCCGTCTTCCGTAAAGCTATGGCATATACCCATTCCTCCCACAGTATTACCTAGCCCACCCGCTTTGTTCTTGCGGACAGTACCACTAGATGAGCAGGAAACATCATATTTCGCCGACTCTGCCAATACTTTCAGTTTTTCGAGTACACTATCATTCATATATTTACAAAGGAAAAGATTTAAATTGACAGCTTGTGTCAAAAAAATATTAAAAGAAGGGCATCTGTTGAAAAGTTATTATACGATGATTTAATATTCTGATTATAAATATAATAATTCAAATATCCTGATAGATAAAATTATGGTAATATATCTAAACTCGTAACTTTTATATACATTTGTAGGAGTACTTATTGAATGAATAATCAATGAAAAAAATAAGCCTCCTATTTATATCATTAGTAATATCAATCTCGGCATTCTGTCAGGAAGAAAAACCTATATATAAACATGCTGAATTATATAGAGCAATCTCAGTCACAGAAGATGAATTTATTCCCGACAAGAGGGTGAAAATATTCGACATTGAAGTATTAGATCATGAAGTGCGCCCTACCCTACAGGGTATAACATCTGATATGGCTGCTTACAATAGATTGATTTCATACGCAAAAGATGCTTACGGAGATTCGTTTGTAAATAAAGTAAAACTCTTACCTGATGAGGATTTAGAAGGTAAAACATACGGAGTAATAAATCTCTCTGTAGCTGATATTCGCGAAAAACCTGATTTTACTGAAGGTATGGCTACACAATCCATATTGGGTACTCCTATACGCATCTATCAAAAAGATAAATGGTATCGCATACAAACTCCCGATGGATATATTGGTTGGTCGCAGTTGGCTAATTTTCATCCGATGACAAAAGCAGAGTTTAATAAATGGACATTAGCCAATAAAATTATATTTACTGACTATTTCGGCTTCTCATATTCTCAGCCCGATAAGAATAGCCAGACTGTATCTGACTTAGTGAATGGCAATATGCTAAAGTTGGAAGGTGAAGATGGTGATTTCTATAAAGTATCGTACCCTGACGGACGTATAGCATATATATTAAAATCGCAGACAGAACCTTATAACGAATGGAAATCATCTATACAACTTACTCGAGAAAACATTATAAAAAAAGCGTTTACACTAATAGGCATCCCATATGTATGGGGCGGTACATCTGTAAAAGGGATGGATTGCAGCGGATATACTAAAAGTGTACTATTCATGCTTGGCGTTATACTTACTCGCGATGCTTCGCAACAGGCATACACTGGTATTCCCATAGATATATCTAAAGGATATGAAAACCTGCAAATAGGCGATTTAATGTTCTTTGGCAAAAAAGGAACAGATGGAAAAAAAGACAGAATCCGTCATGTAGGATTTTATATTGGTAATAATGAGTTTATCCATGCTTCGGGTTCAGTACGTATCAGTAGTATGGACAAGGATAAGCCGAATTACGATGAAGTGAATACAAAAGAGTTTGTAAAGGCAAGCCGTATTATTGGCGCAGTCGATACAGAAGGCATCTGGTCTATCGACAATAATCCGATGTATAAAATACAAAAATAAATCTTCGATATATATGTCTCAATCAAGACGTAACTTCTTAAAAACAGCAGCAGTAACAACAGGTTTGGCTGCTATCAATCCGTTGGGAGCTTTTTCCCTAAACAATAAGAAAACGATTTCCCTAGGGAGCGGGAAAATGAAATTAGCATTTAAGCCTTATGATTTACAGTTGCGCCATGTTTTTACTATCGCAAATTCTTCGCGTACAACTACTCCTGTTGTTCTGACAGAAATCACATACGATGGTATTACGGGATATGGAGAAGCTTCTCTCCCGCCCTACTTGGGTGAAACACAGGCTTCGGTCATCGAATTTCTAAAGAAAGTGAATTTGGAACAATTTTCCACTCCTTTCGAATTAGACGATATATTGACCTATATAGACAAGATAGCGGAAAACAATACAGCAGCAAAAGCTGCTGTGGATATTGCTTTACATGACTTGGTAGGCAAACTGATGAATCAGCCGTGGTATAAAATATGGGGACTGAATAAAGACAATACACCATCTACAACTTTCACCATCGGCATGGATACAGATCAGGTTGTAAGAGAGAAAACAAGGGAAGCATCGCCATATAATATACTGAAAGTCAAACTCGGAAAGAGTGATGAAGCTGATAAGAAAATGATTGAAGCAATACGTTCGGTCACAGACAAACCTATTGCCGTAGATGCCAATCAGGGATGGAAAGACAAGCATCAGGCATTGGATATGATACTATGGCTCAAGGAAAAAGGGATTGTAATGATTGAGCAACCCACGCCGAAATATAATCTGGATGATGCCGCATGGGTTACAGAGCGCAGTCCCTTACCTATATTTGCAGACGAATCTTTCCAACGATTGACCGATGTTTTAAGGATGAAAGGCGCATTTTCGGGGGTCAATATTAAACTCATGAAATGTACAGGAATGCGTGAAGCATGGAAGATACAGACTGTTGCGCGAGCCACCAACATGAAAGTAATGATGGGGTGTATGGTGGAAACATCTTGTGCCATATCGGCTGCCACACAATTGTCTCCTGTAGTTGATTGGGCTGACCTTGACGGTAATTTGCTTATCAGCAACGATTATTTTAATGGCGTAACGGTCGTAGAAGGAAAAATGGTTTTAACTGATAAGCCGGGTGTTGGGATTGAAAAGATATAAAACAGAAACGAAAGATGATTCTTATTGCAGATGGAGGTTCAACCAAAGTCGATTGGAGGTTAATTGACAAAGGTGTAGGTATTAAACAGATATTTACAGGGGGAATGAATCCCTTCTTTCGTACGCAAGAGGATGTAAGCGAAGAAATCAGGCATAACCTTCTACCTCAAGTCAAAGAATTTAATATTGAGCGAATATATTTTTTTGGTGCCGGATGTAATTCTGCTGAAAAGAATCAAATTATATCTAATGCAATTACAGATAATATAAAATGTTCATATGTCGAAGTAAACAGCGATTTGCTGGCTGCTGCCAGGGGATTGTGTGGGAAAGATAAGGGAATAGCCTGCATTATCGGAACAGGCTCTAATTCTTGCTATTATGATGGGGATGATATTATATCAAACATCTCCCCTCTAGGATATATTCTTGGTGATGAAGGTAGTGGTGCTGTCATAGGACGGTTATTTATAGGAGCTTGTCTCAAAAATCAATTGACATCAGGTCTTAAAGAGAAATTCCTGAATGAATATAACCTCACTCCCGTTTCGATACTCGATAAAGTTTACAAACAACCGATGCCGAACCGCTTTCTGGCTGGCCTGTCACCCTTTATACATAGCCATATAGAAGATGAAACCATATATAATCTGGTTTATAATACATTCAAAGACTTCCTTGTGAGGAATGTGATGCAATATGATAACCATAAGCAACTTCCTGTACATTTTACAGGTTCGGTTGCATATCATTATCAGGCTGTTTTGCGCAAAGTGCTTAGTGAGTTAGACATTACAGTCGGAAATATTACCCAATCGCCAATGGAAGGTTTAATCCAATATTATTCGGAAATCAAAAGCATATAAAATGACATTTATAAAAATAACGGAGCAACCTTCATTATACGATAATTTGGAAAACAAATCGGTACATGAACTTCTTGTCGGTATTAATCAAGAAGATCAGAAGGTTGCATTAGCCGTCGAAAAAGCCATTCCCCAGATAGAAAAACTAGTCGAACAAATTATTCCACGTATGCAGCAAGGCGGACGCATATTCTATATGGGAGCAGGTACAAGTGGACGGTTAGGCGTGCTTGATGCTTCGGAAATCCCTCCTACATTCGGTATGCCTTCTACATTGGTTATTGGGCTTATTGCCGGAGGAGAGAAAGCATTGCGCAATCCTGTCGAAAAGGCAGAGGACAACATGGAAGCAGGATGGCAGGAACTACAGAGTCATAATATTAACTCCAAAGATACCGTTATAGGCATAGCTGCATCGGGAACTACGCCTTATGCAGTGGGAGCCTTGCGTGAAGCCCGAAAAAATGGTATTCTTACAGCTTCTATATCCAGTAATCCTGATTCTCCAATTGCGCAGGAAGCAGATATAGACATAGAGATGCTTGTAGGACCCGAATTTGTCACCGGAAGCTCCAGAATGAAATCCGGGACAGGGCAAAAAATGATTCTCAATATGATTACTACTTCTGTTATGATAAAGTTAGGCAGGGTAAAAGGCAATAGAATGGTCAATATGCAACTATCTAATGCTAAACTTGTAGATAGAGGAACCCGTATGATAGTAGATGAATTGGGGCTTGATTATGATCAGGCGAACCGTTTGTTGTTACTACATGGTTCGGTTAAAAAAGCTGTAGACGCTTATCGTTTTGAATCAAATATAAAGTGACCGATATAATTGTTTGTTTTTAATTATGTATCTTTATACAATCTTTAAATCATTTCTTAAACCTAAATCAAATGAAAATTACAGAAAAAAGATTGACGTTTAAAAATCTGATAGCATCGTGTTTAGTCGCATCAGTATTTTTGACGTCTTGTGGGGAAAAGCCCAATACCCTGACAGAAAAAGAAAAAGCCGAAGGTTGGCAATTGCTATTCGATGGCGAAACAATGAACGGATGGCGTGATTATAACGGAACTGCCCTTACCGAACCATGGCATGTAGTAGATGGAAGCATACAAGCCAAAGGAGATGGAAGCGATGCCAGCGGTTACATTGTAACAGACAAACAGTATGAGAACTTCGAGCTTTCATGGGACTGGAAACTGTCTAAAGGTGGAAATAGCGGGATGCTGTATCATGTAGTTGAACGCCCTCAATATAAGGTTCCTTATGTTACAGGTCCTGAATACCAACTTATTGATGAACCCAATTTTCCTGAGCCATTAGAACCATGGCAACGTCTGGGTGTAGATTATGCAATGTATTTGCCTGACACTACTTTAATGAAAATCAACCCATACGGAGAGTGGAATAATTCAAAAATTGTATTTGACAATGGTCATGTTGAGCATTGGTTAAACGGAGTCAAAATACTAGAATTCGAAGCATGGACTGACGATTGGTATGCACGTAAAAATAGTGGAAAATGGACTGATGCACCGGAATATGGTTTGGCTAAAAAAGGTGTCCTTTGCTTACAAGATCATGGCTATCCGGCATCTTTCCGTAATATAAAAATAAAAGAGCTCCCTCGTAAAGCGAAAGAGGTGAATCTATATAATGGTACAGACCTAACCGGATGGGAAGCTTACGGTACAGAAAAGTGGTACGTACAGGATGGACTTTTGGTATGTGAAAGCGGGCCGGACAAACAATATGGATATCTTGCTACGCGCGAATATTACGATGATTATGACTTGACTGTAGAATTCAAACAGGAAGCTGATGGAAATTCGGGAGTGTTTATTCGTTCATTTATTGAAGAAGGAGTAAAAGTTAATGGTTGGCAAGTAGAAGTAGCGCCTAAAGGACATGGTACAGGCGGTATTTATGAATCATACGGACGCGGCTGGTTAATTGAAATTCCGAAAGAAAAAGAAGAATTCTTAAAAGTTGGAGATTGGAATACTATGCGTATTCTTGTTCAAGGTAATAAAGTTACAACATGGCTCAACGGAGAACAAATGGTTGAACTTGATGATGAAAAAATCGGACAAGGACAAGGCCGTATTGCACTTCAAATACACGATGGCGGTGGCATTAAGGTGTTGTGGCGCAATTTGAAATTGAAAACATTATAAATTCGATAAATTATGAAATAATAGGGGTCATTCATAATTGAATGACCCTTATTATTTCTATACAGAAGAAGCGTATTAATCTAACTTTCTGAATGGAGGCTTAACCACTTCCGCTTTTATATTTTTATCTCTGATTTTTATAAATATAGATGTACCTAATTCAGCATATTCAGGTTTTATATAACCTAAGCCGACACCTATTTTTGTAGTCGGAGACATTGTTCCGGATGTAACCACACCTATCTTTTCATCTTTATTATTAACTATATCGTAGCCATGACGCGGGATACCCCTTTCGAGCAAATGAAATCCACATAATTTACGACTAACACCTTCTGTTTTTTGTTTTTCCAGAATAGTACGTGCTGTAAAATCTTTTCCATCCACAAATTTGGTTATCCAGCCCAGACCTGCTTCCAATGGCGTAGTGGTATCATCCAAGTCATTTCCGTAAAGACAGAACCCCATTTCGAGACGTAAAGTATCGCGGGCTCCTAATCCGATTGGCTTAATGCCAAACTCCTCTCCAGCTTCAAAAATAGCTTTCCAGATAGCTGCTCCATATTGAGGATCAAAATAAATTTCAAAACCTCCTGCACCAGTATAACCTGTGTTAGAAATAATAATGGTTTCTAAGCCAGAGCCTTCGAGAGTGCCAATAACAAAAGAATAATAAGGAACTTTAGTCAGGTCTATTTTGGTTAATTTTTGAAGAGTTGCCAAAGCTTTAGGGCCTTGTATCGCTAATTGTGCAATACTATCCGATGAATTTTCAAGTTCGGCAGACTCTTTATTATGTTCTATTAACCACTTCCAGTCTTTCTCTATATTTGACGCATTTACTACAAGCATATATTTTTCAGGTTCGTAACGATATACAATTATATCATCTACTATTCCTCCTTGTTCATTTATTATGGCAGAATATTGGGCTTTTCCAATTTCCAGAATCTCTAAATTATTACTTAGCATTCTTTGTAGAAAAGGCAGTGCCCGTGGGCCTTTCACCCATATTTCGCCCATGTGTGACACATCGAATACCCCTACTCCATTGCATACGGTCATATGTTCATCTATGATACCGGTATATTCGATAGGCATGTTATATCCTGCAAATTCATGCATTTTTGCCCCTAGAGCAATATGAATGTCTGTAAATGGTGTTTTTTTCATGATTTACTATTAAAATATAATATTAAGTCTAATTAGATTTTTACTTCCTTGCTACCAACTCAGCTATTTTTACAATTACTTCTACGGCTTTCTCCATTGATTGTACAGGGATAAACTCATATCGCCCGTGAAAATTATGACCGCCTGCAAAGATATTGGGACATGGTAAACCTTTGAATGAAAGTTGGGCTCCATCTGTACCGCCACGTATAGGTTTTACGATAGGGGTTACTCCTACCTGATTCATTGCTTCGAATGCGGTATCTACAATATGCTTTACAGGTTCTACCTTTTCACGCATATTATAGTATTGGTCTTTTATTTCTACAGTAGTACTATCGGGATATACCTTGTTGATATAATCGACAACATCCAGAAGTGTTTGCTTACGTTTTTCGAACAGTACTTTGTCATGATCTCTAATGATGTACCCTATTGTCGCGCTATCTACAGTTCCTGACAAATTTGTCAGGTGGAAAAATCCTTCATAACCTGTTGTATGCTCAGGCCTTTCACTTTCTGGCAAGAGGGAGATTAATTTATTTGCAACAAGAAGTGCATTGATCATCTTATTTTTAGCGTAACCCGGATGTACGCTTCTTCCTTGTATATTTATCTTTGCACCGGCAGCATTAAAATTTTCATACTCCAACTCTCCTATAGGTCCACCGTCCATAGTATATGCCCATTCACAACCGAATTTCTCTACATCGAATTTATGCGCGCCCAAACCAATCTCTTCGTCAGGGTTAAATGCTATACGTATTTTTCCGTGTTTGATTTCGGGATGATCTTGAAGATACTTTATTGCTGTAATAATTTCAGCTATTCCGGCTTTATCATCTGCTCCTAATAATGTATTACCGTCCGTAACAATCAAATCCTGACCTTTATAATCAAGTATCTCAGGGAAACCTTTTGGCGACAGAATAATATTAGCTTCCTTATTCAGTATTATATCTTTTCCATCGTAATTTTGAACAATGCGGGGATTTACATTTTTCCCCGTTAGGTCGGGACTTGTATCCAGATGTGCGATAAATCCTATTGTTGGTGTTTTCTTATCTGTATTGGCTGGAAGAGTTGCCATCAGGTAGGCATTATCATCTAACGTGATGTCTTCTAGTCCCATTTCGCGGAGTTCTTTTTCTAATTCTCGCGCAAGTACCATTTGTCCCGGTGTGCTAGGTGTTATACCTGTTTCTGTGTTCGATTCTGTATCGAACTTTACATATTTAATAAAACGATCAATAACTGTCATACTATTTTAATTTTTATAGATTTTTTTTTTCAATAAACGATCAAATTATAACTGTCTGATATCGAACTTCTTTTTTGTAGAAAGGAGTTTCATACAAATGTAATAAAATGAAATCAAAGGAAAAAATCGAATTCACATTTTGTGGATATGAAAAATTTATCTACTTTTGTCGCGGGTAAGTCCTATACGGTCAGCTCCCGATTAATCCCCCAGGGTTTGATCGCAGCAAGGGCCGTCGGTTGTAGCGACGCGATATAGTAAGCTTACCCATCTGCCTCTTTAGCTCAGTTGGCCAGAGCACGTGATTTGTAATCTCGGGGTCGTTGGTTCGAATCCGACAAGAGGCTCAAAAAAGACTGCTTAATTAAGCAGTCTTTTTTTATTTGTATTGTTCTTTAAATCGTTCAAATTCATCTAAAGATCGATTTATACAGTCTTCAAGAGATAAGCCATAATAATAATTACCCAATATGTATATATTCTTATCCTCTCTCACTTTATCTATTTGTTCATCCATGTGTAGATGTTTCATTCGTGCCGAAGCTAGAGTATGATCTGCTGATGCGATTTCTAAAATATCTGATTGAGATATATTTAGCACTTTACAAATCAAATCTATTTTCTCTTGCTTGCTTTTCTTCCCTTTTTCGAAATGAAAAGTAAAGCTTCTTAATTTTTCATCATATACTAAATCTCGAGATACAGCCGACATAAATTCATCTGATAAAGAAATAATCCCTGCGATATTTTTTATAGATAACTTCTCTTTCGGAATGGTTATATTTAGCGATTCGGAGTTGAATAATGGTATTGTTGATAATAACGTGCTGACATTTGGTTCTATATTTTTAGTGAGAGCGGAAGCTATCTGTGGATTGGTTGCAATAGCTATATTACGGCTAAAGTAACTATAGCCATCTTTTGTTTCAATTTTGTATAGATTATCAACCTTATATATCTTCAAAACCTCAGCTGATCTGTGCACACTCAAATTATCTTCTTTGACGATTGCCTTTAAGAAAGAAGATAGTCCATCTTTGAAAGTGAATTTACGTGGAAATTCTTTGTCTCTTCCTTTTCTCCGTTTGAGGAACATTTCGGCAGGATAATCATCTGCTTTCTGGCAAATAACGGCTCTGAATGCATTCGTAAATAACCTGTCGTAATTGGATTTCCCGAATAAGGGACGAAAATATTCACGCACGGTTTTCCCTTTTTTATCAGCAAAAAAGAGTTTTGGAAAACTAAATATACAGGGAAGTATAGAAATCTCGGAGAATATGCTTTTTATCTTATCGGACGCATAAACGACATATTTGAATTTATCTAAAGGTTGTATCTGATTTTCTTTCCCAATCTCTTTTACTATAGATATCAAACCGATATAAGAATTATAACAGGTGTGTGAACCAAGCTCTCTCCAATAGCAGTCAGAGTCTTGCGAGTAAGCTGTTTGTAATTGTCCTCCTATATATTCATTTTTCTCTAGTATCAGTGTGTTTTTCCCAATACTATGCAGATAATGTGCAAAGGATATACCACTGATGCCTCCTCCTATTATCACGCAATCATAAATTGTTTCACTCATAGCCAATGCCTTTGATTATTCTGTAAACAAAGATACAAGGAAATTTTTTCTATTTGGTATCGAAAATTAATAAGTACTTAAAAGGATAAAGAGTGTAATATATGTTACACTTTATTTTAGTCATTCTATATATTTTTGATGGGCTAAAATTCACTACATCTAGTGATTGACAACAAAAAAGGGTTTCTGTATTTTTGCCTACCAACTAAAACATCTATCATATAACCGAAAATGAATTATAAGAGTGTTCTTCTATCGCTTCTGATATTTTATATTCCTGCTCTCAATATTTATGCCGATGATGCACCTGTCGATGGCGACACTATAAAGTTGCGTTATACTGCTAAAGATGTTGTAGTTGAATCATTCAAACAGAATAATAATTTATATGCGCAGCCTGTCGCTGCCTCTCTTCTCTCCGAGAAAGAACTTAAAGATTATAATGTATTAAACATTAAGGAAGTTACAGCCCTTGTTCCTAATTTCTTTATGCCTGAATACGGGTCTAAGATGTATTCACCGGTATATATAAGAGGTATAGGTTCGCGCATTAATGCGCCTTCGGTAGGACTTTATGTAGATGGTATTCCTTATTTTGACCGATCGTCATTCGATTTCAATGTAAATGATGTAGAGCGTATCGAAGTGTTGCGCGGCCCTCAGGGCACTTTGTATGGACGCAATACAATGGGGGGCATAATAAACGTATACACCAAATCTCCATTTAAGTATAAAGAGACGAATTTAGGATTGTCGGGAGGAAATTATAATTACTATCAAACGAGTTTGTCTCATTATGGGAATGTAGATGAACGGATCGGCTATTCTATTTCGGGTAACTTTATGCATTCTGGTGGATATTTTAAAAATAAATATACAGATAAAAAAGCTGATCCTATCGATGCTGTTTCTACACGTGGGCGTCTGAGCTGGCGTATTCAGCCACGACTAACTGCTCATCTTACTTTCGCATATGAATATTCCGATCAGGATGGTTATCCTTACAGATTATATGATAAGGGTACAGGGGAAATGGACGAAGTCAATTATAATTCTCCGAGCTTCTATCGACGTAATATGTCTACCAATGGATTGAATATAGAATATATAACTGATAATTTCAAATTAGGCTCTCAGTCATCTTTTCAGTTTTATGATGGAGAACAGGGATTAGATCAGGATTTCACTCCAAACGATTTGTATTATGTCGACTTTTATCAGCGTCAGCAGATGTATTCACAGGAATTTAATATAAAATCGATAAAAGAAAATAGCCGTTATGATTGGCAATTCGGACTTTTTGGTTTTCATCAGAATTATTTCCAGATAAATGATACAGATAATCGTACAAAAGGAGATCATCAACATACTATACAAGATGTAAGTAATCCGACCGGAGGCTTTGCGGCATACCATCAATCTACAATTAATAACCTATTCACAGAGAATCTCTCATTAATATTCGGCGTACGTTACGACTGGGAAAAAACAAAAAGTACACTGATAAAGGCTACATCGACAGCTATAAATGATCCGGTGAAAGATAGGGCATCTTTTTCTCAGGTAACACCTAAAGCTTCTATCCAATATTCCTTTAATAAAGAAGGCTTAGCTTATCTATCAGTTAGTAGAGGATATAAAACCGGAGGGTTTAACAATACTGCCGATACAATAATAGACCGAACTTTCGAGCCTGAGCATAGCTGGAGTTATGAAATAGGCGCAAAATCGGGCTTTATGAATAATTTATTGTACCTTGATCTTACTCTTTTTTATATCTCTTGGGAAAATCAGCAAATTTCACAACCCAAAAGTACAACAGGACAAGGATATATCTTAAGGAATGCCGGACAATCTGATAGTAGAGGTATAGAATTTGCAGCACAATTAAACCCTTTAAAGAATTTCAGCTGTCAGGTTTCGTACGGATATACCAGAGCAAAATACAGGGACTATAAAAAAGATAAGAACATAACTTACGACAATAACTATCTGCCGTTAGTACCACAAAATACATTGTCGATAGCAGCTAATTATGCATTTGATATTAAAAGAAAGTGGCTAGAAACTATTGTGTTGAATGCTCAATACTCAGGAGTTGGCAAGTTGTATTTCAATGATGAGAATACCGTCTCGCAATCCTTTTATGGCCTTTACAATGGTAAAGTATCGTTCATAAATAAACAATTTTCAGTAGATTTGTGGACTAAAAACATGGGTAGTAAAGAATACATATCATATTATTTCACTGCATTAAATAAAGATTACGTACAGAAAGGCAAACCTTTTACATGCGGTATAAATATGAACCTTAAATTCTGAGCATGAAATCTGATATCCGAAAAGGAGGAAAACTATTTACATTTTTTTGCCTGTATATTGCACAATCGATACCGATGAGTTTTTTCTCAACGGTAATTCCTGTGATAATGCGACAAAATCATTTTTCGTTAGAAACAATCGGGATGCTTCAGTTATTGAAGCTTCCGTGGATACTTAAATTTTTATGGTCACCTGTTGTGGACAGATCAACATATAGGTTGGTCGATTTCAAACGCTGGATATTTTCATCCGAATTGATATATGCTGTTATTATTTTTGCAGTGTCATTCTTGCATTTCGAGATATCTCCTTATCTCATAATCGGACTTGTCATACTATCCTTTGTTGCATCTGCTACGCAGGATATAGCAACTGATGCTTTAGCTGTGATATCGTTTAGCAGAAAAGACAAAAGTCTTGTAAACAGTATGCAGTCGATGGGTAACTTTGCCGGTGCCATGATTGGCGGAGGGCTTTTGTTACTTCTCTATCACAAATTTGGTTGGGGCAATTTGTTGCCTTTTCTCGCTCTGTTTGTTATCATAGCTCTAATACCACTCATTTTCTTTAGAGCAGGTCATAAAGGCGAAATTATTAAGCCTAGGCAGACCGAAAAGCCTACAGCAAATGATATATTAGGCTTTTTTAAACAAAAGGGAATATGGAAGCAGGTTGTATTTCTCTTCCTCTACTATGCTGGACTAATAGGTGTATTGGCAATGCTGAAACCTATGTTGGTCGACTATGGCTATACTATGAAGGAGATTGGTGTAATGTCGGGAATTGTTGGAACTTCTATCGGTTGTCTTGCATCATTTGGAGGCGGATTTATTGTAAGAAAAATAGGACGTCATACAGCCCGTATTCTTTTTGCTGTTTGTACATTAATTACAGCTATTTATTTCTGCTTGCTAGTATCTGTTCTGCCTGTGAATATAGCTACTCTACATCTGGGAATTTCGATCCTGTGGGCTAGTTACGGACTTTCTGTAATTGTGGTTTACACCACTGCGATGGATTGTGTCCGAACGGGATATGAAGGTACCGATTTTACAATACAAACAGTAATAACACATCTGAGCGGAATTATTATGGGTGTAAGTTCGGGTAAAATTGCGGCTATGATTACTTATAAAGGATTGTTTGTTGTTGAAACGTGTATTGCTGCTATATCATTGATATTTATATTATTTGCATTCGGATTGAAAGAACATAAAGAAAAGGATGAATCAAGAACTATTAAATAAATACAGTATACCTGTACCTAGATATACAAGCTATCCTCCGGCTAACTTTTTCAACGAATCATTTACTCCCGATTTGTTCGAAAATGCTGTGATGGCTTCTAATGGACAGGATCCCGAACATATATCTATATATATTCATATTCCATTCTGCTATCAGATGTGTTATTATTGTGGATGCAATTCTCAATTATATAGGGGAAATGATGTTACCAATAGCTATTTGGATGCTCTGAAAAAGGAGATTCGAATGGTATTGCCTTTACTTGATCATGGAAGAAAGATATCTCAGATACACTATGGCGGTGGAACACCTACTTCTCAACCTGTTGCTGTCCTCAAAGAAATAAATCAACTTTTTTTGTCGGAATTTGATTGTATCGAAGATCCTGAAATAGCCGTAGAGTGTCATCCCGGTTATATGGATGAAGCATATTGGACGGAACTTCTTGAAGCTGGATTTAATCGAATAAGTATTGGTGTTCAGGATTTTAATGAAGATGTCCTTAAGGTTGTAAATAGGAAGGCTCCTCGCATGCCGATAGATGATGTGGTAGGGATATTAAGAGATAAAGGATTATCTATAAATATGGATTTTATCTATGGATTGCCACGACAAACACCTGAATCGTTTAGGCAAACCATAGAAAAAGCTATCTCGTTGAAACCTGACAGAGTGGTAACTTTCTCTTATGCTCATGTACCATGGGTGAATGAATTACAGAAAAATTTGGAAAAGAGAGGTCTACCTTCTGTAGCTCTTAAGAATGAAATATATGAGACAGCACGAAAACTATTTATTGATGCTGGTTATAAGACAATTGGATTAGATCATTTCGTTTTGCCTGACGATGAACTATATCAAGCATCACAATCGAAGAAACTGCATCGTAACTTTCAAGGATATTGTACACGGCGCACTACTGGCCAAGTATATGCCTTTGGTGTAACTGGTATCAGTCAGCTATCTGCCGCATATAGTCAGAATACAAAGGATTTAGATACATATATCAGATTGGTGAATGAGGGTCTTTTTCCTATAGCAAAAGGCTATATACTAAATCAGGATGAACAGATAACTCGTAGTGTGATATCGGAATTAATGTGCAACTATACTGTTCATTGGCAAGATGTAGCTAATGACTTACGTTTACCTATGAGGAGAATAAAATCGGCACTTAACTATAATGAGCAGGTTTTGCAAGAATTTGCCAAAGATGGAATTATCAAATTTGATGACAACCATATCACAATCTTGCCTGATGCTGTCCCATTTGTCCGCAATGTGTCCGCCTCCTTAGACAAGCTGATAACAGGCGGAGAGAATAGATATTCCAAATCGATATAAATCTTTAAAAGAAAGCTCCGTAATATCAATATTACGGAGCTTTCTTTTTATATAAGTTTTATTTTTCTTCACATTGGTTATATTCATAGTTTACCATCCAATGGATACCGAATTTGTCTATTAGATAGCCAAACAAGGCACCCCAGAAAGCCTCTTCTTGTGGTACAATTATTTGTCCTCCTACAGACAGGGCAGCAAATATGCGTTTTGCTTCGTCTTCTGTTTCAGTATTGATTGTAAGCGATAGATTATCGCCGAATGTGACAGGTTTACCTCCACATGATTGAGATGTATCGGCTCCCATCAAAATTGTTTTTCCAATAGGATATGCTATGTGCATGATTTTCTCTTTATCAGAATCGGGGATGGGCTGATCAGATGGCATATCTTTATAACGTCCTACAAATGCGAATTCTCCATCTAAAACTGATTTGTAAAAATTGAAGGCAGCTTCGCAGTTTCCATTAAAAGATAGGTTAGGATTAATTGTAGCCATGATTGTTTGGTATTTATTAGTTAATAATGAAAGATAAATATACAATATTTTTGTCGCTTATTCTTAAACAGTTAGTATTATATGAGAGTTTTAAAAAAAGGATAAGCTACATGGCCTATCCTTTTCATTATATACAATAAATCTTTATTTTTCAAGTTCGCTAGTTAAAACTATGTACTTTAGTACAAGGCTTTAGCTTCTATAAATGTTTTAAGTTTTATCTTTGTAACGTTTATGGAAAATCGCCGAAGTTCACATAATATAAATAGTTTACAAGTCCACTTAGTTTGGATAACTAAATATCGCTACCAAGTATTACAAGGTGACATTCAACTACGTTGCCGTGATATTCTGCGTCAAGTATGTAATTCTATGGACATTCAAATCATCAA
>JBKEBA010000020.1:0-44563 GCA_047972895.1 Dysgonomonas sp.
CGTCGTTACTGGGGTAATCATTTTTGGGGTATTGGCTATGGATGTTGGTCTACTGGTCACATTACTGAAGATATGTTAGAGGCTTACCTAAATCATCATAAGGACCAACCCAATCGAGATGAGGATTTTATACTTGAATAATCGTATCAAAGAACTTTAGTTTTTGCTTTTCAATCGACTTATAGTCGACACTCACACGAATTTTATTCGTAACCTAACCTATGGATTTTCAATCCATAGTCGTTAAGTTAGTCATATATTTTGAGCTAAAATTGCGAAAACAAGAATAAAGATCATTGCCTTGTCAGTGGATACCTTCATAGATTTCTGTTTTATATATATTTAATAAGAGAGGGATAAGAAAGTATATCCACTTCCTTCCCGTTGATCCTTATCAGACCCTCATCACCCATTTTTTTTAGTTCGTTAGCAAGAGCAGGTCTTGTCACTCCCAGATATTCTGCTAGCTGAGTTTGATTATGTTGCATGACTGCTAATGATTCGCTTTGTTTTCGTTCGAGAATATAGTATATAAAACGGCTTCTGATACTTTTGTAAGAAAGAATCCTTAGTCGACTCACTGTACAGGCATTACAATTTCCTGTGAGGCGAAGGAAGTTTTTCAGTAATTCAGGTTCCGAACTAATTAATTTGAATACAGATTCTTTAGTTGCTCTTAACAATAACCCGTCTTCGATTACTGTAAATGTTGCCGGAAATATATTATTGCCATCAAACAAATGCGGAGTAGCAAAGGCTCTTGGAGCTATAATGTTCTCAACTTTTACATTATTTCCCGACACATCTATGATATTAACCTCCAGATTTCCTTGCAATAGAATGTGCATATGATTACATACCGTGTCTTGCCGGATAATGATTTCCCCTTTTTTAATCGGGTTCACATAATAGTCTAGTTTATCTAATAGGCTGTTCTTAAACTCCTCACTCATTCCTCTAAAAAGGGGAATCTTATAAATGATGTTTATTTGCTGTTCCGACAAACATATTTGGTCTTTCATACACATTGATTTAAAAGAAACTCAAGGATAACCGATTCGTTTATTTATAGATTGCTGTCATTCAAAACTTAACAAGCTGGGTGAGTTTGTTTTTCTCGTTAATTCTAATTCTCTTTTTTTCTGTAGTTATTAATCCTTCTTGCTGCATATTCGTTAACTCTCTTTCCAGAGATTGGCGTGACACGCCAAAATATTCAGCTAAGGCACTCTTTGTTTTATCAAGTTCTATAATATCGGTCTGGTTTTTTTTCGAAAGATTAAGTATATACATTGACAATTTCTGACGAATCGTACGGAATGCCATAAAGTGAAGTTTCTGGCTTAATCTCGAGGCGAAATCTGCCGAAATATCCAGATAATTTTTCAATAATGCCTCATCCATACTTAACATCTTCAAAACAGACTGTTTCGGTATCACCAGAGCAGTAACATCTTCTCTGGCTGTCGCTTGTACTGGAAACTTGTTTTCTTGCCCAAATAAGAAGAGAATAGCCAGAGGACTGGGTGCATATATATCCTCTACTTTTACCACTTTTCCTGAGGGATCTGTCATTTCACCCTTTACGCTTCCTGATAGTAATATGATCAGTCGGTTGCACGGTTCATCTTGCATCGCAAGAATATCTCCTTTCTTAAACTGAGTTTCTGATATATGTAGTTCCGAAAATATATCGTCTATTCTGTCTTTCTGTACCGATTGAAAGAGTGGAGTTCGTATTAATATAGACAAATCCATGGTTAGCTGATTATAATATTGAAAAACAAAGTTATAAATATTTTTGAGTTGTGTCACAAACGTGACATTTTTAAGAGGTTGAACCTCCTACATTTGTATAAAAATAAAAGGATAAATATAGAAATCAACGAATTAATCAATTAAAAAATATTATCATGGACATGTTTTGTTTTCAATGTCAAGAAACGGCCAAGGGTACAGGCTGTTCATTAATGGGTGT
Source organism: Dysgonomonas sp. (assembly GCA_047972895.1). Taxonomy (GTDB): domain Bacteria; phylum Bacteroidota; class Bacteroidia; order Bacteroidales; family Dysgonomonadaceae; genus Dysgonomonas. The sequence continues at coordinate 1,979 of JBKEBA010000020.1, forward strand.
CTGCGGAAAAACACCTGAAGTCTCTAATATTCAAGATTTGCTATTGTTTGTTACTCGTGGACTTGCAGTATATAACAATGTACTAAGAAAAGAAGGAAAGGCATCGAAGGTTGCTGACAAGTTCATTATAGACGCTATGTTTATCAGCATAACCAATGCTAACTTCGATTTCGATGCAATTCAAGAAAAGGTGAAACAAGGTCTGGCTCTAAAATCTGAATTAGCTGGTCAGATCAGCAATATGCCGTCCAATCTACCCGATGAATGTACATGGAACGGAACAGAGGCTGAGTTTATGGCTAAAGCCTTGGAAGTTGGTGTGTTGAGAACCGCCAATGAAGATATACGTTCACTGAAAGAACTTGTTCATTACGGATTAAAAGGTATGGCTGCTTATGCAGAACATGCTTACAATCTGGATAAGACAGACGATGAGATATTCACATTCGTGCAGCATGCTCTTGCCGAAATCACAAGAGATGATATATCAGTAAACGAGTTGGTTTCTTTAGCTCTCGAAACAGGAAAATACGGGGTTCAGGTGATGGCTTTACTCGATGCAGCAAACACAGGTCGTTTCGGAAATCCTGAAATCACCTCTGTGAATATCGGAGTGGGTCAGAATCCGGGAATACTTATCAGCGGACACGACCTACGCGATATTGAAGAATTGCTACAACAGACAGAAGGTACAGGTGTCGATGTATATACTCACAGCGAAATGCTTCCTGCTCACTATTATCCTCAGTTGAAAAAATACAAGCATCTGGTAGGTAACTATGGTGGTGCATGGTGGCAACAAAAAGAAGATTTCGAATCATTCAACGGACCTATACTGTTTACGACTAACTGTATAGTTCCCCCTTCGAAAAACGCGACATACAAGGACCGTATATTTACAACAGGAGCATCTGGTCTGGATGGGGCAAGACATATTGCAGAACGTAAGAACGGACAACAAAAAGACTTCTCGGAGATAATAGAAGCTGCCAAACAATGCCATGCCCCTCGTGAAATTGAAAGTGGAACAATTGTTGGTGGATTTGCTCACGCACAAGTAACAGCGCTTGCCGATAAAGTGGTAGATGCCGTTAAATCAGGTGCGATTAAGAAATTCTTTGTAATGGCAGGCTGCGATGGCAGAATGAAAGGCCGCAACTACTATGCTGACTTTGCTAACGCATTGCCAAATGATACAGTTATCCTTACTGCCGGATGTGCCAAATACCGTTACAATAAGCTTCCACTGGGCGATATAGGCGGTATTCCACGTGTGCTTGATGCAGGACAGTGTAACGATAGTTATTCACTTGCTGTCATAGCTCTCAAGCTGAAAGAGATATTCGGCCTCGAAGATATCAATCAATTGCCAATAGCGTTCAATATTGCATGGTATGAGCAGAAGGCTGTGATCGTGTTGCTTGCACTGTTGCATCTGGGTGTTAAGAATATTCATCTCGGACCAACATTACCGGGCTTCTTATCCCCTAATGTGGCAAATGTTTTAGTAGAGAATTTCGGAATAGGAGGTATCTCTACTGTTGAAGAAGATCTTGAAATGTTTATGGCTGGATAAATCAAAGTGTGGAGACTAGGAGAGTGAGGGAATAGGAATCTGTTTCCTCATTATTCCCGAATTAGTATCACTCACTTGAACCATATTGCAATGATTAATGTTCCTATTATATAACTACTAATTATATAAATCAATAGATTATGAGTGAATTAATTAACAACTCTCAAGCAAGAAGAGAGATGCTTAAGCATCTTATTCTCCAACTACATAAAGGCGAGGCTCCCGATATTATCAGAAAAAGACTAATCGAGTTGCTTCGTACTATACCTTACAATGAGGTAGTAATCGTAGAGCAGGAACTGATAGCGGAGGGACTACCCGAAGAAGAGGTTCTTAAGTTCTGTGATATTCATACTGCCGTTCTCGATGGAAGTATCGATACCTCTGCCCAAAAGGAAGCTCCTGCCGGACACCCTGTCCATACATTTAAAAAGGAGAATGCTGAACTAGCCAAGGTTGTAACACAGATAAGGCAGATGTTTTCTCAACTCGAAAATGTTGAACCCGACCAATTGAAGAAATATCTGATAGGATTGAAAGGCTTACTCAACCAACTATCTGATGTGGATAAGCATTATAGGAGGAAGGAATATTTGGTATTTCCATTTCTTGAAAAACATGGGATAACAGGGCCTCCGAAAGTAATGTGGGGTAAGCATGACGAGACGCGTGAGTTATTGAAAGCTGCACATGAGGTTGTTAATGTAAACAATGAAACTACTGTGGATGAGCTACGCTCGGCTGCAGCCTATGTTATACAACCTGCATTGTCGGCCGTAGAGGGGATGATAATGAAAGAGGAGGAGATTCTCTTGCCTATGACAATGGATACATTCACTGCCGAAGAATGGTATCAGGTATATCAGCAAAGTCCTGAAATAGGTTTCTGCATTTACGATCCTCAGGATAAATGGCAGCCGGAAGGTGCTGTTGCAAGTGAAGTAGAATACTCCTCGACGGGTGGCAGAATTATTCTTCCTACAGGTAGTTTCAGTATAGAGGAACTTACAGCCTTTTTCAATCATCTACCAATGGATATCACATTTGTGGATAAGGATGATAAAGTACGATTTTTCTCATTAGGCGAGCATCGCATCTTTGACCGTAACAGGGCTATTATCGGGCGCAGCGTACAACTCTGCCATCCTCCCGGCAGTGTGCATATTGTAGAACAGATACTAGAGGATTTCAAGAGTGGCAAAGAATCGAAAGCTGCTTTCTGGATCAATTTCAAAGGAATGTTCGTGTATATAGAATACATTGCTTTACGAGATGATAAGGGTGAATATCTTGGGGTAATAGAGTGTACTCAGGACTTGACCAAATATCGTCAGTTGGAAGGAGAACAACGTTTACTATCATATACCAAATAGTATGGACAATCAATTAGATATCAATCCGCAAACAAAGGTGGGGAAAATGCTCGAAGTCTATCCACAATTGGAAGACGTACTGTTATCCCTTTCGCCCTCGTTTGCCAAGTTGAAGAATCCGGTACTAAGAAAGACGGTTGCTCGTGTGGCATCGCTCAGGCAGGTAGCGGAAGTAGGTGGTCTCGAAATTGGAGAAATGATTTCCATCTTGAGGAAAGCTGCCGGAATGGATCTGTATGCGATAGACTCGATTTCTATAGACAAAGACAGGGATATAAAGCCTGATTGGGCAAGCGAAGAGAATGTGTCCCTTGTGTTTGATGCTCTACAAATCATAGAAGAGGGAGGAAGCCCAATGAAAGATATTCTGGAGAAAGTAAAAGAGATAGACGCGGGAGGTATTATGCTTTTGATAGCTCCGTTTAGACCGGCTCCTATTATCGAGTTACTCAACTCGAAAGGATATGAGACTTGGTGCGAGAGTGTTGAAGACAATAAGGTATATACCTATATCAGTTTAAGAAAGTAATATGTTAAAAATAGAAGTAAGTATGAGTGATGTATTTAAAAAGGGTGCCGTCATGGATTTAGCAGAGTTAGTCAGCTATTCGGACGGAGGCGTTGTAAGTAAACAAGTCCTGAAAAACGAAGCCGGAAATATCACATTGTTCTCTTTCGATAAGGGGCAAGGGCTTACCGAGCATACAGCTCCGTTCGATGCGATGGTGCAAGTTTTGGATGGAGAGGTAGAAATAAAGATCGGAGGCGTGCCTCATCTCCTTAAGGAAGGGCAAACCATTATCATGCCGGCTCGTATATCTCATGCCTTATTGGCAAAAGAGCGCTTTAAAATGCTACTGACAATGATAAAAGGCTAAGTCGAAAAAGAAGTGTTCAGGTTGTGAACACTTCTTTTTTATAATTCTCAATCCTCAGGAATAGACGTGTATGCTTCCTTGTGCAGCAGGCAGATAATTTACTCCTATCCATGTTATCATCAGCAAGATGAAGGCTATCGGCAGCATCCATAGAGTAAATACTGGATGATACTTTTGCAAGCGCATATGGATATAAACAAGGTATGCAGCAGAAGTTATAAAGGCCCATGTCTCTTTCGGATCCCAAGACCAATAGTGTCCCCATGCTTCTTTTGCCCATACGGCTCCCATCAGCATTCCCAGAATAAGAAAACCGAAGCCGATATATACCACATTGTCCATTAGCTTATATAGGTTTTCATCCGTTTTACCTTTCTTTATATTTACCAATTGTATGATAGCTGCTATCGTAGCCGCCCCAAGCATGGCATACGAGAGTATATAGACCGTAACGTGTGGCACAAACCAATAGCTCTGCAGTGCCGGCATCAGGTTTGTAGAATGTATCTCCGGTTTGAAGATGTTGACGCATACAAACACACATGCTACTACACCCGAGAAAGATAACAACCAGTTGTATCTCCAATGCCTGTATGTAATATAACCCACCACTGCGAGGAAGAAAGAATACCATAGGCGAGTTTCTCCTATAGTTCTCAATGGAGGACGTTGTTGTCCAATCCAGAGCCCGACTATAAATGCAGCAAAAATCAGAATACCTGTTATCATCAGGCCGTTAACTAATATTGTCCTTTTGCATTTATATACCAACGAGCCTGCCCCTATCCAGCAAATCATGGCTGGTATGGCAAACCATAGAAATTCATCCCAAGTCATCTTCTTTCTTATTTTTTCTGTTTCCCGACCATAACAAACACACCGAACCGATAGCAAGTAAAATGATTCCTGCATATACAGGATATAGCCAAGGGTCATAAACTAGTTCCATACTGCTGTAGCTCGATAGTCTTCCAGCCTGATTATCATATCCATATTGGTAGATAGTCCAACTGCCTATCCTTAATGGTTTGTTCACTTCCAGTATTGTTTCTGCCTCATTTCCGTCTTCCATAAATACCTTTATGTCAGATAAGAACCGCTTAGGTTCCGGCTGAGTCATTACAATGCAATATTGAGAATCAAGCGATAGAGTCATATATAGTTGCGACATATTTCCTCCGCAAACCCATCCTTGATGCTTCTTTCCCGTTTTCTTATTTGTTGCCGATATCTTAGCCGCCGGACTGGATCCGGGCATCGGCACTTCCTGATAGGTGCTGTCGCTGTTGCGAATAGCCTGATGGATGTATTCTTTCAGTTCTATATCCCATCCGTTGAGCGAACCTGTCGGACGTTTTTCGTCTATCTGAAAATAATCGGCTTTCTCTAATGGCTGAGGTTCTCCCGTTTTTCTGTCTATAACAGTCAGCTTTGGCGGATACTCTTCCATATCGAAGTCATTGAGTTGTATGGCAATCGGCAATTCCAATACATCATTGTTTTCACTATAAACCCGCCATTCTACTTCACCCTCTTGCACGTGCATCACATATCTCCTGATGTCGGCAGCACCCAGTCCGGCAGAAAAGAGAAGTATCCATAAACTTACATGGTTGAAGTAGAAGGCATAGTCCTGTTTTCGAAAGGGGATAAGCCTTCTTGTTATTAATGCACCAAGTGACAAAAGTGACAGAAAATACACTAAAACGAAGGGCCACGAATTTGTCACCTGATGAAAACCAAGCAGGGTATATATGTTGGTATCATGCGGATCTATTCTTACTACTTGTGGAGTCAGTCCCATAACCAATGCAAGAGCTAATAATGCTCCGATAATGGTTACTGAAAAAGGAACTCCCGAAAACCATTGGTAAAATAAAGTCTTGCGGGCAAATGAAAATGCGACAAGTGACAGAATGATAATACCTCCCAGAATAAGATTGACCGGAGACTGTAGCAGGAGAAAATTGAAATTACCAACTGTTAGCTGTAATATAAAACCAATCAGAACAATTCCTCCTGTGAATGCTATACTCTCCTTGTATCGCCACGGGAACTGCCACATTTTGCGTTTACTCTTCTCCATCCTATGCCTATCCTTATTGTTCTATATTAGTCCTTATCTAATGAAAAAGTAACAAAGGTTACAAGAAAATACCTTTTTTGAGATTTATCTTATTGTTACTTTTATTATCTGTTTCCCCAATTCACTACATTATTATACTATAGATAAAATGAGTCGGAAATCTTTACAATAAAAGAAGTGCCTGAGGCTTTTATCAGACACTTCTTTTTCTGAGACTTTACCGTTTAGATATTTGCTGTCAGTTTTCCCTCTTCTTTCGCTTTTTTCAACCATTGAGGAACAACAGTCTTTATCCAATTGTCTTTCTTATCTTTTAATGTCTTCATATCAAGCCCTATATACATTTGAGCCTTATCTTTGGTAGAGATATCCGGTATTTGTACATCAGTTACTCCATGCTTAAACAATACTTTCTGTAGTTCCAGCTGAGCTTGCATCGACCTGTCCAGGCTATGAGCTAATATACGCTGTGTTTCTACCGGAGCATGGAATGATGCTCCATGTGAAGCTACGGCAAAATCCCACCTCCATTGTGCTTGACGAAGCAACTTGAGTGTTGTTGCCATTTCCTGTTCGCTAGCACCCTTTTCCCAAGCTGTTTTAGCCATTATGTGAGCTTTAGATAATTCCTTTTCTATACGGTCACGGATTTCCAATGCTTTGTCTTGATATTGATAAACATAATTACGTAGATTTTCTTCACTGTCGCGATGACAAGTCTGGCACGTATTCGAGATATTTTTCAATGGGCTCATCACTTGGTGGTTCGAATATTTTATTCCACCTTCCGACATATATGGCATATGGCAGTCGGCACACGATAAACCACGTTGCGAATGAGGTCCCATCAGGAATATCTCATAATCGGGATGTTGTGCTTTCAACATCGGTGCTTTACTCAAGGCATGAGTCCAGTCAGAGAATTGAGCATTGTCATAGTACTCTTCCATAGCCTCTACTGTCATACCACCATCCCAAGGGAAAGTAAGGTATTTACTGTCTTTAGTAAAGTAGTATTCCACATGGCATTGCGCACATACCAACGAGCGCATCTCTTGAGGTGTAGCTTGTGTAATATCTTTCCCCTGACGCTGAAAAGCTTCTATTAGGGCGGGACGTGTAATTGTTAGGTTCATTGTTACTGGATCGTGGCAATCGGCACATCCGATAGGGTTGACCACTTCTGCACCCCAGTCGCTCCATTTGGCTTTGTAGTATTCTTCAATACCTTTTTCATGCATCAGACGGGGTACATCAGGACTTTTACACGTCCAGCATGTTCCTGGCTGCATGTCGCCTTCACCGTTTTCAGGGGTTCCGGTACGTAATGTATTACGTACATCTTCTATTGCGTGCATATGTCCTCGCGGTGCTGAATAGTCGCGCGAGAATGCATATCCTGCCCAGAGAACAACCATTTCGGGACGAGTTTCTAATACATCTTCCGCCATATTGCCAAGGTGTTTACTCTTGAAGTCCATGTTGGCGGTCATCTTCCACGTATTATATTCGCGCGGATAATTGATGCCCCATTCTTCGTTGTGCGGATTAATACCTTTTATTTCTATCTTCTTGTTGTTGAACAAGGTCACTATTTCTGCTCTGCGCTCTGTTATTGAGGCAGCCAACAAGCCCAAGGCAAACACTGCTACCATTACTACAGCAAATATTCCCCAACCAATGACTGGTCTACGCTTAATCGCTTCAGCTAGTTTCTTAAACATAATCTATAGATTTTATCTAGTTATTTATTTTTCATTCTTTTCTTCAACCAATCAGGAACAGGCGATTCGGGTAAAGGTACAATTGCATTGGGTGCAGAAGACAGGTTGCTTATCTTACTGTGCGGAACCTGTGTGTGACAATCCCAACAAGCCTTTCCTTTTCCCTCTTTTACTTCGCAATAGTCGATCATTCCTGTTTTCACAAATTCAGTATTCAATTCCAGATGGCAACGGATACAGTTATTCATAATCACCTCATAGCTTTCTTCACGGGGCCTGATGACATCGGGTTCTCCGTTCACTGTAAATACTGCTGCATGGTATAGACCGTCCTTTGCTTTGAATGCGTATTTACTTATCACATTGTCTTGCGGCACGTGACAGTCGTTGCATGTAGCCCATTGCGCGTGCGAACTGTGGTTCCACGACTGATAATACGGAGCCATTATGTGACAATTGACACATGCGGCAGGATCGTCCGAGAGGTAGGAATGTGCCCTCGACATATATACGGTATATCCTCCCAATCCGGCTATAAGTCCTCCTACTACAAATATGGGTAGTATAAACTGGCTGGGTATATGGCTCAGGAGTTTTTTCATCATAGCTTGTAAGTTTAAAGTCTGTTTTTCTTTAAAATGCAATTTGTAGCTGAGCGAATACGGTATTAGAGTTTGATGCGTTCCATTTATTAGAGTAGTCTGAATATGTATAATTCAGTTGTACTCTACACATGGGATAAAAGTAATAATTTAATCCGAAAGTATAATCAATTACCTCACTATTAATATCTTTGTTTCTGTTGTAATAATCTACTTTACCCAGAATGTTCAATTTCTGCGGTATCAGATAGAACAATCCCAGCCCATACAAACCTTCTTTATCTACTCCGCCATCATTTCCGTGTACCCATTCCGTACGCGCATAAAAACGATCCGATTTATAATCAGCACTCACGTACCATCTGTCGCGCACGTGATCTGATATAGAAACATCACCTGTTTTAAGGTAAGTTGCTTGACCGAAATATGCTCCTCCTCCTACACGAAGTCCTCTGACAGGTTGAAATAATAGCATACCAGCAAAATCTTTTCCATTGTTTGTTTCACCTGTGCTTACTCCTGTTCCCTGAAATATTCCTGTTGAATATTGTATCAGATTGTGGGTGGCCATTGGCAGAAGCTCTCCTGATATCATAACACCTGCATCGCGCCCGAAGTTGTTTTTATTTTTCAAGTTATCGGATGAATTTTCCCGTTAGGGAAAAGAAAACCCCTGTTTTCAAACAGGTATTAACGCAAAAGGATTTATCCTTTTACCTTTCAACCTGCGGAACTTGTTCCGTAGTATTTGAGTATTTTGCTGCTTCAATACATCATCTTCTCCGGCATAACCTACTAAGTTCGAAATTGTACGTGAATAAGATGCCGTCTCTAAAGTTGCAGGGACTAATTGACTCTCCATTGTGAATGGGCTTTTAAATTGGCCGACTTTGACATTAAATGTTTTAGCTGCAGTCCACTCTCCCCAGAATTCTTGTACAGAAGGGTTTACCATCTCTAGAAGAAAACCATAGCGGAAAGAATCGTTAAGTTTACCGTTTAGCGAGATGAAAAGATTCTTTGGTTTAAAGTCGTGGTGTACTTTATCTATATCGGAATATCGATACATCAATTGCCCATTTCCCCCAAGTTGTATGTAAGGAGAGTTAAACAGGTTTCTTACTTTCTGTGTTGTCGGAGTAGTACTCTTTTCTTTTTCTTTAGCTGAGCTTTTTAGCTCTTCGGCTTCCGATTGGGTAAGTATATTCTTTTCGACCAGCTTTTTCAGTAATTCATTCGAATCTTGTGCTGATAATGCTATGCAACATATGCAGAACATGGTTATGGTAAGAAATTTCTTCATATCGTAAAGTATTGGATATTAACATTCCTATTCAAAGTACAAAATATGTAATTTTTACACAAAAAAAGTGTAATAATTATTACACTTTGACAAAATGTTAGTACAGATACCTGTTATGATATGTTTTTCTCCTTACTTTGCATCTTCTGATAAGAATAATCTGAACTCTTCGTAATTTTTCCCCATAGCAATACTTTTCTTCTCTCCTTTCATGAACGCTTGTAGCTTCTCGGGGATGGAAACAGATTCTCCGATGATGGATTCTACTGTTTCGAGGAATTTTGCAGGGTGAGCCGTTTCCAGAAATATTCCTGTTTCATTCGGCTGGAGTTCATCTTGTAACGCCTGATATCCGCATGCTCCATGAGGGTCGAGCAAATAACCTGTGTTTGTATATGTTTCTTTTACTATAGTTCTTATACTTTTGTCGTCATACCATTGCGCCGAAATATCTTCTTTTACTTTATCAAGCAACTTGTCGTAGATATCCATTACGCGGGCAAAGTTACTAGGGTCACCCACATCCATAGCATTAGCTATAGTCTGTACAGATGGGCGAGGTTTATATTCGCCTGTTTGCAGGTATTGGTAGAATATGTCATTACTGTTGTTTGCTGCAACGAATCGCTTAACAGGCAGTCCCATTCGTTTTGCAATCAGTCCGGCTGTGATATTACCGAAGTTCCCGCTAGGAACTGAGAATACAATATCTTTTGCTTTGCCTTGCTTCGCCAACTGTGCATAAGCATAAAAATAGTAAAATGACTGAGGAAGGAAGCGTGCTACATTGATAGAGTTTGCAGAAGTAAGATTCAGTTTCTTATTCAATTCTTCGTCTAAGAAGGCCGTTTTTACTAATGCCTGACAATCATCGAAAGTACCATCTATTTCTATAGCTGTAATATTCTGCCCCAAAGTGGTGAACTGGCATTCTTGTATCTGGCTCACTTTACCTTTTGGATATAGAACATATACATGAATACCTTCTACTCCGAGGAAGCCATTTGCCACCGCGCTGCCCGTATCTCCTGATGTGGCCACAAGGACTTTCACATCCTTTTGTCCTTGCTTCTTGATAAAGTAAGCCAGTAGCCGAGCCATAAATCGTCCGCCTACATCTTTAAATGCAAGGGTAGGGCCGTGGAATAGCTCGAGGCTGTATATATTATCTTTTACATGTACAACAGGCGTGTCGAAGTTGAGTGTATCATACACAATCTCCTTGAGCGTATCGGCTTCTATATCCTCACCGAAGAAGGCATCCGCCACAATATAGGCTATTTCCTGAAAGTTCATATTGCCGATATTCTGATAGAATGATTCTGGCAATGCTTTGATTCTTTCAGGCATGTAAAGACCTTTGTCAGGAGCCAGCCCTTTTACTACGGCTTCTTGCAAAGTTACTTCGGGTGTCTGCTTGTTTGTACTGTAGTACTTCATTGTTAAATCTATATTGAATGGATTGCAAAAGTACTAAAATGATAGTCGATAGCCAATTCTGCAAGCATTATATTTGTAGTATAAGGATTTTATGTCTTGATTGAGAGTTCTATTAAATTTCTGTTTATTCAAAAAAGTGACAAAAGTAACAAGTATCTCAGTCAACAGTTATAAGCTAACAAAATCAATTATTATATACAATATCGAAAAGGTGACAAACTTATATAAATTTTCTCTCTATTCCATTTTGCTATTTTTGGGGAATATAAAAATAAGTAAACTGTCTGCTTATGTACACAGCTTACGACGTATAGATAAAATTGAAAATATAAGTTGATTCTATAGCAACTATTTACTCATTTCTCTCGATTTATCTCCGAGATATCCGGCGTGGTGACGTTTAGCATAATCTGCTGCGGTAAACTTGATGCCTCTCATTGTTCCCACAACGAGTATATCACCTATTGCCGTCATTACAGTTGTAGAGGTTGTCGGGGTAAGTCCAAGGGTACAAACTTCATCCGGACGCCCTGTTAGTAGGCATGCATCTGCATTTTGAGCAAGCATGCTTTCGGGATCGCTAGTGATGACTATGAATTTGATATTAGGAATGAGATTTTTAGCCAACGTATTAAGCTCTACTATTTCTCTCGTTTTTCCCGAATTAGAAATGGCAAGGACGATATCATTTTCCTGTAAAATACCTAAATCTCCATGCTGAGCTTCGCTCGGGTGCAGGAATACAGCAGGAGTACCACTCGAACTGAATGTTGTAGCCATATTCTGGGCTACCTGTCCGGCTTTGCCCATTCCACTGGTCACGAGCTTACCTCTTTTTGTATGTACTTGTTCTAAAATAAGATTTATGGCTTTGTTATATGCCTCGCTGATAGGGATATTCATTATCGCATCAGCTTCATGCTTCAGTATTGAACGGATTTCGTCAGGATTCATGGAAGTTGTCATTTTTTAATGGGGCAAAGATACAATTTTTATCAATATTTAGGGCTTTCATCCCTATACTTGTTTGTGCTGTTAGGCATAGTATTAACGAGGAATAGGTATTTCAAGTATTTGCCTTTCTTTTAAAATATTATAATGAATTTATAAAGTTATTAATTACCTCGATTTAAAAATAAAGAAGGATGTCTCTATAAGACATCCTTCTTCTATTCTTCAAAGCTGCGAGACGGTAAAATCAGTTTGTCTTAAACTTAAACTGTACTTTCGCCAATTCTTCGTTTGCCTTTTCTATCTTGGTTTTTAAATTCTCCTTGTATGCTTTCAGCTTCTTCTGTAAGTCTTCATCGCCTGTGGCAATCATTTGTAGGGCAAGAATGGCTGCGTTTAGCGAACCATTAATACCTACTGTAGCTACAGGGATACCCGGAGGCATTTGTACGATAGCTAACAGAGCATCCATTCCATCGAGCGAAGCATCTATAGGTACTCCGATAACAGGAATTGTAGTCATGGAAGCTATCACACCCGGTAGATGCGCAGCCATGCCTGCAGCAGCGATAATTACTTTTATGCCCCTATCTGCGGCAGCTTTAGTGAAAGCCTCCACGCGTTCAGGGGTACGATGTGCAGAAAGTGCATTTATTTCGAAAGGAATTTCCATCTCATCGAAAAACTTTGCGGCTTTTTCCATTACAGGAAGGTCTGATGTGCTTCCCATTATAATACTTACAACTGGTTTCATCGTTGTATTATTTACCTATTAGTTTTTTATAATCAGCGGCAGATAGAAGGCTATCCAATTCAGCAGCATTGCTAAGGGCAACCTTGATAATCCATCCTTTTCCGTAAGGATCTTCATTTATCAGTTCAGGTTTGTCTTCCAACTCTGCATTAACTTCTAATACTTCGCCCGAAGCAGGCATTAGTAGGTCTGAAACTGTTTTTACAGCTTCTACGCTGCCGAAAACGCCGTCTTTTGCTATTGTTTCGCCTTCGGTAGTGACATCTACATAAACGATTTCACCCAACTCGCTTTGCGCAAACTCAGTAATACCTACAATTGCAGTATCACCATCTACCTTGATCCATTCGTGATCCTTTGAATACTTTAAATTTTCAGGAAAATTCATAATCTTTTTATTCTAAATAAGTTATTGAGTTATAGTTTTTTTAAAAGCAAAATAAATCCCCAGTATGTACCTATCCATACACAGAGGTAAGAAATAACTAACCCGACCAAGAATCCTATGTATACTTGTGCCGATGTATGGCGTTTAAGTATCAGGCGTGATACTCCTAAACATCCTGCTAAGATAAACAAAATGATGAATAAAACGAAGGGGTTAAGTCCTTTAATATTATAACAAATTGACAAAGTGCAACCGATAAGTCCTCCTATGCCCATCATATGAACACTGATATTCCAATAAATGTTCACGATAGCAGCTATTACTGTCAATAATAAAGGTGCAGCCAATACAGCCAGAAACCAGACAAAGAGCTTTGCCGTATAAAAATAATATATGAGTAAGGAATAAGAAAAGAGAGTAAGCAGAGATGGAATGAGGCGGTCATTTCTTTGCGATGAATAATAATCTCCTATCAATCCTGCTTTTTTTAGGAAATATATGCTGCTGATAGGTACTACGCATGAAAGGAAAAATACAGGAGAGATGAACCGGAGAAACTGTCCGGAGAAAATCATGTTGAAATCTGTATAATAGAATAGCAATGCCACTCCGTAAATACCCATAAAAAAAGGGTGTAATACAATAGATATTATGCGTGCCAGCAGTGGTTCATGTTCTTTAGTTGGCTCATATAAGAGCTGTGATGGTCCTATATTAATCTGTTCTTCAAGATTTGGCGTGGTTCTTATTTCTTCCATTATATATCTTTTCTGAGGCGGGCTACTGGCAGATTCATCTGCTCTCTGTATTTCGCCACCGTACGGCGTGCGATTATGTATCCTTTCTCTTTTAATATTTCTGATAATTTATCGTCAGTTACCGGTTTTTTCTTATCCTCGTTTTCTATACATTCTTTCAGTATAGCTTTCACCTCACGAGACGATATTTCCTCACCCGTATCGGTCTGCATCGATTCCGAGAAAAAGTATTTGAGTGAGTATATCCCGAAATTAGTCTGTACATATTTGCTATTGCTTACTCTCGATATTGTTGATATATCGTATCCAGTATGTTCAGCTACATCTTTCAATATCATTGGTTTTAGCTGTGCTTCTTCACCTGTAAGGAAGAAATCGTATTGCATGTCTATAATTGCTTGCATTGTCCGCTGCAATGTATCCTGCCGCTGCTTAATGGCATCGATGAACCAACGAGCCGAGTCTAGTTTTTGCTTAACGAACATCACTGCATTCTTATTGTCGGCAGACATACTCTCTTTATTGTCGACATATCCTTTTAATAAATTAGAATATTCGCGACTAACTTTCAGGTCGGGTATGTTGCGATTATTGAGGCTGAGAAATAGCTCTCCGTTATATGATTCTACAATGAAGTCGGGTATGATAGTACTGAGGGTAAGAGAGAGAGAATCTCCCCAATTATTTCCGGGCTTAGGGTTTAATGTAGTGATTTCCTGTATGATATTCTTTAATTGAACTTCATCAATGTCAAGTTGCTTGATGATTTTATCATAATGCCTTTTCGAAAACTCCTCAAAGTAATTGGTGATGATGTTAATAGCATCTTTTGTTGTCTTTGAATTTTCCTTTCTTTGCAACTGCAATAATAAACATTCTTGTAGATTGCGTGCGCCTATCCCTGCCGGTTCGAAATCTTGTATAGTCGTAAGGATTTCTTCGAGTTTAGGTATCGATACATCAATGTTCTGTTGAAATATAAGGTCGTCTGATATTGCTGATAATGAGCGATCCAGATATCCATTTTCATCAATGTTGCCGATGATGTATTCTCCTATCTTTTCGTCTTGTTCGTTCAGCTCACATACACCAAGTTGTTCGAGTAACGATTCGTGCAAAGAGGCAGCTACCGAAAATGGTATTTCTTCTTGTTTACCTATCGATTGCTTATTGTTGTCTCTTAATTGATAATCAGGTATTTCATCCTCATTCATGTAATCCCCGAGGGTAAGGTCTTCCTGTGAGATATTTGTGTCATCTTCGGAGCCGAAATCGTCATCGAAATCTGAGTTGTCATCAGTTCGCTCAAGTCCTTCTTCTAATGCAGGATTGTCTTCCAGTTCCTGTTTTATGCGTTCTTCAAGCTCAATAACAGGCAATTCGGTCAACTTAATAACCTGCATTTGAAGCGGTGATAGCTTCTGCTGTTGTTTGAGTTGTAAGTGTTGCTTAAGAGCCATAGATTGTTTCTGAATTCAGTTAAGACAAAGATAATAATAGTTTTTACATCTATAAACAAAACAATATTTAATGAAAGAAGGTTCTTAAGAATACGATTTTATTACTTCTAATAAGACTTTCCAGTGTTCTGTTTTTTCGGAAAATGTCATTCGGGCATTTGCCGGACTAGGCGAAGGCAGGGTTGTGTATATCCTGTCTTTATCGAATCCTACGTATTTTTTGTAAAATTCTTCTGCTTTTTTTCCGGTAAAGAAAACATGTTTTATCTGTGGATGTTCTTTAAAGAAAGATTTGAAATCGTTAGGTTTCTCATTTACGATATTTGAATCCAGGCTACCTTTTCCTTCGCACGATCCTAATACGTCCCAGATAGCAATATTATTCTCAAGGAGAAAAACGTTCTTCTCTTCATAATTGTCAGGCAGAGGTTTGTCGAAGAGCGTGAAAATGATTCTCCAAAACTGGTTACTCTTATGTCCGTACCGCTCTTGTTTCCGTAAAGACTCGATGCTGGGAATAGTCCCTAGAATCAAAACTTTGGAATTTTTATTTACAGTTGGTTCGAATCCGACTTTCTCCATCATTCCTCCATTGTTTACAACCTGTCGGCTACCTCACTCCGTGCATCATTTTCAATAACCTTTTAGAAAGGAAGAAAAGAAAAATAGATGCTGCTCCTGCCATAAATACAAAGAGCATAAAGAAATCGTAGAGATTAGAAATCTGGTAGCCCATAAAGATTTTAGGGTTTTCTATTTGTCGTTTTTCCAGATTTTGTTGAACGGTTGCTTTTAGTTGTTTGTCTTCTATCTTCGAAAAAACAATTCTATCAAATGGAATAACTTGTGTCCCATCCTTATCAGTAACCGATTCTTCAAAATCTTTAGGAAGTAAAGTTAATGAATTATCTTTTTCGGCTGATTGCACAGTTGCTAGTTCGATAATAGGTTGCGGATAATAACTGCTCAGTGTTCCTGCAAATACATTTGCCGCAGCCGTACTCAGATACCAAATAGCCATCAACAGAGATGCAAATCTGACAGGAGCAAGTTTGTTGACCATCGACAAACCTATTGGTGATAAACAAAGTTCTCCAAAAGTGTGTATCGTATATAAGCTTACCAACCACATCATACTTACTTTTACGCCCGGTGCAAGACCTTTTACACCGAAGGCGATAATAAGATAGCCGATAGCCAGCAAAAACAATCCGATAGATTGCTTTAATGGCGATGCAGGTTCTTTGCCTTTGTTGCTCAATTTTGACCATATGGCAACAAAAACAGGTGCAAATAAAATAATGGCTACTGCATTTATCGACTGAAAATAGGAGGTTGGTATTGTCCAATTAAAAATGCTCACATGTCTGTTCGTTTGTTCTTCAGCAAAGTATGTGAGAGATGCTCCTGCCTGTTCGAATGCCGACCAGAAGAAAATAACGAAAAAAGCAATAATGTAAATGACCCAGATGCGGGAACGCTCCACTTTGGTGAGTGAAGGGTCTGATATAATATAGCCGGGAGCGGCAATTGTGAGCGAGAAAATAATAGAACTGATTATGTCTGTATCTAAAGCAAAGAACAGAGTAGAAAATAAACCAGCCCATACTATTCCCCAGATAATCGCTATTTTAGAGTTTGATTTATTACTTGTGTTTTTTGTTTCATCCGCTTCTCTTGAGCTTGCTTCTGCTTCATTTCGTTTCGCATCTTTGCTGTTGGGTATTACACCTATAGCATCGCCGGAGGGAGCGACTAGATATTTATCTTTGTAGATATTGAATATAATAACACCTAGCAACATACCAACGCAAGCGGCAAGAAATCCCCATTTGAAGTCGCCCGGATGTCCTGTGTCACCTAAAAAACCACAAACAAGTGGGGCGAAAAACGAACCTGTGTTCACTCCCATATAGAAAATGGTGTAAGCTGAATCTTTTCGTTTGTCATCCGGTTTGTACAGCTGACCAACCATTGTTGAAATATTCGGTTTGAAAAAACCATTTCCGAATATAAGAAATCCCAATCCGCTAAACATTAGCAATTTGGCTAGCTCAATATTTTCGAAGAAATGACCCGAAAAGAACATTAGTAATTGACCTACAGCCATCAGTAATCCTCCCACTGTAATAGAACGACGATTACCCCAATAGCGGTCTGCGATATATCCTCCGATAAGTGGAGTTAAATAAACCAAACCTGTGTAGCTGCCGTATATTTGTGCTCCATATGATTTGTCGAAAAGCAAAGCTTTTGTCATATACAACACGAACAAAGCCCGCATACCATAGTAGCTGAAACGTTCCCACATTTCGGTGACGAAAAGCAGATATATACCTTTTGGATGTCCTTTTTTTACTGCGTCCATTTCCTCAATCATTCCAATATAAGTTCTGTATATTATAAAAGAAAAAGTCCGGATTCAAATGTTGATATCCGGACTTTGTTGTTATTTTTTTATATTTGGTAATTCTAGTCCGTAGCCTTTTTTCTTGTCCTCTCGTTTGAGAAGCAAGCCTACGATGAGGGCGAGAACCCCAAAGCATGTAAATATAATCATAGGCAAGGTATAGTCATACATAAAACTTCCATCAGGACGTTGTCCGGTTACACAGTATTTATCCAATACTTTTCCAATCAGAAACGGTACTCCCATAAGCCCCCAGTTTTGTACCCAGAATATTAGAGCATAAGCTGTTCCCAGTTTGTTTTCAGGAATAATTTTAGGAACGGAAGGCCACATGGCTGAAGGAACCAGCGAAAAGGCTATGCCCAGCAAAACCATTAGCGCTGTCGCAAACCACCATACATTGAGAAGCGGCATAGCAAAAAGGAAGTGAACTGTGATAAGGAGTAATGCCCCTATTATCATAATGGTAGCACCTTTTCCTTTTTTGTCGTAAATTCCTCCGAAAAGAGGTGTTAAGAGGATTGCTCCAAAAGGAAGTATTGCAGGAATATTTCCTGCAAATTCAGGTTCAATATTATATTTGTTTACCATCAAATCCACTGCGTATTTTAAGAATGGAAATACAGCCGAATAAAATAGTACACAAAGGAATGCGATTAACCAAAATCCTTTATTCTTTACGATATATAAGATATCCGGAATCTTAAATGGTTCAGCAGCTTCGTTTGTTTCAGTGATAGACGCATCCAGTTTCCTGTCCATGACACAAAATACGATGAATGCTATTAGTCCGACGCAAAGTAATGCTAACCCGAATAAGATTGGAGCAGATATATTGTTGAAATATTTTGCAATAGGAATTGCTCCTGATAGGGCAAGAGTGGTTCCAATACGAGCAACCGATACTTGCAGTCCCATAGCTAAGGCCATTTCATGCCCTTTAAACCATCTTACTATAACCTTTGTAACAGTAATACCTGCTATCTCAACACCTACACCAAATATGGCAAAGCCGAGACTGGCGAGCATGACTTGAGTGCTAATGCCGAAAATTGTTCCTTCTAACCCGGAACCGTATGCAACTGCATAGTATTTTAAACCGCAACCGATAAGCATTGTTATACATGCTCCTAGTCCGGTAAAGCGGACACCCATTTTGTCGAGGATAATACCACCGAAAATAAGCATAAGGAGGAAGACATTAAACCATCCGTAGGCGCTGGTGAAAAAACCATAATCGGAACTGTTCCATCCGAACTCACTTTCTAGCATCTGTTTTAGCGGAGCCATTACATCAGTAATGAAATATCCGCAGAACATGGTAAGGGCAACAACCCCGAGAACCATAAACCGGGCTGTTCTGGAATCACTTAGTTTTTGTCTTAGCTTCTCAGTCATAATATTAATATTTTTTTAAATCGGTGTTTTTGATACGCAAAAGTATAGAAAAGATTTAATAATGTGCGCAGGATGCTTTAAAACATGATGTTTTTTAATACTTTAAATAGTAAAAGTGTACTGTTCGGAAACAAATTTATCTATGAAATAGGAATGGCTATCGATTAGCTATCAACAGTTAGCAATAAAACAAAACGAATGAAATATGTTACTTTTGTCACTTTTTTATATTTAAGTGGTTGCATTATAGCTAGATGTGAAATAAGGAATGATGAACAATGCGAGAAATTTCTTAATGATTAACGAAGAATGTTTCCGATATAATATATCTTTGCTTAAAATATTGAGATTATGACGTTGAAGGATAAACATATCGTATTGGGTATAACCGGAAGTATTGCTGCTTACAAGGCTGCCTCTTTGGCTCGCCTGCTAATAAAAGCAGGAGCTGAGGTACAGATTGTAATTACCCCTGCGGGAAAGGAATTTATCACACCGGTGACTCTTTCCGCACTGACAGGTAAGGCAGTTGTTAGTGAGTTCTTTACAGCTAATGACGGTACTTGGCATAGCCATGTAGATTTAGGACAGTGGGCGGATTTGATGCTGATAGCTCCTGCTACAGCTTCTACTCTGGGGAAAATGGCTAATGGTATAGCCGACAATATGCTTATCACTACCTATATGTCGATGAAAGCACCTGTAATGGTTGCCCCTGCGATGGATTTGGATATGTTTGTCCATCCTGCGACAACCAGAAATATAGATATTCTTCGTTCTTATGGCAATATCATTATTGAACCTGCTGCCGGAGAGTTGGCTAGCCACCTGATAGGGAAGGGGCGCATGGAAGAGCCTGAAAATATAGTCAAAGCTGTAGAGTACTTTTTTGCCCAACAAGAAATTTTATCAAAAAAAAAAATACTAATAACGGCGGGACCTACCTATGAGAAGATAGATCCAGTGCGTTTCATCGGCAATTACTCATCAGGTAAGATGGGGTTTGCATTAGCCGAAGAGTGTGCGCGGCGTGGGGCAGAAGTGACGCTGGTTGCAGGTCCTGTTTCTCTGAAAACAAGTCATCCGAATATTATACGGATAGATGTAGAATCGGCCGAAGAAATGTATAATGCCTCGATTAAGGCTTTCCCTACAGCAGATGCAGCTATATTATGTGCTGCCGTCGCTGATTTCCGTCCTGCGGAACAATTTTCGGAGAAAGTAAAAAGAGAGGGGCAAATACTTAATATATCCCTTGTGCCTAATAAGGATATTGCCGCTTCTTTAGGAAAAATGAAAAAGGCTAATCAGTTGCTTGTCGGTTTTGCTTTGGAGACAAACGACGAGGAAGCGAACGCATTGAAGAAGATAGTTAAGAAGAATCTCGATTTTATAGTACTTAATTCATTGAAAGATTCGGGTGCGGGATTCAAACACGACACAAACAAAATTGCCATCATAAACAGAAATGGGCAACGTACTGATTTTGCCTTGAAATCAAAGACTGAAGTTGCCTCCGATATTATCGATCAGACATTGGGCTGATTGTATTGAAACTTCGCAGGCCGCTGGGTATAGAACAAAATGTTTGAGGATTTGTTAAACAATAGGATAACAAATCAGACAAACTTTCCCTGATGGCAGATAGAGGACGCAAAGCAGTAAAAATCATAATTGTTGTATTTATTTTCCTTATTGCAGGAGGATTCGCTTTGAATTGGTTCTTGACCCATCGATTACAATCCAAATTGAGAAACGTATTGAGTGAAGAAGTGTCAAAAGCTACGGATGGCTTTTACGACTTTTCTTTTGATGATTTGAAAGTGGATCTTTTCTCCGGTGAATTATCTATAAAGGGGATAGAGTTTACTCCTGATTCAGTGGCATTCAACGAATGGCAGAAGGGTGATAGTTTGCCGGATGTGTATTATGATGTACATGTCGGTGAAATACATTTTAAGGGAATAAACCTTACCTGGCTATTGAGCTACAAAAAACTTGATTTCAGTTTGTTTGAGGTAAAATCTCCCAATATAAAGATACATAATCCGCCAAACAGAGAAGAAACAGAACAGGGAACCGAAAGTAAAGATCTAGGTCCCCTATATGATATTGTATCGCCTTACATCGATGTACTTACTGTAGGCCGGATAAATCTTCTTAATATGAATGTTTCATATGTAATTGAAGATGAGTCTTCTCCTGTTGTTTACGCTCTGAGAGATGCTAATTTTAGAGCATATAATTTCAGATTGGATGAGAATTCATCTGAATCAGGAAAACTGCTGTATTGTGATAATTTCGAATTTATAGCGGACAGTCCACAGGAACTTTTATATAGTGACCAGATTATACTGAAAACGGCCAATATAAAATTGAGTACCCTCGAATCTCTTATCCGGATAGAGGGAGTTCATATCTCACCAAAGGATTCTTATTGGGATAAGCGCGTGGATGTTGGAGGGGGATTCTTAAATGCCGATATCGCATCTGTGGATGTAAATGGATTAATTTTCAAGCGAGAAAAAGGGAATAATTATCTGGAAGCAGACTCTTTTAAGATATCTTCTACGGATATTAAATATCTTAATATAAACAATGAGAAATATATTAGTGGGCAGGACACAGTGCAGCAACAGTCGATAGATTCTATTATTAGTGGCACATGGTCGTTGTATAGCATAGTATCTCCGATATTGAATAGCATATCAATCGCTAAAATAGCAGTAGAAAAGACGAAGTTTAACTATACGTTGACTCAGAACGGCTATACGGATGTTTATACTCTCGCGCAGTTTGATTTTCATGCTAACAATTTCCTGATAGATTCACTTTCGGAAAAGCATAAGAAATTCTGGTATGTAGATGATTTCACAATGGATGGTGCGGATATCAACGGACAGATGATGAGCAATAATGCTGATATAACTATTGCAAAGCTACGATTAAGTACTACAGATAAGCAATTTGGTATATCTGATATCAAGATCAAACCATTGAGTATATCTTTTTCCAAAAGTTATATATGGGGAGGCATTAAGTCTATAAATATCGATGGATTGGATTATACAACAGGGGTGTCGGCAGAGCAACTCAAGATAGAATCTCCAACTCTGGAATACCTTAAGGTAGAAGGAGCTAAAGATAGAGTATCACCCAAGGAAAAACCTGTCATAGGAGATAATATATTCGACCTTTTGAATCCTTACGCGACTTTTCTTTCGGTGAAAAGGATCGATTTGTCGAATGCGAATGTTGCTGTTCATAATAAGAGTTCAAAAGAAGTTTACCGATTAAAACATTTGAACTTTTATGCGACAGATTTTCTTGTAGATGAGAATACGAAGCTAAATTCCAGATTCTTATTTGCATTTGATGATATAGGGATTTCTTTCAGAGATTTTGATAATTTATTGCCTGGAAATGATTATAGATTACAACTAAAATATGCTGATATCTCCACTCTCACAGGAAAAGCTCTATTCAGAGGAGTAAAACTTATTCCGCAAGAAAAGGATGGTAATAGAATGCCGGATGTGTATTATGCTATAGAGACTCCGTTGTTGGAAATAGATGGGTTTGATTATGATAAATACTTGGATGATAAAGGTGTTGAGATAAAGTCAGTATCCCTGAATGCTCCCAAAATGGGGGTGATAAAGTTGAATTCATCGATAAAGTCGGCTAATACAGAATCTGATGCTAATAGGGATTTATCTCAGATTCTGACATCTCTGAAGTTAGGAAAGATAGATGTGGATAATGCTGTTATTTCCTATCAGAACAAGGTTCTGAAGGATAGTCTACAGCTTGCCTTTCAGGCATTTCGCCTGAACTCATTACAATGGGATATCAAGAAGAGATTTAGCCTAGGAGAGTTTGTTTTGCATGAATCACATTTGAATTATGTGTCGAAAGCAATAGCAGAGAAGGAGGTTGCTGCTTCCTCTTCGCCTTTTCCTCAAACTATTGAGAAATTCATATCTATGTTGGATGTCGGTAAGTTTTCTATTGCTGATGCAGAAGTTAATGTTGAGCAGCCTGAAATCTCGATGAATGTGGCTATTCCTCGCTTCGATTTTTCGGGATTGAACTGGCATGTACAAAATGGTAAGTCGCATTTGAGGTTAAATTCGATGTATATAAATAATCCTTCGTTGAAAGTTAACGAAAAGACGGAGAGTGCAGAAAAGAAGGAAGACGAGGAGAAGTCGGTGTCAAAAGATTTCTATTCTAAGCTTAAGCCTTATGTCAATACGCTTACTATCGGTAGATTTGGGATTAGCGATGCAAAGATTGACTATAGTAATCAGTCGGACGGTAAAGAATCAAAGAACCAGACACTCAATACTACAAGTTTTGAGTTAGAAGGTCTTACGTTGAATACAGATCATAAAGAGTTCAATCTGGCCGATATTAGATTCAATACCAAAAACCTTCATTTCCCAATTATGGATGGGTTTTATACAATGGCTATTGGTAACATAGATGTTGATAAGAAGGGCGGATTGGTTGCATTATCTGATTTGCATATGATTCCGGCTTATCCAAAGACGGAGTTTGCGTATGTACACCCTAAGCATAAAGATTGGTTCGATGTTAAAGTAGGAGATATCTCTCTGTCAGGAGTTGACTATCCCACATATTTCTCAGAGAATATACTGAGAGCGAAGACGCTAAAGATATCAGACGTAGTACTCCAGAACTTCAAAAATCAGCAGATAGAGATACAACACAATGTCATGCCACTGCTTTATGAGAAGATACAGTATCTACCGGTTAAATTCAGTATTGACAGTACGGATGTGACCAACTTCTCGGTCATGTATGAGGAATTGCCTAAGAAAGGGACAATTCCCGGTAAGATCCATTTTGATAGGATGAACGGCAGGATAGCGAATCTGACGAATATAGCGACTTATCCGCAACAATATATGATTCTGAATGCCGATGGACTTTTCATGGGTAATGGGCACTTCACTGCAAAATGGCATATACCTGTCAGCCCCGATAATGACTGCTTCATCCTTGAAGCACGTATGGATAGTTTTGATATGAAGGGGCTGAATGACATCTTTACTCCTTTGGCCAAGGCCGAGATAGGAAGCGGGATGCTGAACGGTTTCAATTTCAGAACAGAGGCATCTAGTAAGCAGGCAAATGCCGAGATGCTATTTCTGTATAGTGATTTGAAGGTGAATGTCCTCAAAGGTGATGAAGGGGAGAATGTCAACGGCTTTATGAGTACTCTTGCAAATGCTCTAATAAGGTCGAATAACCCTAACAAGAAAAATGGTAAACCACGTGAGGCAAACATTCATATAGAGAGAGATGCTTATCACTCTACCTTCAACTATTTCTGGCAAATACTCCAACCTGCATTAGCAGAATCGGCAGGTGTTTCTCAAGGGACTCAGAATTTTGCGAAGAAGGTAGGTTCCTTCTTTTCTAAAGTGAAGAACTTCTTTACAAAGAAGGATAATAAGAAGGAAGACGATTCTGTACTTGCTAAATAATCCATTTTAAGAGAATAATCTCCCTTGAAAGGTATTCCTATCACTGAATCTTTTCAGAACTTTCGCGGTGAATTCGAAGTTTTTTAAGCCCCAATCAGGTGCAATGAGTAACTGTTTTGGCGACTGCGAAACGAATCTTTCTATGATGAAATCGGGATTCAATCTTTCTGCAAAATCCACGCATAAGTCAATATATTCATCTACTTCGAACAGATCGAACCACTCAGGGTGCTCCCTGTATTGTCTTGCCATTACCGTTCCTTTGATAAGTTGAAGTTGATGCAACTTGATCGTTGTCAGTGGAAGCTTAGATACCACATTCGCATGCTCCAGTATCTGTCCCCTGCTTTCGTGAGGTAACCCTAATATGAGATGTGCCCCTGTATAGATTCCCTTTGCTGCGGTCTTTTCTATGGCCTCTACACTCTCCTTGTGGGTATGCCCTCTGTTGATAAACTCCAATGTCGAATCTAAAGTTGATTCCAATCCATACTCTACAATAAGGAAGGTGCGTTTTTTTAATTCCGCGAAATAATCGAGTAAATCGTCTGGCATACAATCTGGACGTGTCCCTATGATCAGTCCTACAACATCGGGGTATGATAAGGCTTCTTCATATAGCTGTATTAGTTTATCTATGTCATCGTAAGTGTTTGTATACGACTGAAAATAAGCCAGATACTTCATTGATGGATATTTGTGTGAGAAGAAGTCTATGCCATCTTTAAGTTGCACACTTACAGACCGTTGCTTGCCTCCATAGCCGGGGCTGAAACTCTGATTGTTACAATAGGTACATCCACCGACAGCTTTTGACCCGTCGCGGTTAGGACAAGTAAAACCCGCATTGATCGATATTTTCTGTACTTTATATGGGAAATGTTTTGATAATAAATCCCCAAATTCCTTGTAGAATTTATTTTCCATAAGGATAGATTTTATAAGTTCAGGGTTATAGTTCGGCTACTGTCTTCCTGAACCTTTACATGCACGTTTACTGTATCGTTAGGCAGCAATGATTCTATTTTCTCAGGCCATTCGATGAAGCAAAGGCTTCCACTGTAAAAATAATCTTCGTATCCGAAATCAAAAGCTTCCTCTATCTTGTTGATACGATAAAAATCGAAGTGATATATTAACTCCGCGCTATCTGAACGGTATTCGTTGACGATGGCAAATGTAGGGCTATTGATCGAATCCGTTACACCCAGATTTTCACAGATTGCCTTTATGAAGGTAGTCTTCCCTGCACCCATTTCTCCATGAAAAGCAAAGACAGTATTATCTCCCATTGCCTGGATGAACTCTATTGCAGCATCATTTATCTTATCGAGTGATTCTATTTTTATATTCATTCTTTATAGTTTATTACTTAATCTTTTAGAAGGAGCAAAGATATATCTTGTCTGCCTTTGCCCTGTTATGTTTTAACTAAAAAGTGACAAAAGTAACAGTTTTATACAGTTAACATTATCAGACAATAGTTACCTAATTTGACGATTCTGATAATTTGCAGAAAGGTGGCAAAGGTGACAAAAATTCAATGTTTTTATCTATCTGTTACTATTCCTTTTTATAGCTTATTCGAGGTCTATATCGTTATAGATAAACTTGCCATAAATAACTGACAATATTTATAAATAAAGTAATGTCAGTTCGGTTATGATTTTTACTTACCGGTAAGCGTGATAAGCGGTACTATCATTTCTTCCATCGATATCCCTCCATGCTGAAAAGTATCGGTGTAATATGATACGTAATAATTATAATTGTTAGGATAGGCAAAAAAGTCGTTACCTAAGGCAAATATATATCTGGTACTGATATTTGGAGTCGGTAAACCCACTTTTTCAGGATTGAGGATGTCGTAAACCTTTTTTCTGTCATATTCCAGATTGCGCCCTAGCTTATAACGGATGTTTGGATTTACGTCTTTGTCTCCGATTACTTTTTGCGGATTCTTTACGCGAATAGTACCGTGGTCGGTAGTAAGGATAATTTTATATCCCATTTCCTTAGCTTTACGTAGAATATCCATTGTGCTCGAATGCTTGAACCATGAGCGTGTAAGTGAACGATATGCTGCTTCGTCCGATGCCAGTTCACGTATCATCTTCGATTCTGTACGTGCATGAGACAACATATCTACAAAGTTTATAACAATGACATTGAGCTGCTTGTTAGCCAACTCATTCATATTTTGTACAAGTTTTTCGCCTGACGAAGAAGATAACAACTTATTGTAAGAGAAAGTGTATTTTTTTCTGTAACGCTCTATTTGTGTTTGTAAAAGCTTTTCTTCATTCAGATTCTTGCTCTCATCCTCATCCTCTCCAATCCATAATTCAGGATATAGCTTCTCTATTTGTGCAGGCATCAACCCCGAAAAGATAGCATTTCTTGCATATTGAGTAGCGGTAGGCAGTATGCTGTAAAATTCTTCTTCGACAAAAGAGAATTCATTTGCAAGCAGACCTTTTACTTCCCACCATTGGTCGAGGCGAAAATTATCAATAAGGATAAAGAATACTTTCTCTTCCTTATCTAAAAGAGGAAATACTTTTTTAGGAAAAATTTCCGGACTGATAAGCGGTCTGTTATCCGCATTTTGAATCCACGGTTCGTAATTTTTCTTTATGAATTTACCGAATCCGTTATCTGCCTCCTGTATTTGAGTATGGAGCAATTCAGTGAATGGGCTTTGTGAAGCTGTGAGTTCTATTTCCCAATAAACAAGTTTTTTATAAATATCCACCCAATCTTTGTGATTGAGCGAATCGTTGATTCGGGAACTTATTCCTGCAAATTCTTCACGATAGCCTTCCAATGTTATTTCGGATACGATATCGTCTTTGTGGAGATTCTTTTTTAAAGAATGCAGTATCTGATTTGGATTTACAGGTTTTATAAGATAATCAGCTATCTTTTTCCCTATAGCATGGGTCATAATACCTTCGTCTTCACTCTTGGTAATCATGATGATGGGAATATTTGGATTTATTTCCTTAATGAAACTCAGAGTTTCAATCCCCGACAATCCCGGCATATGTTCGTCAAGAAAAACAATATCGAATACCTCACCGTTGAAACTGTCGATAGCATCTTGCCCACTGTTGACAGGCACTACTTCGTAGCCCTTCGCCTCCAGAAAGAGTATGTGGGGACGTAAGATGTCAATTTCATCATCAGCCCAGAGTATTCTTCTTTTTCTCATGCTAGGATTCTTGTTTTGCAGTACAAGCCACAATATGTATTCATAAAGTGGCTTGTAAATTTATATTTTAGCCCGTATTCAAAAGTACAAACTGAAGTACAATTTGAAAAACGGACAAGGTTAAATTTTATTATTTCAATACTTGGTTAATCGCACCCAATAAGAATCCTTTAGGATCAGAGCCATACTCCCAGAACATAATCCCCCCCAAATTATTATCGTTTACATATTCGCATTTGGCTTTCACCGATTCTTCATCGTCGTAAGTCACAAGTTCACTCTTGTAGAAATTGTAAACATACGGTGCCTGAGCTTCGTTATCCCAATACCTGAAATACTCATTCTGATTAATCAGGCTGTCTTTAATAGATGTATATCCTTTAGTTCCTATTTTTTCGACTACGGGGTCGCCAATTCCTGCCGAAGAATTTTTCTTAACTTTATATACGTTTCCATAAAATGGAATACCCATCACCAGTTTTTCCGAGGATACTCCGATGTTAATATAATCTTCGATAGCCACACTGGCTGCTTTGCGGATATTATACTTATTCGAAGCATATAGCCCAGCTTGATGTATGGCTACTTTTGCATCTTGATTGTTATATGCCATGACGTTTATAAAATCGAGATTTTGCTGAGCTTCTTTCATCCCCATATTTGGTATATAATCGGCCTCGGCCTCTGCTGCGCATGACAACAAATATGTTTTTCCAGTTTCTTTCTCCAATGCATTTAGCCCATCCTTGATTGCTGATATTACTTTTACATAGTTCTGGGACGTCCCCTCTGTACTGACAATATCTTTCAGATTTGCAGCAATAGGATATCCCCAATTGATATCTATTCCGTCCAAATCATTACCTCTTACAATCTCTATAACAGATTCGGCAAACGCTTGGGATGCATCGTCTGTTAATGGGTTTTTGGCAAAGCCTTTACTCCAGTCTCTGGCAGCAACGGAAATCAATACTTTCAGCTTCGGGTTGTCTGTTTTTAAGCTATTCAGCTTCTTGATGTTTTCTGTATCAGTAGGCTTATTGGCAAGAGATGCCTTCCCGTCTTTTATATCAGCAAATGCATAATTGACGTGGGTAATTTTGTTTGCAGCTATTTTGCTTGCATCCAAAGAACTACTTCCGTCTATATATGCAATTATTGCAGGGCCGGTAGCATCATCAACTGTTTTTTTTGTCTCATTACACGACAGGAGAGTAGTCGCTAACGCGATTGTTAGTAATAAAGTGAATTTACCAAATGGACTTTTCATAACGATTAATGTTACTGGTTTTTACTTGTGTCTAATGCTCTCTCTATTTGAGCCAGTAGATCTTGCAGATGGCTGCGCTTGATGCCAGATGATGATGCCACCGCATTTCTGATATTTTGGCGCAAGTCTGTCAGCTGTGTACGGGCAATGCCTGTTGCATCAGAAGCACTCCCTAGCTGATTTCTTGGATCTATAACATTGATTAATGCGCCGACATAATTTTTTTGTAGATTACGCTTATAAACATCAATGTCTTTTCCGTTTGTAAGCTCCGACCATACACCTTTTTTCAAGTCATTGAACATATTGATTGCCGTATAGGCATCTTTTCCATAATAGCCCTCGAAACGTAATAACTTGTCAATTGTATATTTGCTTATCAGACGATCAAGTATTCTCTTTTGAACCCCTCCGATTGAAGAAATAGGGTCAATATATGCCTTCTCAATTAATTCTTTATTTTTCAAGTTATCGGATGAATTTTCCCGTTAGGGAAAAGAAAACCCCTGTTTTCAAACAGGTATTAACGCAAAAGGATTTATCCTTTTACCTTTCAACCTGCGGAACTTGTTCCGTAGTATTTGAGTTATAAGCCACGCTGGAGTTGTAAACAGTTGATTATTTAAGAATGTCACCGCCTCTTTTTGTATGCTTGCCGGAACGAATTCTTTCGAATTTCCGGTTTCTTCCACAAGGGTAGGAGTCGTGTATATACCACCTACGTTTGTTGTCACATGTCCCATATAACGGCCAAATTGTGTTACAACTTCATTATATACGGCATGGGCATTATCATAACCTTTATTTGGCTCTCTTGTCCATGTTATTATCTGAGGTACTATGCGTTGCAGGTTTTTGATACCATAACTGCTTGCCAGCATGGCGTCGTCGCCTAAGTCTTCACTTTGGTTGCGCGGATCGTCGCGGTCTGTTTCCGTACCGAAGGTATAACGTTTGTCGCTGGTTAGTTTTTCTATGATAGTTTTGTTAGAGAATGGTATTTCATCCTCAGGAGTCTTGTATTCGGGCAGATATCTGTATCCCCATTCTATCGACCATTCGTCGTAGATGCCGATGCGAGGAAATATTCCTTTCTCAGATATATTATCTTCGGGTTGCGCTATGTAGTTGAAGCGCGCATAGTCCATAATAGATGGAGTATGTCCGTTAGCCTCTACCCATGCCTTATCTCTCAGTTTTTCGACAGGTACAGTCGCAGATGAACCAAAATTGTGACGCAAGCCTAGTGTATGTCCTACCTCATGGGAAGAAACAAAACGAATAAGCTGCCCCATTAACTCATCATCGAAATTCATTGTCTGTGCGCCTTTGTCAATAGCTCCTGCTTGTATCAGGTACCAATTGCGGAGCAATAACATTACATTATGATACCAATTGATATGCGTTTCTATAATTTCACCGCTACGAGGGTCATGCACGTGTGGTCCGCTTGCATTCGGTATATCCGATGGTTTGTAAACGATGGCCGAATGGCGTGCATCATCGAGGCTCCAAGTAGAGTCTTTTGGCGCTTCCAATCCTATAATAGCATTTTTGAATCCGGCTTTTTCGAAAGTCTCTTGCCAGTCATTTACCCCTGCTATCAGGTAAGGTACCCATTTCTTTGGAGTGGCGGGGTCAATGTAGAATACAATCGGCTTTTTAGGTTCTACAAGCTCTCCGTTTATATATTTTTGTAAATCGCCTTCCTTCGGTTCTAGTCTCCAACGTGTGATTTTCGATTTGTATTCAATTCCCTGTGGATTAGAATCAAAGTCGGTATACCTGACAGCGAAATATGCTACGCGCGGATCGAAAAGACGTGGCTTCATTGGCTCTTTTGGTAATAAGACCATAGAACTGTTTAATTCGAATGTCATTGGATCGTTCGGATAATATTGTGCCATTGAAGGTGGATATCCCATTGGCGGGGTCTGAGTATATGTCTTTACAGTTTTTATTTCCACATTGATAGGAAATGCTTTGATGGTGTCTATATAACTCTTATCTCCAGCATAACCTCCAATGCCTCTGTACTTCTTCATATTGTTGTCGAAGAAGAATATATTGTTGTCGCCGTTCAAAAAATCCGTAATGTCTATGACAGTACTCTGGCTTTTTTTTATGGTGTCATTATTGATTGTCTGAACAGAAAATGTCGCCATTATAGGCTGAATATTGGAGTTTTTTACTGATTGATACATGCCTAATGTATCGTTTGCCTGCTCCAGATAAGATATGGTACGGATGAATATTTTATTGCTAGGTCCTTTTTCGAATTGTATCACATTTTCGCCTATTTGGTCACCCGGATAACCTACTGTCGATTTGTATCTGTTTACAGGAGCTTTAGATATACGGTTCACTACAAGTATATCACGTCCGATAATGGAATCGGGGAGCTCGAAGAAGAATCTGTCTTTTACCTTATGGACTGTGAGAAAGCCTGCATTTGTCTTAGCTTCTTTTGTTATTACTTCGCTGTATGGTTTCAGTCCATTAGCTGGTGCTGCGGGCTTGTTAGCCGGTACGGCAACTTCCTTTTTCTCTTCCTTTTTTTTCTTTTTAAAAGGCCAGATTTGAGCATTACTTCCCATTGTTCCTGCGATCAATAGAAATGCAATGGCTAGGCATTTTTTCGACATAGTGTATATTTTATAAATTAAGCTTAAGATACAAAACTAGAAAATTAAATGTAAAATCATATTATATTTCAATATTTTATGTTAAGTATAGCAGCCTTAAAATGAAAAATGGCATCAACTTGATAAAATTAATGCCATTTTGATATATCAGTAAGTTCTACAAACTATCTCCGAAATCTTCTTTGAATTTAGCCAGTAATTGTTGAGGCCAGTCGTTCACAGGCTCCAATCCTCCCATGAAGAAACGCAACACAGGCGGTTCGTATACAAATCTAAGTCCCCCTATTAGATGACGGTTTTCGTACAGCCACGTCATACGGTCTTCTACATATTTGATTTGTGATAATGTGAATACACGGCGCGGTATAGCTAGTCGCAGAAGCTCCATGTCTGCATATGTTTCGTTCCCATACTCATCACGCTGATTCGATACCGAACCGCGTTCCATACCGCGTACTCCTGAAATAAGGAAGAAGGCGGCAGCTAAAGCTCCGGCAGGATATTCAGTCTGAGGAATATGTTCACAAATCTCCATTGCATTGACATGTGCCCCCAATACGCCCGCAGGGGTTACCATCGGAACACCTTTCTTTACAAGTGAGTTTACGAGGTATTCAATAAATTGTGGGCTCTGGCAAATCATACTTTCGTCCAATGTCTCATATAAGCCTACGGCTATAGCTTCAATTTCACGAACAGACATACCTCCATATGTGAGGAAACCTTCGAAAAGCGGAACAAGTGGTTCCAGTTCTTTAAAAATAGCGTGGTTGTTAGTACAAATACCACCTCCGCGTGATGAACTTAATTTGCGGGCAGAGAAATAAACAAGATCGGCAAGGCCTGTCATTATTAGGATAATTTCTGCCATCGAGCTGTTCTTGAATTCTTCTTCACGCTGTTTTACAAGCCATGCGTTTTCGCCAAGCAAGCTGGCATCAAGAACAAGACGAATGCCGTATTTGTCTGCAATAGCACGTACACTTCTCAGATTTTCTATTGAGAATGGCTGTCCGCCGATAAGATTAGTCGAGGCTTCCATACGGATATAAGGAATATTGGCCGCACCGTGTTTGTTGATGCATTTTTCCAATTTTTCCAGATTCATGTTCCCTTTGAACGGATGTTTACTGTTGATAACATAGGCTTCATCGTATAGCAATTCCTCTATTTTACCACCATATTGTGTGATGTGCGCCATTGCTGTGGTAAAGTGATAATTCATCGGCACAATGCTACCTTTGCGGATATATGCGTTCGATATAATATTCTCAGCAGCGCGCCCCTGATGCACGGGTAACAAGTATTTTTTGCCTAGTACTTCCTCTACGGCCTTTTGGTATCGAACAAAACTTTGTGAACCTGCATAAGCATCATCGGCAATCATCATCGCTCCCATTTGTCTGTCACTTAAGGCATTTGTTCCGCTATCGGTCAACATATCCAGAAATACATCCTTCGTGTCAAGTCTGAAAGTATTGAACCCCCCTTCATAGAGAGCTTCGAGGCGACGCTCGATCGGTACTAAATGAAGTTTTTGTACTATGCGAACTTTGTGTAGTTCTAGTGGAATATCCTCTCCACCATAAAATTTAATTTTAGTAGAATTGTCTGACATGGTATTAGTTAGTTTATAAAATGTTAAAAAAACGAAAGCGCAATTTAGAAATAATAATTCAATTGGCAAGGAAATCAATTGTTATATATAATAAATATATAAGGATAGGATATTTTATGTCTTTTTGTAAAGGCTTCTAAAAGAGCTAGAAGTATAGGAAGAGGTAATAACTGAGAATTTATTGTTAAATTTGGAGAATTACTAACTGAATCAATTAAAGACTACTGAAAAATGAAAAACGTAAAACTGAACAATGGAGTTGAAATGCCGTGGGTAGGCTTGGGTGTATTCCGACTGGAAGATAATAAGGAAGCTTTGCGGGTTGTGGAAACAGCTTTGGCTGTAGGCTACAGGCACATAGATACGGCTATGTATTATCAGAATGAAGAAGCTGTAGGAAAAGCAATCAGAAACTCAGGCATTCCCAGAGAGGAGATTTTCGTCACTACTAAAATGTGGAATGACGACCAGCGAAGCGGTAAGGTTAAAGAAGCATTCGAAGCCAGCCTGAAGAGGCTCGGACTGGATTATATAGATTTATACCTGATACATTGGCCCGTAGAGGGAAAATATGTAGAGACTTGGAAAAAGTTTGAAGAAATATATGCAACAGGTAAAGTGAAAGCAATAGGGGTAAGCAACTTCAAGCAACTTCATCTCGAGACATTGGCAAAAGAATCATCAATAATCCCTGCAGTGAATCAGATAGAACTTCATCCTTACCTTATCCAACAAAATGATTTAGACTATTGTAAGAAAGTTGGTGTACAGACTGAGGCATGGAGCCAGTTTGCCGCCAATCAGACAGGGCTGTTCGATGAGAATATACTGAAAGATATATCGGCTAAATATACAAAATCTGTGGCACAGGTCATTTTGCGTTGGAATTATCAGAGAGGTGTTGTTACCATCCCTAAGTCGGCTAATGAGAAACGTATGTCCGATAATCTGAATATATTTGATTTTGACCTCACAGGCGATGAAATTAAAGCGATTAATTCTTTGAATAAGAATATGCGCATAGGCCCTGACCCAGACCATGTAGATTTCTAAATCAAGCCCGATTTAATATATAAGGATATTTAGTAGTAATAGTAATCGTTCTCGGAAGAGTCTTCATTATTGTTACTACTTCCTTTTTTTATGTGAAAGCGGTATGAGAAGCTGAGTAAGAAATAGCGGGCTACGTAGTTTGAGGTCGAATAGCTGTAATCATTACCATTTATCATTCGCATCTCTGTATTACGATCATTAAGAATATCTACCAACTGCAATTGGACGGTTGCCTTTTTCTTCAATATCAATTTCTCTACAGAAGCATTCCATAAGAACTCACTATTTTTCGAGCCTTCACCATATCCTGACAGTAATGTCCAACTCATATCGTTTCTTATGGAAAAATCATATGGTAACTTGATTTTAGTTCCCTGAAATAAACCATATCTGGTATTGCTTGACCTTTTTGTTTCGGACAGGTTGTTGAATGAAATATTCTGTGATACGTTTGCACGCAAACTTGTCTCTACCTTATCGGTGTTGAACCGGAGATATACGCTCGGAGTCATGGAAAGGTTTTGTATCACAGACTTTTCTTTGTTTGTAAACCCGATTCGTTTGTTGTAGTAGATATTAGGGTCGAACGAAATCTGAAACTTTTTATTCTTTAATGGAGTATTGTACGAGGCATATATATATGCGTTCATATTTCCATCTACATTTCTGTATGTATTAAAGCGATTTCCTCTTTCATCTGTAATGGTATAATCTACAATGTCATTGAATGTATAGTCGAAACTTAAGGATAAGTTGAAATAGCGTCCTGTTTCGAAATTAGACTTCATGAAATAAGCACTCACCCTGTTGCTGTAGCTTGTTTTCAGATCAGGATTCCCCACCGACTTTGACAAAGAGTTATGTATTATAGTATCTCCCGATAATTGGCGTGAGTCAGGTTGTCTTGTATTTCCCGAATAATCGAAAGACCAATTTGTTGCATCGTTAGGTCGGTAATTTAAATGAATTGAGGGGGAGAAATTTATCGTATTCTGTATTATATGCTCTATTATAGAGTCTCCTAAAGTTACTTTGTTATCTGAATGCGTAGGGTCTATATTGAATCCTACAGAGTAGTTAAGCTTCTCTTTTGTCGATTGATACCGTAAATTGATATTGTGTATCTTATATTGCATTTCCGAAAAACGTGTATACGTACTGTCTATTATGGTATAATTGCCCATATCGTCTTTCCTACGGGCATCATTGTCTCTTTTAGAATTGCTAGACCTGAAGGAGTATTCCATCTGGAGTAGCTTTCCTTTGCCTAACGGTTCCACATACCCTAGAGTTACACCATAGCCTGTCGATTTATTGTTAGCAGTTGATATGTTGTCTATAATTCTGTCCGGCGTTGCGTCAGGATAGATAGTTTTTGAATAGTTTTTTCCATCAGAGTCATTATCCCTAATAGAGTTGCTTAAGTTCAGTCTTACACTCCGCCCTTTCGAACCCAGCTTGCGTGTAACCATCAATGAGTTATTCATATTCACACCTTTATCTGTTCCTGACGAAGTGGAGAATCCAATAGTCGGATTTTGTTGAGTTGTATGTGACGAGTCGGAAGAATACGATTCTCTCGAATTGTCGCTAATGCCAAAACCTGTACGCATAAAAATAGTAGTAAGCGAATCTGGTTTCCAGTTCATACTGAATCTTCCATCCGCATTATTCCCTCTGTTTGTATATGTGCTACTGCCTTGTGTGTAGCGATCTAATAGTGAGGTGTATGATTCTGAACGGTTTTCACTCAGGTTTTTAGAGTAAGAGTAATCTACACTTCCGTTTATTTCTATTTTCTTAGAAGGGTTGATGTTCATATTCACACCTGAACTTTTGTTGGTGTTCTCTCCCCCTCCGAAATACATACCCCGTCCATCTCCGCTTACATTTCCTGCATGTCCAATAACAGAGTACTGATTTTCTCCGTATATCCTGTTTGCATTGAAGTTGCCTTGGTAACGGTCATCACTTCCATATCCGGCTTTTACATTTCCGAATATGCTTTTTTTGAATTCTTCCTTAACTGTAAGATTCAAAACTTGCGGAGGGTCTTGGTCTTTGACACCTGTGGCTTTTGCATCTTCCGATTGTTCTTTAAACAGTTGCAGGCTTTTTATCATGTTTGCAGGTAGATTGTTTAATGCAAATACCATGTCGTTCCCGAAAAACTCCTTGCCATCTACGAGAATCTTTTGGATAGGTTTCCCGTTCGCCTTGATATTGCCATCATTGTCTATCTCTATTCCCGGTATTTTCTTTATCAGGTCTTGCAGTAGTTCGTGTTCCTCTGTTTTGTAGGCTCCCGCATTATATTCTATCGTATCACCTTTTACCCTTACGTCGGGTACTTTAGCCTCAACGATGGCTGCGCCTAATTCTATCGTTTTTTCTTCTAAATAAATGTCCCCCAGGTCATATGTCGTTTTCTCGTCATTAGTATTAATATTCTGTAAAAAACTCTTATAACCTATAAAAGATATGTCAAGGATGTATTTCCCCTGTTTTGCAACTATAATCTTGAACTTGCCCTTTTCGTCCGTGGTTATCCCTTGTACATAGGTACTGTCAGTCTGAATAAGTAATCTTACTGAGGCAAATGATACGGGTTCTTTACTTGTAGAATCGAACACTGTACCTTGTATGCTTTTCTTTATCGCGCTTTCTTTTGTTTGGGCATTCGCACAAAGACTTAGGATAGAGAGTAGCAGAAGGGTGAAATATTTCATCGATATCGGTATCAATTTTGTGATTACAAAGATAACTTTTTTTATATTAGAGTATAAAATAGCTGGAATTCGTTAAAGGCCTACAACTTTTATGTCAAAAAAAAATGTTTACTTTGTGCACTTATTCAAATTACATATAAACAGAACGTTAAAATAATACTCAAAGGTATATGTCGGAAGATATTTTTAAGAAGATAGTTTCACATTGTAAAGAATACGGTTTTGTATTCCAGTCCAGCGAAATCTATGATGGTTTGAGCGCCGTATATGATTATGGGCAAATGGGAGTGGAGCTGAAAAACAATATCAAGAAATATTGGTGGGACAGCATGGTGCTGCTTAACGAAAATGTAGTAGGTATAGATTCTGCCATATTCATGCATCCAACTATCTGGAAAGCGTCAGGACATGTCGATGCTTTCAACGATCCTTTGATAGATAATAAGGACAGTAAGAAGCGTTACCGTGCCGATGTGCTTATCGAAGAGCACTTGGCAAAGTATGACGACAAAATAAATAAAGAAGTAGAAAAAGCCGCTAAGAGATTTGGAGAGAGTTTCGACGAAGCGATGTTTCGTCAGACGAATCCACGGATTTTGGAAAATCAGGCGAAGCGTGACGAAATTCATGCTCGTTTTGCCAAAGCATTGAACGATAGTAATCTTGATGAACTACGCCAGATTATAATCGATTGCGAAATTGTTTGTCCTATCAGCGGAACTCGCAACTGGACAGAAGTTCGTCAGTTCAACCTGATGTTTTCTACCGAGATGGGGTCTACAGCCGATGGCGCAATGAAAGTTTATCTACGTCCTGAGACGGCACAAGGTATTTTCGTCAATTTTCTGAATGTACAGAAAACAGGGCGTATGAAGATTCCTTTTGGTATTGCTCAGATTGGTAAAGCCTTCCGTAACGAGATTGTAGCTCGTCAGTTTATCTTCCGTATGCGCGAGTTCGAGCAGATGGAAATGCAGTTTTTCGTTCGTCCGGGTGAAGAGTTGGACTGGTTTGCTAAATGGAAAGAAGTGCGTATGAAGTGGCACAAGTCTCTCGGATATGGTGATAAGAAATACCGTTTTCACGATCACGACAAGCTGGCTCACTATGCTAATGCTGCTACTGATATAGAATTTGAGATGCCTTTCGGGTTCAAAGAAGTCGAAGGTATTCATTCACGTACAGACTTTGACCTGAAGAGTCATGAAGAGTATTCTGGTAAAAAATTACAATATTTCGATCCCGAACTCAATAAATCATATGTTCCTTACGTTATTGAAACGTCTATCGGTGTCGACCGTATGTTTCTATCCACAATCTCTGCCGCATATTGCGAAGAAGAGCTTGAAGGAGGCGAAAGCCGCGTAGTAATGAAATTGCCGGCAGCATTGGCTCCAATAAAACTGGCAGTGCTTCCATTAGTCAAGAAGGATGGATTGCCGGAGAAAGCGCGTGAGATTATTGATGCGTTGAAGTTTGACTTCAAATGTCAATACGATGAGAAAGACAGTATAGGAAAACGCTATCGTCGTCAGGATGCAATTGGTACTCCTTATTGCGTGACAGTCGATCATCAATCGTTGGAAGACAATATGGTGACTATCCGTTACCGTGACACAATGCAACAGGAGAGGGTCGCGATAGACAAGCTTGCGGATATTATAGCCGACAAGGTAAGTATGAAGAATTTGTTAAAAACAATTAGATAGTATATGAATAAGAAACTATTTGCTTTAGCAGCCTTATTGCTGTGTTCATTCTCATTATTTATGAGCTCGTGCACTGATACAGAAGACAATACAGTGGATGAAGAATGGAAGGCGTATAATGAAACTATTGTCAAGGAGACAGCTGCAAAGTTGACAGCCGATGGCAAAAAAGAATATAAGGAACGACAATCGCTCACTAAGAATGGTTTTATGTATTGGAAAGATACAGATTTCTTTGACTTGGAAGATGCTAAGTATAACAAGACATCGGTTTCTACTAAGATTACATCAACAGAAACTCCATATGTTACAGATAGTGTGATTGTTCGTTACGAAGGATGGTATTTGCTGAAAGACGGTACTAAATATACTTTCGATTCTACAGAAGGTGATAATAATAGTCAGGTCGGAAGACAGTTTACTTTGAGTTCTCTTGCACAAGGTGGAGTTATGGCATGGGTCGATATGCTTCTTTATATGCACGAAGGCGATGCAGTCGAAGTATGTATTCCATATGGGCTTGGTTATGGAGCTTCGGGGTATTACACCAGTACAGGAGTACAGACTATTCCGGGCTATACAACCTTGTGGTTCAGGATAAAGCTATTGAAGATATTGGCCGATAATGAGGGCGAGTTTAGTAAAGAGAAATGAGATAGTAAATCAAGTATAAAAGAATAGGCTTCCGATATCGGAAGCCTATTCTTTTATTGCTTAGTTTGAATGACTTATTTTAAGCTGTCGAGCAGAGCATTTATATTGGCTGTAAATAATCTAACGGCAATAGCCATTACGATTACCCCAAAGAACTTACGTAATACATATACGCCACCTATACCCAATAACCTTTCCACTACATTTAGATATCGAAGT
Organism: Dysgonomonas sp.; assembly: GCA_047972895.1. Classification (GTDB taxonomy): domain Bacteria; phylum Bacteroidota; class Bacteroidia; order Bacteroidales; family Dysgonomonadaceae; genus Dysgonomonas. Next base: position 41,707 of record JBKEBA010000020.1, read on the forward strand.
ACCAAAAATACGATTATCATATTAAGGAATAGTGCAATGATTATGTTCGATACATCGTATTCGGCACGCATAGAGAGCAATACTGTAAATGTTCCGGGGCCTGCTATTAAAGGGAACACAATAGGGACAAGCGTTCTCGACCCTCCGGGAGCATCATTCTTAAATACCTCGATGCCAAAAATCATTTCGACAGAAATGATGAATATAACCAAAGCTCCTGCGACTGCAAACGAGGACACATCTACATTGAATAATTCCAGTACCCATTTGCCGACAAATAAGAAGGCTGTCATGATAATAAAGGAATAAATTGCTGCCTGTAGCGGATTTACATCTCTACCTTCACCCTTGAACCCAAGAAATATGGGGATTGAGCCCGATACGTCGATTAGTACGAATAAGACCACGAAGGCACTTAATATTTGTGTGAAATTGATAGCTAAATCCATAATATTTACCTTTTTTAAGACTTGGCAAAGATAAGTATTTTGAATCAATAAAGAAGTTGATATATAACATAAAAAAACTTTTGTAAGTTTGTAAAAATATATCGACTTATGGATAATTATGGGTTTGTTCGCTTTGCGGCTGCTTCTCCTGCTGTCAGGGTGGCCGATTGCGATTTCAATACGAACGAAATATTGAAGATGATTGAGGACGCAGAAGCTAAGTCTGTCTCTGCTATTGTCTTTCCCGAACTGAGTATAACAGCTTATACCTGTGGCGATCTCTTCTTGCAACAGCTACTTCTCGATGAAGCAGAAAAATCGCTTGGGCATATTGTCGAATCTACAAGAGAATCTTCCGTGATAGTCATTATAGGCATGCCGCTACGGCTATCCGACAGATTATACAATACAGCGGTTGTAATCTACGGCGGACGTATTCTGGGGGTTGTTCCGAAAACCTTTCTGCCTAACTACAACGAATTCTATGAGATGCGCTGGTTTTCTTCTTCGGAAGAACTGAGGGAAGATACCGTGATGTTGTGCGGCAATTATGTACCTGTTGGGATAGATCTGATATTTAAGACTCCTGATTTCAATTTTGCTATAGAGATCTGTGAAGATTTATGGACACCTATTCCTCCTTCCAGTATATCTTGCCTGAATGGGGCGGATGTGATATTCAACCTTTCGGCAAGTAATGAAACTACAGGAAAGCAATACTACAGGAAAAGTCTTGTCAGCCAACAATCGGCACGTTGTATTGCCGGTTATGTATATGCTGCTGCCGGAAACGGAGAATCAACTACCGACATCATTTTCTCAGGGAGCAGTATGATCGCTGAGAATGGAACTGTCTTGGCAGAGGGCGAACGATTCTCATTTGATAGTAAACTAACGACTGCCGACATTGATATAGAGCGCTTGAGGAATGACCGCTTAAAGAACAAGTCTTTCTCTATGTCCGAATACAGCTTCTTAGACAAAGTACAGTGTCGTTCTATCTCAATAGAGCTGGAGAGAACGAAGGTAGACTTTGCACTAGATCGTTATATTTCTTCGATGCCGTTTGTTCCTGCTAATGACGATTTTCTTAAAGAGCGCTGCGAGGAGATATTCTCTTTACAGGTTGGCGGGTTGGCTAAGAGGCTCTTACATACAGGTATTAAGACTGCTGTTGTAGGCGTGTCGGGAGGTCTCGATTCTACCTTAGCCCTATTGGTAATGGTGAAAGCTTTTGATAAGCTGAATATCCCACGCGAGAACATTATTGGTATCACTATGCCCGGATTCGGTACAACAGACCGCACATACTCGAATGCGATAAGGCTAATGCAATCGTTAGAAATCACGAGTAAGGAAATTTCTATAAGAGATGCTGTTATCCAACATTTCAAAGATATAGACCATGATATAAACATCCATGATGTAACCTATGAGAACTCTCAGGCGCGTGAACGTACGCAGATATTGATGGACTATGCCAATAAAGTAAACGGACTGGTAGTTGGTACAGGCGATTTGTCTGAGCTGGCATTAGGTTGGTGTACATACAATGGTGATCATATGTCTATGTATGCTGTGAATACAGGAGTACCCAAGACCTTGGTGCGTACACTGGTCTCGTGGGTGGCGAAGACACATATGGATGAAATCTCAAGAGCAATACTTGCAGATGTGGTCGATACACCGGTTAGTCCTGAATTATTGCCTGCCGACAAGGATGGAAATATAGTTCAGATAACAGAAGATGTTGTAGGGCCTTATGTTCTGCACGACTTCTTCCTGTATTATGTTTTGCGTTTCGGTTTTACTCCAGCTAAGATATATTTCTTAGCACAACACGCATTTAAAGATGAATATCCGAAGGGCGAGATACTGAAATGGTTAAAAGTCTTTTTCGGGCGTTTCTTCTCTCAACAGTTCAAGCGTTCGTGCTTACCGGACGGACCCAAGATAGGTTCGGTAAATCTCTCACCTCGTGGTGATTGGCGTATGCCTAGTGATGCTTCGGTAGCCCTATGGCGAAAACAATTAGAAGCACTGGAGTTGAAAAAATAATTATTTCAGTTATCTATATAACGGTAATTCTGATTCTAAGTTTATCTTTTTTCATATAGATAACTAATAGAATAAATGACAAGGTAAAGTGTCAGGCTTGTTTATTTTTCAAGTTCGCTAGTTAAAACTATGTACTTTAGTACAAGGCTTTAGCTTCTATAAATGTTTTAAGTTTTATCTTTGTAACGTTTATGGAAAATCGCCGAAGTTCACATAATATAAATAGTTTACAAGTCCACTTAGTTTGGATAACTAAATATCGCTACCAAGTATTACAAGGTGACATTCAACTACGTTGCCGTGATATTCTGCGTCAAGTATGTAATTCTATGGACATTCAAATCATCAAA
>JBKEBA010000108.1:0-2020 GCA_047972895.1 Dysgonomonas sp.
ACTTTATTCTTACTATATACATTCTTGATAAGTATATTGTGCGCCGGAGAAAAATCTGTTTGGTATGCCGTAAAATCGAGTATAACAACTTTTCCTTTCAAGGAAGATAAACTTACTTCCTTATTATTAATATCGGGTAGCGTTATATTATAAAACACACTGTGATCTGTAGCCTCGGTATTCTCTAGCTTTTTCATTGTTTCTTCCTGACTTGCCATTTGTTTCAGCTCGGCCAAGGTAGTCAATGTGAAAGTCTTTAAATGTTCGGCTCGTGGTGATTTTGATTTATATAGATCCCAAACGGTAGCAACAGCTCTGAAAGCTACCAAGTCATTTTTATCATAAGGATCGAATATTAAATATCCATCTACTTTTTGAAATAAAGCAAAATAGCTGGCTAAGCTTTTTGAATCAGATAAGATTAGATCTTTAGCTTTCGTTTTATATTCATCCAGTGCTTTTTGAATTTCTTCGACATATTGATCCTGTGATATTTCTTTACTTTCAAATTGTTTTATCAAATCAGACACAGTCCGACTAAGCTTGTTTTGGGCAAAAACAATATCTTTTATTTTCACAGAGCCTTCAGAGCCCTCTATTGTATATTCCGATGCAAATGTAGGTTTGCTAGCATGTACAGTAATTGTTTCTATAGAGTCTATTGCTAAGTTTATAGATTGCTTATCCATTCTTAGTAAATAGAATTCAGGATAACCTAATGCAGGCTCTTTAAATTTGAAACTCCCATCTGTATCTAGTTTTACTGAGTCTATTATTGTTGTTTCATTCAAAGACCGTCTTTCTAGATATAACATTGTGGTGTCGGCATTGGCAATCTTACCCTCTACTGTAAAATGAGGGCCTTTATTCTGACAAGATGCAAAAGTGATGACCGCAAGAGTAATAATAGATAACTTGGAAAAAAGAAATGTTTTCATGTATAATGCATGTTATATTATATAAGTATTTAGCGGAACAAAGATATTAATTATAATTATTATGTGATTCTCCGCAAGAGTTTCTTTCCAAAAATATTTTCATATATATATAATATAGTAAGGTTAGGATTGCTCTTTTTGATGGATGCTCTTATAGTCGAAAAAACAATAATCATTAAGTAGTTTTGTTTAAGGTGATTGTATATTTCGGTTAAAATATTTTGAAAAAAAGGCATTAAAATATTTGGAGATGTATAAATAAAATGCATATCTTTGCACCCGCTTTGATAGAGAACACGGCGCATAAAAAGAGGGTTTCGGCCACTAGTTTTAGTCTGGAGATTTTCACTTAGCGAACAGATAACGATCTTTGAAATTTTGACAACATATGAGTGTAGTACAATAGCACTTCGGTGCTAGAAAATATTATACCGTCAATTTACTTAATAAGTGAATCGATAAGGACAGGATCACAAAAGACTTAAAAAAAAGAATATACAAAGAAGAGTTTGATCCTGGCTCAGGATGAACGCTAGCGATAGGCCTAACACATGCAAGTCGAGGGGCAGCATAGAGTAGCAATACTTTGATGGCGACCGGCGCACGGGTGAGTAACACGTATGCAACCTACCTACATCAGGGGAATAACCCGGAGAAATTCGGACTAATACCGCATAATACAGGGATGCCGCATGGCAATATTTGTTAAAGATTTATCGGATGTAGATGGGCATGCGTTCCATTAGCTAGTTGGTAAGGTAACGGCTTACCAAGGCAACGATGGATAGGGGAACTGAGAGGTTTGTCCCCCACACTGGAACTGAGACACGGACCAGACTCCTACGGGAGGCAGCAGTGAGGAATATTGGTCAATGGACGAGAGTCTGAACCAGCCAAATCGCGTGAAGGAAGACTGCCTTATGGGTTGTAAACTTCTTTTATACAGGAAGAAAAAGAGTTACGTGTAACTTATTGCATGGACTGTATGAATAAGCATCGGCTAACTCCGTGCCAGCAGCCGCGGTAATACGGAGGATGCGAGCGTTATCCGGATTTATTGGGTTTAAAGGGTGCGCAGGCGG
>JBKEBA010000104.1:0-31713 GCA_047972895.1 Dysgonomonas sp.
ATATACCCTGATAGATTTAAATTACTCGATTAATTACAAGATATGAACTATTTTATTAGTTTTGTAAAACCAACAAAACGATGGCGACTCTTTGTACCATTGAAACGAAAAACGATTAGGGGATCGACCCCTAACCGTTTTTACCAACAAAGCTCAGGTTCTTCATTACCCATTAAAAAATGAAAACGAAAAACCTGATATTTTATAAGTGAAAGCCAAACGCTGACACAGTTTAATTTACACTACCATTACATCCTTTTTTATATAATAAAAAAGTAGCTTTTTACAATAATGTACTTGCCACCTCTGACAATCGGCTTCGCTCACCTTTCACCAGGTTTACATGAGCAAATAAGTCTTGTCCAGTCATTTTGTCTATCATATAAGCCAATCCATTAGACTGTGCATCTAGATAAGGAGAATCTATCTGCTGTATATCTCCGGAAAAAATCATTTTCGTGCCTTCACCAGCCCTTGTTATTATAGTTTTTATTTCGTGTGGCGTCAGGTTTTGAGCCTCATCGATAATACAAATCATCTCGGAAAGGCTTCGCCCACGTATATATGCCAAAGCTTCTATCTCTAGTTTTTTACTCTTCTGCATCTCCTCTATATTCCTAGATTCGGCTCCGCCATATGGTATATGAGTTTTTATTACAGCCAGATTATCGAATAAAGGCTGCATATAAGGTGCTATTTTTTGCTTCTCATCACCGGGCAAGAAACCCAATTCTTTATTTCCTAATGCAACAATAGGACGCGCCAGCAATATCTGATTGAAGTTCTCACTTTGCTTCAATGCTGAAGCTAATGCCAGTAAGGTTTTACCTGTTCCTGCCTTGCCTGTGAGTGCCACCAATTTAATATCCGGATCCATCAATACCTCTATGGCAAATGATTGTTCTGCATTTCGAGGTTGAATGCCGTAACAGATTTGTTTTTCAATCTTCTTTATTTTATTTGTAAATGGGTCGTAACGAGCCAATACACTTTTTTTCCCATTCTTCATCACAAAACATTCATTCGGATTGACTGATGTTATTAAATCAAACTCATCGAAATTTATTCCATCCGTATTTGCATAAAGATTATCAATCACAGAAGAATCCATATCGGTAAATGTCTTATGTTGTCTTTCGAATGCAAAAACATCCGCAACTTTATCATTGATATAATCTTCGGCTAACAAGCCTATAGCCCGTGCTTTCATCCTCAGATTAATATCTTTTGTAACTAATATTGTCTTGGTCTTTATATCTCGTTCGGCAATCTCCATCACTGCTGAGAGTATACGATGATCTGGAATCTTTTCAGGGAATATTTTAGTGATTTTTTCTTGGGCTTTAATACCCATCTCTACAAAAAGATTACCTAATCCACTGCCAAGAGGCGTTCCTTTAGAAAAAAGATTGTCATCGGTGATTGTATCCAGTTGGCGAAGAAACTCACGGGCATTGTAATTAATTTGGTCATTTCCTTTCTTAAATTTATCCAGCTCTTCCAAAACTACGATGGGAAGATATACATCGTTTTCTTCAAAATTATCTAAACACCTGAAATCGTGCAATATCACATTTGTATCTAACACGAAGTTCTTCTTTTTCTTTCTGCTCATAAGCGTCTATTAGTTTATACACTAAATATAACCGTATTGAGGTGAAATATGTTGATAAATTATCTGAATATTTATAAACAAACCATATATTATTTTTCGATGGATAATCTATAAAAACAATAAAGAGCCGCAATATAAAACCACGACTCTCTATTATATTTCAGACTCTTATTTAACTCATTGATTAAAAGCCAAAATCATCGACTTTTACCTCTTCTTTCTCTTCTATATCGAAAGCCTCACGTACCCGATGTTCTATATTTCCTTCTACAAAAATTGCTCTATGAGGACGAACAGGACAGATGAACTCACAACCTCCACACCCTACACAAATGTCCGGTGTAATATGAGGTATAGTCAAACCATCCTTATATGGAATCATAGTCACAGCCTGAGTTGGACAGTGCTCAGCGCAAGCTCCGCAGTTGTTCCCATCCGTAATTACCACACATATATCGTGTACAAAATGCACACGACCGATCTGCAACATATGCTTTTCGTCCATAGTCAGAGGCTCTAAGGCATGATTCGGACACACATCGGCACAAACAGTACAGTTGTAATTACAGAAGCCCTTTTCATAAGTCATTACAGGTTGCATAATTCCCGCTAATCCATATTCCATAAATGCAGGCTTTATAACTCTTGATGGGCAACGGCTAATACAAAGATGACATGACGTACAATGTTCTAGCAGATGCTTCGTACTTTTTGCTCCCGGAGGGCTTAACGGAGTTTGACGAGTTGGTATATTTTCATCAGAAAGAATACTTGTCACTTTATCTTTAGCCATTACTGCCGGAACTGTTATAGCTGTTGTAATTGCCGTTGTAAGAAACTGCCTTCTGTTAGAGTGCGAAGATGCTGTCTCAGTGTCATGCTGAATACCTTACTTTCTATATGGAGCATAATTCAGAGCACTATGCTTACAACTACCCAAACAATTAAAACATTCAATGCAACGACTATTATCTACTGTGTGATTTTTAGAATCTATACATGATGCTTTACATTTCATCGCGCAAGCTCCACAACCATTGCACTTATCGGCATCAATCCTGATTCTAAAGAAAGAGAATCTGCTCAGAAATCCAAGAACAGTTCCAACGGGACAAATTGTATTACAATATGTACGTCCGTATTTCCATGCAAAGAATCCTATTGCAAAAAGCGTGATAATAGCTGTAACAAAAGTGAAGACATCCATTATAGAAACTTCCATCTTATAGAACGTGTAATTGCCAAAGCTGGTAAATATAGACTCGAACAAATTGTTGCCTGCCATATAAACAGGCTTGAACACATTCGTTACTATACGTCCGAAAGCACTATAAGGATCGACTAAAGCCAATAGTGCAGGAAATCCCACAAGGAATGTAACTATTACAACTCCAAGCACCGACCACCGCAATATATTCTTAGGGTTACTGTATTTATACCTCTTTTTCTTTTTTGTCGCCTTTTTGGATATCCATGCTACTATATCCTGATAAATGCCCATCGGACAAATAGAGGAACAGTAAATCCTTCCGAATAACAATGTCAACACAATCAATACAGCTAGAATAACAAAGCTTCCTCCTACTATAGCTGGTACAAATTGTATATGCGCCAATGCATGAAAAGAATCAGGCATCAAACCGGCAAAATCGAGAAAATAGAATGTTATTAACGCAAATAGTACTATTGATATAACTACTCGCAATTTCTTCAACATAAGTATGACGGTTATTATATTTTTATCCGTTTGATATTTAGTTTATCTATATCCATTGTACCAAGTTTCAACGCTTGTCCACTAGCAAGGTGGCCAACATGGTCTAAAGGCATTTCTCTTACCTGATTGAAGAACTTGGCCGCAGCAGTATCAACAGCCACTATATCTTGAGAGATGAAAAGTCCTTTCGTGTTGACAACATCGGCAGCAGAACGTCCCTGAGGTCCGTTTGCTTTTACCACACGGTATGCATCGACGATATTTAACACCGGTTTTTTAGGATAAGTACATACGTCAGCTATACATTGTTGCAGGTCTGTACGATGGAATATTCTCCTATCCCACACTATACCCATATAATTCTTCATCGACATAGTAAGGTTTGCACCACCATGGTGTTTCAATATAGGGAGATTGATCCACACATCACAATTGAGAATAGCCTCATGTATTTTTGCGCTCTTCAACTTCACACCATTAGGCAAGCTAACTTCTTTATAATATGATTCTTCATGGGCTGGAACAACTTTTGCTCCCGCAGCTTTTGCAGCATCTTCTATACCACTATTTTTATAACATCTCACCCAATCGTCGCAAGTATGGTCAAAAACAGTAACTTCGCTAGCACCTGCTGAGAAGCATTGACGAATCACTTCACTAACGAGTTTAGGATTTGTATTTCCTGCTAGTTCAGGCGTTTTATCCCATCCTATATTCGGCTTTACTACAACTTTCTGTCCTTTTTTTACGAATTTAGCCATGCCACCCATTTCCTGTATGGCACGTTTAAACATAGCTTCTGGTTCTCCACCCATTACAGCCACCATATCGACCTTACCTCCTGCCTGAGTACTATTGACTGTCTCGGACAATATGTGCATTCCTCCGCTGGCTTTCACTGTGGCGGCTGCCCCTGTCAGGGCTATCGCTCTTAAAAACTTACGTCTGTCCATAGTTATTCTATTTTGATTATTTAATTTACTTTTTAAAATCTCAGATTTATTCCACCGAATACTGTTGCCCTCGGCATAGGATAACCTGCATTGATCTCGTATTTTTGAGCCAGCAAATTTTCTCCTTTTACAAATATCTCTAATAGTTTTACAGGCTTGTAAGAACCTCTCACATTCCAAAGTGCAAAAGTCTCTGTCTGCGCCTGCACATTCGTATTTTTATTTTCGAGTACGGTATATAAATTATCAATAAATTGTACACCTGTCGAAAGATTCCACTTATCTCGAGTATAATTAATACCCGCATATAATTTATGTTCTGGCGATGCTAACACTTTATACTCCATATGTAACCAACTATAATTTGCCGACAGGCTCACATAAGGACTAAATTTGTATTGAGTAGAAAACTCTAGTCCATAATGTTCTATCTCTCCCGTATTCATATATTTAGGTTTGCCATCAACAATCTGAGTTTGAATACTGTTATCTCCTGTGATGTAATACAGACTCAAATCAAGTGTTAGTGCATTATTCAACAGTCTTTGCGATGCTGAAACTTCATAATTCATCAGATCTTCAGGTTTCAAATCGGGATTTTGCGGTGGGAACATATACATTTCACGGATTGTAGGATTACGAAAACCTTTGCTCACAATCCCTTTCACAATCGTATTATCTGTAGCGATGTAACTTAACCCTATCTGAGGTATCCATTTATTTCCAGTCACAGCATGATAGTCTAACCGTATTCCTGCATTCAGTATCAGCTTTTCTATCAATGTCTGTTGAAAGTTAAAGTAGCCAGCAACTTCATTCAGGCTTTTCTTGGCAATGTCTACATCTGGTGCATTGTTCATAAAGATGTTCCATGCATGACCTCCAAAATGTTGAAAATCCAATCCTGCAGTAGTTTGATTTCCATTAAAGAAACTATACGACTGATAGAGCGTTATCCCAAGCATTTTGTCTGTTGACCTAAAACGAGCATTCTGAGGTGTACCACCTTCCGAGTAACCATCATTAATTTTATGTTTACCGAAATTGTAATAAAACTTTAAAGCACCCGAAGATTTTTCATAATTATTTTCTAATGAGAACGAAGTAACACCACGTGTGATTTCCGCATCATTATCTATTATGGGAGCTTGTATAGGACCCGGATTGGAAGCTTCGAATTTAGTCAGGTCAAGGTCGACAATTGCTTTCCAGTTAGACGTAAAATCATACCCCACCTTTCCGTAACCGCTATATTGCTCAAAATTCAGATTATCTCTATGACCATCACTCCTATTGTAACTGAGAGAGACATAGCTATTGAATTTCCCTGAACGCACTGCATTGTTCAGTTCCGTACTCAATGTATTGTAAGAGCCATACATAGTGCGCAAACCTGTGCGAACACCATCTTTTTGCTGCTTCTTTGTTATAATGTTGATAACTCCGCCCATCGCATTAGAACCGTATAATACAGATGCCGGCCCACGTACGACCTCTACCCTATCGGCCATCAGTGTCTGATAAGAATCGGCTAAGGGATGCCCCATTAAACCCATATACTGGGGATGTCCATCAATAAGCATCAGCATCTGTGCTGTGGGGCTACCGCCAATTCCACGAATAGTCATTCCTCCAGCAGCACCGGTAGATACTCCATATCCCATAATGCCACGAGAGGTAACAAATAGTCCTGGTACTTCTTCTGTAATAACAGGCAATAAGGATTGCTCGAATTTACCTTCTATCTGTTTGGTATCTACAACACTTACACTCATTGGTAAGTTATTAAGGTTGACAGCAGGGCGGCTACCAGTAACTATAATTTCACCTAATTGGATAGAGTCACGAACCAATACTTCTGTCGGATTTCCCTCTGCATAGATTGATTGTAAGGATATACCAATAAATACAATAACACTCAATATTTTTCTTTTCATATATCCTAAAGTAACCATGGGAATTTAAAACACGATTCATCATATAAAGCATAGTCGGCCTTTCCATTCACAGCAAAAGTTTTTATCAACTTCGCTCCTTCCAGTAGAGTACAAGCATACTTAAGGGAGGCTCCCGTTTTTACTCTGTCTTCGACCAGTAAAATTGATTTATTTCTGAAATCAAAATCTATTGGAGCCATCAGCTGAGGACTATCGTATTTTGGTTTCTGATTAACATCTCTCAAATTGATTTTCAAAAGCTGTATTTCTATATTAAACCGTTGATTTAATATTGCTGCAGGTATTATTCCTCCATTAGCAATAGCAATAATCATATCGAAATTTTCAGCAAAAGAAATGGAGCGAAAGCGTTCTAACACTTCCTCAAACGTTTTGTCATACATATATTTGCAGATAATCAGAGTTTAGCAATGGCTCTCAATACAGCGTACCCACCAAATATTTGTACGAGCATTCCCGGAATACCAATTCGGAAATCCTGCACAGCTACAGAGAAGTCTTTTACAATAGCCCATTCTATAAGTGTTCCAAGAATCTGATATGCCAATACTGCTCCTAAAATAGCAAGTATAGAAACTTTCCCGAAACGATGAGCCCCATAAGCAGCAGCTCCGGCTAATATGGTAGATTTAACTAGAATAGCTGGAAGCACGTCAACAGGAGGCATTCCGAACAATAGATGATTTGCTAGTGGAGATAATATTGCGGTCAACAATCCTACACGGAAGCCATATTTATATGCAGCAATCAGTGTAAAGAAATAGATTGGCAACCAGGTCAGCCCACCTCCCGGTATCAAGTGACAAATCTGAGGCAAAGCCAGATTGCCTGCTATAAATAACAGAGCAAGAGCGTAAGTCTTAGTTTCTTTGTAATTTAACGAATACAATTTTACTGATGTTGTTTCCATAAGAGAATAAATTTAGTGCGGCGTGATTAGATGATACAAAAGGCATTAGCCTTTTTGATAGTTTTTTAATTATGTTAGACTATTTTTTCTATTAATAGTTTAATGTATATGAGTGTTTTTTTAATTGGTATTTAACAAATGCAAGTATAGCTATTGTTTACAGATTTAATCATAAAATGCATTACTTTTTAAATTACTTAAGGATAGCATCTTAGACTAAGAAACAAAAATACAATAAATATTGAATTTTTATTATCTCAAAGTTCTAAGTTTAGCCATAAAAAAGCTGATTTTTATATATTTTTTATTAAATTAAGATTAAAAGGCAAACAGCCCACAAAAAACTTACCATGTTTCTCTAAGCCGCATAATCTTTATATCTTTGGTAAAAGTTTTAACAGATAATTAAATACATAGAAATGAACATAGCAAATCTAAAAAACGATAATTTCTTTCTTCTTGCAGGCCCTTGCGTCATAGAGGGTGAAGATATGGCACTTCGTATTGCCGACACAATAATAAATATAACTTCGAAATTGAATATACCTTATGTATTCAAAGGCTCATACCGCAAAGCAAATCGCTCACGGGTAGATTCGTTTACGGGCATAGGAGATGAAAAAGCCTTGAGGATACTTCGCAAAGTAAATGAAACATTCGGCGTACCAACTGTTACTGATATACACGAAACACATGAAGCAGCTATGGCCGCAGAATATGTGGACGTTTTACAGATACCGGCATTTCTTTGCCGCCAAACGGATCTATTAATAGCAGCAGCTAAAACAGGAAAAGTTGTAAACATAAAGAAAGGGCAATTTCTTGCGCCAAACGCAATGCAATTTGCAGCGCAAAAGGTTGTCGATTCAGGAAACAACAATGTGATTATCACTGACAGGGGTACATCTTTCGGTTATTCAGATTTGGTTGTTGACTTCAGGGGAATACCCGAAATGAAAGAGTTTGGTTTTCCTGTAGTTCTGGATGCTACTCATTGTCTGCAAAAACCAAATCAGGCATCGGGCGTTACAGGAGGGCAGCCGAAGCTAATTGAAACTATGTGTAAAGCTGGTATTGCCACAGGAGTCGACGGTTTATTTATAGAGACGCATTTCGATACTGCAAATGCAAAATCGGACGGTGCAAATATGTTACCTTTAGACCAACTTGAAGGATTATTGACTAGATTAACAAGACTAAAAGCAGCATTGTAAGAATGAAAGTAGAAATATGTTTTTCTCCTGCATTATACCCTTTCTATTCTGAAAGCAATGATAAAATCGTAGTAGTTGTAGATATATTCAGAGCTACAACTACGATGTGTGCTGCATTAAAGAATGGAGCAAAGAGTATCATTCCCGTTGCATCTATCGACGAAGCGCGAGAATACAAAGAAAAAGGTTATCTTGTTGGTGCGGAGAGAAATGTAAAACATTGCGATTTTGCGGATTTCGGAAATTCTCCTTTCGATTATACAACGGATAAAGTGACCGAGAAAGATATAGTCTTTACCACCACGAATGGAACTCAGGCTATAGATATAGCAAGTGACTCTGACACGTTAATTATAGGAGCATTCTCCAATATAGATTCCATTGCTGATTTTTGTATCAACAGGCAAAAAGATGTTATCATATTGTGTGCCGGTTGGAACAATCGCTTCAATATAGAAGATACTTTGTTTGCAGGAGCTTTAGCTCAAAGGTTGTTAGACAAGAATTGCACTTCTTCGTCAGATGCTGTGCAAGTAGCCTTATCGATGTGGAAAGAAGCCCAACTTGATATAAGAACCTACATAAACAGGACTGAACATATAAAACGGCTGGAAGCTAATAATCTGCAAGATTCTGCGGAATATTGTCTCACAGAGAATACGGTCAACTTAGTCCCTGTATACAATAAAGCTACAGGGAAAATCACCGTATAGCAATTTATGGCAGAGCACAACGAATTGGGCAAACGCGGTGAAGATGTTTCTGTATTATATCTTCGGCAAGCAGGCTATGAAATCATCGAACGCAACTGGGTTTATCATAGATATGAAATTGACATTATTGCCAGAAATAATGAATATATCGTCTTTGTAGAAGTGAAAACCCGCAGCTCGGATCAATGGGGCAACCCCGAAGATGCTGTATCGAAGGGGAAAATAAAGCGGATCGTGGATGCAGCCGACTTTTATCTGAAAGAGAACAATATCGATTTACCCGCCCGCTTTGATGTCGTTGCAGCCATATGGACTGGAAAGACCTTTGAGATAGAACACATAGATGATGCTTTTGGGGCTCCAATTAGTTAATCATATTTATACTTCAATAGATAAAAGCATTTTAGCTGTTGAAACTTATTGTATTGACTATAATCATAAAGAGTGATGGTGTATCAAAAAATAAAATTCAGACAGATTTGTATAAAAACAGTAAAAGAGGGTATGTTCAATTTTTTTTGACACACCCTCTTAATTTTATAAATTATCTATGACCAACCTTTTATATCAATTAACTATACTTGTCTTTTTAGTCAATATTAAGACTGATGGTAACAATAGTTATCAATGCCGCTTATTTATAATAAAAGATGTTTCATAATTATCAACCTTATGATTTAGTCACATAATAACACCCTATCAAAGATTTACTTAAAAAAAGGAACCGGAGCCACTTCCAGAACCACTTCCAGAACCAGAATCTATACATCCTCCATAACAAGCAGCATACATCTTTACATCTACGTTTTTGTGGAATTTAGTAAGATGAAATAATTTGGGTTGATTCTTTGGTATGGTAATGCCGATATAGCCTTCATAACCTGATTCATAAATTTGAGAACCATTTGTTACATTAATTAACTCATTACTATACCGAGTATCTGAACCATAAAATTCTAAATATAATAGTTCTGTTTCTTGAGGGCAGTCTATTACATAGTAGTCAGCTCCACCAAGGGTGAATTGCGAACTCTTTAACAATTTACCACACCCTGGCTTTGAGCCAGAGCCGCTTCCACTCCCACTCCCAGAACCGCATCCACATCCTGAATCGTTTCCTGAACCAGAATTAGCTACATATGAATAAAGATTGAATGATTTCACCTCCTCAGCAGAAATTTCTTTTAATTTCAAATTTTCTGATTTGTTCATAATATTTATAAAATGTTTAAATAATTGCTGTAGATTTTTTGTTCGCTGCAGCTTTCCACTTTTGCTCTACAGTTTACAAAAGCTACTTAGTATTTTTATATAGATAAATTCAAAAAAATTAAATACAACTATTTGCATATAATTTTCAAAATATTTATACAGATATATCCATTCTCCACGAGCCTTGATGGAAATGAGCTGCATATTCTCCAAAATGGCAGGATATGGCATTGTGGTACGGTTGTATACATCTTCTCGTTGTATTCCTTAAAAGTAAAATTTCGGGATATAAGTCTTTGTTTTCATGATAATAATCTGTCAACAGTCCTGGCCCCGTTATATCTACAATATCCTGTTGAGAATGTATTGGGGCTTCTGCCCGTGAGGCAAGTACCATCATGGCTGATAGCCAAAATTCATGACCTTGAATACCTCCAAACATATAATTGGCAATTCGCAGTCTGTGCTCTAGATTTAGACAATTTTGTTCCTCCACACTGATTGTTTTTTCTTCTCCCAATACTATTCTATTATCCAATAAATCATCTAATGATTTATTGCAATACATATCCAAATCCAGATAGAATCCTCCATATATATATACCAATGCAAACCTTAGAAAATCAGCCCTTTGAATATCATACTTCAAAGAGGTATAGGCTGATATAAAATCGGGTAGATATTGATTTAGTATTGCAAGAGCATCATCTTCGTTATACAAGCGAATATTCCATAAAGGATGGAAATCATTTATACGCTTTATACATTGGGCAAAAAGTTCATTTAGCGGTTTGTCTTTACCAAGAAAAATGAGGTGTATATTTTTAGGTATCATAATTTCATGTTATTTTTTATATCAATTACCAGTTACCGTAAAAATAATGTATTGCATATGCCCGGTCTATACGGTCTTTCATTTCTTGCGGCATTGCATTATCCAGTATCTTTTCTTTTTCGAATTGGCAAATTGGATAAATATCTTTCGATTCTAAGATCCGGATTTCACTCTTCAGGCTATAATCATCATAAGCATTTGTCAATAAAAATGGCCCTGTTGAGTCCAATATATCTTTAGGGTAATCAACTCCTACCGATGGATATTTAATCAATCTATCAGATACAAATTTGATAAAAGATGTATCGGGAGCAGCAGCCATAAAAGCATTGCAGATGATATATGGAATATGGTACTTCCGAGCATGTAAATAAGGCTCTTTTCCTGCTACGAACTCTGCGTCCTCAAACATAAACTCAATATTTTCAAGACACTCAAAATCGACATCGACATAAAGCCCTCCGAAGGTCTCTAAAAGAAGATAACGAATCGCATCAGCACGTTGTATATTCCGCGGATAGCTGTCATATTTTTCCAAATAATGTGGATAATATTGTGCAACAAAATTCCTATTCATTTCATCCGTCCATAATATATATTCCCAGTCTGGTAAAAATTCTTTCCATGTATTGGATAACGCTTTAAACGGAGAAGGCAGATCTTCGGATTTCCATGTTTGATGGATAATTTTCGGGATTGTTTTCATAAATTATTATTTAAATTACTTAAAGACTTACATATATGAGTTTGTGGTAAAAAAGATATTCTAAATGATTCTTTATTACAGTATCGTAAGAGTATTCTCCATCAGTTTTGATTGTATCCACAACTTCATCAAATAAGCGCCTTAATGGCTTCTTTTCATATAATAACTGCAATATATTATAGCATAAATCGTCGATTAAAACTTCTTTATATCCATTTTGAGTCAAGGTTGGAATACATGCAACATCAAATTTGTCAAATGTAGATTCTTTATCAACTCTAATCTTCAAGAGCTTATTTGACTGGACATCAGCACCTTTATTCAATTCATAAATAACCAAATGGGGATTCTTCTGAATTATATTCTGAGGATCATTTATAGCAAAATGATTTATAAAGTCTAAATAGACACAGCTTTTTTTCTCCAGGTCGAATAGAGATTCCTTTGACAAAGTATTCCATTGTATCAAAGAATTCCTCAAAAATTTATCATAAGAAACTAAGTCACTATTATCTAAATGATTTTCAGCGATATTTATCACGCTACTATTATCGTTTAGCCTTCTATGAGTTTGAGGGAAAAAATTCATTATCCTGACAAAGTATTCCGGATATTTTCTCAAAAGTATTCGACTAAGTAGTTCACAAACTCTTGGATTTTTTTTATGTCCTCCAATAATATGCATCAAACTGCTTTCTTGAAATGTATAAAAATTACAGAAATCCTGATATGTATAGCAATTGTCACAAACATTGTGATTGATTATTGTCGAAACTTCTTTGTTACGATCCTTTGATAGTACATAAAATAAGACTTGTTCAAATAAAATGTTATGGTTAACATTTGTATTGTTATTCGGCTCATTAAGACCATTTATTTCAATGAAATCGAAAGCTGCATTGCAATACTCTTTCATAAATTGCACGTCGTTTCCACCTATTACGCCTGCATTGTATGAGGATATTGAATCCTTTTCCAACTCATTGATTAAAGCGTCAGTCATTTGAAGCTCATTCTGTTTTATATGTTCCATCATATTCTTATAATATGATGTACCAATCTCTTTATTCTGAGTCAGTAATGCTGATGATTCAATTTCTACAGAGAATTTATTCGGGAGGTACACATCTCCATCTACATGAATAAAAGGTTTGTCCTGAACAGAATGACTCAGCAATTTAGGATATGCCCAATGCTCTTCTTTACATTTGAGATTATCATACGATATCACGATCTCGCTATACGGTAATTGTAAATAGTCGTGAAATATCTTATAGCCTATTGAATCTGTATATAAAATAACTTCATCATAATTCTTTTTCAGACAAAGACAACTAAGTGCCCATGACATTAGATTGTATTCCGGACTTAACCAGCCAAAATCATTTTTAAGTGGATCTTTGTTTCCACTCCAGAATGTTTGTATTGCTCTCATAATAAAGTGTTATTAATTGTGTTCTAAGTATAGATAATTGAGAAAATAAAAAATTCACTTTTCTCTAAGAATTAACTTATTTTTCGCATCAAATAGAGCCATATCTACTCATCGAACAGCCTTTTATCAAGGATCTTCTCCTATTCATTTTTTGGACACAATTAATTATTCCCTAAAATATTTTCTCGAAATTTTAGCTATCTTCGTTCTTGTTTTCATCCGAATTGAATAATACTGATACTAAAACTTTTAGACCCTCATCTCGATAAAATGTATATTATCTATTGATTAAAAACAGAAAAAATCTATGAACATAGAAGAAGCAAGAGAAGCCTGCCTATCCATCAAAGCCGCAACAGAGTCTTTCCCTTTCGGAGAAGATACATTGGTATTTAAAGTAATGGACAAGATGTTTGCATACATGGGGCTGGAAGCTAGGGATGGAGAATTTTGGCTGAACGTAAAATGTGATCCTGAGAAGGCTATCGAATTAAGGGAACAATATTCGGGAATCTTTCCGGGATACCATTCTAACAAAAAATATTGGAACTCCATTGTTTTGGAAAGTGATGTTCCTGATAAAGTGATAAAGGAACTGGTACAACATTCTGTAGATGAAGTCATAAAAAAGCTACCTAAAGTAAAGCAGAATGAATACAATAATATAACTAACCAATAATGGGTTCTTTTATACACATACAAGAAACGGATTCGACAAATAACCATCTGAAAAAACTTCTTCTATCAAAAAGCTTAGAAGAGGGTACTCTTGTATATACAGATTTCCAGACCGCAGGAAAAGGACAGCGTGGTAATACTTGGGAATCGGAGCAGGGTAAAAACCTAATGTGCAGTATTATATTATATCCCAATATGATAAAAGCGAACGAGCAATTTATTATATCTCAGATAGTTTCTCTTGCTGTTGCTTATACATTGAATAAATATGCAGACGATATCTCCATAAAATGGCCAAATGATATTTACTGGAGAGAAAAGAAGATATGCGGTATACTGATTGAAAATGCTTTAGAAGGGGATAACATAAAAGAAGCAATCTGCGGTATTGGAATAAATATTAATCAAACTATATTCAAAAGCAATGCGCCAAATCCTATTTCACTCAAACAAGCTACGGGAATTGACTTTGACCTGAATACAATATTAGATGAACTACACCACAATATCACCGATTATTACGACAAAATAAAGACAGCTGATCCTGATAGCATCACCAATAAATACAAAAAAGCCCTATTTAGGAAGGAGGGTTACCACCTATATAATGACGGGAAGTCAAACTTTTACGCAGCTATAAAAGATGTAAAATCGGACGGAATACTTATCCTTACCACTGAAGAAGGAGAAGAGAGGCATTTTGCATTCAAAGAGGTATCATATATAATAAACAAATCTTAATTAATCAGTACTCTTTCTGAATAAACGATATTTCACAATATTTATACAGTAAATATTTTTCGATATGCACATTTATGTATATTTTTGCATAAAAATTGTATATTTATTCTATCATGACTAAGAAATATCGTCAACGAATTATAAAGGAAGTACTGCAAACCAATGATGTAAACAGTCAGGATGTGCTTTTAAAGATACTTGTTGATCGGGGATTCGAGCTGACACAAGCTACCTTATCGCGCGATATAAAGGAACTGAAAATAATAAAAGTCCCTACAGCAAAAGGAAGTTATACATATCAGCTATCGGAAACTATCCCAGGTATCCAAGAAGAAACTACACCACTCTCGTCATTCGGATATATCAGCCTCGAGTTTTCGGGACAATTAGCTGTAATGAAAACTCGTCCGGGATATGCAATGGCCATCGCCGGCGAAATTGACAATAAAGCAGCACAATATATATTAGGTACAGTTGCAGGAGATGATACGATCCTACTCATACCTAGAGAGAATATTAGCAGGGATAAAATACTGAATGTATTATCAGATTTCATACCAAATATACAATAATGATTCTGTCAATAAACAACATAGATAAACTAGTGGTGGAAGAACTAAAAGAACAAGATCAACAACTAACCATACAGATAGCTAACGACAACCACCTTCCTTATGTACAGACTATTTTAGATACCATAGAAGCCGCAGCAAAAGTGCGTGGAACGGGTATAGCTAAACGGAGTCCCGAATATTTGGAACTGAAAATAAAGGAAAGTAAAGCGATCATTGCTCTTATGGGGGATGAATTTGCAGGATTCTGCTATATAGAATCTTGGGGAAACAAACAATTTGTAGCCAATTCAGGGCTCATTGTTGTGGAAAAATTCAGACAGCACGGACTAGCGAAGAAAATCAAACAACACGCATTTTCTCTAGCAAGGGCTATGTTTCCTACTGCCAAAGTATTCGGATTGACATCCGGAGCTGCCGTAATGAAAATAAATACAGAATTGGGGTATGTGCCTGTATCGTTCGCCCAATTGACAGATGACGAAGCATTCTGGAGAGGTTGTCAAGGTTGTATAAATTATGATATCCTGACTCGTACTGACAGAAAATATTGTATTTGCACAGCTATGCTCTTCGACCCTGAAAAGCAAAAAGATAAGAAAGAAATAAAAGCATTAGTAAAAGATATAAAAGAGCAATTGAAATGAGTAAGAAAAAGGTTGTTTTAGCATTTAGTGGAGGTCTGGACACATCGTTTTGTGCAAAATACTTATCAGCAGATTTAGGATATGAAGTCTATACAGCGATAGCTAACACCGGAGGTTTCACCGAAGCTGAACTGAAAATCATAGAAGAAAAGGCTTATAAGTTAGGCGCAATAAAACACGTAAGCCTCGATATCACACAAGAATATTACGAGAAAAGTATCAAATACATGATATTCGGGAATGTGCTTCGTAACGGAACATACCCAATTTCAGTAAGCTCGGAACGCATCTTTCAGGCAATTGCTATCATAAACTATGCGAAAGAGATTGGTGCCGATGCCGTTGCGCACGGCAGTACAGGAGCAGGAAACGACCAAGTACGTTTCGATTTGACTTTCGATGTACTTGCCCCGGGCATTGAGATCATTACTCCTACCCGCGATATGATCCTTACCCGTGAATATGAGATCAGCTATCTGAAAGAACATGGATATGAAGCCGACTTCACAAAAATGGTATATTCTATCAACAAAGGACTTTGGGGAACAAGTATAGGCGGCAAAGAAACACTAAAATCGGAACAAACATTACCTGAAGAGGCATATCCTTCTCAGCTAAAAAAACATGATTTTGAAGTATTGACAATAGATTTCGAACAAGGTGAAATAGCTGCCGTAAATGGAGAGAAATATATCGACAAAGTAAAAGCAATACAGAAAATAGAAGAAATAACCTCAGCCTATGCCATCGGACGCGATATGCATATAGGTGATACAATTATAGGTATCAAAGGCCGCGTAGGCTTTGAGGCCGCAGCTCCTATTGTAATAATCAATGCTCATAAAATGCTCGAAAAGCATACGCTCACAAAGTGGCAGCAATATTGGAAAGAGCAAGTTGCTAATTGGTATGGAATGTTTCTGCACGAGGCACAGTATCTAGAACCTGTAATGCGTGACATTGAAGCATTCCTCATTAGTTCTCAGGAGAATGTTACAGGACGTGTAAGCATCAAACTACAACCATATCACTATGTACTAATCGGTGTAGAAAGCGATTTTGACCTGATGAAAGCTGATTTTGGAGAGTACGGAGAGATAAATAAAGCATGGACATCAGATGATGCTAAAGGATTTACTAAGATATACGGAATTCCCACTAAAATATTCCATAATATACAACAGAAAAATAAGAAATAACAAGTTGTTGAGTAGGCGTTCCAGACCTAGGTTCAATTATAAAAATATGTTATATTGAATTGTTTTTGCATTAAAACCATTATCTTGGTAAGCATTTATCGACCAGAAATATAAAAGCCAAATATTCTTTCATAATTAGAATATCAGTAGAATTTATTTTTCCAGATCAAGTTAACCTCTCTTTTTGAGATAATTCTCAAGATAAATGCTATACCTTTTAGATAATTAGTTACGAATGAAAAACAAAAAAGTATGAAAAATTTCAGAACACATCCGGCTAGTATAATATTCTTATACATAGCAATGTTATCATTTTTTATCTCCTGTTCGGATGATGATAACAAGGACGGTACAACAACTGCCGAAGAGTTGGTTTATGAGCAAATACAAAAGGCTGTAAACTCTTCTTCGACGCTAACTCTAGATGATATTGTTACGAACTATTATGGCACAACGATTACCTTTTCGGACAAGTCTAAAGTAGAAATAAAGAAGGCATATAATATTCATATAATAGATATTTCTAGTTCGAATGAACCTACAATTACGAAGAACTCCAATAATACATGGACTATAAACGGTAAAAACTCGGGGATTGCAGTAGCCTCTGCTTCAGACAAAACACTGAAAATTATGTGCGTAGCATATAATGACGGTTTCGCGATGTTTTATACAAATGACGGGAATAAATTCAAATTAGAACGCACAGGAGTTGGTAAGATTTATTTATTCAAATTGGAAGCTGAGCATAACGAAGGATTAGACGCAGATGTAAATGCGACTATAAGAACAAATGATAAAACAATAAGCTTGGCAGTTCCATATAATTTCCCCACCAATTCTTTGACAGCTACATTCAGCTATCACGGAGAATCGGTAAAAATAGGTGAGACAGAACAAATAAGTGGAGTCACAAAAAATAATTTCAATGAGCCATTAGTATACAGTATTACTACCAATCAGGGAACTAAAATAGATTATACAGTCACTGTAACGCACAAACTGCCTCGTATTCCTATAGTTTATGTAAATACTGATGGCGGAGCCACTATTAATGATAAAGAGAACTATGTAAGAATGACAGTCAAAGTCGAAGATAAAGATGAAGTATATACAGATGGCCAATCCTTTTCTGCCACAGCCGGGATAAGAGGGAGAGGAAATTCTACATGGAACGAGCCTAAAAAGCCTTATCGTATGAAACTCGATAATAAGGCCTCTTTGTTAGGAATGAGTAATGATAAAGATTGGGCATTATTGGCAAACCATTTGGATAAAACTCTATTAAGAAATATTACGGCATTCCAAATCTCACGGATAGCTGGCATGAGTTGGACTCCGGGTTCTATCAGTGTTGATTTTTATCTCAATGGAAACTATCAGGGTGTATATACGCTGACAGAGCATGTGAAAGTAGCAAAAGAAAGGTTAAATATGACGTTAGTAACACCTAGCGATAATGCAGGCGAGGCTCTTACAGGCGGGTATTTTCTAGAGCTTGATTTTCATGCAGATGAGGATCATTTTCGAACTGCCATTAAGGATCTTCCTATCATGTATAAAGATCCGGACGCACCAACTGAACAGCAGAAGAACTTCCTTAAGAACTATTTCGATACTGCTGAGGGCGCACTGTATTCGGCAAACTTTACTGATCCCGATACTGGATATCGCAAATACATTGATATGGAATCGTTTATTAATTACTATATCATACAGGAATTAGCTAAAAACGTGGACGGTAACATGCGAGGCAGTTGCTATCTGGCTATTCGCCGCAATGGAAAAATAGAGCAGCCACTAGTATGGGACTTTGATCTTGCTTTTGGTAATGCCGATCACATCACATGGGAACAGGGTGCATCTTCTGCTGAATGGGATGGTTGGTATCTTAAAACTTGCGCACCATGGTTCGACCAATTTTTCAAAGATCCTGAATTCGTATCAGCTCTAAAAAAACGATGGAATGAACTGAAACCTCAATTAAATCAATTGCCGAATTATATAAAAGAGCGTGCTGCAAGTCTGGATGACTCACAAAAAAGAAATTTCGGACCCAAAACCAGCGGAGGAGCCGGATGGGATGTTACTGAGAAAAAATGGAATACGAGTAGAATTAGAGGATCATATGCATCAGAAGTCGATTATTTGGTAAGCTTTGTAGAGAAACGACTTCAGTGGTTAGATACTAACATAAATGCTTTGTGACAAAATCAGACCGATTAAAAATATAAAACAAATAATGATAAAAGTTGGAATTATAGGCGGAGCCGGATATACAGCCGGCGAATTGATAAGGATTTTACTCAATCACCCTGAGGCAGAACTTGTATTTGTGAATAGTACGAGTAATGCAGGAAATAAACTGACAGAAGTACATAGCGGATTGTTTGGCGAGACTGATATGAGTTTTACTGACCAGATACCCTACGAAAAGATAGACGTATTATTTTTCTGTACAGCTCATGGTGACACCAAAAAGTTTATGGAAGCAAACAGCATTCCAAAACATCTGAAAATAATAGATTTATCTACAGACTACCGCCATAAATCCGAAGAAAACCACTTCGTTTACGGATTACCCGAATTAAATAAGGAGGACATTAAAAAGTCCTCCTATATTGCCAATCCGGGATGTTTCGCTACAGCAATACAATTGGCTTTGCTGCCTCTGGCTAAAGAACAGTTATTGAATACAGAAATTCATGTTAATGCGATAACAGGGTCTACAGGTGCTGGTGTTAAACCTTCCTCTACATCTCATTTCAGTTGGAGAGAAAACAATATATCTGTTTATAAAGCATTCGAGCATCAACATTTAAAAGAGATCCGACAATCCATAATCCAACTTCAAAGCGATTTTTCGGATGATATCAACTTTATTCCTGTTCGCGGAAATTTCACAAGAGGTATATTCGCTTCTATATATCTGAACTATACAGGTACATTGGATGAGGCAGAAGCTTTGTTTCACAGTTTTTATAAAGACTCACCTTTCGTTGTTGTATCTGAGAAGAATATTGATTTGAAACAGGTTGTAAATACAAATAAATGTATCCTTCATCTGGAAAAACATGGCAATAAACTTTTGATACTTTCATGCATAGATAACTTGATCAAAGGAGCATCAGGACAAGCTGTACATAATATGAACCTTATGTTTGGGTTGGAAGAAACGACAGGGCTGAAATTAAAAGCCTCAGCGTTTTAATAGTATAAATAAAAACAGATCAAATGGGCGTTATATAAAATACCCTACAGATATTGTATGGAAAAAAGCCGTATATGGTATCTATAGAGTAAACCGAAACAGAAAAATCACTTGCTTATGAATATGAATTTTGAAGTTGACAAACAAACGCTCAAGGATTTGGAAATTTTTGATACATTCAAAAATGGAAAATCAATATTCAGCTTATTCAATTTCACTCGAAGTATGGGGGGAAAGCGGAAATTATATAATTTCTTATCTTCTCCTTCAGCCAATCTAGATGAAATAACAGAGAGAAGAGACGCAATAGCTTTCTTTCAGGAATATATTCCATCAGGGCTGACTGTAGATAAAAATGCACTGGATTTTTCAGAATATTATCTCAAACATGGTAATTATCCGACTCGTATGCCTTCGCGATTTTCCGCTATCGAAAGAAGGCTAATGAGTTTTATTAATCAAAGTCCTGAATATTACCTAATAGAAAAGGGTGTTAGTTCTACTGTTGAATTATTAAACGATATATATCGATTCGCTTTAGTTTTAGCTGAAAAACTAAAAGGTAATGATTACCCTAAGCTGTTGTCTAGAACAAATAAGGATATATTGACGCTTTTCTCAAAAAGGGAATATTCTGAACTAATAGGACTAAAAAGAATTAAGGCTTTCGATACGGCTAAGCTAGACTATATGTTCCGTTATACGCACAGAAAGGATATTGCATTTTTTCATAGTCTTGTATATGAATATGATGCGTTCTATGCAGTAACCAAAGCAGCAAAAAAATATCAATTAGCATATCCTGAAATATTGCCTGAAAAGGAAACAACATTAGAGATAGATGGTATATTCCACCCCTTTATAGAAAACGGGATTCCTAATGATATCCATTTTGGGAAGTCTTCTAATCTGCTATTCATCACAGGGCCTAATATGGCAGGGAAATCAACCTTCTTGAAAGCTCTAGGTGTTTCTGTATATCTGGCACACATAGGCTTTCCCGTTCCTGCAAAGAGTTTGAAATTGAGTGTACTGTCTGGGCTATGTACAACAATCAACATGTCCGACAATCTGAGTTCGGGATATAGCCATTTCTATGCAGAAGTAATGCGAGTGAAAGATGTTGCTGAGAGATTAAAGACTAATAAAAATATGCTCGTCTTGTTTGACGAATTATTTAGGGGAACAAATGTGAAAGACGCTTACGATGGAACGTTGGCTGTCGTGTCTGCTCTTGCTCAAATACGAAGTTCGTTCTTTGTGGTATCTACTCACATAGTAGAGGTAACAAAAGAATTACAAAAAAATTCTAATATTCGATTTTGTTATTTTGAAATTCAGGAGGAAAATGGAGACCCTGTCTATACATACAAACTGAAAGAAGGCGTATCGGATGTAAGACTTGGAATGTACATTATAAGAAAAGAAGGCTTAATAGAACTAATAAACAATATAAAACATATAGATCAGTAAATGAAACCATTCGATGTATTTCCGTTATTCAACATAAATGTTGTGGAAGGTAAAGGATGTTATGTGTACGATGACAAAGGAAATGAGTATCTCGACCTCTACGGCGGTCATGCTGTTATTTCGGTAGGGCATACACATCCTTACTATGTAGAAAAACTAACCGAACAATTAAACAAAATCGGATTTTACTCCAATTCTGTAATTAACGAGTTACAACTAGAGGTTGCTCGTAAGTTAGGTGAACAATGCGGTTATCCGGAGTATTCGCTTTTCCTCGTTAATTCAGGTGCGGAAGCAAACGAGAATGCGCTGAAACTCGCATCTTTTCATAACGGAAGGAAGAAAGTGCTAGCATTCAGCAAAGCATTTCATGGACGTACATCGGCTACAGTTGTGGCAACAGATATCCCTGCATATAAGGCTCCGATAAATGAGAATCCGAATTTCGTATTCGCTCCATTCAATGATATTGAATTTGTGAAGAAAGAGCTTGGAACGAAAGAGTACTCATCTGTTATCATAGAAGGAATACAAGGAGTAGCAGGAATACAAGTCCCTTATGATGATTTTTTAAGAGAGCTTCGTACTATTTGTACCGAAACAGGAACAATCCTCATTTTAGATGAGATTCAATCGGGATATGGACGTACAGGAAAATTCTTTGCGCATCAGTATGCTAGTATCGAAGCAGACCTGATTACTGTGGCAAAGGGTATAGGAAACGGTTTCCCAATGTCAGGGGTGCTTATTAATCCTATATTCAAGGCTGTTCACGGACAGTTAGGAACTACATTCGGAGGTAATCATCTGGCTTGTGCTGCTGCTATAGCTGTTTTGGACATTATGAAGAAAGAGAAGTTAGTAGAGAATGCTTATAATGTAGGGGAATTTCTCATGCAGGAATTGGCTAAACTCCCTCAGATAAAAGAAATACGTGGGCGAGGTTTGATGATAGGCATGGAGTTTGACGAACCGATAAAAGAAAAACGTACAAAACTCTTATTCGAGGAAAAAGTATTTACAGGCGTGACTGGTGCTAATGTGTTCCGTTTGCTGCCGCCTCTTTGCTTAACAATAGATGAGGCAAAAATATTCTTGGAAAGATTTAAAAAGGTAATATAAATAAAGAAGAGTGGCGAAAGTCACTCTTTTTTGTTATACAGAAGGAGCCAGATATGTGAAAGGCCAAAACGGTATGTTACGTAATATAAAGAACAGAATAAGGAATGCCAATAAACTAAAACCAAACCATGAAGAAAATATAAAGCTTTTGAGGCATTCTTTTTGGTTCAAGATATAAACCCTGATAGCCATCACATAAAAATATGCAAGAAAGGGTAAGGCTATAACAAAGAACAGATTATAATGCAACGCCTGCAAAATATTTCCATGCAGTAAATAATGCAAGCTGCGCTGGCCTCCACAGCCGGGACATTCTAGTCCGGTAGCTTCACGAAAAGTACATAATGCGTTATTACCCATCATATCATATATTGAATAATAAACATATACGATAACTACAGGAAATATTATAGATAATATGAGTAATATATACTTCTTCATAACGAATGAGAGGTAATTAAATAATTACCTCTCTATTAAACTTTTACTATAATCAATTCTATTAACGATATTGTTCAAGAGCATTCTGATATTGCTCCATGATAGATGAGAAGCCTCCTGCTATAACAATAGAAACAATAATCCAAACAATTGAAAGTACGACTGTTCCGATAGCTATAAAAGCCAGTAAACGTGCATTTTTAGAAGCACCTTCTGCTCCGACATAATCTCCGGCAAAATATTTAGAATCAACCTGAGTAGAGAAAACAATAGCAATTATCCCCAAGATAACCCCGATACAACTGACCCAACCACAACATGTTATCAAGCTCACTATTGTAGCAATGATAGACAGTGCCAAATTATTATCAGGCTTAGCAGGTCGGTTAAAATCATTTAAATTGTCAGTCGGCTGTGCCCCTGAATAATCTTGTTTACTGAAATCTGTCATAATTATAGTTTTACTTTTAATGTTTGTTAATGTGCTCCAAATATATATAAAAAAAGATTATAGTAAAAGCAAAAATAGTTTTAACTTCGTTGTTGGTTGAAACAAGCATTAATGAGAGGTAAACGTATTATAATTATCTTCACTGGACTATTTCTGGCGGCTTTTGTCCTAATAGGTATATATTATGCATATAACCAAGGTTATATACGCATGAACTATCCTTCTTCCGACGAATACCCTGTTCAGGGCATTGATGTCTCGCACCACCAACAAAGGATTAATTGGAAAGAAATAGACAAAACTACTGTTCAATTCGCTTTTATTAAAGCCACTGAAGGGGGAAACCATAAAGATTCTTTATTTCAGGAAAATTGGAGGGAAGCTATCCGACACGATATCCCCGTGGCGGCCTATCATTTTTTTACGTTTTGTAAAGACGGTGATGCTCAGGCTCGCAATTACATACATTATGTACCCAAAGACAGCATCGATCTGCCTCCTGTAATTGATCTGGAGTATGGTGGAAACTGCCAGCGTTCGAACTGGAACCAAAATATAATAGAAGAGATAACCAAGTATCTTGAGATAATAGAAGACCACTATCAGCGGAAAGTTATTATATATACAACGAATGAGTTTTATAAAAACTTTCTGATCGATCAATTTCCGCAAAATCCTATATGGATACGTGATATACTGTCGAAACCCCAATTACCTGATGGGAGGCCTTGGCTCTTTTGGCAATATACTAATAGAGGACGAATAAAAGGTATTAATACAGTCGTGGATCTAAACGCATTTAATGGAAGCAGAGAAGACTTTAATAAGATACTCAAAAATCCTATGTAAAAGACCTATATTTAGATTTACTCAATTATTTCAAAATAATTCGAACTGTTCTTTTTTTTACTAAAATTACCAAAGGAATCCCGCGTAATAAAGATTGTATTTTGCTCTCTATCAATCAATATAGTATCTGGAATAAAATTATTATCATAAGGTACTTTCGTGAATATTATTGTATCACCTTTTATATAATAATTCCCTTTAATTTTATCCTCATAACCAAACATTCCCACTATGTCTATTTCACAATTGTTATCCTTTCTGAAAATCAGTGTATAATAGAATAAATCATCTTTCATCCTTGCTGATAAAATCTTTTCTGATTTAAATATTTCTGAATTGTATAGATATAAAGTTGTGATGAAAAGGATAACTAAAGAATGAGAATATATCTTTATCTTATTATGGATAAATCCACTTTCCACAATGGATATTATCGTATTAAGGCCGGAGGCAATATATAATAATATTACAGGAAGTATAAACTGACCATATACCATTAATGCCATTATCATCCCTCCTTTAAAATCAGTCATCAACCAAAGAGTAATACCTAACGTTGACACTATTGCCAATATATCACCTATTATCTTTTTATTCATGATATAACTACATTCTGACACGATTGAGCCTTCTCTTCTTTGTTATCGTCTACCTTCGCTAACAAAGTCTCTAATAAAGGCAGCATTTTATTCAAACCTTCTGTCTTAATAATAAAGTTCCATAGCGGTTCGAATTTCTTCCACCCACCTGTGTAAAATAGATGTTTCAACTTATGTTTCAGTGAATCATGCGCAAAAGAAGCCTCGAATATATTAGACCAACTATAAAAATCTTTATATGCTTGATTATATCCCTCTTCCAATTCTGATGCGCTTAATCCCTGAGTCTTATAAACCACATGACGTGTATCATATAAGTTCCAATCGCGAGTCAGAATTCTTCCTGCACTTTCCATATCCTGAAAAAGCCTCGTACCAGGATAAGGCGTAAGTACATGGTAAGTAGATGTTGTAATAGCATTCTTTACCCCCCACTCTACCGTTCGGTCAAATACACTTTTATCGTCACTATCCAGCCCAAACACAAAGCTTCCATTAATCATGATACCAAGTGAATGCAGACGACTAACTGCCTCTTCATAACTTCGTGCCATATTTTGCTTCTTATTACTCTGTCTCAGATTTTCGGGTGAAAAAGTCTCGAATCCGACAAATACGCTGCGAAGACCTGCTTCAGCAGCTTTCTCTATAAGGTTGCCTTGCAAGATAGAATCGACTGTAGCCGCACCCTGAAATACTCTTTTCATGCCTTTCATCCCTTCAAATAATTCCTCTGCAAATCTCGAATTACCCAATAGATGATCATCCAGAAAATAAAGATGTTTGCCCTGCAAACGCCCTATTTCGGCTAAGGCATCATCAACTAACTGTGTATAAAAGGATTTACCCCCTACAAAGAAAGCATCCTTATAGCAGAAATCGCAGTGATGAGGACAACCTCTCGTTACCACCAAAGAATTAGGTACTAAATATTTATTCCTTTTTATTAAGTCACGCCTTGCATAGGGAAGATTGTGTAAAGTACGCGCCCACGAACGATAAACTTTCTGAGGTCTTTTACTTCGAAAATCGTCCAAAAAGCGAGGAAAAGACTCTTCGGCTGGACCAAGAAATATGCTATCTGCATGTTGTGCCGCTTCTTCCGGCAACGATGTCACATGTAGCCCACCTAGAATAACGTATACACCTTTACTGCGATAATGGTCGGCTATCTTGTATGACCGAAAAGCATTTGTAATATATACTTGTATGACCACCAAATCGGGTTCGTCATCCAGACTCAGATTTTCAACATGCTGATCTATCAACTCTACCTCATCGTCGGATGACAGATATGCCGCAAGGGTGGCCAATCCCAATGGAGGGAACAAGGAATACTTTATAGGCCGCCAAAACGGACTTTCGGCTTCTGTGAGTGCCGGGAGAATCATTTTTACCTTCATGGATAATAAATAAAAAGAACTTTGAAATACAAAGTTATATTATTTTTTGAATAATCAAATTTTAATAGAATAATTTTAATAGAAGGGGGCAAACACTCTCTGAGGCTATAAATAAATTTAGATATCTGTTTACAAAGAACTTTTTGTATTTTTACTATTCATCAAGTAATAGAAGTATTATGAAAGAAATAGAAAAAATATCAGAAAACGAAAACTATACAGCTATTAGCATTGGCTCTTTAGACAAACTGATAGAACACTCATTAATCCATCCGAAAAGTGGAAAAGAGGTAATTGGCAAAGTGTTTACAAAAGACGCTACGAATTCGACCGGTACCGAAATATCCATGCAAATACTACCTCCACATACTGATCTTGGGTATTTCCACATTCATAATAAAAATGAAGAAATGTACATTATATTAAAAGGTTCCGGCGAATTCCAAGTTGACCAAGATTGTTTTCCTGTGAGCGAAGGTAGTTTTATAAGAATTGCTCCTAAAGGGATAAGAAGTCTTCGTAATTCATCCGACGATCCTATGATTTATATGGTGATACAATCTCAAGAAAGATCATTAGGCTTGTATTCTTCCGACGATGGAGAAAGAGTTGATTGTGAAGCTATATGGAAGCGGTAATCAGGTGTTATGATAGATGGATGACGCTTATTAGTAAGCCAATATTGATATTTTTTCTAAATAAAAAAGACAAAACATTTGTTTTATTCAAAAAAATATTACTTTTGTAATCGTGTTTAAAGCCAAAGATATTACAATGAATAATTTTTCTTTTACATATTTTTTCTTTTTTTACTTTTATTTTAAAGGTAAGACAGGATTTTGTATGTAAAAATTGAAAATGAAATAAAGCAATAAAAATATATAGAATCCTGTCAGAAATGATGGGATTTTTTTTTGACAACAAAGAATATATGAAAAAAGTAGCTATACAAGGAGGATTGGGTGCATATCATGGCATTGCAGCAGAAAATTTCTTCGAAGAAGAAGTTGAAATAGTTCCATGTATCACATTTCGTGACATATTCAAGGTGATAAAGAAAGAACCTAACACAATAGGTATTATAGCCATAGAAAATACTATAGCCGGAAGCCTCTTGTCTAACTACGAATTATTGAAAGAAAATAAGCTACCGATAGCAGGCGAATTTAAACAACGTGTATCGCATTGTCTAGCGGCTCTGCCCGGGACATCGATCCATGATATAAAAGAGATTCAATCACACCCGATTGCACTGATGCAGTGCACCGAATTTTTGGATACTTTACCGGGAGTGCGAATCATCGAACACGAAGACACAGCTTTGGCTGCAAAAGACGTTGCGGAGAAGCAATTACAAACTACAGCAGCAATATGTAGTGTAAAAGCAGCAGAAATATACGGACTAGATATACTGGCGAGAGGAATTGAGACGAATAAACACAATTTTACTCGCTTTCTTATTTTCGGAAGTCCATGGATAGTGGATGATTTACAAAAAAATGAGACTCTTAATAAATCATCTATTGTATTCACGACACCTCATAGTGCTGGAAGCCTGTCAAAGGTACTTTCTGTATTTTCGTTCTACGATGTCAATCTTACTAAGATACAGTCGTTGCCTATAATAGGGCACGAATGGGAATATCAGTTTTATGTCGATCTTACTTTTTCCGACATCACCCGATACAAACAATCGTTGCAAGCTATACGACCACTCACCAGCGGACTGAAACTGCTTGGCGAATATCCCGAAGGCAGGCAAAGCGAAATTTAAAGATTATAACCTGAATTTATCAATAAATAAAAACATTGGCTAACAGTTAAGTGAATATGAAAACAATCATACCGGCAGACCGCCTCAATACAGTAGAAGAGTACTATTTCTCACGAAAGCTTAAAGAAGTTGCGGAGATGAATGCCGCAGGGAAAAACGTTATTAGTCTGGGAATAGGAAGCCCTGACCTCCCACCTTCGGCAGAAACCATCGAGGTATTGAATAAATCGGCTGAACGCAGTGATGTACACGGTTATCAATCGCATGTAGGAATACCCGAGTTGAGAAAAGCCTTCACCGACTGGTATAAAAGATGGTATGGCGTTACACTTGACTCTGCAAAGGAAATACAACCCCTCATAGGGTCAAAGGAAGGGATTCTTCATATCTCATTGGCTTTTCTAAATCCCGGAGATGGTGTACTTGTTCCAAATCCCGGTTATCCTACTTATACCTCTGTTAGCAAAATGGTAGGTGCAACAATTCAGACATACGATTTGGATGACAACAACAATTGGCAGCCTGACTTTGAAGCTCTAGAGAAGATGAATTTATCGAAAGTTAAGTTGATGTGGGTCAACTATCCGAATATGCCGACAGGAGCAAACGGCAGTTTGGAGTTATTTGAGAAACTGGTAGCTTTCGGAAAAAAACACGGTATAGTAATAGCTCACGATAACCCGTACAGCCTTATACTCAACGAAAATCCACTTAGCATCTTTCAGATAGAAGGAGCGAAAGATATCTGTATCGAGCTTAACTCTATGAGTAAATCGCACAATATGCCAGGCTGGCGTATCGGACTTGTAGTTTCCAATCCGCAGTTCATTCAGTGGATATTGAAAGTACTAAGTAATATAGAAAGCGGTATATTCAAGTCGATGCAGCAAGCTACTATTGCCGCACTAAATAATTCAGACGAGTGGCACAAGCGAAACAATATAGAACTGTATGGCGAACGTCGCCAATATGCAGAAGCTATCATGAACGAACTAGGTTGTACCTATGATAAAAATCAGGTAGGTATGTTCTTATGGGGAAAGATCCCTGCGCATTACAAAGGGAGTGAAGAGCTAGCCGATAAAATATTATATGAAGCAAATGTTTTCCTTACACCTGGATTCATCTTCGGTGACAAAGGAGAAAGGTATATTCGTATATCTCTTTGTTGCAACGAAAAAATGCTAAAAGAAGCTCTGGAAAGAATTAAAAAGCTATGATAATCCGTTACTCATGGAAATAATAAACTACGACACACTACTGGAAAAATATGCAGGTATAGCATTCGAGAAACAATATAGCCTCTCGGAAGTTATCGGCAACAATGACTGGCAGATAGATATGGAAACAGGCTTGATATCTTTTGGTGACAGTCTTAGTTTTCCGATGCAGATACTTGGCTCCTACTCGTTGGAGTCGAATACATGGCTATGGGGCTGGGCTAATGAAGCTTCGAATATTCCGGCTAATCTGTTGGTAGAAGCAAACAGCCTCAAACAATTGGGTGAAGAGTACAATATTGAATTCCTTACTATGCCCGAATACAAAATGGAGCCGACAGACGTTCATTCATTAGGACTTATAGCATCGGGTAAGTTTGCATCCAGTGCCTATTATGCAGGGAATTATGGTAGTGGCATTCTACTTGTAACACTCAAAGGAGAGTCCATCGATACAATTGAATATAATGAGCATACTCGTATATTAAGTGTTTTCCCTGAACTGATATCTGTTTTTGCTGTTAATCATAAACGATCTTTCGAAAACTACCTTTCTTCGAAAGGTTACATACTGAAAGAAGAAGACAACAGTCTGACAGCTGAAAAAAGAGGAAATATAATAACAGCCGAATTCGATGATAAGAACAGGCTTACTAAAATAAACGGAGAAATAAAAAACAATATATAATATAACAATAAACAACAAAAACATGAAACTAGAATCGATTTTACTACCTGGAGTTGACGCTAAGCGTCCGATGGTAATTGCAGGGCCTTGTAGTGCCGAAACAGAAGAACAAGTAATGAGTGCAGCAAAGCAGTTGGCTGCCGATGGTATAAAAATCATGCGTGCCGGTATCTGGAAACCGCGTACAAAGCCCGGAGGTTTTGAAGGAGTTGGCAGCGAAGGCCTAATCTGGCTAAAAAAAGTAAAACAAGAAACAGGCCTTTATGTATCAACGGAAGTTGCTACACAAAAGCACGTTTATGAAGCATTGAAACATGGCATTGACCTGCTTTGGATAGGTGCACGTACTACCGCTAATCCTTTTGCCGTACAAGAAATTGCAGAGGCATTGCAAGGTGTAGATATACCCGTATTAGTAAAGAACCCTGTAAATCCAGATTTGGAATTATGGATCGGCGCCTTGGAGAGATTGAGCAACGTAGGACTTACAAGATTAGGTGCAATACATCGTGGTTTTAGTTCTTACGACAAAAAGATTTACCGTAATCTTCCACAATGGCATATTCCTATCGAGCTGAAACGCCGTTATCCTGATCTGCCTATCTTATGTGATCCAAGCCATATCGGAGGAAATCGTGATTTGATTCAGCCATTATCACAACAAGCTATGGACTTGAATTATGATGGTCTAATTATTGAAAGCCACTGTAATCCGGATGAAGCATGGAGTGATGCATCACAACAAGTAACTCCTTCTCGTTTGAAAGAGATATTAAATAGTCTTATTATTCGTGAAGAAGGACAAACAACCGAAGATTTATCAGCTCTACGCAGACAAATAGATGAAATAGACGAACAACTATTAGAGCTTCTTGCAAAACGTATGCGTATTTCTCGTGAAATCGGTACTTTCAAGAAAGAACATAATATGACCGTCGTTCAAACTGAACGTTATGACGAGATATTAAGCAAGCGTATTTCTCAGGCTGAAAAGATGGAAATGAATCCTGAATTTATGCGTGTGGTATTAGAAGCTATACATGAAGAATCTGTAAGACAACAGATTGTGATTCTGAATAAATAAAAAAGAGTAAGATAACTAAACAGGCACTACTAATCTCTAGCAGTGGTAGTGTAAATTAAACTGTGTCAGCGTTTGGCTTTCACTTATAAAATATCAGGTTTTTCGTTTTCATTTTTTAATGGGTAATGAAGAACCTGAGCTTTGTTGGTAAAAACGGTTAGGGGTCGATCCCCTAATCGTTTTTCGTTTCAATGGTACAAAGAGTCGCCATCGTTTTGTTGGTTTTACAAAACTAATAAAATAGTTCATATCTTGTAATTAATCGAGTAATTTAAATCTATCAGGGTATATAA
>JBKEBA010000062.1:0-18519 GCA_047972895.1 Dysgonomonas sp.
TGACTGTACCGCTCTTTAAGGTAATACGAGTTTTACAACATTTACACTCATAGGCCTCCTTGTCTTTTTTCCAATAATGATCTGTCCCTCCACACTTAGGACAAATTACTCCTACCTGATCTCGATATTCTTTGAACTTCTGCTTGCAACTAGCCTCATCGGGGAACGCAGTGATAAAATCAATTAATGTCATAGCTATCTGTTTTATGCAAAGATAATCATTTTAGGTTAATATGCGAGTATTCATTTACCTTTTTCATCATATGTCGGTTCCACCCCGGGCGCGGATCCTTTCAATGTTACTTTAGATCTTGCGCTCCAATAATCAGGTCCGGCATCTATAGTCAAACTTTTGGTTTCAAGATTAAAATCGGCAAGGCCACTTAATAACTTCACCTTTGCCCCTATTGTCAGATTATTATCAAGAAACATTCGTGAATGTGCAACTCCTAGTTCTATGAATGAATAACCTGTTGCACTCAAATCCGATAAATCATAACGGCTTTGCTGATTCTGATCGAAACCTTGTTTTAATAGTCCAAAAAATGATTTGGGAATATTTGCATCAACGTGGGTTCTGAGCCCCAAATCGATATTCCAGAAATTATCTCCTTTATAAAAACCAAAACCAAAAAGCTTGACATTTACATCAGTATTCAGATAATTATCATTTGATAGATTTGACATAAAGTCGCCTGTGTTTACGCTTTGGTGCATAAATGTTACGCGCTGATTGTTCGGCCCCATGAATGTAAGATTATCAAGGTTGAATCTGTTCGTCTGGGCACTCACTCCGATGTTTGGTATAATAGGAACTACTAAATATCCCTGATCTGGTCTTAGTGCAGGGTTAAGACTATTTCTTAGGTAGGAGGTTCCCATGAAATAGTCTGTTTTAGTAACTTGCGAAAATGCTGTAATAGTTGACAGCAGACAGAGGGTGGCTATTAGAGCCTGAATATGTATATATTTGATAGATTTCATATTAGTTAAGGTCTTTATAGTTCGAAATGATAGCCTCCTGTTTTCACAATAGCGCTTTTAATAAACAGATAATCTTCTCCACCAATCCATACAGATCCATTTTTTGAAGATATGACAATTGTAAGAGCCAAGTCTTTGGCATTTTCCATATATTTCATATACTGGGGTTCAAGTTTTATAGAAAGGCTTTGATCTTTTGATGTGTCTAAGGTCTGTTTTGCTATTTTGACATCTTTTATTGCCTGATTTTCGTAATTTATAACATCAAAATATAAATCGACAGTAAGACCAGATATCTCCAATTCTATATCAGCCTTTGCTGATATTTCAACGGTACCTGCACCATCAAAAAAGAAATCTTTCACAGTACTATCGTCAAAAATACCTCTGATAGTATCACTTTTGGCTATCGAAAAATCAGGAATAGGGATTCCTTCAGGTAATATTCCTTCGGGTAGACCGTCAATGTAAATTGTGTCGATATTACCAAACATGACAGGGGGGATATTAAGAACCCCACTTTTATCAATGTTATCCCAATCGTAGTCTTTATCGACACACGATTGCATCAAGATCACAGAGAATGTGATCAAAAACATAAGTTTGATTAAATGTTTCATTTTTGTTGTTTATATTAGTTGTATTAATTTGCTTAACCTAATATGTATTCAATAAGTAATTATCTTTTTTGATAATACTGAGCATTTTTATACTGATCTGACAGACTTAAATTTTCTTTAAAAACACAAAAAGAAATCAAAAATACAATAATTAATTGTATTTCCGTTAATGTGTGCGAAAATATTGTATTAATTAAATCTAGATGAATGATTACTATTGTTTTAAGTGGAAGTTGTATAAAACTTTGTATCTTTATAAAAAGTAGATATTATACTAAGAGTAAGAAATGACCTATAATAAAACTAACCAATGCACACTTAACCCATTTAAACAATTGTGGATACGACTTAAGAAAAAATGGAGACCTGAGACGAATGTATATTTTATTTCAGGCATGTGCTATAGTTGTTGTGTCTTTGATAAACTAAAATTACCAAAAGGATTTAAGAAAGTATATATAGAGTGGCATATACCACATCCTGGTGAGTCGTTGACAGAATATACGCGTGAGATGGCTAAGTGTATTGAAAAATCAAAACCTTTCGTTTTGGTCGGATATTCCTTTGGTGCGGTTATTATACAAGAAATGAATAAGTTTCTTACACCTCAGAAGAGTATAATCATATCTTCATTTAAAAGCGAAGAGGAAATTCCAGCTCTCTTTCGCGCTGTAAGAATGACTAATTTAGTAGAGCGGGTACCTATGCGTATTTATTCTTCTACAGAATTTATAACTAATGCTTTCAATAGATTTGTATATCAGATGTCGACAGCTGAATTATCTGAAGTAATGACATATGTTGATCCTATCTATATCAAGTGGGCGATGAAACAAATCACAGAATGGAAGCCAGAAAATAAATTTCAGTATCTATATCATATACATGGAACGATGGATCAAATATTTCCTTACGAACAAATAAGAAATGCCTTCCCTGTAGAAAATGGTGATCATCTAATGGTATTGAAAAAAGCAGATGTTGTCAGTTCTATATTAAGTGGGATACTATTGATGAAAGAGGAATGAAAAAAGCTGCTCCATTACGAAGCAGCTTTTTTTAGAATATTTTGTAGTAATTATACTTCATCTTCTTTTTCTTCAGCCTTAGGAGCTAAAGGTATTGTAATATCGGCCTTTTCGGCTTCACCTTTCAGATAAGAAGGTAGATTCATGCCTGCCATACTGAATAGGTCATTCAAAGGAGGAACAGATTTCATCAGTCCGGAAACAAAATTAGCCGTAGTCGTATTACCATTCGAATTATTTCCCGGAGAATCCCATACTGTAATCTTATCAATTTTAATATTTTTGATTGCTTCTACCTGTGTTTTAATAAGTTCAGGTAAT
Source organism: Dysgonomonas sp. (assembly GCA_047972895.1). Lineage (GTDB taxonomy): Bacteria > Bacteroidota > Bacteroidia > Bacteroidales > Dysgonomonadaceae > Dysgonomonas. The sequence continues at coordinate 2,954 of JBKEBA010000062.1, forward strand.
TTCTCAATTAATAGTAATTGATATGCGGCTACAGGATCACCACCCGCTGCGGCTACCACCCCTTTATAACCATCAGCCTGCTTTGATAATATTTCAAATAAACCACGGGCTTCGGCATCCATTTTAGCAAAAATAGCGTCAGCTTCTCCCCTAGCCTGTTCCCTCAAGCGTTCGGCAACAGCTTGCGCCTCAATAATCATTTTTTGCTTTTCTATCTCGGCCGGAACGACAACATTGGCTATCTGTGTAGAGCGTTCTCTTTCGGAGCGTGCCAACTCGGCTTTTTGCTCTGCAAGGTAAGCTTCTTCCAAAGCTTTGGCTTGTTGTACCTTTTCGGCGGCTACAGCCAGACGTGAAGCTTCGGCTTCTTTTTCGCGGCGCAAGGCATCTGAGCCTGCAATCTCTATCTTCGCTGTATTTTCTCCCTTTACGGCTACAGCATTGGCTTCAGCCTTTTTCACACGTGTATCTCTGTCGGCTTCGGCTTTACCGATTGCTTCATCTCTGAACGCTCCTGCTATGCTAACTTCTCTGTCTTTCTGTGTTATTGCGATTTTTACATCACGGTCTCTATGGGTTTCTGCTATTCTTACATCGCGTTCTCTGTCGGCCATTGCTTTACCGGTTTCACCCACTTTTTCTTGTTCCGCAACGCTGACTTTAGCCTCATTGATAGCTTTAGCGGCCGCTTCTTTTCCTAGTGCTTCTATGTAGCCGGATTCGTCATTAATGTCGGTTACGTTTACGTTTATCAGTTTCAATCCGATTTTACGTAGTTCTGTATCTACATTCTTTGATATATTATCAAGGAACTTGTCTCGGTCAGAGTTGATTTCCTCAATCATCATGGTTGCGATAACCAGACGCAATTGCCCGAACAGAATATCTTTTGCCAACTCCTGTATTTGCGAAGTTGTTAGCCCCAATAATCTTTCGGCAGCATTATTCATATTTTCCTTTTCGGTAGATATAGCTATCGTAAAACGACAAGGTACGTCTACGCGTATATTTTGTTTACTCAATGCACTTGTCAGATTTGCTTCGATAGAGATGGGCTTTAAATCCAGATATGCATAATCTTGTATCACAGGCCATATGAATGCTCCGCCTCCGTGAATACAATTGGCAGAAGATCCTCCTGTTTTACCATAAACGACTAATATCTTATCAGATGGACAACGTTTGTATCTCGAAATCATTGTCATAATAAGAACAAATACGACGACTATACCTACAACCATAAGTACACCGTATCCTTCAAATAATCCTTCCATTGTTGATTGTTTTTATTTATGTTAATTATTATACCATTCGTCTAAAGGAATTACAACCAGACTGTCACCTTCTATATCCAGAACCTTTACCAAACTACCATTTTTTAGGGCTTCGGTATGTTCTGTAATAGCCGAAATTTCATGAGTTGTACCTCTTACACTGATAAATATTTTTCCTTTTCCTTCTTTTTCTTTTGGTATGGTCAAATACACATCGGCTGTCATTCCTATTGTTTCTCTCATATTAAAACTGTTATCTTCCGAGAGTTTAATGAGTGCTCTCATCACAAAGAAGAATACAGCGATAAATACTATACCTACCAGAAATGCAACGATAGCTAATAATAGTCTGTTCGGTATAGCTGTATATAATGAAACCCCAGTCCATCCAAATCCGAGAAGGAAATTGATGAGATTCCTAAGTGAAAACAGGTGGAACGGTGCATGACCTCCATCATCTAAATCGGTATCAACATCCGTGTCTGAATCTGCACCGATGAATGTCATAGCAGTTTGGATGATGAATACAACACTAGCACCTATGGCTATATACCAATAGAATTGTTGGGCGCTATCCATTGTCGAAAAAAAATCTTTCATATTGATAGTTTTATTAGAAGGTTAAATGCAATTATTTAAGCTTAATACAAAAATAAGATATATTTCGAAATATACAAGAGTTACCAGCAGCTTGTTTAACATTCGAGAGTTGTTTACAATAAAAAAATGAATGAAGAATATTTTCTTTTCATGGTCAGTTATATTCTTTATTACAAAGATATGTAATACTCAATTAGGTTTATTCTATATTAGTTTGTATTTAAATAAAAATAACAGACTTATAATGATCTGTTTATATATAAATTACTCCATAAATATTTGTATTTATGGAGTAATGAAGTGCAATATTCTGTAAATTAATTATTTACTTTTTATTAAGTTTACTGTGCTTGATACCATAAGTGAAATAGATAACAAAACCTATAAACATCCAGGCTATCAATCGTAACCATGTATCCCATGGAAGTGATATCATTTGAGCTAAACAAATTATGGCTCCCAGGATAGGTACTAAAGGTACAAGAGGAGTCTTGAATGGGCGATTAATATTTGGCTGAGTCTTTCGTAATACTATGATAGAAATACATACAATGACGAATGCCATGAGTGTTCCTATTGATACTAATTCTCCCAATATATTAATAGGCAATATTCCGGCAATGAGAGCCGAAGCGAAGCCTGTTAATATAGTTGATTTGTAAGGAGTTCCATATTGTTTATGTATTCCTGAAAAGAAACGAGGCAACAATCCATCTTTCGACATGGAATAGAATATACGTGACTGCCCTAGCATCATGACCAGAACAACGGATGTTAAACCTGCTATTGCTCCGATTTTGATAAGTGGAGATAACCATTGCAGAGCACTGCCAACCTTGTCTACTGCATAGGCTATAGGTGCAGGATGATCGAGCTCTGTGTAATGAACTATTCCTGTTAGTACTGCGGTCACGGCAACATATAAGATAGTACAGATCAACAACGAATATAGAATACCCTTAGGCATGTCTTTTTGCGGATTTTTCGCTTCTTGAGCGGCAGTGGAAACTGCATCGAAACCTATATACGCAAAAAATATAACCCCTGCTCCCCTTAGTATCCCTGACCATCCAAAATGGCCGGGGCTGGTTTGTTCAGGGATATATGGAATCCAATTGTCTGTTGAAATATAAGCAATACCAAAACCTATAAATAGTAATACAGCAACTACTTTCACTACTACTATTACATTATTGAGTATGGCTGATTGTTTTATTCCGATAACTAGCAAAGCAGACATTAGCACAACAATAAATATGGCAGGGAAATTGATGACGCTGCCTGTCAGATAAAATCCTTGCTGAGTGGTGTATCCTATTGGTGATTGAGCTATTGCGGCGGGAACTTGTAACCCTATGCCATCGAAAAAGCTGACGACATATCCCGACCATCCTACTGCAACTGTTCCGGCAGCAAATAGATATTCGAGAATTAAGTCCCAGCCGATAAACCATGCAATAAATTCTCCCAATGTAGAGTAGCTATAGGCATATGCACTTCCCGATACAGGTATCATCGAGGCAAATTCGGCATAACATAAGCCTGCAAACAAGCAGCCGAGAGCAGATATTACAAATGAAATTGTTAAAGCAGGGCCGGCGTAGTTGGCTGCGGCTGTTCCCGTTAAAACAAAAATTCCGGTACCAATAATAGCACCGATTCCTAATGCCACTAGATTCCCTGCACTAAGAGATTTTTTCAACCCGTCTTTCTCTATGCCATCTATGCCTAAAGCTCCACCTATAGGCTTTTTCCTGAACAAGATATTACTCATAATCCATATTTTGTTCAAAAGTATGAATAAATATTATTTCAACCTATAGATTAAAGGCATTTTGCAAGTTTTATTATAAAAATAATTTCTATATGTATTTATTTGTTTTTTGTTTGTGTCTTTTTGAATATTTATAATCTTTTTTTATGGATAAGTGATTTATGTGTAAGCTTTGTATAATTTCTTATAACCCTATAATCTATATTCGGTGTTTCCGGCATTCTCTGTTATGACACTCTCCCAACCTATAATAGCTGCTTTTCGGTTGCTATTCCAATGATACTGCCCGATAATACCTGTTGATCGAATGACGCGATGACACGGTATGAGAAATGCAATGGGATTATCTCCAACTGCTGAACCTACCGCCCTGCTTGCTTTCGGATTGTCTAAATGTTTTGCTATTTCTCCATAAGTAGAAAGCTTACCCATCGGAATCTTAAGTAATGTTTCCCATACTTTTAGTTGAAAATCAGTGCCTTTTATATGCAGCTTAATTTGTTCAGGTTGATTCCAATCTTGTTTGAATATATACAATGCCTTTTGTTGTGTATCATCTGTTAGTTGCTTATATGCAGCATTAGGATACAAAATTTTCAGTTCGTTTAAGGCAATATCTTCTTTGTCGGCGAAAGCCATATAGCAAATACCTTTCGCAGTAGATGCTATCAGTATTTCACCAAAAGGTGTTTCTGCAAAGCTATAATGAATGGATAAGTTTTCGCCTCCATTTTTATATTCGCCAGGAGTCATACCTTCTATTTTTACAAAAAGGTCATGTAAGCGTCCTGTACCAGATAAGCCGACTTCAAAAGCTGTATCGAAGAGAGACGCCTTATTTTCTTTCAATATATTTTTCGCATGCTCAATACTGATATATTGGAGAAACTTTTTGGGGCTTACTCCTACCCACTCCGTAAACATACGTTGAAAGTGATAAGGACTTAACGATATATGTTGCGATACCTCATCCAAATCGGGTTGAGATTTATAATTTCGGCTTATAAATTCGATAGCATCTTGTATCCGCCTAAAATCAATTTTAGTTTGTTTTTCCATAATAACAAAAATAATAATTATGAAGCGAAATTAATAAGTGTATAAGGAGAAAGAAACCCGAATCTTGCTGATTTTTATTTTATCATTAGCTATCAGTTTCTATCTATAGATTAAATATCGAATCTTTTATTTCTTGTACTCTCACAACTATTTTGTATTTTTGACGAACTTTTTTGAAAAATATAAACTACTATATATGAATATTTCTTACAATTGGTTGAAAGACTATCTGGATTTTGATTTGTCGCCGGAAGAAACTGCCGATGCTCTCACCTCACTGGGGCTAGAGACAGGTGGCGTGGAAGAAGTGGAAACAATAAAAGGAGGATTGGAAGGCCTTGTTATTGGCGAAGTGCTTACTTGTACAGACCATCCTGATTCTGACCACTTGCATGTTACGACTGTAAATGTAGGCGAAGCTGAGCCGTTGCAAATCGTTTGTGGAGCTCCTAACGTAGCTGCCGGACAGAAAGTTGTTGTGGCTTTAGTCGGAACGAAATTATATTCGGGAGAAGAGTCTTTTACAATAAAGAAATCTAAAATCAGAGGTTCGGAATCTTTCGGGATGATATGTGCCGAAGACGAAATCGGCTTGGGTAAAAGTCATGCAGGAATCATCGTCTTGCCTGCCGATACTAAAGTCGGTACACCCGCAAAGGAATATTATAATATAAAAAGTGAATATGTACTTGAGGTAGACATCACGCCTAACCGTATCGACGGTGCTTCACACTATGGTGTAGCCCGCGATTTGGCTGCATATCTCAAACAAAATAAACTGAAAGGTACATTGTGTTTGCCATCAATAGATAATTTCAAGATTGATGAGCCAACAGGGGGTATCACAGTAAAAGTGGAAAATACAGAAGCCTGCCCTCGCTATGCAGGTGTGACTATAAAAGGTGTTACTGTAACAGAGAGTCCTGACTGGTTAAAAGATAAGTTGACGCTGATAGGGCAACGTTCTATTAACAATGTGGTGGACATAACCAACTATGCATTGCATGGCTTGGGACATCCGCTACATGCGTTCGATGCAGCTTATATTTCGGGTGGAGAGGTTATTGTGAAAACGATGCCTGAAGGAAGTAAGTTTACAACACTTGATGAAGTCGAGCGCACATTGAGCGATAGAGATCTGATGATATGCAACGATACAGAAGGTATGTGTATCGGTGGTGTATTTGGTGGAATGAAGTCTGGAGTAACTGAAAAGACAACTGATGTATTCCTCGAATGTGCATATTTTAATCCTACATGGATACGTAAGACTGCACGCCGTCATGGTTTGAGTACAGACTCTTCTTTCCGTTTCGAACGTGGTTGTGACCCAAATGATACAATTTATGTATTGAAGTATGTAGCACAGCTGATAAAAGACATAGCAGGAGGAAGAATTGCAGGTGAGATACAGGATGTATATCCTAACCCGATAGAAAAGCCTATCGTGGAGTTATCTTATAATAAAGTAAATTCTCTTATTGGCAAAGATATAGAAAAAGAAACAGTAAAATCTATCCTCGACAGCCTGGAAATAGCTATTCAGAAAGAGACTGAAGATATATTGGTATTGGCCATCCCTACGTACAGAGTAGATGTTCTGCGCGATGTAGATGTAATAGAGGATATATTACGCGTTTACGGATACAACAATGTAGAAATGGGCGAGAGTGTAAAATCTAACTTGTCATACGAAACTCCGACTGATAAGAGTTATGATTTGCAGAATATCATTTCGGAACAACTTACTGGAAGCGGATTTAATGAAATCATGTGTAATTCGTTGACAAAAGAGGCTTATTATACAGATTCGCAAATATACCCTATCTCAAGCTGTGTAAAATTAATCAATCCGCTAAGTGCAGATCTAAGCGTTATGCGCCAAACTCTTCTCTTTGGAGGGTTGGAAAGTATTGCATATAACAGAAATCGTCAGAATCCCGACATCAGATTTTACGAATTTGGCAATTGCTATTTCTATGATGCTGACAGGAAAACGGAAGGTGAAACTCTAAAAGAATACAGCGAAGAATTTCATTTGGGTTTATGGTTAAGCGGAAGCTATATAAATAACAGTTGGATTACAGCTGATGAAAAAACTTCTGTATATCAGTTGAAGGCTTATGTTGAGAATATTCTGAATCGTTTAGGTGTTTCGGCAAACAAGTACGAATATATACAGTTCTCAGATGAGACGTTCAGTGCTGCTATTGATATTCAGGCTAAAGGCAAAGGAAAGTCACTGGGAGTGTTAGGTGTCGTGAATAAGAAAGTCCTCAAAGCGCAAGATATCAACGTAGAAGTATATTTCGCTGAATTGAACTGGGATATGCTTATGAAAGAAATCAGAAAGCATAGCATTACATATACAGAATTGTCGAAGTTTCCTGCTGTAAAACGTGACTTGGCATTACTATTGGATAAAAATATTTTGTTTGACCAGATAGAGAAAATAGCTTACAAATCTGAACGTAAGTTATTGAAAGAGGTTAGTTTATTTGATGTGTATGAAGGTAAGAATCTTCCTGAGGGCAAGAAATCTTATGCAGTAAACTTTGTGATTCAGGATGATGAAAAAACTCTGAACGACAAACAAATAGATACTATTATGCAAAAGATACAAAAATCGCTGGAAAACGAGTTGGGAGCGCAATTGAGGTAACTATTTGTTATTTAATATAAAATATGTAAAAAGGGTTCTTATTTAAGAATCCTTTTTCTTTTGTATATTCTAAATACATTATCTTTGAAGTGTTAATTAACTAATAGCTAACCTTAATAATAGAAAAATGAAAAAAGTCCTTGTACTATTTATTGGCTGCATTTTATTTTGCAATATTGTATCTGCACAAACTACAGGCACATCTAACATTGCTAGCATTCCTATGCATGGGAATACATACATCACGAGTGGACAAAGAATCCGAGACTTTATTAATGTAGATGGGATAAACGAGTGGAGCAATCAAACCGTTAAATTTTCATCATGGTTCAAAGTAATGAAAGACGGGAATCTGAACGTTTCGTTACGCGCGAAAACATTTGGAGAAGGTTCTAAAATAAAAGTTATAATAAACGGTAGTCCATTCACAATGGAACTGAAAAATAAAACATGGGCAATTATTCTTGTTGGACAAGTAAAAATAGCTAAAGCTGGATATGTCCATGTCGAATTTGAAGCAATAGAGAAAAAAGGTGATTTCTTTGCAGATATCTCCGATATCGTTATCTCAGGCACTCCGGCAGAAGAGCCTCTGTGCTTTGTACGAGAATTTGAAACATATTGGGGACGACGTGGTCCATCTGTGCATATGGGATATACATTGCCTGAGAATGAGAATATAGAATGGTTTTATAATGAAGTGACTGTACCTGAAGGACAGGACGTAATAGGTTCTTATTATATGTCGAACGGATTCAGTGGCGGATATTTCGGAATGCAGGTTAATGGTGAAACGGAAAGACGGGTATTGTTCTCTGTCTGGAGTCCGTTTTCGACTGATGATCCGAACGAAATTCCGGAGGAAGACCGCATCGTGACTTTAGCGAAAGGCGAAGGCGTGCATATCGGCGAATTTGGTAATGAAGGTTCGGGCGGGCAGAGTTATCTTATTTATCCGTGGAAAGCAGGAAATACTTATAAATTCCTGACACGTATACGCCCTGATGGAAAAGGGAACACTGTTTTTACTTCTTACTTTTTTGCAACAGATGAGAATCGCTGGCGTCTGATAGCAAGTTTTCAACGTCCGAAAACCGATACATGGTATAAAGGAGCACATTCATTCCTCGAAAATTTTATTCCTGAACAAGGTTATATCACGCGCAGAGTATTATTTGGTAATCAATGGGCTGTTACTTCGAAAGGAAAATGGATACCTGTCACGCAAGGCCGATTTACTTATGACGCTACTGCAGCAGCTGGGGTGAGACAGGATTATCAGGGAGGTGTTGAAGGTGATTATTTCTATCTTCAAAACTGTGGATTCTTTGATGAAAATACAACTTATCGTACAGTGTTCGACCATAATACAATACGAAATGTGAATCCGAAAATTAATTTAAAGAAATTGCCAACTAAATAATATAGGATATAAAAACAGACCGATAATTATCGGTCTGTTTTTATATTAAATCTTAGTAAGTATATCTGATTTACTTTTTATTTCTTCTTCTAAGTATCCCTGCAACACAGTATCGCTGAAGTCTACATTATCTTCGAAAATAGAATTCTTAAAATCAACATTTCTTAGTTTTGCTTTCTCAAATGTAGTGTTGAATAGAATGGTGTCCCACAAATCACATTCGATAAATTTAGCTTTAACAAAGGTTGTATTTTTGATATGCGAATTATCGAAGATAACTTTTTCGAAACTACTCTCCGAAAAGTCAGTGTCATCTATAAATGTATTTTCAAGGTAACAAGAAAGCAGACTGCAATCTTTTGCAGTCGACCGAATAAACTTTGTCTTGGAAAAATCTACATGGGCAATGTAGGCATTATCCAAATCTATGTCTTCGAATATACAATTGGATAGGTCAGTCATAATATCGCTGTATATGAACTCATTATTTTTGAATAATACTTTTATTATAGTTTGTATTACAATAGTCGGTTTGCTATTTACGCGCCACTCTCTCCCATCGTCTTCTTTAACTATGGTTTCTGTATTTTCCCTTACATATGCACACAAAATGTCATGTATGATTCTTACATAACCTTTCTGTATTTCATCACCTACGGAAGATTCGAGCGCAATTTGGTGAAGGGCGTACACACCAGATAGTATAGAGCTCACATTTTCACTACCGAGTAATGTAGCTGCATCTTTGAACCGTGTGTTGATTTGTCCTTTTTCTGCGATGTTATTCTGTCGGGTTTGTTCAGCTACGCGCCTGTTGTTTATCCATAGTCCCAGAACCACCAAAGCCCCTCCTAATACTGTTGCTACAGTTTTTACATATTCGCCAAGGGCTGAAGGTGTGTCTCCGAACAGAACGATATGTGCATCCAACTTGTAGAACAGAATACCAACTAAGATAGTGCCGAATATAATAATAAGGAAGATGTATTTGTAATAAATTTTCGATATTACTTTTTGGTTACTTTTAAGCAGGGATGAAAATGTTTTTGCTTTTTTGGACATGACGTAGTAGTATATTTTATAGAATGTTATCTGACAAAGATAGAAGTTTTTTGATTAAAATATTTTTTTCGGAGAATTGGCCTAAATATCATTCGTATTTACTAATATTGTATCCGTTTTAGAATTAAAGTCTGATATTTATTCTATCTGAACCAATTTCAGGTTTATATAATCTCTCGAATTTCTAATCCCTAATTTTAACAGATTAATAACAATGAATAATAACCAATTACGAAAACATGGCTCTTATAGAGAAAAGCTTTTTGACAAAAGGTGGATGGAAAAAAGGGCTGATATCATTCGTCGAGATGGTTATAAATGTGTAATATGTGGATCTACAGACCGACTGTTAGTACACCATAAACAATATCACTTTAATAAATTGACGCATGAAAAGGCAGATCCGTGGGACTATGCTGATAAGTATCTCATTACCCTATGTGAATCTTGCCATAATAGAGGGCATCAAAAATATGAAATACCAACAAAGGAAATATAAACATTAATATAATTTTATGGGATTTTTTTCGAGGCTCTTTGCTAATGAGCAGCAACAACCAGTAATAGAAGAAGAGGAAAAGAAACCTCTACCAGAAATCAAACGAGAGGATTTCGTTGATGATACTGACCCCAATGAAGATAAAGGGATCATGTACATTAAGTATGGAACAGGAATGCCTATCGATGCAGTTTATGCATATGTAGAGAAGGATTATGAACAGGAGGGGTATGATGATGCAATTTGTAATCCGGACAGTTCGTATAAAGAGTCTAGAAAAATAATTATCCGAAGTGGTTTGAACAGACGTTTTGAGCAGGTGAGATTGAGGTATAAAAATGATCTCAGAGAAATAGATGTTCAAATTTCAACCGTTGAACAGCAAGGAATGATGAACACATCGTCAGTCTTGAGAGCACGTAGGGAGACCTATTCTGAGCATCTGGCTAAAATCGATGAAATGGAAAAACGGTTAAAAGAAGATGACATACAACTGTTAAGTATGTTAGATTCCTATGACAGAGGTTTCTTGAGGGGGCTAGCAGCTATTTCCCAAACATTCTTAAAACAGGATAGGCAAAAATGAATACATTCACAAAATTAGAATGCTTCATCATAGGATGGAATCCAAGAATACTGAAGGATTGCGGAGAAGCTAGCTATAGATTATTAAAACGGTATATGGCTGCCATTATTATTTTAGCCATTATATGGGGAACCATCGGATGGTGTTTTGCCGATAACTATATTGGTATTCAATCTTTTTGGGGTAAGGCTCTAATCTCGATAGTTTTTATCAGTATTATTATTTGTATTGAACGTTTTATTATTTTGATGGTTGGAAGATCCAGGTCTGCTGTAATTTTTCGGGTTATACTTGCTTTTTTGATGGCGGTACTGGGCTCTACTGTTTTTGACCAGATTATATTTAAAAATGATGTAGATGTGCGGATGAAAGAAATCCGTACTGAGCAAATAAATAAAGAGGTTCCTAAACGAATAGCTCTCATTGATAGTGATATACAAAAGATTAGACATACGCAGGATTCTATTCGGATTAAGAATAATGAGCTCTATGCTGAAATTTCCAAGAATCCGGTGATTACTGCTTATGATGTCAGTACAACGACTCATCAAACAGGAGTGGATGAAAATGGAAAGCCAATAGAAGAGAAAACGCAGACCGTGAACAAGCGGAATGTAGAGAATGCATTAATAAATCAGGCTAAGGCTAATGATCGAACACTGGAGGCCTATCAAAAACAAATTGAGGCACTACAAGAGAAGAAACTCTCTATGGCTGATGATACGCGTAAAGAATACGAGCAGGCTAAAACCGGCTTCCTTGAAGAACTGGGAGCGCTATATACTCTATTGGGAGATAGCTGGGTTGCATTGGCATTTTATATTTTTCTTTTTCTCTTTCTTACTTCATTAGAGTTGTTAGTTATCACGACTAAAGGAAGTACTTTGTGTGATTATGATTTAATAGTAGAGCACCAACTAAATATAAAGAGAGAAACGCTCAAAAGTGCAGAATATAAGTTATTAAATGGAAAGTGACGAGTCGCAGACGCAGACTGTTTTATAGAATATATGATAAATGAGGTGCTCTAAGTAAAATAGAGCACCTCATTTTTTCTTTTATTTTTATCGTTTAATATTTGGGCTTAGAACCCATCTTCAGTTTTAGTGTACCTCCGTTTTTGAAGGAAGAGAAAGGTAATCGTAAACTTTTATCAGCATTGTCGTTCAGAGAGGCTTCTTGTATGTAAATGTTCTCTTTCGAATTATTTTCAGCTTCTATTACAAATTTTTCTTTCCTTATTTTTTCGGGTAGCTCGATAGTGACCTTATCAAACAGAGGACTACCAATTTGGAATGAAGGGTCGGGTGCTGTCAATGCTTTCACATCGAACAATCCGATTGTGGCCAGCACATACCACGCTCCTAGTTGTCCTTGATCTTCGTCTTGTCCGTAGCCATATCCGTGTATACCTTCTGTACCATAGAATTCGTCACAAATAGCCCGTACCCACTTCTGAGATAGGTCTGGTCGCTCGGAAAAGTTGAAAAGCCACGAAATATGCAGATTCGGTTGATTTCCATGATTGTATAATCCTTGCAATCCTGCAAATGCATCAATGTTTTTTCCTCCACCGAAAACAGCTTTCTGTGAGATGGTGAATATACTGTCCAAACGGTTGTTGAATTCATCTTTGCCAAGTGTTTTTACTAATTCTTCTGCATCGTGAGGAACGTAAAATGTATATTGCCATGCGTTTCCTTCCTGAAATCCAACCCAAGGGCGGGCGGGGTCGAAATCCTCTATGAAGTTACCATCGATATCTTTAGGACGTATGAATTTGACAGACGGGTCGTAAATAAGTTTCCAGCTTTTTGATAACTTCGACAATTGTTCGTAATCGTCCGCCTTATTCAAGGCTTTAGCAAATTGAGCTACTGCGTAGCTACTGAAAGCATATTCCAGTGTGTGAGAAGTGCCAAAAACAGAACCATTGGTTGTAAGCTCGCTGGCAACTCCGGGCTGACTTGTTATATATGGGCAATATCCTCTTTCTACAAATGCGCCTACATCCATTTTTCCTGCTCCGGCTATCCGGTCTCTCCATTCTAATTCATTTTTTCGGGCAGCTTCATATCCTAGATTAATATCGAAATTGTCGATACCTACGTTATGTGCAGCAGCAATGGCAAGGCTTGTGAAATTTGTACCTACACCTGATACGTATTTACTTGTGGCGATACCATCGCCTAACCATCCTGCATCTTTATAGACAAGTAATTGGCTCTGAATCCAATCGGCATAATATTCAGGATAAGCAATAGCCCACAATTGGGTGAGATTCCAGAAAGCGCCCCATATAGCATCCGTATTGTAATGATTATGAATAGGTTTTCCTTCTTTATCTAATTCTATAAGTCCGACGTTACCGTCATTTTTCGGATAAGCTCCGTTAATGTCATTGACAAGTCCACGTCCTAGCAATGCATGGTAAAGTCCAGTATAGAACTTTGTTTTATCCTCATCTGTTCCTCCTTCCACGTCTATGCGACCTAAATATTCGTTCCATGAGGATATAGCTTGTTTTTTTGCTTTGTCGAAAGATAAATTTTTGGCTTCAGCGTCAAGGTTTTTTCTTGCATTTTCTATTGAAGTATATGATAGTCCTACTTTTATGCTGATTGCTTCGTCAGTTTTGGTGTTGAATGTCATATATGCCCCTGAGCCAATCCCTTTTATTTCTTTTTCTCCGGCCACGATGCTATCATAAATGAATGTGCCGAATGATTGTGGAGTTTTATCCAAAATGGCAGAGAAGTACATACTGACAGTTGCCCCTGCCTGGTATTTTCTGACATATGCCGGACTTGTTATCACATATCCTTCGATATGTTTATCATCTACTATTTTTACTTCTGCATCTATTACTCGCCCACTTTCTCCCATTTGGCGGCCAATATCGAAGATAATATTCGATTCACCCGATTCAGGAAATGTGTATCTGTGAAATCCGACGCGTTCTGTAGCTGTTAATTCAACTTTTATATTGTAATCTTTCAATAGCACCGAGTAATAGCCTGCTGTGGCAAATTCGTCTTTTCTATCAAAATTGGAACGATATCCGCTATCTACATCATCTAGTTTTCCCGGAACTGTTTGTAATTTCCCTACTGTAGGGGCAAATGATATTCCTCCAATCTGAAATTCATGGAAATTAGGAAATCCCTCTATGGACGTGTGACGATCGTCGTAGCCTACAGCTTCCCATCCGCCGGGATTGCCATAGCTTCCATTGGTAGATGGTGCCACTTTTGCCATGCCAAAGGGTTTTGCTGCGGGTGTATAGAAAAACCATCTGCTGTGCGCTGTCCCGATATTAGGCTTTACATATTGGGTGTAATCTTTTTTCGGTCTGGATTCGCACCCAATTAGAAATAGAATTGTAAATAGTAAAAAAAAGCATTTTTTCATAGTTGTTTTAAATTATATGTTCATACATTCCTACAAATGTAAAAATTTATTTTAAAAAATAAGATATCAGTTAATTAATAAAGAAATCCCATTTTTATAATGAGGTTGAATAATGGAGAATATGAAGACTGAAATAGAGATATTTTTTATACTTTTGCGATACGAAAAATAATAACGATTGAAATAAGTATTTTATGGGAAGAGCGTTTGAATACCGCAAAGCGACAAAGATGAAACGCTGGGGAAATATGGCCCGCGTGTTCACCAAAATAGGAAGGCAAATAACGATAGCTGTAAAGGATGGTGGTCCGGAACCAGACACAAATCCACGTCTTCGTGTACTGATGCAACAGGCGAAGAAAGAGAATATGCCTAAAGAGAATGTAGAACGTGCCATCAAAAAGGCTACATCGAAAGATGAAGCTGATTATAAGGAAGTTGTATATGAAGGGTATGGCCCTTTCGGTATAGCTATTGTGGTAGAAACAGCTACAGACAATCCTACTAGGACGGTTGCGAATATACGTAGTTATTTTAACAGACTAGGTGGTTCGCTGGGTACATCGGGCAGTTTGGAATTCTTGTTCGAACATAAGTGCGTATTTAAGATAGCAGGAAAAGAAGGTGTATCGATAGAAGATCTCGAGCTTGAACTTATTGATTATGGAGTGGATGAAGTGGAACAAGACGAGGATGATGTGTTACTATATGGCGAATTTAAGTCATATTCTGAGATACAAAAGTATCTTGAAGAGAACGGATTCGAAATTCATAGCGCTGAATTTGAGCGTATTCCTAACGATTTGAAAGAATTGACGAAGGAACAGCAGGAACAGATACAAAAGCTATTAGATAAATTTGAAGATGATGAAGATGTTCAGAATGTTTTCCACAACATGCAGGAAGATATTGAAGAATAACAAAATACTTTAATATAAAGACCGTTAAGAAACTGTAAGATGAATGTGGTAGTGTAAATTAAACTGTGTCAGCGTTTGGCTTTCACTTATAAAATATCAGGTTTTTCGTTTTCATTTTTTAATGGGTAATGAAGAACCTGAGCTTTGTTGGTAAAAACGGTTAGGGGTCGATCCCCTAATCGTTTTTCGTTTCAATGGTACAAAGAGTCGCCATCGTTTTGTTGGTTTTACAAAACTAATAAAATAGTTCATATCTTGTAATTAATCGAGTAATTTAAATCTATCAGGGTATATAA
>JBKEBA010000105.1:0-28501 GCA_047972895.1 Dysgonomonas sp.
CCAAGCAGAAAAGATAATGTACCTGAGAACAATGATTCTACCGCAGGCCCCAGAAACTGAAATATCTCTACCAGATTATCTTTCGTAAGTGTTTCCTGCAATTCTTTATAGTCTATATAACGGCTGATAACGTCTGCCACATTTATAGGAATACCTTTTTGGCTGATCGATGATAAATCATACGTCGCTATCAAACTGTTGATTTGCCATATCTCGTTTTCGATAAGAGGAACTAAAATAAAACCCAATAACGTTATAAATCCTGCTACCGAAAGCAAAGTAAGAATAACGGCCAATGAATGCGCCAGCCTCAATCTCTTCTGATAAAAACGCACCAGAGGATTCAGCATATAAGCCAACAACCACGCCACAAGGAAAGGCAGCAACACACCTTTCAGTATATACAAAAAATAAAGTCCTACCGCCAAAGCCAACAGGCCTATCAATAAACGGATAGTTCGATCGAGAGTAAAAGGCTTTTCAAATGGTTGACGCATCATAGTATTCTTATATTCTGGTCAATGAATTATTTATATATCTTTACAAAGATATTTCATTTTTCCAATTTCCCGTAACAATTTGCTCATGATGAAAATAAAAATTCAGTACTTAATATTCATCTCTATCTTATCCCTATCCATAGCAAACGCACAAATAAAACAAACCGGCATACAGAAATTTCTCAGTAGCCCCGGACTAAAGCATGCCTCGGTGGGAATTTGCGTCAAAGATTTATCAGGCAAACAAGTAGCTGCACACAATGCAGAAAAATCATATACTCCAGCATCCATACTCAAAGTAGTGACCACAGCCACAGCTCTGGAAGTATTAGGAGAAGACTATAAATATCAAACAACCCTTTCCGTAGATAACAATCAGAGTAACCGATTATTGATTCATGGCTATGGAGATCCCACTCTAGGGACAGAGTTTTTGGATAATGTGCCCAACGCTTTCCTTTCGCAATGGGCTTCACAAATAAAACAAAACTTCGATACGACAAAAGATATAGACATCACTGTCATAGACGACTATTTCAGCTACGAAGGGATATCCGAGCGATGGATATATCAGGATATGGGAAACTACTATGCTTCGGGAACATATGGTATCAGTATCTACGACAATACATACAGTCTTTACTTCAATACTATGCGGCGCGACACCTGCCCCATTATCGTAAAAACTGAGCCCGAAATGAATCTTTCGTTCAAAAATACTTTAAGGATGAATACCTCTGGGCAAGACAACGGATATATACACGGAGAACCATTTTCAAACAATCGTTTGCTGACAGGCAATATTCCGGCAGGACAAACTTCTTTTAGTATCAAAGGCGACATTCCTAATCCAGGTCTATATCTGGGCGAAATATTGGCTTCGCATCTTGGAAGTGTAGGATATTCTATCGGCAAAGCCGAAACCACTTACGATAAGTACCATAAAGAAATGTATGATGAAGCAAGAAAAGCCATCGACGAAAAAGTATTCTACACGCATTACTCCTTCCCGCTAAAAGACATCATAAAAGATACAAATGTAAGAAGTAACAACCATTATGCAGAACATCTGATACGTACCGTAGGGAGAGCAAAGAATACGGATATCTATTCTTCTGCCCTCGATGACGGCATAAACAAGACAAACGAGCTGTGGAAAAGCAGAGGATTAGATACAGATGCACTTTTCATGTACGATGGTAGCGGGCTTTCTCCAGCCAATGCCGTCAGTCCGGCATTTATGTGTGACCTACTTGTATATATGCAGACGAAAAGTAAAAATGCAAAAACATTCCTCGAGTCTCTACCAACAGCAGGCAAAGACGGCACGGTCGGCAATCGGCTGAAAGGAACTCGCCTTGCGAATAAAATTTTCATGAAAAGCGGCAGTATAAATGGAGTACAATGCTTTGCAGGATATTACATAGATGGTGAAAAGAAATATGCCTTTACCATCATGGTCAACAAGTTTACAGGGCCTCGTAGCCAGATAGTAGGCGGAATAGACAATCTGTTATTATCACTATTCTAACAATCATGGACATAATTATCAAACTCATCAAAGACGATATAACCACCGTAGAAGTGGACGCAATTGTAAATGCTGCTAATTCCTCCCTGTTAGGTGGAGGAGGCGTAGATGGAGCCATCCACAGAAAAGGAGGGGTGCAAATACTCGAAGAATGCAAAGCTATCCGCAACACCGGTGAAGCCGTCTATACATCTGCAGGACTATTGCCAGCCAAATACGTCATTCATACAGTAGGTCCTGTATGGAACGGAGGAGGACGAAACGAGAGGAAACTCCTTTCCGATTGTTATGCCAATTCGTTAAGGCTAGCTAACCAATTAGCGGCCAAATCTATTGCCTTCCCAAATATAAGCACGGGTGTTTATCATTTCCCTAAAAAAGAAGCCGCCGAAATAGCCATCCAAACAGTGAAAAGCTTTATCGAAAAAGAGAACAAGACCATAGAAGAGATTATTTTTGTTTGTTTCGACGATGAAAATTACGCCTTATACAAAGAATTACTGCAAATTAGATAAAAAGTAGAGCAAATAGTCTTTCTTTCATTTTAAAGATTTTAACTTTGTTTCCATTCAATCAGAAACAAAAATTGTGACTTTATTATGAAGAAATTTATTCTAATTTTACTGATGTCGGTAACCTCTCTATCACCGATATTAGCTCAGGAAGCACGGCTATTACGCTTCCCCTCTACAAATGGGCACGAAATCGTCTTTTCTTATGCCGGAGATTTATATAAAGTTTCTATCAACGGAGGCGAAGCCCAACGGCTGACATCCCATATCGGATATGAGATGTTTCCTAAATTCTCCCCTGACGGTAAAGCCGTAGCTTTCACAGGACAATATGATGGTAATACCGAAGTATATACTATCCCATCTACAGGAGGAGAACCGCTCCGCATCACATATACTGCCACAAACAGCAGAGACGATATAGGCGACCGTATGGGGCCGAACAACATTGTGATGGGATGGACACCCAACGGTAAAGATATTATATACCGCAACCGTATTGGCGATGGATTCGTTGGAAAGTTGTTCCTTGTCAACAATGAAGGAGGATTATCTACTGGCTTACCTCTTCCCGAAGGAGGATTTTGCAGTTATTCTCCTGATGGAAAGAAATTAGCCTACAACCGTGTAATGCGTGAATTCCGTACATGGAAATATTATAAAGGAGGTATGGCCGATGATATATGGATATACGACCCTGCTGCGAAATCGGTAGAAAATATCACCAACAACGATGCTCAAGACATCATGCCAATGTGGATAGGCGATGATATCTATTTCATATCTGACCGTGACCGCACAATGAACATCTTTGTTTATAATACGAAAACAAAACAGACAAGCAAAGTCACTAATTTTACTGATTTTGATGTAAAATTCCCTAGCCATCATGGCAATACCATCGTTTTCGAAAATGGTGGATATATCTATAAACTAGATGTTGCTACAAAGCAACCTGTAAAAGTCAATATTACATTAGCTTCGGATAATATCTATGCCCGCAGCGAAATAAAAAATGGAGAAAAATATGTGAGTGCAGCCAGCCTTTCACCCGATGGGGAACGTCTTGTTGTGACTGCACGTGGCGAGATATTCAACATCCCGACAGAAAAGGGCGTCACTAAGAATATTACACGTTCGCCAGGAGTACATGACCGCAGCGCACAGTGGTCTCCCGATGGTAAATCGATTGTTTATATATCTGATGCAACAGGCGAAACAGAACTTTATCTGCAAGAAGCGACAAGTTCAGCACCTGTGCAACTGACAAAGGATAACGATACATATATCCGCTCGTTCGAATGGAGCCCCGATTCAAAATCGATTATTTATACTGATCGCAAAAACAGAATTAACCTTCTGGATATGGCATCGAAGCAAAAAACGACTCTACGACAAGATCCTCTGGGTGAAATCTGGGATATATCTTTTTCTCCCGACAGCAAGTGGATCACATACAGCCGTATGGAATCGAACGATTTCAATGTAATATATGTCTTCAATTTAGCCGACAAAAAAGAGTATCCGGTGACAGACAAATGGTATACATCGTCTAACCCTGTATTCAGCAAGGATGGAAAATATCTGATATTCACTTCTGCCCGCGATTTTAACCCGATGTACGGCTCTAAAGAATGGAATCATATCTATCAGGCGTCAAACGGTGTCTATCTGGCACTATTAGCGAAAGATACCCCGTCTCCTTTCCTTGAGAAGGATGCTAAAACGAAAGTTGAAGAAAAAGAAGACACTGCCAAAATTGACGAAAAAGATCACGTTACTGTTCAAATAGATACAGAGGGAATTACTGACAGAATCTTAAAATTACCAATCTCTGCTGCCTACTATTGGAACTTCTATTCCGATGGTTCGAAAGTGTATTATACAAAGTCCGGCTCTAGTTTTGTATTCGACCTGAAAACTCAAAAAGAAGAGACTGTCGCTGATGGAGCATCTATGTTTGTAAGCTTCCACGACAAAAAAGCTTTGTTCTTTAAGAACAATCAGATTTACGTAACAAATATACCAACTGGAAAAGCTGATCTGAAAGATGCAGTCAACCTGTCGAATATGAAGATAAATACAGACTATCCACTGGAATGGGCTCAAATATTCGATGAGGCATGGCGTGTTTACCGTGACGGATTCTATGTAGAAAACATGCATGGTGTAGACTGGAAAGCGATGAAACAAAAGTATGCTGTATTGCTGCCATATGTAAAGAACCGTCTAGACCTGAATTACATCATCGGTGAAATGATTGCCGAACTAAACTGTGGTCATGCATATGTAAATCCGGGTGAAGCAAATCGTGCGGAAAGAGTGAAAACAGGATTGTTGGGTGCAGAGATATCACGCGACAAAAGTGGATTCTTCCGCATAGAGAAAATCTTGCAAGGAGCATCATGGGACAAAACACTGCGTTCGCCTCTAACAGAAGCGGGTATCGAAGCCAAGGTGGGTGAATTCATAGTAGCAATCGATGGTATTCCAACCAATAGTGTGAAAGATATGTATTCTCTGTTAGTGGGTAAGGCTGATATCCCTACTGAAATCGCATTGAACAGTAAAGCCGATTTGTCAGGCGCGAGAAAGATTGTTATCAGCCCGTTAGCAGAAGAGCACTCGCTATACCACTATGAATGGGTACAAAACAATATAAAGAAAGTAGAAAAAGCATCGAACGGAAAAATCGGATATATCTACATCCCTGACATGGGACCTGAGGGTCTGAACGAGTTTGCACGTTATTTCTACCCTCAACTAGATAAAGAAGGGTTAATTATAGACGACCGCGCAAACGGCGGTGGTAATGTTTCGCCTATGATACTAGAGCGCCTTGCCCGCGAGCCATACCGCCTAACAATGAGACGAGGCTCGACACGCATAGGTACAGTTCCTGATGCCGTACAGGTAGGACCTAAAGTTTGCCTTATCAATAAGTACTCAGCATCTGATGGCGACTTATTCCCTTGGGGATTCCGTGCTCTAGGATTAGGTAAGCTGATAGGAACCCGCACATGGGGAGGAATAGTTGGTATTTCCGGCTCTATGCCATATATGGATGGAACAGATATACGCGTTCCTTTCTTTACTAGTTACGATGCCAAAACAGGCGAATGGATGATCGAAAATCACGGTGTTGATCCGGATATCATAATAGATAATGACCCGATTAAAGAATGGAACGGCGAAGACCAACAACTCGACCGTGCCATTGAAGAGGTGATGAAGGATTTGAAAAACCGCCAGCCATTGAAACCTGTACCTGCTCCTCGGGTATGGAATAAGTAAAGTTCGATAAAAGCATATACATTAAAAGGAGTTGCCTCTACAGGTAACTCCTTTTCTATTTATAAAACCAATGAAACATATTTACAACAAGGATAAATTAGATACCTTTGCGCACCATAAATCAAAAAAAGAGATGAACAAGACCAAAGGTATTGTGCTGGCACTTATATCATCGGGAACATTCGGACTTATCGCATTGTTCTCGATTCCCTTATTGAATGCAGGCATGCACGCTCCGTCCATTCTGTTTTACCGATGCTTGATAGCTGCAACACTGTTAGCAATTATATGCCTTATCCGAAAAAAAGGTTTTAAGATCTCTCCCCGAACGGCATTCCAACTCCTTATGATGGGTATGCTGTATACTATGACGGCAATGGGTTTAATTTATTCATACACTTATATTTCCAGCGGAGTATCTACTACAATACATTTCCTTTATCCTGTGGTGGTAGCCTGTATGATGATAATATTTTATAAAGAAAAATTATCACGTAACCTGCTCTTTGCCGCCATCTTGTCTCTTGCCGGAGTTGCCTTGTTATGTTGGAGCGACAGCGGATTCATCAGCACCAAAGGATTATTAGCAGTCCTAATGACTGTATGCACCTATTCTATTTA
This sequence comes from Dysgonomonas sp., assembly GCA_047972895.1. Lineage (GTDB taxonomy): Bacteria > Bacteroidota > Bacteroidia > Bacteroidales > Dysgonomonadaceae > Dysgonomonas. Next base: position 6,459 of record JBKEBA010000105.1, read on the forward strand.
TATCGTCGAGCTTAACAGACCTAATATAAGAAACCTCGAACCCGAAATAATCACTTTTTATGTGATGCTTTTCGGCTGTTTTATTTTTTCTGTATTCTCATATTCCACAACAGGCATTGAGCTGGTTCCTGACGTTCATTCATTACTCAATCTCATCGGACTGGCTGTATTCGCTACCGTCTTATCCAATCTTACTTTGGTATCAGCTGTGAAATACGCAGGATCAACTACTACCTCCATTCTTGGTTCGCTGGAGCCTGTAGTGGCAACAACCGTAGGGGTATTTCATTTCGATGAGCCTTTCGGATGGAACAGTCTTTTCGGCCTATTAATCATCATTGGAGCCGTTCTACTTGTAATTTTGAATGATAAAAAACGGGATATTTGAAGGTACTTATACAATTTTAGAGCGATTTTATGACAATAATTGCACATTTTTAGTATTTTTGTGCGGTATTGTAGACCATAAAGGGTTACCATATCTATTAAATAGCAGATAATCATTAAATAAAATAAAGATGAGTAACAATTTATTAAAAGGCAAAAGAGGTATTGTATTCGGTGCTTTGAACGAAAAGTCAATTGCATGGAAAGTAGCTGAAAAAGCAGTAGAGCAAGGAGCTATTATCACATTATCTAACACACCGATGGCTGTTAGAATGGGTGAAACAAATGCTTTGAGCGAAAAACTGAATACGCAAGTTATCGCTGCCGATGCCACAAGCGTGGAAGATCTGGAGCAAGTATTTGCACAATCAATGGAAATCCTTGGTGGCAAAATAGACTTCGTTCTTCACTCTATAGGTATGTCTCCTAACGTACGCAAAGGAAAACCATACGATGGATTAGATTACGGCTTTTACGATAAAACTTTAGATGTTTCTGCCCTTTCATTCCACAAGATGATGCAAGTTGCAAAAAAATTGGATGCAATAGCTGATGGTGGTTCTATAGTGGCTCTTACACATATTGCTGCTCAACGTACATTTACAGGATATAACGACATGGCAGATGCTAAAGCATTGCTAGAGTCTATAGGGCGCAGCTTCGGTTACGTTTATGGACGCGATAAAGGTGTACGTGTAAATACAATCTCTCAGTCACCTACACTGACCACAGCCGGACAAGGTATCGGGGGAATGGATGCATTCTTCGATTTTGCAGAGAAGATGTCTCCTCTTGGTAATGCCAGTGCTGAATCGTGTGCTGATTACTGTATTGTGATGTTCTCTGACCTTACACGTATGGTAACAATGCAAAACTTGTTCCATGACGGAGGTTTTTCCAATATGGGACTTACTCAGGCCGTTGTAGAAGATTATATTCAGAAGAAATAAGTAAAATACAATAATTTCGAGAACGGCTCATAAATAATTAATTATGAGCCGTTTTTTCATTTAAATCACTAAATTTGGTTTTTAAAATATTTCAACCAAATAAAATATGCTGATCAAGTTATACGAACAAAATCCTAACCAAAAGGAAATAGATAAAATAATAAAAACACTACAAGACGGTGGCCTTATTATTTATCCTACAGACACAGTGTATGCCATTGGATGCGATGCTCTGAATGTTAGAGCTGTAGAGAAAATCTGCAAAATCAAGGATATTAATCCTGAAAAAAGCAACCTTTCTATTATCTGCTATGACTTAAGCAATATTAGCGAATACGCAAAGGTAGATAATACTACTTTCAAGATAATGAAGAAAAATCTGCCGGGTCCGTTTACATTTATTCTCAACACAACCTCTTCATTACCTAAGATATATAAGAACAAAAAAACAGTAGGAATACGTATTCCAGACAATAATATCATACGTGAACTCGTTCATAATCTAGGAAATCCAATTCTCACCACATCAGTAAAAGACGATGACGAAGTACTGGAATACATCACCGATCCCGAATTGATACATGAAACTTATCAGGACATTGTCGATATAGTAATCGATGGTGGATATGGAGGAATAGAAGCCTCTACAGTCGTTGATTGTACAGGAGATGAGCCGGAAATAACAAGGCAGGGCAAAGGGGAATTAATTTTGTAAAAGCATATTAAATCTATATATTTGCATGCACCAATAAAATATGTAGATTTACTGACATATTAATAATTTTACACTAACAACTCACTATTATGAAGTTGAAGAATTTATTTTACGCATTTATATTAGTTTTGTCAATTCCATTGTCTTTTGCAGCTTGCAGTGACAAAGATGATGACCCTATAGATAATCCGGAACCGGAACCAACAGATAAAACCGACAATGAAATAACGAACGAGTGGATACATGATCGGATGAAGCGGGTTTATTTGTGGAATGAAGAACTTCCTGCCACCCCTAATTACAAAACTGATCCAAAAAGTTTCTTTTACGGAATACTTTATGATTATGGCAAGACCACAGGCGACCGTTTTTCATGGATAGAAGAAGATGAATCTAAAGGAACAAAAGAAACATCTACTGGAACCTATCTAGGTTTTACTTACCTTCCTGCGGCATACTTCAAAAATATTGAAAGTGAAAATTCTTCAGTTGGGTTCTTTGTTACATCTGTAAGAGAGGGTTCCGATGCTGAAAAACAAGGTCTAAAAAGAGGACATTTGATTTATCAGGTAAATAATACAACCATAACAGGGAGTAATTATCAAACAATTCTCAATAAAGGATCTTTTGATTTATCGATATATAATGAAAGTGGAGCTCAAGTAACACTTCCTACAATACAAGCAAACTCATCGAACGATTCTCCTGTGATATTGAGCAAAGTATTGACAGAAAATAATATAAAGATAGGGTATTTGATGTATAATGCTTTCGAAAGGGGGCCAGAAGACGGAACCACCAATTATAAATATGATATCGAACTAATAGAGACTATAAAAGATTTAAGCAGCAAAGGTATTCAAGAGTTTGTTCTTGATCTTCGCTACAATCCGGGAGGATATTTAACTTCGGCTATGGCATTAGCAAGTGCATTAGTACCAAATAGAGATACAAAAAAAATATTCCTAACAGAAGAGTACAACAAATACTTCCAAGATTCTTTGGTTAATAAGTATGGAGCTAATGCACTTAATGAGTATTTCCTTGATAGAATATATGGTACTAACGTTGATATTCCCAGACTAGATCTAAACCGCTTATACGTAATTGCAACAGAAAACAGTGCATCAGCCAGTGAAGCAGTAATCAATGGATTGAAACCATATATGACTATCCGTCATGTAGGATTAACGACTGTGGGGAAAGACAAAGCATCAATCACTATAAAATCTGATGACAAACGAATTTTGTGGCAGCTGCAACCGCTTGTTTCAAGATTGAAAAATGCAGATGGAGATGGGGATTATATAAATGGACTAGACCCTAATATAGAAGTATCTGAATGGGAAGAATGCTATGAAATGGTAGATGCATATTATATCGAAGATGGCGAACAAGTAGATATAAGAGTCCCTATTGCCAGTCCTTGGAAAGGGGGCTTCAAAGAGCTGGGTGATAAAAATGAACCACTACTAGCAGCAGTAATAGCCGATATAACCGGAGTTAAGAGTAAAACAACTACAAAATCAGTTATATCGCAAGGCCGAGCGAAGCTAGTTCCGTCTATTAAACAAAACGAAAGCCGCTTTAGGGCAATTATAGATGAGACTCAAATACTACGGAACAAGTTCCGCAGGTTGAAAGGTAAAAGGATAAATCCTTTTGCGTTAATACCTGTTTGAAAACAGGGGTTTTCTTTTCCCTAACGGGAAAATTCATCCGATAACTTGAAAAATAAATTCGAGAACCTAAACAAAAAGTAAACAATAGACCATATACTAATGAAAGTAATGAAATTTGGCGGAACCTCGGTAGGTTCCGCTACTAACATAGCAAATGTAAAGAAAATTATAGGTGCGGCAGAAGAGCCCATAATCATTGTAGTTTCAGCTTTCAAAAGTATTACGGACAAATTATTAACGACATCTGCAATGGCTGCTGCCGGCGATTATTCTTACGAACGGGAGTTCAAAGAGATAATCGAACAACATGTCACTGTTGTTACCAAGCTTGACATAGCCGAAGATCAAAGAGAGAAATTAAGCAATGATGTCAATAAATTACTTGATGAATTAAGCAATATCTTCAAAGGGGTTTTTCTTATAAATGACCTTTCTCCTAAAACATCCGACAAAATAGTAAGCTACGGAGAGCGGTTATCCACTCTGATTATAAGCTATGCACTCTCTGATTTTGAATTATTAGATGCTACCCAACTTATAAAGACGGATTCTATGTTCGGCAAACATACGCCAGATATGGAACTATCAAATAAGTTGATAAAGAGTGCTTTTGATAACTCCTCAAAGAAAATATTAGTAGCAGGCTTCATCTCTACATGTAAAACTACAGGCGAAATTACGAATCTAGGAAGAGGAGGTTCTGATTATACCGCTGCAATATTTGCTTCCGCTTTAGACGCTAGTATTCTGGAGATATGGTCGGATGTAGATGGATTTATGTCTGCTGATCCGAAAGTTATCAATAATGCACATGTCATAGAATATCTTACCTTTACCGAAGCCACCGAATTGTGCAACTTTGGGGCAAAAGTCATTTATCCTCCGACAATATTCCCTGTTTATCATAAAAATATCCCCATTCGTATAAAGAATACATTCAAGCCTGATGCTCCGGGAACATATATTTCTCATAACGGAGACCAAAAGAAAAGTAAAGCACAGATAAAAGGAATTTCGTCCATAGCCGACTCCTGCCTCATTACAGTACAAGGTCTTGGTATGGTAGGTATCATCGGAGTAAACTTTAGGATATTCAGAGCATTAGCCAAGAATGGCATTAGTGTATTCCTTGTATCGCAAGCCTCATCCGAAAACAGTACATCTATTGGCGTGCGCTCGGTCGATGCCGAACTTGCAGTCCATGTACTTGAAGAAGAATTTGAAAAAGAAATAACTCTGGGAAGCATTAACAGGGTATTGCTAGAAACCGAATTGGCCACCGTTGCTATCGTTGGCGAAAATATGAAATATACACCCGGAATTGCCGGAAAGCTATTCGAAACACTTGGCAGAAGTGGCATCAGTGTTATAGCCTGTGCGCAAGGAGCTTCCGAAGTGAATATCTCATTCGTTATCAAGAATAAGTATTTGCGCAAGGCGATGAATTCTATTCACGATTCATTTTTCTTGTCAGAATACAAAGCATTAAACCTTTTCATCGTAGGTGTCGGCACAGTAGGTAGCAGCCTGATTGAACAAATCAGAAGGCAGCAGCCTAAATTGATGGAGCAATACGCTCTAAAACTGAATGTAGTGGGTATTGCACGCGGAAGAAAAGCCCTGTTATACAGAGAAGGTATCAAGCTTGACAACTACAAGGAAGAATTGGAGAATAAAGGAATCCCAAGCTCACCGGAAATACTCAAGGATGCTATCATCAACATGAATATATTCAATGCCGTATTTGTAGATTGCACAGCCAGTGAGCCTATATCACAAATATACGGTGATCTTATGTCTAAGAATATATCTGTAGTGACAGCTAATAAAGTCGCCGCCTCATCCGCTTATGACAATTATATAACGCTAAAAAATACGGCACGCGAACGAAATATAAAATTCCTGTTCGAAACAAACGTTGGTGCTGGACTTCCCATTATCAACACAATGAACTCGCTTGTCAATTCAGGCGATAAAATTGTAAAGATAGAAGCAGTACTCTCAGGCACGCTCAACTTCATCTTCAACACTATCAGTGCTGACATCCCCTTCAGTAAAGCTATTTATCTTGCGAAAGAACATGGCTTTTCCGAACCTGACCCACGTATCGACCTCAGTGGAATGGATGTCGTACGTAAGTTAGTTATACTCACCCGTGAAGCAGGATACAGGGTAGAGCAAGCCGATGTAAAAAAGAATCTATTTGTTCCTCAGGAATATTTTGACGGTACAATCGAAGAATTCTGGGCAAATATCAGGCAATTAGATGCAGAATTCGAATCGAGAAGAGAAAAGCTCGAGAAAGAGCATAAACACCTGCGATTTGTTGCAAAATACGAAAATGGCAAATGCGAAGTAGGACTTCAGGAAGTAGGACAAAACCACCCGTTCTATGACCTTGAAGGCAGCAATAATATCATCCAGATAACGACCGAGAGGTATAATGAATATCCGATGATAATAAAAGGATACGGAGCAGGGGCCAGCGTCACGGCCGCTGGTGTATTCTCCGATATTATTAGTATAGCAAATGTAAGATAACATCAGGTTTGCTAGATAAGTAAACGAATTGCTATACATTCTTCTCATTTTGATTTGACATCCTAAGACTTAGGGTACTCATTCCGATAATTGAATAAGCTGGAATGAAAAGGCATTTCATCCTAAAAATTTAATATAAAAAGATATGCTTAGAATTATATTTTTTTTGATATTTACATCATTCGTTTTATCCAGCCAATCCTGTAGACAAAGTATTAAACCGACCTCACATGCAGATACCGGAGATAGTATAAAAAAGGAGACAAATACAGGGCAGGAGAAACAAATCCAAACAATTAAAGAGTTTTATACCGCATATATTTTGGAATGCGATAAACCACTTCCTCTAGATTTAAAAAAGATAAATTCCATAAAGAGTAAATACTTAACAAAGAAACTACAAGAAAAGCTAAAAGAGGCGGATCTGGATTATGATCCTATACTCAATGCACAGGATTGTGATAAAAAGTGGATAGAAACTTTAAGGATATCACCTGATACAGAACAAAAAAATATCTATATAATCTCATATATGGATGACTATAATAGAGACTATAATCAAATAAGGTTGACTGTGACAAAAGTCGGCGAAAAATACTTAATCGATGATATTGAAATAGACTAAATGGTTATCAATTTATAATAAATAAAGCATGAAAACAATTATAATTCTTGGCGACGGTATGGCCGATGAACCTATCGCAGCTTTAGGAAATAAAACACCTCTGCAAGTAGCAAAAAAGCCATATATAGATATGTTGGCAGCAAAAGGCAAAAGTGGCGAACTCGACACCATTCCAGCAGGGTTTAAACCAGGCAGCGAAATTGCCAACCTTTCGGTATTGGGATATGACGTGCCTAAAGTTTTTGAAGGGCGTGGCTCTCTCGAAGCTGCAAGCATGGGCATAGATATACTTCCTGATGAAATGGCAATGCGTTGCAACCTCATTTGTATAGAGGACGGAAAGATAAAAAACCACTCGGCAGGACATATATCGAGTGGTGAAGCCGCTGAATTAATTCGCTTTCTGGATAAAGAATTGAATGATGGAAAAGTAAGCTTCTATCCGGGTGTTTCATACAGACACTTGCTGAAACTGAAAAATGGAGACAAAAGATTAGATTGTACCGCACCACATGATGTAACGGGCGTTCCATTCAAGGATGTATTGATAAAAGCAGAAGCGCCCGAAGCTCAGGAAACAGCTGATTACCTAAACAAATTGGTCATCAGATCGCAGGAACTACTAAAAGACCATCCTGTAAATAAAAAACGCATAGCAGAAGGAAAAGACCCAGCCAACAGTATTTGGCCATGGTCGCCCGGATACAGACCTCAAATGCAAACACTACAAGAGTTGTTCGGAATAAAAGGTGGCTCTGTCATTTCTGCAGTAGATTTGATTATGGGGATTGGAGTATACGCAGGGCTTAAACTAATACACGTAGAAGGGGCGACGGGGTTATATGACACCAATTATGAAGGGAAAGCCGAAGCGGCCATAGAAGCTCTTAAAAATGACGATTTCGTATACCTGCATATCGAAGCTAGCGATGAGGCCGGACATGAAGGTGATTACGAGCTAAAGACTAAAACAATAGAATATCTCGACAATCGTATCGTAAGACCAATATATGAGGCTACAAAAGACTGGAAAGAGCCGATTACTATCGCCATACTGCCCGACCACCCTACCCCATGTGCTTTGAAAACGCATACGAACAAGCCTATTCCTTTTATTATCTATCGCTCGAATGGAGGAAGTGATAACGTACAAGTATATGATGAATTCGAATCTCCTAAAGGAGCATATGGCTTACTGCGGGGAAAAGAATTTATGGAAACCTTATTCACTGATAAATAGAAGATTTACAGATAAATAATAAGTAAATGATAATAAACTCATATCTACTAAATAATAAGAGAGAGTCTTGTGGACTCTCTCTTTATTTTTATGACTATTTTTTACCTTTATTCTTTTTCCGCATCGATGATATCAGAAGCTCTTGCAATTTCTCGGGAGTGACATTTGCTTCAATCTGCCCTTCGCTGACAAAGGATATTTTACCTCTCTCTTCCGAAATAACAATCACTCTCGCATCTGTCTCCTGCGATATCCCTAAAGCTGCTCTGTGTCTCAAACCATACGATTTAGGTATATCCTGATTCTGCGATATAGGAAGAATACAACCTGCAGCTTTTATCTTATTTCCTCCTATAATCATTGCCCCATCGTGCAAAGGTGAGTTCTTGAAAAATACATTTTCAATCAGTCGTGTACTTATATCCGCATCCAGCTTTTCTCCTGTTTCGGAGAATTGCCCCAGTCTCATTTCCTGTTCTATTACTATAATGGCACCTGTATAAGTCTTGGCTAGATTCATACATGCCAGCACGAGCGATGTTATGACATTGTCATTCAACTCTCCTACATCTTTCGCCCTAAACAAGCGGGAGAAAAAGCGGAAGGTACGGTTAGACCCTAAAGAGATAAGGAAGCGCTTTATCTCATCCTGAAATATAATAATGATAACGAAAATACCGAAATCGGAGAATTTATCCAGAATGGCTCCCATCAAGCGCATTTGCAAGACCTGAGAAATAAGCACCCACAGAATAATGAATGCCAATACACCATTAAATATTACGGCTGTTCCTGATTTAGAGACAATCCTATATAACTGATACATCACTGTAGCAACTAACAGTATATCAATTATATCTTTTATAGTAAAATTCTCCATAACAGAAGTTAAACAGGATTAATCGATTTTCAAAGATAATTCATTTCTTTCAGAATTTACCTACGAACAGAGGTATAACCTATCTTAAAAAAAGCTATTTATCAGCATTACTTATTCCAACATCAAATTCATTATTGGTTGATGTTCTTCGAAAAATATACTCAGTTTTGAGTCAAGTTCTGACAACCGATAACCAAACAGCAAGCGACACAATAGATGCGTATTAGTTTCTATATCAAAACTTAAATCTTGGACTAATTCTACATTTCCCTTATTAATATAATATATAGAAGAGGCTCCCGTCCGACTATCATTTACCTTTAGTCTGAACTGCTTCGATAAATTATCCTTTGCGTACAACCTCAATCCCTCATATACATCTATAATACATGCCATTCCTGACAGGTTTGTTTTAGGTGGGAATCCATCCGATTTATATTCTTCAACTATAGCTTCAAAGTCTTTCTCGTTTTTTTGCACACAGAAATCTTTATCACAAAACAATGAGTTGAAAGCCTTATATGCCTCTCCTATACCCGAATACTGGTCTATTATTTCTTTTAAAGGGATCAAACGATCATCTCTTTCAAAGACCTGTTCATAGCCATATTTCTCATAAAAGCCATATAACCAATCTTCTGCAGGAATAAGGATAGAGAGATGTATATTACGTTGTGCTATAATATGGTGAGCCTCATTGATGAGTTTTGCCATATATCCCTTATTTCGATATTCCGGCAAAGTACACAATCCGGCAAGATACGCAAAAGGAATCGTCTCTTTATAAAAAGTAATTGAATATGGAAGCATCTGCAACGATGCTACAGCCTTATTCCCATCGAAGTATATCAATGTATTCTCATTTCTATACTTGTAATGAAAATAGATATCCAGAAATTCGTCAGTATCTTCAAAACAAGTTTTCCACATCTGGCGAACTAACGGTGCTGTATGCTCATTTGCAAATTGTATCATTATTATTTCATTTCATCGGAATTAACAACCCTTCTTCAAGTAAAATATCAGGATAATACGACATTTTAGCCTTACGAAGATTCTGCATCCCCATATCTTCCTCTCTGTTTATATACATGAATCCAGATGCCTCATGTTCTATAAACTGCTGATTGATGATGGTATAAGCTCCATTCATATCGCCAAATGCTTTTTCGACATGAATAACAAAAGTATCAGCAGTAAGAGGCTCGCCAATGGTAAATGCTACAATCCGCCCGTTCACACGTACTGCTCCACCTTTAAGTTGCAAGTAATCGAAATTTTCTAACATTATTTTGGTTGCAATATAATCAAAACGATGAGAAAAATCGACTTTCGTCATATTTACTTGCTCCCATTCATCAAGCATACGAGCACATTCTTCAAGTTCTCTTTTAGAAGTAAGAGGGAAATACTCCCAATCCGGATTATCGGCTTTGAAACGATTGATATGATTCCGTTTGCTTTGCAATTTCTTGCCCGAAAGCTTGATTAACTTTTCTGAATAGTATATATATTCATCATTATTTCTGTCGGGGAGATAGCGAAATTTATCCGGGAGTTCATGTTGTATAATAGCCCACATCTCGGAACTGATACCTTTCATCTGGAATGGAATTCTATTCTCTTCCGCATCTTTCATAATAAGAGAAAGCGCATCTGCTAAAGGCATTTTACCAATAGGCATCATATAATAGAATTGTCCGTCAGAATCCTGAAAACGAAGAAAAATAGTTCTGTGTTCTATGGCAAATACCGTTTTGAATTTAGCGTTCCACGCATATAAGTTAGTAAAACAAAAGTCACATGCTCTGTAAATATTACCCGCAAAGGCCGCATCAATATCCTTTTTATCAGATAGTGTAATTTGCTTAAAGTTGATCATAAATGTTAACTGAGGATTTTGTATCTGTTAAACAAAGCTAGCATAATATTGTTTAGAAACACTAAGGAATCTGCCACAATTGAGATGTTGCTTTTCATAAAAAAGTATAATGCTTCACGTTGAAATGTATGCCATAGTAATGTAAAAACCTGTAGAATCAAATGATTCTACAGGTTTTTACATATAAATAAAATATTTTCCTATTATTTAGAAGAAACGATAGAAGCGCGCAATGAGTTATTTGAATTAACACCAATAAATTTGGCTGCTGCACTAAGTTCTCCTTCTTCAGAATCTGCAACATCCTTATCTGCACTTTCTAATTCTGCAAATTTGCGCAATGCAGAAACAAGCCCATCAGCCGAACCTTCATTTTTATTCAACAAAGTGAATGCATAAGTATCAGCTTTTTTGTTCTGATCGTCTGTATAAGGAACCTGAAGTAGCTCGTTTATAACCGACCCTAATTTATCACCTGAGAAAGAAAGAAGTTTTTCAATCTGTGCATTACTTGCTTTAGTTGCATTATCTTCAGAAGCTACCTTTAACAAAGCATCGCGAATATCTTTATTAGCCAAGTGACCTATCTGAGTTGCAATAACAGCTGTCAATTCTTCGTCAGACAACATATCCATCATGCCTGAATAAATACGGATGCTTCCGTCTGCAGTAGCGATGATGTTAGCTTCAGGATTTTCGTAAACTTTGTAGTTAAGGCTAAGGCCATCAACAGTTACATAGTTTTCAGTTACCAATCCGGCCAATCTTTTGTAGTATTCAGTATCTTCGCCTGCGATGGTATTGTTATTGTCCATGAACTCAACAATCTTAACAGATACCTTATTGGCTGCCATATCTGCTGCCATGTCTCCGGCTGCATCTCCTACTGCTTTTGTAACAGATTTACCTGCATTTTTTAATGCTTTTCCGAACTGTGCGTTTGCTGGTAGTGTGAAGGCACACATAATAGCTACTGCTACTGTAGCTAAAAAGAATTTTTTAGTCATAGTTAATTTGTTTGTTATTAGAAAATGTACTTTCATTAGTAGTGTGTTATACTCAATTCTCTTCTAAAGAGCTATAAAGTTATGTTTTAAGTTCGTCTCTCAAACGAGAAGCAAAGATATTATAATATTCTTGAAATAAGGAAACTATTCAAAAGAATAATTCAGTTTTCAAAAACAACAATCTAATTATCAGCAAGTTATTTAACAGCAAGATACATAGTGCAAACGCCTAATGTATAGCTTTTATATGATGCTTCTTTGAATCCGTTTTTCAGCAAAGTATCAACCATATTTTGCCCTTGTATAAAAGCTTGAATAGACTCAGGTAGATAGGAATATGCAGCCCTATCTTTCGATATTATACGACCTATGGTAGGAATAAACAGTTTTGTATAGAGCCAATGCCCTTGTTTTAATGGAAAGTGTTGCGGAGTAGTCAGTTCCAATATCATTAGCTGCCCCCCGGGTTTTAACACACGAAGAATTTCTCTTAATCCTTTATCTAAATCTTCAAAATTGCGGACACCAAAAGCAACCATGACGGCATCGAATGAATTATCCGACAAGTCAAGAGCCATGCAATCTTGCTTATTAAAAGATATAAAATCTGACAAACCTGCTTCTTCAACCTTTTTACGACCGACATCCATCATACCTTCGGAAATATCTATACCAAGTATAGATTCAGGTTTGAGAATATCATACGCCTGAATAGCTAAATCACCCGTTCCGGTAGCGATATCGAGTATCACCTTTGGCGACAAATCTTTTAAAGCGGATAGGCCTTTTTTACGCCACCCTCTATCGATTCCCATCGACATTGTATGATTTAATGTATCGTAATTCTCGGCTATAGAGTCAAACATACGCTCCACTTGAACTCCTTTTTTCTCGGAGCTGGAGTAAGGTACTATTTTTTCCGCGTCGTAAGTCATTATTATCTTATATGAGTATTTATGTCTACAGGGTTCAAATCACGAGCCTTGATACCCACAACTTTTCCGTTGCGCGAAAAGTATAATTCCCCGTCTTGCGCCTGTTTTTCTGCTAAGAACTTGTTATAGGATATATGTATTCCTCTCAGAAGCTTTTCACGGATGGCCAGCTCTATCGGAGTCATACATTTTTTATATAATAGAACGTGTCCTCATCCTGTATGTCTATGATCTTTGTTCCGTTTCCTTCTGCTATCATGCGGAAAGGGTCGGTGGAATTATCGACCATAATCCAGTAATCGGATATAGGAATAAACATAGAGAACAGATTTCTCATTCCTGCAAAGTAACGCCTTACTACTACATCGTCCGGCACATGATGTCCACCAAAACGCACACGTTGTTCAACACGTTTTATTGCTAATTCCGGAGATTCCAGCCAGAAGTAAATCAGTGTAACGAAATAACCCTCTTTCTGAGCGCGCCTGATAAAGTTTGCATACGACTTTGTAGCCAAGGTGGTTTCTATCGCAAAATTCTCCTCCATGCGCATCATTTCGTTCATACGCATAATCATGAGACGCCCCGCTTCGATAGCAACCGACTCGGGCTGAAACGGCGATAAACCCTTTGCTATTTCGTCTGCATTGATAAATTCTTTACAGTCGAGCATTTCAGGAAACATGGCATATGATGCGGTGGTTTTCCCCGCACCATTACACCCTGATATTATATAAAGATTCGGCATTAAATCAACCTCTCTTCTTTAAGTATTCGTTTATATTCTTCTCAATACGTTCTGCCACATTACCGGCTTCAGCTTTTATAAATTTCTCGCCCACTATCTTCTCATATAGCTCTATATAACGCTCTGATACGCTATTACAATATTCTTCGGTCATTTCGGGAACCTGTTGTCCTTCTTTGCCCTGAAATCCGTTATCCATAAGCCATTTGCGAACAAACTCTTTCGACAATTGTTTTTGTTCTTCGCCTTTGTCAAACAATCCCTGATAAGAATCTGCATAGAAGTAACGTGAAGAGTCTGGGGTATGTATCTCGTCTATCAGATAGATTTTGCCATCTTTCTTTCCAAATTCATATTTCGTATCTACAAGAATCAGATTCTTTTGGGCGGCCATTTCAGTGCCTCGTTGGAATAAAGCATAGGTATACTTTTCTAATTGTTCATATTCATCCTTGCTTACCAAGCCTTGAGCGATGATTTCTTCTTTCGATATGTTTTCGTCATGCCCTACATCTTCTTTGGTGGTAGGAGTGATAATCGGCGTCGGAAATTTCTCATTTTCTTTCATTCCATCAGGAAGCGGAACCCCACACAGACTTCTTGCTCCAGCCTTATATTCACGCCATGCACTACCTGTAAGATAACCACGAATTACCATTTCTACCTTATATTGTTCACAGCGAAGGCCTGTGGTTACCATCGGATCAGGTGTAGCCAACTTCCAATTTGGGACAATATCTGCAGTAGCGTCTAGGAACTTAGCAGCTATTTGATTCAGCACTTGCCCTTTATAAGGAATCCCTTGAGGTAAAACAACATCGAATGCGGAAATACGGTCTGTTGCTATCATTACCAACAAGTCCTCTCCTATCGAATAAACATCTCTTACCTTACCATGATAAACGTTTGTTTGTCCTTTGAAATTAAAATCTGTTCTTACTAAAGTATTCTTCATTTTTTATGTTTTATCTGATTCCTCATAATAACACTAAACGCAACATCAAAGTTAGCAGAAGTATGTTAAAAAAGCAATGATTTAAAGATTGTTTACTCTTTGGCTTTAAATCTTTCCTTCCTTTCTTTTTCTTCTCTACGGTCTTCCTTTTCGTATGCTTCTACAATACTTTGCACCAGCTTATGACGTACAATATCCGTCTTATTAAATTCGATATGGCCTATCCCCTTCACATTTTTCAGTATTCGCAAAGCATGCTTGAGTCCTGACGGCTGAGATGGAGGCAAGTCTATCTGTGTAATATCGCCGGTTATAATCATCTTGGCATTCATTCCCAAACGTGTAAGGAACATCTTTATCTGATGAATGGTCGTATTCTGAGCTTCATCGAGAATAATAACCGCATCGCTCAGCGTACGTCCTCGCATAAAAGCCAAAGGAGCTATCTGTATTGTCTTGTTTTCTATATAATCTTTCAATTTTGCAGGAGCTATCATATCTTCCAATGCATCATATAACGGCTGCAAGTAAGGATCAATCTTATCCTTCATGTCACCGGGAAGAAACCCAAGCTTCTCTCCCGCCTCTACTGCCGGACGGCTGAGGATAATCTTTTTTACTTCCCTGTTCTTAAGGGCCTTTACAGCCAGTGCAATAGCAGTATATGTCTTACCCGAACCCGCCGGGCCTATACCGAATACCATATCATTTTTGTAGAAGCTATCCACAAATTTTTGCTGATTGGGTGTACGTGCAAAGATCGGCTTTCCGTTTATACCATATATAATCAGGTTATCCTGCTTTACTATATTGGGAGATTTTCCTTTTACAATGTCTATTATATCCTCTTCCGTTAGCTTATTGCGATCATTCGCAAATTTCTCCAGTTCTCTTATTTTCTCTTCGAATAAAGGCACATCTTCCGCGTTACCTATCACTTTTATGGCGTTGCCTCTCGCAACAATCCGCAATTTAGAAAAAAGTGTTTTTAGAAGTTGTAAGTTTGAATTATTAATCCCGAAAAAGACAACTGGGTCTACGTGTTCTAAAATTATTACTTGTTCTATCATTCAGTCTATTATCAACAAAGTGTCATATAATTAATATCGTTTGTCGGGTAGAGTATAATGGTTGTAAAATGGTATGCAAAGATAATTATAATCAATGATAATATTCTATGTAAGCGAAGTATTTATCATCGGTAAAAGGTAGTCGGGCTATAGTTGAGTCATAAACGATTCTATGGAACAGGTAAAATTATCCCATGAAAGCCGCTTCTTTTCTTTTATAAGATTCTCTTTGTAAGAGGTAATATTGTCAGAATTGAAGAAATCTTTTATTCCTTGCGCAATGTCCGACGACGAAACAGAAGACACTACCAGCCCCGTACCGGAATCCTCTATGGTACTGCCTAATGCTCCCACATTGGTTGCAACCATAGGCAATTGCATCTGATAGGCAAGAGCTACTACCCCACTCTGCGTTGCCGATCGGTATGGTAATACGAGAACATCGGCAGCCGAGAAAAGAGTAGTTACCATCTCATCGGGAATATATTGCTCAAATACAACAATATTATCTTTGAGCGGAGAGTTGTTTATCAGTTCGGTATATTTACCGAAACTACCATAACTCTCTCCTGATACAATCAGTTGATAGCTACCATCAAGCTCCGACATAGCCTCTATTAATATGTCTAATCCTTTATAATCACGGATAAGTCCAAAAAACAACAGATTCTTCTTGTCAGCCTTTATCCCTAATCTCCGGCAAGCAGATTCTTTATCTGTGCGTTCCGCATAATGGTCGTAGATAGGATGAGGTTGAAGCCGTATATTCGCATCTTTCTTGAGCAAAAGCAAATCTTCCTTTACAGGCTCACTCATCACAATAAAAGCATCACATCTATTGAAAAAGTATTTAGCCAACGGTTTCTCTATCAAAGTTCGTTCGTGCGAAATGGCATTATGAACAAGAGATACTATTTTTATTTTCTTATTCAGAAATCGACAAACTGTACCATAAGCAGGTGCCATAAAAGACATCCAATAAGGAATGATCAGTATATCGGGATCATATTTATTGATGCGCTTCGCTGTTCGAATATAGGTAAATGGATTTACACTACTTAGTACGCGCTCACTATCTATAACAGTTGCCGAATCGCCTTCAGTTACATACTGGGTTTTTCCGGGGAAAAGAAAATCGGGGTACAACGTAGTAAATGTAAAAGCTTTCACCTCGTTTCGTTTCGATAATTCGGTATATAACCGGGCATTTAGTTGTGCCAAACCTCCGCGATATGGATAAAACGGTGAAAGAATCGCTATTTTCATTTATCCCCTTTTTCTAAAACTTTATAAATACGATCTATTATAGACTCTTCGGTTATCCATTCCATACAAGCATAATCTTGTCGCTGGCATGGAAGCTCACCATATACAGCGCACGGGCGACATTCCAAATCTATTTGCACCACATTCGCAATATCCTGATTGAAGCCATAAAATCCTAATGCCGGATGGGTTGCTCCCCAAACCGAAACAACAGGTACTTGCACCAACGATGCCAGATGCATATTAGCCGAATCCATCGACAATACTACATCCATATATGATATAAGGAGCATTTCATTTTCGAGATTCAATTTACCCGACGGATTAATGACTCCCGGATATTTATCTGCCCAAGCCGATAAAACTTTCTGTTCTTCCTTCCCTGAACCAAGTAGAAACACCGTAATCCCTTCTTCCTTAGATAAGGACTCTACTATACGTTCCATTTTTTCTATTGGGTATATTTTCCCTCTATGTTTAGAAAATGGAGCTACACCTATCCATTTACCATTCTTTTCGGTAACAATAGAACGTAGTTTAGAGAAATTTCGAGGAATAAAATCGAAAAAGTTATTAAACGTAATTTTTGCAGGAAAACCCAACTCATCAAACACGTCCATATACCGCTGCACAGTGGGTTTTAAAGGCGAATTCAATACCTTATTCGCGATTATATCTTTCTTTTCTTTACGACCTTTATCTATCTGAGCTATCTTACAGCCCATAATTATCATACATGCACGAAGTATTTTTGACCTAAGTACATCGTGTTCGTCCGCAACATGAGTGAACCCCATTACAGATACACGCCTCAATATTCTGAAAAAGCCTCTTAAACCCTTGTGTTTTTTATTTACATCAACAGGAATAACGTTTATGTTAAATCCAAGATTCTCGAACAATGGGGCAAATGCTTTACGCGTCATTACCGAAAATCTATCCTGGGGATACTTTGCCGCAACAGAACATATTACTGGCACAAGCATGGCAACATCCCCGAAAGAAGATAAACGTATAACCAATACTTTAGCCATAATTAGTAATAGATCAGATAATTTATTGCAAAATTCTTAGTTTCTTGATTTCCCATACAACACCGGATTCAGGGATGGATCGTTGTACATTTTCATTTGCTTATACACTTTCATGTATTTACTCCCTGATTTTATGTCTTCTAATAACTCCTCTATTGCCGTCGACAAATCTATACGTTGAGTCAGAAGAACTTCTAACTTTTTAGCAGCTTGCTGCTGATGTTCTTCTGTAGTATTCTTCCTTTCCACCTCCTGCCTCATATGATATATCTTGAGAGCCAAAATGGAAAGCCTGTCTATAGCCCAAGCTGGACTTTCTGTATTAATGCGAGCTGAAGATTGAACAGCAACATCCTTGTATTTGTTCAAAAAATAACTATCTATCAATTCTACCAAATCAGTCCTGTCTTGATTCGATTTATCGATTCTCCTCTTAATACCAAGAGCTTCTTCGGGATTAATTTCGGGATCACGAATTATATCTTCCAAATGCCATTGAACAGTATCTATCCAATTTTTCAAATATAGATAATACTCTATAGACTTCTCCTCATAAGAGTTTTTAATCGGTGTATCTACATTGTCTGACAGATGATAGTCGTTTATACTTTCGTCGAATATCTTATTACTTAAATCCGTGAAGGCCATGATCGGTTATTGTTCTTTATATTAATATTTTGACTGCGCCCAAGTTTCTCTGTCCAAATTTCGGTAATTTATTGCTTCTGCCAAATGTTTTGGACTTATTTTTTCGGAATTATCCAAATCTGCTATTGTTCTCGACACTTTCAATATACGGTCATAAGCCCTTGCAGAGAGATTGAATCTATCCATTGCAGTTTTCAGCAAAGCTAAGCCAGCTTCGTCAGGAGAAGCGTATTTAGTCAATAGTTTCGATGTCATCTGTGCATTACAGTAGATACCTTCTTCATCTTTATAACGTACATCTTGCATTTCCCTTGCCCTCATAACCCGTTCTCGGATCGATATACTTGGTTCGGCAAGAGCCCTATCCGATATCTTTTCGAATGGGACAGGCACAATCTCAATATGAATATCTATCCTATCGAGTAAAGGCCCGGATATCTTATTCAAGTATTTTTGTACCGCCCCGCCAGGACAAACACATTCCTTTTCGGGATGATTATAATATCCGCAAGGGCATGGATTCATCGACGAAACAAGCATAAAACTAGCTGGATACTCAACAGAGAACCTCGATCTTGATATAGCTATCTTCCTGTCCTCCAACGGCTGACGCATTACCTCCAGCACACTACGGTTAAATTCTGGCAATTCATCGAGAAATAACACTCCGTTATGTGACAAGCTAATTTCTCCGGGTTGAGGAAATGCACCACCTCCAACTAATGCTACATCCGATATTGTATGATGTGGACTTCTGAAAGGTCGTTGAGCCATCAAGGATGTTTCTGATCCTATCTTTCCTGCAACACTGTGAATCTTTGTTGTTTCTAAAGCTTCATGCAATGTAAATGGCGGTAGAATAGAAGGAATACGCTTCGCCATCATCGATTTTCCCGCACCGGGAGGACCTATCATGATAAAGTAATGAACAATCTTTGGAAAAAATATTTTTACCTTTACAGCTATAAGACTGTAAAACGAAAAAATATATGTTAAAAGCTGCCGCATATTTACGAGTATCTACAAAAGACCAAAACGAAGATACACAATTCCCAGACATAAAACAACAAGCAGAAAGAGACAACGCCGGATTAATTGAAAAATACATATTCAGAGATAAGATAAGCGGTTTAAAAGATAAAAATCACAGAGACGGTCTTAATGAATTATTGAATTTGACGAATAAGGACATTGATATTGTTTACATTTGGGAAGTCTCGCGATTGTCAAGAGATCCTCTATATTTTGACGAACTTCTAAACACATTTAAACGAAAAAGAATTAATATTTGCTTCCTTAAGCCTATGTGCTTGTATTTATATGATAAAGATACAAAGGAAGAAGATGTTGTAAGTTCTTTAGCATTAAACATATTCAGCAAGTTTGCATTATTTGAGATAAGGCAAAAGACACAGCGAACTCAAAGAGGGAAAAAAGAAGCAATAATAACAAGAAATGAAAGCTATACTTATAAGCCTCCTTATGGATATAAAATTGAAAAAAAGAATCTTGTTATCAATGATAACGATATTATTTCCGATAAAGAGGGATATAAAACAGAAAAAGACGTTATAGAAAGCATATTTAAAATGTACACTTCTGGTAAAACAATATCTCAAATAACAGAAGTTCTTAATCAATATCAGATACCAACAAGAAGTAAAACATTTTTAAAGAAAGAAACACTCAAAATTAATGATAAAATAGAATTACATAAAGATAAAATAGAATGGCATAGAAGAAGCATACATAACATACTGATTAATTCTGTTTATTGTGGTTATAAGGATAGCAAAACAAATATAAAAACAGGAAAAGATGAAAACAATAATGATATTATAAGAACAGAAACTAATAAACTCAAATACTACGGAACAAGTTCCGCAGGTTGAAAGGTAAAAGGATAAATCCTTTTGCGTTAATACCTGTTTGAAAACAGGGGTTTTCTTTTCCCTAACGGGAAAATTCATCCGATAACTTGAAAAATAAATACTCCAATAATAATATCAGAAGAACTCTTTTTATCTGCGCAAAAACAAATGGTTAAGAATAAAGTAATTGCAGATAAATCGTATAAGAATGAGTTTTTATTAAGAGGTATATTAAGATGTGGATTTTGCAACAATCAGTATTTAGGAAGCGGCTCTAAAGGTAAAAATTATTATTTGTGTGCAGACAAGACTCATAGAAGAAGCAATACATTCTTCGGATGCAAAAATATCAATCTCAATACTGATAATATTGATATTGCTATTTGGAATATAGTAAAAGAGAGCTATATCTCTTTAAAAAGTACCAAAGAAATAGATAATAGAAAGTATGAAATTAATAAAATAATTACTGAAATAAAGAAAGAAATTGAATATAAATTGTCTTATATAAATAGAATCGAAATAGAACTAAATACTATTGCTAAAAGAATGATTATTGCTGATGATATAGTATTTAATAGCCTAAATGATGAAGCAAAAGAAAGGCGAAGATTAAAAGAAAGAGCAGAGAGAGAAATTTTATTATGCAAAGATAAAATATCAATAGAAACGGCAAAAGTATCTTCATTAGATAAAGTGAAAATGAATAATCTAATTATTGCACAAATTAGTAATAGTTTTGATTTAAAGAAAGAAGCAATAAAAGAATTTGTTGAATATATTGATGTGTTTAAATATGAAAAATTTGCTATCTTGCAGATAAAATATATTACAGGATTAATAGATAATGTAATATATAAATCTTTATCTAAAGAATATCTTATATTATCAAATATGTTTTTTCCATTTGATAAATCAAACTCTACTTTCTTAGTACAATCATATAAAGCAGGAGAATATCCAAAAGAATATAAACCCGAATACTTTTTCAATACTAACAAAAATGAAATTAAAACAATATAGAAAACAATATTATGGAAAATAAAAAAGAAGAATCAGTAAATAATTCAAAAAGAGAAAATTCAAAAAGAGAGCCGAAAATCAATAAGGATTTAGGAATTATTTTTAATGTTAAGACACCAGAAAATAAGAAAAAACTATTAGAAGAAGCGATTGATAATTATACAATTTCTATTACTGAAAAAGAAGAAGAAATTGCAATTATGAAAATTTATAATAATAATTGTATTACGAGACTTGCAGAAGTGAATCAAGAAATTTTTGAGAGAGATAAAGAAAAGGAATTAGAAGTGATTGTGAGTAAATTCACACTTGAAGAAATAACAGAAGCATATAAAAATAAATGAATACTCGCATATTAACCTAAAATGATTATCTTTGCATAAAACAGATAGCTATGACATTAATTGATTTTATCACTGCGTTCCCCGATGAGGCTAGTTGCAAGCAGAAGTTCAAAGAATATCGAGATCAGGTAGGAGTAATTTGTCCTAAGTGTGGAGGGACAGATCATTATTGGAAAAAAGACAAGGAGGCCTATGAGTGTAAATGTTGTAAAACTCGTATTACCTTAAAGAGCGGTACAG
>JBKEBA010000024.1:0-119549 GCA_047972895.1 Dysgonomonas sp.
AAAAAAAATATATTGTATTAAAATTTATTTTAAAAATATAAATTTTTTTTTTTTTTATTTTTAATATTATAAATTTATATTTTTTTGTCTGTCTTTATTTGTTATAAGTTTTCTACCGTGATCTCTGTTTTTTTTTTGTTTGTTGTGTTTCTCTGTAGATCAATTAATTTTTTTTATATATTTATATTCTCTCTCTCTCTCTCTCTCTCTCTCTCTCTCTCTCTCTCTCTCTCTCTCTCTCTCTCTCTCTCTCTCTAATAAAATAGAGATAACCGCCAAATATAAACAGTTAAATATATGGCAATTATAATGTAATTTAGAAAGAAATGTTAATCGCATTATTTCTAGTATTGTTTAGGTTTAGGCTTAATTTAGAATGTTGTTTTGTGTAAATTTTTTATGGGCCATGATGCAAAAATATTAAAAAAAAATAACAAAACGACAAGAAGACCCGTTTTAACTAAAATTAAAATAATGTGTTATCGTATTTTTAACATATCAAAGGAGTGTTAATGCTTTTAAGACTAATTGCTTTGCTGTAATTTTTAAGCTTTAAATAAGTGAAGGAAATCATTCTTGTAACTCGATGATATTTCTATTTCTGTACCATCTGCCAATGTAACATATCCTCCAGAGTTTTTATGGTATGACTTTACAAAGTCAAAGTTTACGATATGTGATTTGTGTACCCGAACAAATGGGTAGGGTAATATTTCATGGAAATGCTTAAGAAAACGGCAGACCATTTTCTTGCTTTTATCTTTTAGGTATATATCAGTGAAATTACCATTTCCTTGTAAACGGACTACATCTTCTATTTTTACTACTTCGAAGCCTTCGAGAGTAGGAAGTATTACCTGTTGTTTTTCTGGTTTCGTTTCTTTGAAATTTTCGACCAAGATTTTGTTGCGGTCAAATATCTCTTTATTGATAATGTGTTGCTGAACTTTATTTACAGCTAGGATGAGTTCTTCTATACTAATCGGTTTCAGTAGGTAATAAGCAGCACTTTGATTCAGAGCTCTTAGCGAATATTCAGAAAAAGCAGTGACAAAAATGGTTTCGAAATATAAGTCTTTGCAGGATTCGAGTACATCAAAGGCATTCCCGAAAGGCATTTCCACATCAAGGAAAACTAGTTGAGGTTCTAAATCGTGAAGGATGGGGACTGCTTCTTTGCCATTATGAGCTTCTCCTATGACTTCTACTTGAGGACAATACTTGGATAAATAATTTTTTAAAGCCTCTCTAGCGGCAGATTCATCCTCAACTATTACACATTTAATTTTTTGAAAACTATTCATACTTTTTCCTCCATTAATGGAAATTGTAAAGTAACTGTTACGCCTGTGTCTTCACTTTCATTTTCGGCTACAGTTATCGTTATATTTGTATTGTAAAGGCTGTTCAGAAGGTTAATACGTTCCTTCGTATTAGTCAGTCCTCGTGAGTTATGTTCTTTCTGATGCTTAGTCTTTAATTCTTTGCTTTTTTTCAATCCTATACCATTGTCTTGTATAATGGCTAGTATGTGTCCGTTATCTTCTTTGATTGTAAGACTAAGCAATCCTCTGTTTTCTTTATAACGGAGCCCGTGCCAAATGGCATTTTCTAATTGCGGTTGGATCAACATATTGGGTATATAGATGGCATCTGTATCAAGAGAGCTGTCTATGTCCATTATATATTTGAATTTGTCGTTAAAACGCATATATTCAAGATCGAGGTATTCTTTCATTTGTTCTATTTCGGTGGAAAGCGGGATGAAATCCTTGTTCGAATTCTCCATAATATTACGCATAAGCTTAGAGTAGGATGACAAATATTTATTTGCTTCCAATTCGTTGTTTTGTGCAATAAATTGATTGACACTGTTTAAGCTATTGAATATGAAATGTGGATTCATTTCTCTACGTAAAGACTGTAGGGCTATCTTCTTGTTTTTCTTTTTGATGGAGTATAAGGCTTTTGCTATAAAAATTAGGAATATCAGAACAAGAATAATGGCTACTATAAGTACATAATTGAAGGTGTTAGTCTTCGATATCAGAGCATCTTTCAGCTCTCTTTCTTTTTCAAGCTGTAATATCTTTTTTTCCTGTATCTGGAAGAATTTTTCGTCAATCAGTGTACTGTCTTTTTTTACAAGTATTTCCAGTCTACTCATAAAGTCGGCATATGCTTCTAAGGCTTTCTGAGGTTGTTTTATTTTCTTATATTGTTCGATTAATAGTTCGAGGCTGTTCTTAGCTTCAAGTGTTTGCCCGTTATTTACTGCCAAATCATATGCCTGCCGGAGAGTTTGTATTCCTTCACTCGGTTTGTTCGCTTCAATATAATTGGTAGATAAATTTTGCAATTGCTTCACTTCAGCTTTCGGGTTGTTGGTCTTTTTAATTTCAGCAACTAAATCTTTATTGAGTTCTATTGCTTTGTCCGGCTGATTGTCCGCCAAATATGTATCAGCAATTTCTTTCTTTATTATGAATGAGTTTTCCGAATTACTCTCTGTTTCTCTTAATGCGAGCGTCAGCTCTTTTCGTGCACCTTTATTATCTCCCATATAGGTTTTTACCTGAGCCATTTGTTGGCGCGCTACTATTTTGTCTTCCGTATTATCTGTCTTTTCCAGCAAATCGATATTTTGTTGTATGAGTACAGCCTGAGCCTGAGGGTTTTTCTTTTTTGATAGGCGGCTGGCATCATTGGCATTGATAATGCCGTGTACCTGACCTTGCAGAGTGTTGCTTGCCGAGCCATAGCTGGCTATGGCTTCAGTTACTTTTCCCTGAGCCTCCTGGGTTTTTGCTATTTCACGGTCTATAGCGGCGGCTTTCAGCTTATTTTTGCTTTTTTCATAGAGTTTCTTTGCTCTTTTATAGTAATCTTCGGCTTTCGCGAAATCACCCTTAGATGCAAAATCCTTGGCAAGCTTTTCATACCCCCCTGCTATAACTTCGTCAGATTTACCGGCTTCGATGTCTTTTGAAACTTTCAGTAAACTCTCCTTTTCTGGAGTGCCTTTTCCAATGGGTGTTTGTGCCCTGTTTGGTTGAGCAGCGAGTATAACAATGAGGATAAACAGATATTTTAGGTGTTTCATAAATTCAATCATGTTGAGATTGTAAAGTAAATAATTTAAAAACATTTATACTCAATGTTTCACCAATTCAAAACGACGGTTTACCCATTTTGACCGAAATCGTAATTTTTAACACTATACATTTGAGCATACAACCAACTAAAATTTTACAATTATGAAAAAAAGATGTTTTTTGACGGTTTTGATAATGCTTCTAACCATAGTGAGTTTGCCCATAAAGAGTGTAATCTCGCCACATAGTGATATTAATAATCCGTATTATGTAACTGAAACTCCTAAGATACAGGTTGCTATCTTATTGGATACATCGAGTAGTATGGATGGATTGATAGAACAAGCAAAGTCTCGATTATGGAATGTCGTGAATACGCTCACCACATTGAAGTTTAATGGTGTTGCACCTCAAATAGAAATAGCTATATATGAATATGGTAATGATAATATACGTACAAACGATTATATAAGACAAGTTACACCATTGACGACAGATTTGGACTTTATTTCTCAAAAATTATTTGCTCTTACCACCTATGGCGGAGACGAATATTGCGGTGCGGTTATAGATAAGGCTGTGAAAATGCTGGATTGGGGGAAGAATAAAGCAGATATGAAGCTTGTCTATATAGCAGGTAACGAGCCTTTCACGCAAGGACGTATTTCGTACAAGGAGTCTATTGATAAGGCGTTAGGTAAAGATATCTATGTGAATACTATTCATTGCGGAAATCGTGAGACTGGTATTTCAGGTATGTGGCGCGACGGTGCAATAAGGGGGAAAGGCAAGTTTTTCAATATTGATCACAATGCGCGGGTACGCCATTATGATACGCCATATGATGACAGAATAAGCTTATGCAATGAAAAGCTGAATGCTACATATATAAGTTATGGAAGTACAGGCCGGATTCGCCAAGAGAATCAAATAATGCAGGATAAGAATGCCAAGTCTATTTCAAAATCTAATCTGACCGAGCGTGCTGTTAGTAAATCCGCAACTATATACGATAACAGTGCATGGGACTTGGTAGATAAGGTGAAACGAGATAAGAATGCATTGAGCGTTATTAAAGAATCGGAATTACCGAAAGAATTACAAAACAAATCTAAAGACGAAGTGCAGAAATTAATAGCCAAAAAAGAGTCGGAAAGAACTTCTATTCAAAAAGAAATTAATGAACTTGCAAAAAAACGACAGGCGTATATTGACGAGCAGGCAAAGAATGATAATACCGGAGATGATTTGGGAAAGGCGATAAATGAATCGATTCTGGCGCTTGCTAATACAAAAGGTTATTCTATCAACAAATAGAAAGCCGGAATACTACATTTAAGAAAATACGGATCCTTTTTATAAAATTAAGCTATTGTCTGAAACAGAGGCAATAGCTTTTTGATTTCAGTGACTGGAAATGTATTATAATTATAATTGATGTAAAAATTTTATTATAAAAGTAACACATTTCCTTTTTATCGTATATTTGTAGTGTTAAAAGAGATGTATTATGAAGACCATATTTATGCGTTTTAGTTTAATTATTCTTGTTTTCGCTATGCTGTTTTCATGCGAAACAAAAAAGAAAAGCGATACTCCTAACGATATAGTTTACGATTCTGTGTCTGTCGCTAAGATTTATCATTTGGAAAACGATTCTACAAAACCATCATGTTCATTAAAGATCAATTATATATTTCCCGTCAAATATTCTAATCAGAATGTATTGAGCAAAATGCAGTCTGAATTGAATTTTGCCTTCATGGAAGACGAAAAATATGAAAAATTCAGTCCTAAGGATGCAGTAGATAAATATATCGAAGATTATATCGAAAATTATAAGCAAGATGCATCGGAGCAGTTCCCAGATTGGGCGGAATCAGATGATCCTGAAGATTACTTCTCTTATTACAAAACATTAAGCACGAAAGTTCTTTTTGACAAAGGAGGATTGGTATCGTATCAGATAACGTCGATGGATTATAAAGGCGGGGCTAATTCTTCTACCTCATACCGTAATGCGGTGATTAATCTGAGTACAGGCGAAAGTATATATGAAAAGGATATATATGTAACGGATTATAAAGAAGTATTGAATCCATTGTTGATAAAAAAAATAGTAGAACAAAATAAAGTGCAGACCCCCGAAGATCTATTGATGTATGGATACTGGGGAATCGAAGATCTGACATCAAGCAATAATTTTTCGGTAGATGATAAAGGGATAACATATATTTTCAATCCCGGAGAATATTCAGCTCCTACACTTGGGGAGATAAGAGTATTTCTTCCATACAGCGAAATAAAAATAATATTGAAAGAAGGCTCGCCTATATCTGGCCTTGTAGGCATATAATATGGATATAATACTTAAGTACTTTCCGAATATCAGCGATATTCAAAAACAACAGTTTGCTGCATTGTATGATTTGTATGCCGACTGGAATTCTAAAATAAATGTCATTTCCCGCAAGGATATTGAAAATCTGTATACGCATCATGTCCTTCACTCACTGGCTATAGCCAAGCTGATACAGTTTACCGATGGTACTAAAATAATGGACGTTGGTACGGGAGGAGGTTTTCCGGGTGTGCCATTGGCAATATTGTTTCCCAAATGTGACTTCTTGCTGGTAGATAGCATAGGTAAAAAAATAAGAGTAGCAACAGAAGTCTCTAATGCTATAGGACTTGAAAATATCCAATTCCGTCATTGCCGCGCCGAAGAAGAAAAAGGTAAATTTGATTTTGCCGTGAGCCGTGCTGTAATGCCTTTGCCCGATCTAGTGAAAATTGTTCGTAAAAATATTTCTAAAGAACAACATAATGCTCTACCCAACGGTTTAATATGCCTGAAGGGTGGCAATCTCGAGAGTGAGCTACATCCCTTCAAGAAGACTGCAGAAGCCGATGATTTATCAATGTTCTTTCAGGAAGAATACTTCAAAACAAAGAAGATCGTCTATGTGATGATTTGAAATAATCAATAATTTATCTCTTTTCTATTGTTTTTCAGTATAATGTATATATCTTTGTACTGTAATTAAAAATATTACAGAATGGGCGACCGTAGATTCTCAATATCAATACATGTTTTGGTGCTTTTAGCTAGGAATACAGGAGAGTGGATATCTTCCGATTATTTAGCTGGAAGCATGAATATCAATCCTGTGTTGGTAAGAAAAGAGCTATCGAATCTTCGCAAGCACGGATTTGTTATAAGCAAGGAAGGCAAAAATGGTGGATGTATGCTTGCTAAACCGGCAGATACTATTTATTTGTCGGATATTTACAAGATTGTTAGCTCTCAGTCCATATTAGGGAATTCTCTGGCTTCTCCGAATCCGAAATGTTCTGTTGGTCGCCAAATAAATAAACATCTCAATGATTTGAATCTAGAGGCTGAAAAGGTGATGACAAATCAATTGTCAGGAATAACAGTAGCCGAATTCAGCTCTAAGTTCGGATAGTTTTTTTTATTTATAACTGTAATGTTTGTAGATACAGATTTGTGAATTAAAAATAAGAAAATTATGAAAGTAGCTTTGATTGGGGCCACAGGTTTTGTCGGCTCACACTTGTTAGAAGAGTTGTTAAGTAGAAATTATGATGTGACAGCAATTGCACGTTCGGTAAGTAAGATTCCTGTAAAAGAAGGAAAGCCTCGAGTCGTTGCTGTGGATGTTACAGATGTAACGGCTTTAGCTGATGCTATAAAAGGGAATGATGTTGTATTGAGTGCATTTAATCCGGGCTGGTCAAACCCTAATATTTATGATGATTTTTTGAAAGGATCAGCTGCCATTCAGGAGGCTGTGAAAGAAGCTGAAGTTAAGCGTTATGTGGTTATCGGCGGAGCGGGCAGTTTATATATCGATGGTAAGCAGATCGTGGATAGGGAAGGTTTTCCGAAAGAAATTAAACCGGGAGCTACGGCTGCTAGAGATTATCTGAATATTTTGAAAAAAGAGGAAAAGCTAGATTGGACAATGTTTTCTCCGGCTATAAATATGCATCAAGGTATTAAGACAGGGCGAACAGGTAAATATAGAATAGGTACAGAAGAACCTGTTTTTGACAAAAACGGAGACTCTGTATTGTCAGTAGAAGACCTTGCTGTCGCTATTGTCGATGAATTGGAAAATCATAAGTTCAGTCGCAAACGTTTCACAGCAGCGTATTAACAATTTATATAAAAAATAACTACTAGAGGTGGCAAAATCAGGCCGCCTCTATTTTTTTACTAAAATATTTGTTCTTTTAAAAAATACTTCTACATTTGTAGAATTAAATATCAATTTGTAGAATAATGAGTTTGTCAAAAGCCGAAGAGCAATTAATGGAATATATATGGACAAATGAAAAGATGTTCATGAAAGATATAATAGATAGCTATCCGGAGCCAAAACCTGCAGCAACAACAATTGCTACTTTATTGAAAAGAATGCAGGATAAGGGCTTTATTGGTTACAAATTGTTTGGCAATTCCAGAGAATATTATCCTATTGTGAAGAAGGACGATTATTTTTCAGGTCATGTAAGTGATCTTATTAAGGATTTCTTTGGAAATTCTGCTTTACAATTCGCCTCTTTTTTTACGAAGACAAGTAATTTGTCTGCTGCCGAACTGGAAGATTTAAAAAAAATAGTAGAACAAGAAATTAAGAAGAAAAAATCATGATTGTCTATCTGCTGAAAATGACATTGTGTGCATCATTGCTTCTTCTGGTATATCATTTTTTTCTGGAAAAAGAAAAGATGCATCACTTCAAGCGGTTTTACTTATTGATGAGTCTTGTGTTTGCAGCTGTCGTACCATTTATAGAAATAAGTGTTCTGACAGATATACCTATGATTTCCGAACAGATTATTTTGTTAGATAATTATGGTCAGCTACAAGGTAGCATTGTGAATGACGCTACTATAATGCAAACAAGTTCTCCGGTAGTATCTGTTTCAGATAAAATGGATTGGAGTACTATTTTATCAAACAATTGGATACTTGCTTTATATATTATAGTCTGTACTGTTTTATTGATACGCTTTTGTGTAAATATATACAGACTCATAGAATTGGCGAAGGGAAGCAAAGTGTTGATTTACCACGAGGCTAAACTTATTATTGCCGAAAATGACCTTGTGCCACATAGCTTCTTTAATTATATTTTTGTCAATAGGCATGACTTCGAACATAAAAACATAAAAAAAGAAATATTCTTGCATGAGTTAACGCATGTAAGGCAAAAGCATACTTTAGATGTTGTTTTTATAGAGTTGCTTTCCGTCTTTCTATGGTTCAATCCGATAATATATTTATATAAAAGTAAGATAAAACTAAATCATGAGTTTTTAGCAGATGAAAATGTAATTGACAATTATAGTGATATTTCTCACTATCAATTGATCCTCTTGGATGAAGTGAATAAGAATAACAAATTGTCTCTGGCCAGCAATTTCAATTATTTAATAACTAAAAAAAGATTAATTATGATGAGCAAAATAACATCTAAAAGAAAGATTTTGTGTAAAGCGGCGATGATTGTTCCTCTGTTTGCGATTGCTATTTCTGTTTTCTCAACAAAAACTATGACTGAAAAAGTTGATATGTTGGCGAAAACAGTTGAAGAATCTACAGGGTTAGCAGATAATATTATAATTCCGGAAAATGGTGTTTCTCAGGCAGAATTGAATGAATATAAAAAAATCACCGATAAGTATATACGTTCGGATGCAGGAAGTAAAGAAGGAGATAAGGTGGAGTGGAACTCTATGGATTTGTCAAATGAAGATAGGGATCGATTATATATTCTGTATGTAAAGATGACAAAAGAACAGCGCTATTCAACTTATATTCATTTCAGTGGACCACTAAGTCCCTTTAAGTTAAGAAATCCGAATAAGGATGAGTGGAGGGCCTGTATAAATCCTAAAAACCAGATATGGCTCGATGGTAAAGGAGTAAATGGTGCAGACCTTAAATCTTACAGTCGTCACAATATTGTATTCTTTGTCTATAGTTGGGCGAAAAAAGAAGGAGAGGTGTCAAAAGTGCATTTGTGGACTAAAAAAGTGCATGATGAATATCTTGCAACATATAAAAAGGGAATTTCCGAATCTGATTTGTTGAAAATAAGACCGATGACTTCTTTTACTGTAGGGAAAGGCAGGGCACATCTTAAAAATACCTGAGTTGGGGTAGTAAAGCATAAAATAAATGTAAAAAGAATTACTTATAGGCTTTTTATCCTAAGTTAACAGGCAGCATATTATTATAATATGCTGCTTTTTTATATATTCATAACACATGTTATTCTCGATAAATGGCTAGTTTTACTCCTGATAAATGTGTATCTTTATACTCATTTTTAACAGATAGTCATTTAAATAACATATGAAAGTCAAAATATTTGAATTTAACCCCATTAGCGAAAATACGTATATAGCGTATGATGAGACGAAAGAATGTGTGATCATTGATCCGGGTTGTTTCTTTCCCGATGAAAAGTCATTGCTTCTGGATTTTATTCTCGATAACGATTTGGTCGTAAAGCATCTGCTTAATACACACCTGCATTTTGACCATGTATTTGGGAATAACTTTATCCATGAACAATTTCATCTGGATACACAGGCTAACAAAGGCGATGAGTTTTTACTCGAACAAATGCCGGCACAGCTGGAAATGTTCGGGTTTAAGGATGCCGACGGAAGAATACCAAAAATAGGAAGGTATCTTAACGAGAATGATGAAGTCACATTCGGAAAGCAAAAATTTATAGTGTTGCAGATACCGGGTCATTCTCCGGGCAGTATTGTCTTCTATAACCAAGATGCAGGATGCGTATTTGTAGGAGATGTCTTGTTCAGAGGCAGTGTAGGCCGTACCGATTTGGCGGGTGGCAGTCATAAGCAACTGATTGAAGGCATTAAAGAAAAACTGATAACGCTTCCCGGAGATACAATCGTATATTCAGGTCATGGACCGTTAACTACAATCAGAGAAGAAATCAAGAGTAATTTTTATTTACAATAAATGAAAAGCACATGAAAGGCGAAAAATTTCAACATCGGCACATTGGCATCAACTCAGAAGATGAGAAAGTAATGTTAGAGAAAATCGGAGTCAAATCGCTTGACGAACTGATAGAACAAACAATACCACAAAATATAAGGCTTCAGAACGGAATTAAACTACCTGAAGCACTGAGCGAGCATGAGTATGCAGAAGAGATGGCTTTGATGGCATCTAAAAATCGTATATGTGCATCCTACATTGGAATGGGATGGTATGATACTGTTTGTCCGGCTCCAATTTTCCGTAATGTTTTCGAGAATCCTGTGTGGTATACCTCATATACGCCATATCAGGCGGAGATATCACAAGGCCGGCTTGAAGCCTTGATGAATTTCCAGACAATGGTCAGCGAACTTACAGGTCTTCCATTATCGAACTGTTCTTTGCTCGATGAGGCTACAGCCGGAGCCGAAGCAGGTACGATGATGTACGCCCTTCGCAGCCGCGAACAAATAAAGGCTGAGGCAAATAAGTTGTTTGTAGATCAGAATATTTTTCCTCAGACATTGGCGGTTATAAATACTCGTATGGCTCCACAGGGAATTGAAGTTGTTGTCGGAGACTATAATACGATCGACCTCAAAGACGGATTCTTTGGAGCTGTTATACAATATCCTAATTCTAACGGAAGCATTGAAGATTATGCAGGATTTACGCAGAAGGCACATGAAGCCGATTGTAAGGTTGCTGTAGCTACCGATTTGATGGCACTTACATTACTTGTGCCTCCGGGAGAATGGGGCGCAGATATTGCATTCGGAAGCAGCCAACGATTTGGGGTGCCGATGTTTTACGGCGGGCCCTCTGCAGGTTTTTTCGCTACGAAAGAAGACTATAAACGTTTTGTACCCGGGCGTATAATCGGTGTTTCGAAAGATGCTTATGGCAAATCTGCTTATCGGATGGCTTTGCAGACCAGAGAACAACATATTAAGCGCGAGAAAGCTACATCCAATATCTGTACGGCACAAGCTTTACTTGCAACTATGGCAGGTTTCTATGCTGTATATCATGGGCCGAAAGGGTTGAAGGAAATAGCGAAACGTATTCATTCGGTGACGTCTCTGTTAGCTGATGAATTGAAAGAATTGGGCTATAAAGTGTTGAATGAGCAGTATTTTGATACGCTGAAGATAGCTTTGCCTAGCGGCATATCTCAATATGCGATGCGCGAACAAGCTGAAATGCGCGATATCAATCTACGATATTATGAAGCCGGAGAAATAGGAATCAGTATCGATGAAACTATAACAGAATATAAAGCGCATGAGTTGTTAGCCGTATTCTCTCTTGCCGTAGAACGTATGGAAGTATATATGATCGACGACTTGCCTGAGAAAATGACAATTCAGGATAAATTTTTGCGCAAGAGTGAATATCTACAACATGAGGTATTCAACATATATCATACCGAGACGGAATTGATGCGTTATATCAAGCGTCTCGACAGGAAGGATATATCTTTGGCTCATTCCATGATTTCGCTAGGCTCATGTACAATGAAGCTGAATGCGGCATCGGAGTTGTTGCCTCTTTCGTTAGGCGGGTTTCAAAATATACATCCATATGCACCCGAATCTCAAACACAGGGATATTATGAGCTAATTACAGAGCTGGGCGAATATCTGAAAGAGATTACAGGATTTGCGGGAGTGAGCTTCCAACCAAATTCAGGTGCAGCAGGCGAATACGCAGGACTGATGACGATACGAAAATATCAGGAGAGCATAGGACAGGAACATCGCAATATTATCCTTATTCCGGCATCAGCCCATGGTACTAATCCGGCATCAGCCATACAGGCAGGATACGATACTGTAACCGTAGCATGTGACGAACAAGGGAATGTTGTTTTAGAAGATTTGAGAGCTAAGGCCGAATTGCATAAAAATGATTTAGCCGGATGTATGATTACTTATCCATCAACACACGGTATCTTCGAGAAAGAAATTCGCGAGATGTGTAAGGTCGTACATGAATATGGCGGACAAGTATATATGGACGGTGCAAATATGAATGCGCAGGTTGGTCTAACCAATCCAGGTTTCATCGGTGCAGATGTTTGTCACTTGAATTTGCATAAGACATTTGCAATTCCTCATGGTGGTGGAGGGCCTGGCGAAGGACCTATATGTGTTGCTGAACATTTGATTCCTTTCTTGCCGCATCACCCCGAACTGGATGGAAGCACAGTGAATACCGTGGCTTCTTCTCCGTATGGTAGTGCGGGTATCTTGCCTATTACTTATGGATATATCCGTATGCTGGGAGCTGAAGGTCTTACCCATGCTACTAAGATTGCAATATTGAATGCGAATTACCTAGCCGAGTGCTTGAAAGACACCTATGGTGTCGTATATAGAGGAACTACCGGAAGGGTAGGGCATGAGCTTATTCTTGAGTGCCGCAAGGTAAAAGAGACTTCGGGTATTACTGAGTCTGATATAGCTAAGCGCCTGATGGACTATGGCTATCATGCACCGACATTGTCATTTCCTGTGCATGGAACCTTGATGATAGAGCCTACTGAAAGTGAAAGTTTGGCAGAATTGAATCGTTTCGTTGATACAATGAATCAGATTTGGACAGAGATTAAGGAAGTGGAAAACGGAACTTATACCAAAGAAGATAATGTATTGGTAAATGCTCCGCATCCCGAATATGAAGTTTGTGCAGATGAGTGGAAGCATACTTATCCACGTTCGAAGGCTGCTTATCCATTGCAATTTGTAAAAGATAATAAATTCTGGATAAATGTCGCTCGTGTAGATAATGCTTATGGAGATCGCAATCTGATTACCTGTCTGTGTGATATGGGATAAATGAGAACAAAAATTAACATTGGTTTGCAATGATAGGCAAACTTTATTAGTATTAATCTGTTTAAATATTAAACACAAAAACGAAAAAGATGGATATAAAAGTGTTTTTAATCGCAATGTTATTGTTATTAGGTGCAGGATCAGTCGTTCTTTTTGCTCAAGATAAGAAGGCTGTGAAAAATGATAAAGAAACAGTGACGTTTGATGTGTCAATGACATGTGAAAATTGTCAGAAAAAAATTGAAAAAAATATAGCCTTCGAAAAAGGGGTAACAGATATGAAGGTCAATTTGGAGAAAAAGACTGTCAAAATAGAATATAAGAAGGCTCAGACAACAGTAGATAAGCTTCAGAAAGCAATTGAAAAATTGGGCTATGAAGTCAAAATACATAAAGACGAAGAGAAAAAAGAAGAAAAGAAATGAAGAAAATATTTGTAATGATTGCAGCTATAGGTATTCTATACAGCTGCGGAGGGAATACTCAAAAGGATAAGGAGCCTGAGGAGAAGGCTTCTGTGAGTGAGTTTTCTGAAATAGCGAAAAATATTGCCGATGAGCATAATGCTAAAAATTCACTTGATTATAAAGGTACCTATACAGGGAAAATTCCTTCGGCAAGCGGAGAAGGGATAATCGTGTCTATAACTGTGGGCGATAGTACATATGTGAAGAAGAGTGAGTATGTAAACAAAAAAGACGCAACTTTTGAAGAAAAAGGAAAATATACATGGAATGATAAAGGTAATACGATTATTCTGGATGGAATAAAGGATGCTCCGAGTAAATATTTTGTCGGAGAAAACACTTTAACCCAATTGGATATGGAAGGAAATAAAATTACCGGAGAAACGGCAAATTTGTATATTCTGAAAAAATAAGAGCAATCATTATTAAGAATAGAGGATACCCCTGATTGAATTTTCAATCAGGGGTACTTTTTTTAATATTGTTTTCAGGCTTCTTATGATGAAAGAACAGCAAGGGATGAGGGTATCGGAAAAATTAATAGAATAGATGAAAATTATTATTATCAAAATGTACAAATTGATGCTGGAAATATTTTCAGATTAACAGATTAAGGCTAACTTTGTGGCGCATTTAATAGTAGAATTGTTCAAAACACAAAAATGAGTTATTTAATCAAACCTAGCAAATACCGCGCACTGCTTGATTTACAGCAAACTGAAATGGGTATCAAGCGAATAAAAGATTTTTTTCAGCAAAATTTATCATCCGAACTTCGCTTAAGAAGAGTTACTGCTCCTTTATTTGTACTGAAAGGAATGGGTATAAACGATGACCTGAACGGAGTCGAGCGCGCCGTAAATTTTCCAATAAAAGATATGGGAGAAGAACGGGCTGAAATAGTACATTCTCTTGCTAAATGGAAACGGCTTACATTGGCCGATTATCATATTAATGAAGGGTTCGGTATTTATACCGATATGAACGCTATCCGTGCTGACGAGGAGTTAGGGAACTTGCACTCGCTCTATGTGGATCAGTGGGATTGGGAGAGAGTAATGTCTCCAAAGGACAGAAATCTTGATTTTCTTAAAAACACAGTAAAACGTATCTATTCGGCGATGGTGCGTACAGAATACCTTCTTCATGAAGCCTTCCCTGTAATTGCTCCTATACTCCCAGAGGAGATAACATTTATACATTCCGAAGAATTGCTGCAAAGATATCCCGATCTGACAGCTAAGGAGCGTGAAAACAAAATAGCGGAAGAATATGGTGCGGTATTTATCATCGGCATCGGTGGGGTTTTAAGTAACGGAGAGTCTCATGACGGGCGTGCACCGGACTATGATGACTGGACTACTAAATCGGAAAACGGATACCGTGGCTTAAATGGGGATCTTATCGTATGGAATCCTGTTTTGCAACAATCAGTGGAGCTGTCTTCGATGGGAATACGTGTAAATAAAGAAGTCCTTATGGAACAATTGCAAGCGACGGGACAAGAGTCGCGTAAAGAATTGTATTTCCATAAGCGTTTACTGAATGGCGAACTGCCTCAGTCAATTGGAGGCGGAATAGGTCAATCCCGCTTGTGTATGTTTTATCTACGTAAAGGTCATATTGGAGAAATACAGGCAGGTATTTGGCCTTGCGAGATGCGTAAAGAAGCAGAGGCTTATGGGATGCCATTGATATAAAGTTCAGGTCTAACCAAGAAGAAGGTTGGATAAATGAATTTTTTTAATGAATAATTTTACTTAACTTTATAGCATAAAGGATGTTTTTAATTATAAAAACATCCTTTGTTTTTGTAAATAAATTTATTCAGTTTATGGAAAATAAAATAACAATTCGTTGTACTAACACAGACATATACAAGGAGTTCCCTGTAGGAACATCTCTACTGGAGATGCTTAAAGAATTTGATGTCAAATCTGAACATAAAATAGTGGCGGCTAGAGTAAATAATAAGACTGAGCCGCTCGATTATCAGGCCTATAGCAATAAGACTGTAAATTTTATAGATATTACCGAACCTGCCGGAATGCGTACATATGTGCGCTCTTTGTGTTTTTTGTTTGCCAAGGCTGTTGCCGAAATTTTTCCTAATGCGCAGCTCCGCATCGAACATCCTATATCGCTGGGTTATTTCTGTACAATAAGTGGTGTCACTACTATCGGTGAAGGTACTGTAGGGGCTATAAAAGCAAAAATTCAGAAATATATCGATGATGATTTGAGGTTCGAAGGTGTAGAAGAAGAGACTGCAAAAGTCGTGGAAATGTTCAGAGAGAGAGGTTTTGAAGATAAAGCTGTGCTGTTGGAGACTTCGGGTGAGCTATATTCGAAATATTATCGTTTGAATGGCTCTGTCGATTATTTCTATGGTTGTCTTACTCCGTCTACAGGTTACATACATTTATTCGGATTGGAGTTATATAATGACGGACTGTTGCTTCGCATACCGAATAGAAGCAACCCTGTCGAATTGGAGCCTGTTATTGTTCAGGATAAAATGTACAATGTATATAAAGAGCAACTCAAATTTCTGAATATAGTAGGGCTGGATAATGTAGGGGATATAAATATAGCTGCCAAAGAAGGGCGGATGACTGATGTGATTAAGATCTCGGAAGCTTATCAGGAAAAAAGGATAGCTAATATAGCAGAAGAAATAGCCGGGCGTGCTAAGGATGGTGTGCGTGTGGTGCTCATATCAGGTCCTTCATCGTCGGGTAAAACGACATTTCGTATGCGTCTCGAAGTACAGTTGATGGTAAATATGATAAAGCCGGTAGGATTATCTCTTGACAACTATTTCGTAGACCGTGATATGACACCATTGGATGAAGATGGAAACTACGACTTTGAATCTCTGTATGCATTGGATATTCCAAAATTCAATGAAGATCTGGAGAATATACTCAAAGGTGATAATGTGGCTTTACCTTCATTCAATTTTACAACAGGAAAGAGAGAATATAAAGGCGATAAACTACAGCTTGAGAAAAATTCAATTTTGGTTATAGAAGGTATTCATGGTCTAAATCCTGATTTGACTGTCAGTATACCCGATCATCAGAAGTTTAAAGTGTATGTGTCTGCATTGACTACTATCTCGCTTGATAATCATAACTGGATACCGACAACAGATAATCGTCTGTTGCGTCGTCTGATCCGTGATTACCGTTATCGTAGCTATTCGGCAATAGATACACTTTCCCGTTGGGCTAGTGTAAGAAAGGGTGAAGATAAATGGATATTTCCATATCAGGAAAATGCTGACGTAATGTTTAATTCGGCAATGATGTATGAGTTTCCTGCTTTGAGGCGTTATGCAGAACCTATCTTGTCGCAAGTACCTAACAGTGCACCCGAATATGCAGAGGCTCACAGATTGTTGAAGTTTTTAAGATATTTCAATTATGTGCACGATCGTGAGTTGCCTCCGACTTCTTTGTTGAGAGAATTTTTGGGTGGAAGTAGTTTTAAGTATTAGAAGATACAATCCAGATTATAAATAATAAGGGCGGTGAAAACCGTCCTTTATTCTTTTGCTGTTTCTTCTTGTGATTTCACATATCCTTTATGCAGGAGCTGTTGCTGTTCGTGTAATTCGAATATATGATTGCGGAAGTTTGAGTTATGTTGTAGTTTGTTGAATGCTTCTTTGGCAGCCTTCTGTTGAGATTCTTTTTTGGAGTAACCTGTCCCTAATCCGGCTTGTTCTCCAACTATAAATACAGCTGTTTTAAATATAGGTGTATTATTGTCGTCTACGAAGCTGTCTACAAGGTCGAAACTAACAGATATCTTCTGTTTTTGACTCCATTCTATGAGCCTCGATTTGTAGTTTGCTTCCAACTCGGCTACATTGTCTATATTCAAGTGCTGTTGAATAAGACGTTCGAATACAAATCTTTTTGCTGCTCTGTATCCCTGATCCAGATAAATAGCTCCGATCAGTGCTTCTAATGCATTGCCGTACATATGTGTATTTGGAGCAGTATTGCGTGTCGATGTTTTCACAAGCTTGTCGATACCCAAATCGAGTGCCAGCTTATTCAAAGTTTCGCGCTGTACTATCTTAGAGCGCATATTGGTGAGGAAACCTTCTTTCTTGTATTCGAATTCTTTGAATACAATATCGGCAACAATGGCATCTAATATTGCATCGCCAAGAAATTCAAGACGCTCGTTGTTTATCCACCTTCCATCTTTCATCTTTATGGAAGAGGACTTGTGTAGCAGGGCTTGTTCGTAGAATGTTATATTGTAAGGATAGAAGCCACATATTTTGAAAAAAGATACATAAGGCTCCTTCCCTCTTTTAGGAAGAAGCCTTACTTTTCGATATATCTTTTTAAGCACGTTGTGACTTATTTCTTAAACTTTTTTACTATCACACAGGCATTATGTCCTCCAAAACCAAATGTATTAGAAAGGGCGGCATTGATAGTCCTTTTTTGTGTCTTATTAAAAGTTAGATTTAACTTATAGTCAATCTCAGGATCTTCATCACCCTCTGTATAGTTGATAGTAGGAGGGACTATATCATTTTGTACTGCTAACACACAGAACAGAGTTTCTAAAGCTCCGGCAGCACCAAGCAAGTGGCCTGTCATCGATTTAGTAGAACTGATGTTAAGGTTGTAAGCGTGTTCCCCGAATACTTCTTTTATTGCTTTCACCTCCGAAGGGTCACCTACAGGAGTAGAAGTTCCGTGCACATTGATGTAATCCAAATCTTCAGGAGCTATATGAGCATCTTGCAGAGCATTTCTCATTACCAGTTTGGCTCCAAGTCCTTCGGGATGCGATGCTGTTAGGTGGTAAGCGTCTGCAGACATACCTCCACCGATAACTTCTGCATATATTTTAGCTCCGCGAGCCAAAGCATGTTCTAGTTCTTCGAATATAAGACATGCTGAGCCTTCTCCTATAACGAATCCGTCGCGGCTGGCGCTGAATGGACGAGAAGCGGTCTGAGGAGAATCGTTGCGGGTAGAAAGGGCTGTCATAGCGTTGAATCCGCCAACACCTGATTCTGTGATTGCAGCTTCTGCTCCTCCAACAACGATTATGTCAGCTTTACCTAAACGTATGTGGTCGAATGCCGAGATTGCACTATGTGTAGAAGATGCACAAGCAGATACTGTACCATAGTTAGGTCCTCTCAGTCCATGTCTGATAGAGATATGGCCTGCGGCGATATCAGAAATCATTTTAGGGATGAAGAAAGGATTGAATTTAGGTCCCATTTCCTGATGAGTAAAATAGTATGCAACTTCTTCTTCGAAAGTTTTTATACCACCAATACCGGCAGAAAAAATGACACCAACTCTGTCGCGGTTTACTTTGTCGAAATCAAGTTTCGAGTCAGCAATCGCTTCCTCCGAAGAGGCTATGGCGAGTAATGTGTATCTATCGCATTTGCGTATTTCTTTTCTGTCGAGATGGACAGAAGGGTCAAAATTCTTCACTTCGCAAGCGAATTGTGTTTTGAATTTCGACGCATCAAAATGAGTAATAGGTCCAGCCCCACTCACACCTTCAATGGCATTTTTCCATGTAGTTTCTACATCGTTGCCAATAGGAGTTACCGAGCCTAGACCTGTTACTACTACTCTTTTTAATTCCATAAGTAAATGTAGGAAAAAAGATTATTTTGCATTTGCTTCAATGTAAGAGACAGCATCTCCTACTGTAGCGATTTTTTCAGTTTGATCATCTGGAATAGAAATGCCAAATTCTTTTTCAAATTCCATGATTAATTCTACTGTGTCAAGTGAATCTGCTCCAAGG
The DNA here is from genome assembly GCA_047972895.1 of Dysgonomonas sp. Taxonomy (GTDB): domain Bacteria; phylum Bacteroidota; class Bacteroidia; order Bacteroidales; family Dysgonomonadaceae; genus Dysgonomonas. The sequence goes on from JBKEBA010000024.1 coordinate 19,268, forward strand.
TCGTTAGTGAAGCTTGCAGTATCTGTAACTTCAGATTCTTCAACGCCTAACTTATCTACGATAATTGCTTTCACTTTAGATGCTACTTCTGACATAATTTTTAGTTTTGATTAATAATTAATTTTTATTTCTAATTTTGTCGGTGCAAAGTAACAGTTTTTTATATATATGAAACAAATATTTTGCCGATAAAATAGTTAAAATTGCACATTATTTTTGTTTGTGTGCAGATATGCATAATCGGAATAAATGATAAATATAGCCATTTTTGCCTCAGGATCAGGGTCTAACGCTGAAAATATAGCCGAATATTTCAAAGAAAATGATGATGTCAATATCGTTCTTATAGTATCGAACAAGAAAGATGCTTTTGTGCATGAGCGTGCAAAAAAGATGAATATAGAATCTGTGACCTTTGCCAAAAATGATTTTGAATTAACAAGTAAAGTTCTTGATTGTCTGATAGAAAGGAATGTTGATTTTATTGTTTTAGCTGGTTTTTTACTAAAAGTGCCAGATAATCTTTTGCAAGCCTTTCCTGATAAAATAGTAAATATTCATCCTGCTTTACTTCCTAAGTTCGGAGGAAGGGGTATGTATGGCGATGCGGTTCATAAAGCTGTGGTAGAAGCCGGGGAAACCGAATCGGGAATCACGATACATTATGTGAATGAAAATTATGATGAAGGTGCTGTTATATTTCAGGCTAAATGTCCGGTGCTGAAAAGTGATACATATGAGGATGTTGCAAAAAAAGTGCATACACTTGAGTATACGCACTTTCCTGTTATTATAGAAAAGCTGTTGAAAGCTTAACTTATTCCTGTATTGTTTCGGTATCGTCCTCGTTCTGGCTTTGATGTCTTTCCTTTATGCGTTTTACCGATTTTTTGGGAACCTCTTTTTCTTCTTTGACCTCTGGTTCTATCTTTCGCACTTCTTGCTGCTTCTTTGTGGAGGTCGTTGGTTGAGAGTTCTCTTCATTATACGATTTTCTTACAACCGGAATCGGAGTTCTTGATGTAGGGCTTACAGCCTGATTTTCTTCATTTGTGTCTGTTCTCTGATTGTTTACAGTTCTAGAAATAACGCGTGTGCCATATGTGACCTTATCTATTGTCTGGTTTCCTTCATTGTCGTCAGATGATTTATCTGGCTGTAATACGACTTTGTCTATCTGTTTTCCGTCAGGGGTTCTTTCTCTTTTTATCACAGGTTGTGATTTCAGATTTGCTTTGCTTCTCTCTCTTTCTATCTTTTCTACTTCCTTTATATATGTAGAGAGGTCTTTTCCTGCTTCTGTATAGACGGTTGCGTTCGATCCTGAATCATACGCCATATTAACAGGAAGTTTTATTCGTTTAAGTGCTTTCTCTGCTACCTTGTACCATATTTCGCCATTGGGATTGCCGGATGCAGTGTCTGCTACGCGCATCGTTTTCTCCAGAATTTCAGACGGATATAGCTGGTTTGCTATTGTTGCGGGAACTTCTATACCGTTAATGTAGTAAGTTGGTTTGTCGCCAAACATGGCATACAATGCTGCCAGTTCCTGTACAGAATAATCTTTTCTAGCTATCTCATCCGATATTTCTCTGGCCTCCAACTCCTTCTTTCTCATGTCTCTATTCTTACTCGATAGACGGAATGAGAGCGCATCGTTGTTTCCGCGGCTCATTTTTTGTTCTGTTTCTATTTCGCGAATCAGTCTGTTGATGTCTAATGTGGCTGTTTCTAATGAGATATAATCTGATTTTTTGTCAGAAAATATAGAATCGAGTTCTGCGTCTTTCTTGTTGCGGAATAAAAATTTTGTTTCGGGTGTTTTCAAACCTTTGCTTATGGCGTTGACAATAAGTGTTGTATCACCAGAGCTGGTAATGTAAATATCTTTCCCTATTTGTTTAGCTTGTCTTTTGGTGACAGGTTTTATTATTTGAGCTTTCACAAATAAAGGAAGGAGCATGAATGCACAAAGGATGCAAATATATTTACTAATGTTCATTTTGTAAAATCGTTTTGTTTTTCTCTTATGTATAGTACTCCTATATAACAAACAAAGTTAGATTTTTTTTTAAAATGATAAGAATAAAAAATGATAAGAAATTTTATTAAAGCATAAATGTTTTATAATTAACCTATTGTAGATGTGTTTCTTTAAGAATATTTGATTGAGGCTATGAGAGATAAAGTGATGTATACGTCACTTTATTTAAATATTTGTGATATATTTATCACAAATTATAGATCTTATATAAACTTCGAATGTTATGAAAAAGAAAAACAATGGATTCAAGTATTTTTGGATGATAGGCATTATCGGGTTTAGAGGTTTTGAGTATTTCAAAACAGGAGATTCCAGTTCGCTGTTTTATTTTGCTTACCTGGCTTTCTTTGCATATCCGCTTATCAGCAATATTCTCAAAGAGACGGAAGATGAGAGAATGATAGAAAACAGAAGAAAGTCAAACTCACTGGCATTAAAAGTAGCAATGATCTTCTTATTTATTATTGGTCTGGTTCCGGTGTTTAAGATTTTTGATGTTACTGATACTTTTTTTATTGGATCGGCGGCTTTAGGTGTAGCGGCGACCATATTGACGCAGGTTTTTTCTTTCTATTATTTCGAACGTTATTCAAAAGCTTAATGCAATGTCGGAATTTGTATCACATTTGAAAAAATACAGGGTTCTTGCAGAGTTCACGCAGGAGGAACTTGCAAATATAGTAAATGTACGGAGGGAAACTATCATTCGGCTCGAAGCAGGGAAGTATAATCCTTCTCTGAAATTGGCTATAGATATTTCCAGAATACTCAAGGCTCCTATCGAAGCTATTTTTATATATGATTAAACCTCTTATTTTGTCGGATTGGCTGAAAATATAATGGGGAATCTGGGTAATATTTCGTATTTTTGCATTCATAAAATCAACTATAAAAATTTATTTTAGATTATGGCAACACCTCCGTTTAAGTATCAGGAAACCTTCGAGATGGGAAAGGATACTACAGAGTACTATCTTTTGTCGAAAGATTATGTTTCTACAGCAAATTTTGAGGGTGAGGACGTATTGAAAGTACAACCCGAAGCTCTTACATTATTGGCTCAGCATGCTTTTCACAATGTAGAGTTTCTTCTTCGTCCCGAGCATCAGGAACAAGTAGCAAAGATTCTATCAGATCCTGAGGCCAGCGATAATGATAAATATGTAGCTCTTACATTCCTTCGCAATTCAGAAATATCGGCAAAGGGTATCCTTCCTTTCTGTCAGGATACAGGAACGGCTATCATTATGGGTAAGAAAGGTCAGAAAGTATGGACAGGAGGTAACGATGAGGAAGCATTGTCGAAGGGAGTTTACAATACATTTACGGAAGACAACTTGCGCTACTCGCAAAATGCTCCGCTAGATATGTATAAAGAAATAAATACCGGGACTAACCTTCCGGCTCAGATAGACTTATATGCAGTTAACGGAAACGAATATAAATTTCTTTTTGTAGCTAAGGGTGGTGGCTCGGCGAACAAAACATATTTGTATCAGGAAACAAAAGCATTACTCACACCGGGAAAGCTCGAAACTTTTTTGATTGAGAAAATGAAATCGCTCGGTACAGCAGCTTGTCCTCCTTATCACATCGCTTTTGTTATTGGTGGCACATCTGCCGAATCGAATCTTAAAGTAGTGAAACTGGCTTCTACTAAATATTATGATAATTTGTCTACTTCGGGTAACGAAGGTGGTCGTGCTTTTCGTGATCTGGAAATGGAAGCTAAGTTGCTTCAAGCTGCTCAGGAATTAGGTTTAGGTGCACAATTCGGTGGTAAATATTTTGCACATGATATCCGTGTAGTCCGCCTTCCTCGTCATGGGGCTTCATGTCCTGTGGGAATGGGGGTGTCTTGTTCTGCTGACAGAAATATCAAAGGAAAGATAAATAAAGATGGTATCTGGCTCGAAAAAATGGAGGATAATCCTGCTCGACTGATTCCTGCCGAATTGCAGAACGCAGGAGAATCGGGAGGTGTGAAAATAGACCTTAACCGCCCGATGAAAGAAATATTGGCTGAACTGACTAAATATCCTGTATCTACACGTTTATCTCTTACAGGAACAATCATTGTAGGGCGTGATATTGCTCATGCCAAACTTCAAGAGATATTGGATAAGGGTGAAAGCTTGCCACAATATGTGAAAGACCATCCTATCTACTATGCTGGTCCTGCTAAGACACCAACAGGGTATGCCAGTGGTTCGATGGGACCTACGACTGCCGGACGTATGGACTCGTATGTAGATGCTTTCCAGTCCAATGGTGGTAGCTTGATAATGATTGCGAAAGGAAACCGTAGCCAACAGGTGACGGATGCGTGCAAAAAACATAAAGGTTTCTATTTGGGGAGTATCGGCGGTCCTGCTGCTATCTTGGCTCAGAATAGTATCAAGAGCCTTGAGTGTCTTGAATATCCTGAATTGGGAATGGAGGCTATCTGGAAGATAGAAGTTGTGGATTTTCCTGCTTTCATCTTGGTAGATGATAAAGGAAATGATTTCTTTCAACAGCTAAAACCTACTAGTTGTGCGAAGTGCTAATTAAAGAGCTGGTATTTGTGTAGGATTGAATCCTTGAAATAGGACTTCGATATTAGATCGACGCACTCTGAGTGATAATATATAAAAATGGATGGCCAATTGTGGGTCATCCATTTTTTGTAATATATTTTTATTGGTGTGTGGACTATTGTGACCTATTATTTGATCTTGAATGTTTTGATGCCCAATACATGACGTTAGCAAATATTATTGAGTTGTAGACCAGATTACTACCCCCACTTCCCCAATTTCTACGTACGATAGGACTATTATTATTGTCGATCGCAAACGGACAAATAGTGGTGCTTCCATAGTTATCGCCTTTGTAATTACTATCATTGGATATAAATCCGCCATCGCCGACGAAGAAAAGATTTAATCTTTTGTGTCGGAACATGGTTACATAGGTTGTTCCGCTTTGGTCTAGCGTGCTGTATGCAATAATACTGTCAGCCGGAAGTCCTGAGAATCCGCGGGTGGTAGAAGCATCCTCGCCCCATTTCTGTCCTAATACGTTGCCGAAAGGACCATTCGTTATGTCATCATCTACCGTATTGGTCATCGTATAAACTGAACCGGGTACCCCAAATGGCGATGTAGTAATACTTGCAGCCTGAATGGGGCAGAGTTTTTTCATTAATTGTACTGTAATAGAATAGGCTGCTGTACTGTATTCGTCAAACATAATAAGTATGCCTCCTCGCTCCAAATAATTGGCTAGGCTATCTATTACAACGCTAGAAGTAGTGTATGAGTGATAGCCATTTAGTATAATATCAGGATCGGATGCCCATAAAGCTGTATTTAAAAAATTAGAGGGGGTAATGCCATCGAGGGCCAGCATGCCCAGATGGTTAAATCCACTCGAATTGACTGTACTATTGACTGCAGTACCAAAGTTGTTGGGGGAATTAATCATAGAACTCGAACCTGATGTTTGTGCTGTATAGCCAAAATAATTATTATAGTAACCAAATCCGAAGATACCGGCTTGGGCTATCGGTACAATATTGTCAGGTGTAGTTATGCTACATGTTGCATTATCCGATGATGAGCTATTCGAGAATTCAGCCTGAATTATAAAAGTCATGCTGGCTCCTCCCGATAGTGGAGTACCTGAACCATTAAGTGTAATGGTTTGTGTATCGCCAGTGATACTGCCTGTGCTGGCAAAACTTATTCCATTCTGTTGGTCTGTGTATATATTATATGTACCTCCTATGGCTGCATTTGTTGCGTTAATCGTTAATGTAATCGTATTTGAAGCACCTAGAGGAGTGCCTACTGTGTACTGTCCATTGATAGCTACAGAGCTACAATCGAGTGTGATTTTACACAGGTCTGTAATGGTCTCCCATTTTTCTCCATTCCATGTGTATACACCTTTGCATATATTGGGAGTGCCTACATGAAATACCGTCAATCCAGTATGGACTAGCTTCTCTGCCGGACTCGCGTTTGCAACTGCTGGGCGTAGATTTGATATTGAGTCTAGGATGACTCTAGGCAACAATAATCCCTTGGATGCTGTCGCATTATTGGCATCAGGAGCATGTTCTCTCAAGTCGAGTATACTGCCTTTAGTGGGAGGTTCGCTTAAGCCCATAGTAACTTGTGAGATCAAATTCAATTGAAAGAACAACAATAATGTGATAATAATTAATATCCAGGCTTTCATGTTTACCCTAATTTAATGTGTAGATGGAATATCGAAGGTAGTGTATTCTTTATGCCTTTTTCTACTATGTTATAAGATCCTTTATGTGTAAATATTTCCTTGTTAGATGCTTATTTTATAACATGTGGGGTATGTAATTTGTTTGTTGTTTACAAAATAAAAACGGTAAATTTGGTCATTTGACTTGTAATTAATCTTCGGAGTTAAAAAAGAATTCGGGTTCTTTTCGTGTAACACTATAGGCTGATTCGAGTTTTTTGCGTGCTATGCTATATATCAATCCTCTGAACTTTCGCGAGTGCTGAGGGCATACAGTAATACATCGGGCACAGGATATACAAAGGTCTTTGTCTGTCTTTTTTGGATTGCTTTCGGGAATAGCATTTACAGGGCACATTTTAGTACAGGTGCCACAGTTGTCGCATTTTGAATCTCCTTTAGGTATAAGTGGGATTTTTGACGTTTCCCTATATGGATAATTCCCTTTTACTTCTAACTCTTTCGCAGAGTCCTTGTGTGTTTGGTATGCTGAGGTACATTGTTTGGCAAAGTCTGCAATTTTCTCATCATCTTGTTTGTCGGGACGATTTATTGCTACATTTGGAAATATAGAATGTCGGGCAATGAATGCTCCGGCCGCAATGGGTCTAAACCCGTTTTGTTGAGTAATATTTTTTAGCTCTAGCAGGGCGTCTTCATATTCTCTATTACCATATACGCAGACTAAGACGGCAGGTGTAGACGAGCCTTTTATTTTATGTAAATATTGGGTTGCCAATGCAGGTACTCTTCCCGAATATACAGGGATTCCGAATATGACCAAGGCGTCATCTTTGATGATCAAATCTTCCGATAAACCTTGTGTTATATCGTACTCTTTTATCGAATTGCTTATTGCGTTACCAACTGAACGTACAATTTTGCGTGTAGATAAAGCCGGGCTAAAGTATATCAGATGTACTTTTTTCATGGTGGTAGTTTTTTAGTGATGCTCATAAAGGTACAAAAAAAGCTTTCAGGGGAAACCCTGAAAGCTTTTTTTATTCTTTTATCCTTAGTATTTAGAATTTGAAGCTTACTCCACCTAATACATTGAATCCTTGCATAGGATAACCATATTGAAGCTCGTATTTCTGGAACAGAATGTTATTCAAACGAGCATTTACCGATACCCAGTCGGTTATCTGATATTCCCCTCTGAAATTAAGTTCGTTTATATCCTTCATGCTTATGGATGAATTTCCCATACTTGTCATTGCATAAGTTTTGCGTCCTCCAGCATATAGGTAGTTCAATGATAATGTTACTTTATCTATCGGTTTTACATCAGCGTTCAATTCAGCAGTAAAAGTTGGTTTTCCCCAAGCTTCTTTCTCTGGTATAACTTCTCCCACAGGGTTGATATATCCGTTTACATACTTCACGTCGTAGAAATATCCTGTAATCTTTGCAGACAAGTCAGTGTAAGGGATCAAAGATGTTTTCAATGAACCTCCGATATGACCTGTAGATACGTCAGCATAAAGTGCATCACTTACATTCGCCCAAGTATTGGTTTGTCCGAATATATACAGATGATCTTTGTCTGTCTTCTTGTATCCTGCAAATATATCGAATTCCAAACCGTTTACAACACCTGACTTGAACCCTGCTTTGATGTCGTAGAGGGTTTTAGAGTAGTCGATACGTGAGATTGGATTTACATAACGGTTTTCTTGCAGGATGTCGAGATAAGTATTGTTATTTACTCCTCCTGTAACTTCTGCATAGAATACATTCACATCATACAAACGTACCTCTGCCTTAATATTAGGAGAGAAGTGTATTTTATTTTTTATATCGAATAAAGCACTGGCATTGACGCCTAGATCAACATTCCAACTTTCGCCCAGAAACTTGATATATGGGGTTCCTGTAATGTTGGTAAATGAATGAAATGGGTCTGTGGTTCCAGATGCCATTTTAGAATCATTACTGAACGATTGATTCATCACAGATCCTTTTACTCCGATGAATTTGTCGGCTCCAAGCTCAGCATATAGATTCAGATTGAAATCTAGCTGACCACCCTTTGGTGCATCTTCTTGTGTCAATGGGCCATATTTGCTTTTAAAATTCTGATAACGGATATCTCCATCATATTTCAATTCACCTTTATTGTTGATGCTCGATTTCAACCCTGCTCCGATGCTGAATACATTTACATTCTGTTTTGATGTTATGTCAAAAGGGAAAGAAGCCGAAGTTGTATTCAGTAGGAATGAGTTTCCGTAATAATTATATGCTGTATTGAAAAAAGAAGCATCGAAAGATAGTATAGAAGGCTCGAACATATGCTGATATTTCAGCTTAATGTTGCTTGCCGAATATTTAGCTTTCACATCCTTTAATGTGTATCTGTCTCCATCAATATAATCTACTGTACCACTAGTAGAACTATGTGATCCGAACAGATCTAAACGGTCTGTGGCAGTATGGATAATTCTAATACCTGCTGCACCTTCCAGATTAGAATGAGTTCCACCTGCAAGATTAATATATCCACGTTTCTTGCTGAAATCCACATTGGTTTTGATATCTCCGGGTTCTGCACTGCCTAGCTGATTGTTGCTTAATTTAGCCTGCGGTGCTGAGCTGACGAATTTAAAATCCTTTGCTTTCACGACAGGGGTATATATGGAAGGCAATGTATTTATCTTAGATGCATCTTGCATAGTAGGATTGTAATCACGTTCAAGTAATACCTGACGCGTGAATGTAGAATCTTTTTGGGCGAAGGCAGTCAAACTTACAATACCTAATCCTATGACAAAAATTGATTTATATACTGTTTTCATTGTCTTTGTTTTTTTTGAATTTGTTCATAAGTTTAATTCCCTAAAGCTGTCAGGCGGGTTGAAATCATTTCTTTTAGATCCGCCTCCGAGCCTTTATAATTTGCTTGTAAGCTTTCGAGATATTGACGAGCTTGGAACTTGTCGCCTTTCGCTGTATATACATCCGATAATACAACTACGGCACGTGCCATCCAATACTGATGCGGAGTACCGTCTTTCATAAATGCCAGTACTTGCTTTTCAGCCTTATCGTACGATTTTGCCTTATAGTATATGTCAGCCAACAGATATTGCGATTCTGCACCAGATGCGGTGCGGGTGTTTTTCGCTACTTCCGTAAGGTCTACTATTGCTTTGTCGGATTGTCCTAGGTTTTTAAGAGATTGTCCTCTATAGAAACGAGCTTCGTTGGCTACTTCTGGCGATATCTTCGTGTCTTCGAACAAATTGTTCGCTGCTGCTACTACCTCATTGTCTTTTTTCATCAGGTAAGCACATCTCATCATACCTAAGCGGGCAATATTTTTGTTTTCTGCATTTGACGCCGTCATATTCAGATGTTCGTATGCAGCGTAAGCGGCCTGATAATTTTCACGGTCGAATTCAATACCTGAAGCATGAATTAGAGCATCATCTATATATTTAGGATTGTTCGAGTTTATTACTTCTATGAAGTGGCTCAACGCTGCATCAGAATTTTTAGCTTCGAAAGCCATGCTTCCCAAATAATAATTGGCATCACTAGAGAATACACCGTTAGGATAAGTTTGTAAATACTTTCTGAATGATTCTTTAGAGCCTTCTTTATTACCTTTTATATATACATTTTCGGCAGCAAGATATGTTAATGAGTCCTGACGGCTTGCAGACAAGATTGTTCCTTTTCCTAACGAATTGGCGTAAGCTGCATATGAACCAATATCATTGATGTCTTTATATACTCCTTCGAGACTCTGTATGGCTGTACGGGCTTCTTCCGAATTCGGGAAGTTATTGACAACCTGCTTATATGCTGCGATAGACTTCTCAGGATTGTTGGTGTTGAAGTATAATTGGCCTAATTGTACGCCTGCTTTTTGTGCAAGGTTCGATTTAGGGTAGTCATTCAATAATTTCTCAAGTACAGAAATAGCTTCACTTTCTTTATCCAGCATCACTAACGCCCTGCTCTTTTCGTATAAAGCATCGTCATAATATTGTGAATTAGGATATTTGTTCATCATTGTATTCAAGGCGGCTACTTTACCATTGTAATTTCTTTGCAATCCCAACACAAACGCCTTCTGGAATTCAGAGTAGTCTGCATTATTAGGATTTATATTTGCCGCTTGAGAATAGAAGCTTTCGGCTTGCGTAAAATTACGGTTATATAGATAACAGTCTCCTATACGGTTCAACGCATCAGGGTAACTTGCCGCTTCACGGTTTGTCTCTGCCGATACATATTTTCTGAAATTAGCAAGGGCTTTATTGTAATCTCCTTCCTGATAGTTAGTATAGGCAAGATTATATAATGCTAAAGGATAGTTCTTTTGTCCAGAAGAACCTGATTGCGAGATGTAAGCATTGTAATCACGTGCAGCAGACCTAAAATCGCCTTTGCGGTAAGATGTTTCGCCTCTCCAGAAGTACGCTTCGTTACGTGCTTCGGTATTATAACTGCCAAGCTCAATGGCTGAATTGAAATTTTGCAAAGCACTATCGTACTTGCTATCTATAAAATCCTGCACACCGATTTGGAAAAGTATAGTTTGCTTTGCATCCAAGATTTGTTTTCCTGGAGACTTTATACTATTGATGGCAGTAAGTGCCGTATTGTAGTTTTTAGTTGATAACAGCGTGGTTGCTAAAGCCTCATTTACTTCATTTGTGTACTGCGAATTCGGATACTCGGTAAGGAACCGTTGAGAAGCAGTGATGGCTTGCCCGAATGCAGAACCTCCATTCTGGTTCATCAGCATCACATAGTTATATAATGCTTCTTCGCTTATTGTACGGTCGAATTGTACGCGGGCTGCTGCATCGAAAGCCATTATGGCATTTGCTATGTCGTTAACCTTCAGGTAACATTGCCCTAATAACATATATCCAGCCTGTCCCAATTGGTCGGATGTAGAGGCTACATTTTTTAATGCGCCTACTGCTTTTGAATATGAACTTGTCTGATAATAAGCCTCTGCAAGCTGGAACATATCGTCACGGAAAGGTACTTCCGTATTCTCTAAATATCTTTCGTAATTAGTTATAGCGTTTGTTGTATTGCCCTGACGATAATAGCTATTTCCCAACAGACGATAAACTTCTGTTGTGTTTTTACTGTTCGGATAAGATGAGATATAATCTTGTCCTTCTATGATAGTTTCATTCAGGTCGCCTTGCAAAAATGCAGATTGCATCAAGAAAAATGTGGCAGTTTCCTTATATTCTGCTTTATTCTTTAGTTTGCGGAAGATTGGTATGGCTTGGTCATATTCTCCATCTTGGAAGTTAGCGTACGCCAGATAATAGGCAGCAGGTTCTGCATATTTATTACTGTTGCGTGTCAGTAACCCGAAGAGACGTTTGGCTTCAGCTCTGTTTCCTTCTTGTAAATTTGCATAAGCTGTCCTGTAACTATAGTCTTCCTGTTCTTGTGCAGTCAGATAATCCATATCGGCCTGTGAAAACCAATATAAAGCTTTTTTCCAGTCTTTTTCTGTAAAATGGGTAGACCCAATATAGAAACATATCTGGTTGCGGTGATAAGTTTCTGGATATCGTTCTAGATAGTCTTTCAGATAATCTGCTGCTTTGTGATTCCCGAGATAAAACATAGAGCCGACAATCATAAAATCGGCTTCTTTTTTTAATTTGGAATCGTCTGATTTCTTGTTAAATTCTTCGAGGGCATTTATACAGCCAACATAATTATTGTCCAGAAACATCTCTTTACCCTGAGTAAAAAGCCTGTCGGGTAATTCCGTATATACGGATTTTTGTGCATAGGCGAATTGCGTACTGAGCACAACTCCTAAAGTTACAAGCAGTTTCTTCATATTTTCATTTTTTGTATTTTTCTAATTACCTCTTTTACTGAAATCAATCCAAAAAGGTCAGGATCCAAGTCTGATATTTTTGTGAATTGCAGATAAGATACATCGTCTTCGGCTTTCATATGATCTATATTGTCGACTTCGCACAGATATACGAGGTCTAGTGTATGTACTTCGAAGCCTGAATATACATAAGTATTTGGTATTGAAAATAAATATTTTGTATTTTTTACATTTAGATTCGTTTCTTCTTTTACCTCGCGAATAACGGCTTCTTCTCCCGTTTCGTTCATATCAACGAATCCTCCGGGTAAATCCAGCGTTCCTTTTGCTGGGTCGTGCGCACGGGTTGCCACAAGTAATTCTTTGCTCTTATTTAAGATGAGTGCAATATTGGACGAGCTAGGGTTGAAATAATAAACGAAACCGCATTTTTTACACCTTTTCGATTTGAAATTGTTCTCAATGAAATGATCCGAACCGCATTTGGGGCAATATTTAAATTGGTATAGTGGGTGCATATTTAGTGTTAAATGTTTGATTTCGATTGTTTCTCATACTCTTCTGCTACAAGAGAAAGTTCATTATACCAGCTTTCACCGAAACGGCGTACTAATGGCTCTTTTAGAAATTGGTATATTTTCAATCCTTTTTTATTTCCTAATTCAACGGCCGCTTTACATACCTTCCAACGATGATAGTTGACGGCTGTGAAATCTCTGTATTTCTGCAAACGGATAGGGTATAGATGGCATGATATAGGCTTATAGAAATCCACACGGCCTTCGCGGTATGCTTTTTCAATAACGCATTTGCAAATACCTTTCTCATCGTAATATGTGAATACGCAATCTTTGCCATTTACAATAGAGGTTACCATTTCGCCATCGTAGTCTTTGTAAGCCACACCTTGCTGTTTTATTACAGCTTGTGCCGCAGGGGATAGGTCATCCCATACCTGAGGTAGTAATTCTTCTATTATTTTGACTTCTTCGTTTTCGAGTGGGGCACCGGATTCACCTTCTACACAACATTCACCCTTACATGCTGATAAATCGCATAGAAAATTTTCTTCTATAATATCCGATGCTATTATCGTATCATTTATCTGGAACATTCTTCTTTATTCTCAGTTTTTTAATTATATGTAGCAAAGATAGATTTTTTTACACCAGCTTACAATTGCAATAACTTGTATTTAGTAAAAAGTGTAGTTTCTTTTAACACAAATTTGATTAAATACAAACTCTATTTGCCTAATGTCGGAAATTCTTTTATTTTTGCATTGGATTTGCTGATACACGTCGGTATGGCAAAAATTGGCGCAGTAGTTCAATGGATAGAATAGAAGTTTCCTAAACTTTAGATTCGGGTTCGATTCCCGGCTGTGCTACAAGACTATTTATATCATGTTGCAAGAATTACACCCAATATTACTCCCGTGAAAAGGGCAATATTGGGTGATTTTATTATTAAATGTTTTCTCCAGATCTTTGCCTGTTGATATTCTCTCTTTTATGGCCTTTAAAGATCTAAAGGTGGAAATCAAAATTACCAAAACCGAGATCTGTATTCCGGCTTTGAATGATAGTTTTTACTGGTAATCTGAATAAATTATTGATTATCAATGTTTCTTATTGGCCATGCAGAAGATGTATGAGATATCGAAATTACGAAGCAAACACCTTTCTATATTATATAACCAAGCTTAATAACATCATAAAACTGAAATAAATTTATTCAATTTCATTCTTTCCAGACCACTTCCCTATGTAAAATATGATAAATCCGATTGCGGATATGATTGCGATAGCTCCAACTATATACAGAAATATGGCAGAAACTATCTTGACTCCTATTATCAATAGGGTCAAGAACAATAATATTGATATAATACCAACTGAGATAAAGAAGTATTTTAAAGCATCCATAATATTTAAGTATTTATAATTTGAACAACAATTTTAGAGTCATTGTTTAAGAGATAGATTCGATTTAGAACTTAAAAACCTGTAGCGCAGTATGGTCTTAAGATAGACTAAAGGGATATTGAAAATCAGTGCAATTCTATCATGCCGATGAGATAGATGCTTATGCAATTAACAATCTCCAGAAAAAGAATCCGAAGAGTAAGAATATTACGTAAATGTTAATCTGTTATGTTACTCTTCATCCTTATTTCCACGCTTAACTTCGTCTTTATCTATATCCTCTCTGAAAGCATGAAGATGTTCCGACTCAGCTTTTTTCATATCACTGCTCAAACCGTCTACTTTCTTTATCGGAGCACCTAACCTTTTATCCAAATAAGGGTTGTTTTTTAAGTTTTCATCATTATTAGACATGGTGGTGTATTTTTATGGTTAATAATGTGTCCTATACAAATAGAAAACAACAGAAAAAATAAAATTGTTTTTGCTTCATTAAAATTTGGTGTGTATATTTTTGTAAAAAACAGCATAAGCGACTCCTGTATTTCTCCATTTTATTTTGTGTGAAAATGCTATTTGATTTTAGCCAAATTGCTTCGCAAACCCCAAATTCTTTTTAAATTTTGATTTGCTTTTTATTTTTCAAGTTATCGGATGAATTTTCCCGTTAGGGAAAAGAAAACCCCTGTTTTCAAACAGGTATTAACGCAAAAGGATTTATCCTTTTACCTTTCAACCTGCGGAACTTGTTCCGTAGTATTTGAGTTTATTTTTCCATTTTTATTTGTATATTTAAGTTATTCATTTTTAAATATTAAAGATCATGATAAAGGCTTTGAAGAGGATGAAAAATAGAAAAAAGAAAGAGAGTCTATATTTTATGGGAGTATGGATCGCTGTTGCTGCTGCCGTCTTAATAGTTCTGTTGGTATTGCTCATCGTACTTATATTACCAGCTTAGTCTTATGTTGTCTGGATGTTAGAGTAGGATATACAAGATGAGTCTCATTTCCGTATTGAGGTATAATTTTATAAATCAAAATTGCATAGTTTATAACAATTTAGTCTGTTGGTCTTAAATTTAGTTTATACATTAAAATATGATCCACTAATATTGAAGATAAACGAGAGAGAATGAAGTATACATTCTAATTAATAGAAATGTTGTATTTTTACATTCAAAAATTAAAATAGAATACAATTATGATGAAACCCCGTCTTGGTATGACTGCTCGCACAGGTGAAAAATGCCCTAAAAGTGGAGTGTGGAAAGCCATGGGAACGCCCGAGTCTGTTACATTATCTGTTTCCAGAGGGGATAAAATGCCTGCACATGGAAATAAAAGCATAAACTGGAAGCTGATTATAATGTTTTAATATGGATTGTTCTGGTACTATAGTTTGTAGATAATATAGTTTTATACTATTCTAGTCCTGCTTATGTTGCGATTTAATCTTTTTTGCAAATTTGATTCTTTTTGTTAAATTCTAGCAATTAAAATTTCTTATCTTTGACTGTTGAAAAGATTGGTTTAAGAGGCTGTCGCTTGATTTGACCTCAGTAAACTATATATCTTCTAGATTGTTATAACCTATAAATAACTTTATAAAAAGCGTTTGATTATGAAAAGAAACTATTTTTTTATATTAACATTGGTGGCATTCTTATTTGTTTTGAATTCAAGTAGTGCAAATGCCCAATTAGTAAGATATGGACTAAAAGCGGGAATTGATGTTTCCGATCATAAGATAAATTCAGAATTACTTGGAGTGAAAAACCGTGTTGGTTTTCAACTTGGTGGAGTCCTTCAACTTAATGTTCCATTAACTGGATTTGGTGTAGAAACCGGGCTGCAGTATGGTAATAAGAGCTATAAAATATCAAATGGAACAACTGAGGGAGATATATCTAATCTCAATTATCTGACAGTGCCTATTATGCTGAGAAAGAGTTTCTCTATATTTGGTGTTGCCGGAATATATTTTAAAGCTGGTGTTTACGGTAATGTGAAACTTAGTGGAGGTGAACTGACATTGAATAATACTAAATATGACCAAAAAGGATTTCAAACAGGGTTAGATACCGGAGTAGGTGTTAGTCTGTTGAATCATCTGGAATTGGGAATGCAGTATCGTTATAAATTCTCTGATACTTATGATCAGGAAGCAGCAAAAGATTTCAAAAAAGTTGATCGCCAAACATGGACAATAGGTTTGGCTTACCTGTTTTAATTAATGACATTATACGCTGACGTTGTTTTACCCTTATCTCTGCAAGGACTCTATACTTATGCGATTCCATCTGATTTAGCAAATTCTATACAAGAAGGATGTAGAGTCATTGTTCAATTTGGTAAAAAGAGATTTTACACAGCAATTGTATTTAAGGTATATACGTCAGAAGAAAAAATATCTCCGATAAAGGAAATTATTTCCGTTTTGGAGGACTATCCTATAGTTACCCGTTTCCAGTTAGATTTCTGGGAATGGGTTTCATTTTATTATATGTGTTCGCTCGGAGATGTTTATAGGGCAGCATTGCCTTCAGCACTTAAGCTGGAAAGCGAAACATATGTCTTGTTAAATCCTGATTTTGAAGGAGACAAACCCTTTACAGCAAGTGAAAGTAAAGTTTACTACCAGTTGTCTGCAACAAAAAGCCAGAGGATAGGTGATATCCAAAAACAGTCAGGGTTAACAAATATTATCCCCCATGTAAAATCATTAGTGGATAAAGGGGTGGCATTCATAAATGAGAATATTCAAGATGTTTATGCTGCTAAGACACAATTAGCAGTTCGCCTGACAAAAGCATGCAGTGAAGACGATCTTAACCGCATATTAGACGATTTAGGCAGGGCGAAAAAACAGCAGCAGTTGTTGCTTGATTTCTTATCTCTCAATTTGGAGAATAGTTTGGTGTTGAAGAAGCATTTGCTGACTAAATCGAATACATCTCCATCGGTTTTGTCCGAGCTTGTGAAAAAGAATATACTGGAAGTCTACGACCACGAAGTAAGCCGTTTTGATTATGGTGAAACTGATTTAGAATTGGCTTATGAGCTAAATCAGTATCAGAAAAAAGCTTATGATGAAGTAATCGGTTCTTTTTTAGAAAAGGATGTGACTTTATTACATGGTGTGACTTCGAGTGGTAAGACTGAAATATACATACAGCTCATTAAAGATGCTGTTAATAAAGGAAAGCAGGTATTGTATTTGCTTCCCGAAATAGCTCTGACGACACAGATTACAAATAGGTTAAAAGCTGTCTTCGGCAATAAATTAGCAGTATATCATTCTAAATTTAATGATAACGAACGAGCCGAAACGTGGGGTAGGCTATTGAAGGATGAAGAAGCCCAAGTGGTATTAGGTGCGCGGTCAGCCATCTTTCTGCCTTTCAATAATCTGGATCTTATCATAGTTGATGAAGAGCATGAAGGCTCTTATAAACAGCAAGATCCGGCGCCAAGATATAATGCTCGCAATGCTGCCATTGTTTTGGCAGATATGTGTAAAGCGAAAGTGCTGTTAGGTACGGCAACCCCTTCGATAGAGACCTACTATAATGCTTTATCGGGACGATATGGTCTGGTTGAACTGACTAAAAGACACGAAGATATTGAACTTCCGCATATAGAGATTATAAACACAAAAGAACTGAGGCGGAAGAAGCAAATGAAATCAGTCCTTTCACCGCCATTGATAGACAGTATAGAAAAGGTCTTGTCAAAAGATGAGCAGGTTATATTGTTTCAAAACAGGCGAGGGTTTGCCTCTATGCTGGAATGTAAAAATTGTTCGTGGACTCCTCATTGTACGCATTGCGATGTAAGCCTTACTTATCACAAAAGCCAGCGTTCTATGGTCTGCCATTATTGTGGTGCGTCCTATCCTGTTCCGACTGAATGCCCTGAATGTAAAACACCAACACTTGAAATATTGGGCTATGGAACCGAACGTATAGAAGAAGAGGTCTCAGCTATCTTTCCTGATTCAACTATCGCTAGAATGGATTTGGATACGACGCGAGGTAAGAGGTCATATGAACAGATTATTTCCAAATTTGAAGAAAATAAAACCAATATTTTGATCGGTACGCAGATGGTGTCGAAAGGATTGGATTTTGACAATGTTTCTATTGTAGGTATATTGAATGCTGATAATCTTTTGAATTATCCTGATTTCAGAGCTTATGAAAAAGCATTCCAACTGATGACACAAGTCAGTGGCAGGGCTGGCAGGAAGAATAAACAAGGATTGGTGATGCTGCAAACATCTCATCCGTCTCACCCTGTAATTAATTATGTGAAAAATAACGATTATCTTTCTTTTTACCGTGTACAGGCAGAAGAAAGGAAATTATTCAGATATCCTCCTTTTTTTAGGCTAATAACTATTGTGCTCAGAGCAAAAGATGAGAATGTAGTAGAGAGTGCAGCAAAACAATTTACAGAATCGCTTAAACAGTCTTTCGGACAGCGTATTGTTGGGCCGGGTAAACCTCCTGTGTCTCGCGTTCAATCGCTGTATATTCGTAATATAATATTGAAGATTGAAAATAATGCATCTATCCAAAAGGTGCGCGATTCGATATATTACCATCAGGTATTTGTGCTTGGCAATCCTGTGTTTAGGTCTGTGCTATTGCATTACGATGTTGATCCTATGTAGTCAGAGGGTGTATCAGTCTGAGTATTTAAGTTTTTTTATCTGCATAATTAAAACGTTTTATCTAAATTTGCAGCAGTTAAAGAACTGACATTTTTATATAATATGAATAAAAAAGCGAAATCAAAAAAGACGGGTTTTTTCAGCAAATTCGCACCTGAGAAGATTGTTAAGGGGATGTGGATTGCATTTGGTGGTATTGTTGCATTCGTCGCGCTTTTATTTGTTCTCATCAATGTGGGCATAATCGGATATATGCCGGATGTAGAGAACTTGCAGAATCCAATAGATAAATACGCTTCACAAATATATTCCTCGGATGGGGAATTGCTTGGGACATATTCTCAAGCTAAAAATAACCGGCTTTATTCAGACTATAACGACCTTTCTCCATATATAGTGAACGCTCTTGTGGCAACTGAGGATGCACGATATTATTCGCATTCTGGTATTGATGCCTATGCTTTGGGACGGGCAGTCGTGAAAAGAGGAGTGTTACAGCAAGAAAGCGGAGGTGGAGGTAGTACTATCTCTCAGCAATTGGCTAAATTATTATATTCTCCTCCGGCCGAGAATTGGCTTGTTCGTGTATTTTTGCGTAAACCTATAGAATGGGTAATTGCTGTAAAATTGGAAAAATATTATACAAAAGATGAAATAGTCAGTCTTTATCTTAATCAATTCGACTTTCTGTATAATGCAGTCGGCATAAAGACGGCAGCACAAGTTTATTTTAATAAATTGCCGAAAGATCTCAGTATTGAAGAGTCCGCTACACTGATCGGAATGTGTAAGAATCCGTCGAAATTCAACCCTAAGAAATTTCCTGATAATGCAAAGGGGCGACGAAATGTAGTATTAGAGCAAATGTATAAGGCTGATTATATCACTAAAGGACAGCTGGATTCATTGTCTCAGACACCATTAGTTCTCAATTTTAGGAATGTAGGTCATAATGAAGGATTGGCCCCGTATTTCAGAGAATATTTACGTATGACTATGAATGCTAAAAAACCGGACAGATCAAAATATCTTGCATGGCAAAAAGAACAATATATTTTGGATTCGGTAAACTGGGAAACTAATCCGCTATATGGTTGGTGTAGTAAAAATAAGAAACCGGATGGTTCAGCCTATGATCTGCGTTTTGACGGTTTGAAGATATATACTACAGTAGATTCTCGTATGCAGAAATATGCGGAAGAGGCAATGGAAGAGCACATGAGCAAGGAATTACAACCTAATTTTGATAAAATGAATAAAGGTCGTAGTTATGCTCCATTTGCCTATGCTATGAGAAATGAGGTTGATACTATTCTATACAGAGCAATGAAGCTAACCGATCGCTATAGAAAGATGAAGAAAGATGGAGCTTCTGATAAAGAGATATATAACGTATTTAAGAAGCCTGTTGATATGAAAGTATTCTCATGGAAAGGTGAAATAGATACTACAATGACCCCATGGGATTCGATTCGTTATCATAAAAACTTCCTTCGTTCGGGTTTTATGGCGATGGATGTACATACAGGCTACGTAAAAGCATATGTTGGTGGTATCGATTATAAATATTTTCAATACGATATGGTCAATCAGGGACGCAGGCAAGTCGGTTCAACGATTAAACCATTCCTTTACACTCTTGCAATGGAAGAAGGAGCGACCCCGTGTGACGAAATGCTTTACGAGCCTCAAACTCTTTATGATGAATTAGGAAGGCCATATACTCCGAAAGGAGGTAGAGAATCAAGATATGGAGAGAAAGTTACTATAAAATGGGGGCTTCAGAATTCAGATAACTTAGTCACTACCTATTTAATGGGTCGTACTTCTCCGTATACGTTCAGACAATTGCTTTATTCATTCGGGCTCACAGGGCGTATAGATGCTGTTCCTGCTATGGCGCTAGGAACTCCGGAAGTTACTGTAGCCGAAATGGCTGCGGCATATACCGCTTTTGCCAACAAAGGAGTCAGGGCAAATCCGAGATATGTAACACGTATAGAAGATTCATTCGGTAACGTAATATCAGATGATGTGTTTTTACCTAAGCACGATGAGGTGTTTAGTGCAGGAGCTTATGTGAAAATGCTGGATATGCTTCGTGGAGTAGTAGATGGTGGAACCGGAGGCCGTGTAAGGCGTAATTATGGTATAACTGCGCCTATGGGAGGAAAGACAGGTACTACCCAAAATAACTCTGATGGATGGTATATGGGATTCACTCCAAAACTTTCGGCCGGATGCTGGGTTGGTGGAGAAGATATGTCTATCCGTTTTACAAGTACTGCTGACGGGCAAGGAGCCAGTATGGCATTGCCTATATTCGGATTGTTTATGAAAAAAGTATATGCAGATCCTAAGCTAGGATATAGCCAATCTGATCAGTTTGAGACTATTCCGGGGTATGGTGTTTGCGATAGATCTACTGACGATTTGCCTGACGCACAGACCGATCAGGTAGAGATCGATAAAATGTTTAAATAATTCACACAGTACATCTTTTACGGCTTTGACTGTTGTTGCAAAGAAGTATTATATTCGGAGGCTGTTGGGTGTTCTTATTCTTCTGGCTCTTGGAGGAGTTTTCTATTATTTATTTAGTCCCGAAGAATCCTCGTTTTTTCCTCAATGCCCTTTCCATAGCCTGACAGGACTAGACTGTCCGGGGTGTGGGTCTCAGCGGGCAATACATTATTTACTTCATTTGCAGATTAAGCGTGCATTTCTTAGTAATCCTTTATTGGTTACGATTATTCCATATATTTTGTTAGGCGTATATATAGAATATTTCGGGGGTAAAGAAAAATACCCCCGAATCAGGCAGATTCTTTTCAATAAGAATGCTGCATATATTATCTTGTCTGCTATTATCTTGTTTTGGATAGGCCGTAACCTTATCTAGAACTTTTATTTTTCAAGTTATCGGATGAATTTTCCCGTTAGGGAAAAGAAAACCCCTGTTTTCAAACAGGTATTAACGCAAAAGGATTTATCCTTTTACCTTTCAACCTGCGGAACTTGTTCCGTAGTATTTGAGTTTACGGGTTCGACCTTATATCCCTTCTTTGCCAATTGATATAATATTCCTTCATTACCTGCCAGGTGCAATGCTCCTACTGCAATAAGGCTTGATTTATCTTTCATAATGAGGGGTAATTTTTCCAACCATTTGTTGTTCCGGTCTTTATTGATAGCGCTTTGATATGTTTGCGACATTTTGCAAGGGTCGTCTGGGTCGTTGAAGGCTAAGTTATACATCCCTGATAAATTCTTAGCTTTATAGTACTGATTTAGTTTGTTTAATCCTTTTATTGCCCAATCTTTATTTCCTACAGCGCAAGCAAGTGATTTAGCTTGGTCTTTTAACGGTTCTGCATCAAATAAAGCGTAAATCTGATCTTCTACAGTTTCGAGGCCGAGCGAATTCTTACCGTTTTCATTAGCTATACGTTGCACGTAGGCATCGATTGCTTCATGTGCCATCGGATTAAACTCTGGGAAATTCTTAGTATATAACGTTATCGTATAAAGCATAGAAATCATCCCCGGTTTCAATTGAGAGAATTGATCTAGACCTGCCATGAAAAGTTCTTTCAGCCCTGTATCTAGTGTTGTATATTCATCTGCTGATAATAATGTTTTGTATGTCTCACTTGCAGGCATCATCGCTGCTTGTTGTAATTTTGTTTGCATCTCAGCTTGTTCCGACATTAATAATTCGCCTACTGTTTGTTGAGTGTTGTTCATGGCGTCTTTCAATCCTGGGATGCTATCGACAAAGCTGATGTGAGCGAGATGATGAGTGCCTAAAATATAGGAAGGCTGAGAGAGTCCGTTACCGGAAATTTTCCAGAGTAAAGCGCCTGTATATTCCTTTTGGTTTTGAGCCGACATTGTCAGAAAAGAACATATGGTCAGTGTCAATGCTGCGAAAATAGATGTGATTAATTTCATATCTTGTATTATTAAAATTATTATATATTATCGTTTTCGAAATACTCTATTTCTTTTACCGATTTTTCTATCTTTCTTATATTTTTGAGATAAGTACGTTTGTATATCCAATATGAAATAATTAGAGTTAACACTATTTCAATAATTAAAATTATTAGCAAACTCGTAGATGCACTTTCTCCTTGATATAGTCTCGGAAACATTTCGGGAAGTCCATAATAGGTGTAAAATATAAAGAACGGGATAATAGAGACAAGACCTATTAGAATTTCATACACGATATATTTTTTGTACTTGGTTATACATTTAGACACTTCTAATATTCCCATTGCTGAAAGGTCGAAGCTTTTGAGAACCTTTATTTTATATGCTTGCCAAAAGAAGCCGATAATTACTAATATGGAATAGAAAATCCCGGGTAACGGATGCATGAAGAAAGAAATAAGCAAACCCAGTAGAAAACAAGGGATAAGCAACCAGAAAAATAATTTATCATATTTCAATAAAGCATCGAAGGCACCCTTTCCCCGATTGTCCAATATTCGTTGAATTTTATCCTCATTGATTATTGGTTTGACGTCGGCGTTTTGCCATGACTTTTTTATATTATCTAGATCCATAACGGTTAGTTTTGTTCATTTGACATTTGTTTCAGCTTATCTTTTATTCTGCTCAACTTAGTGGCAACATTCGTTACCGAGAGTCCTGTTATTTCCGATATTTCTTTATATGGTTTATCGTCGAGATAAAGTAGTACAAGAGCTCGTTCTATTTTTCCTAAGCGATTTATAAGCTTATATAATTCCTGTATTTGATCATTGTTTTCAGGTATTTCAGGTATATCTGCCGATATATCTACATATGTTACATTTCTTTTACTTCTTCGATAAAATGATACACATGTATTCAATGCAATCCTATAAATCCATGTAGAGTATTTGCTTTCGCCACGAAAAGAAGGAAATGCTTTCCAAAGGTTAAGTACTACTTCCTGATAAAGATCACCTATCGGGTGACTATTATCTGTATAGAAAGAAGCGACTTTATAGATGATACCCTCATTTTGTCGTATCATCTCTAAAAACTGGGTGTCTCTTTCTAAAGATTGTTTCATTTATCAGTACTGTTTTTTATAATATGTCGTCAAATTTGTATTAATGTCACAAAATAAATAGAAAATTTGTATTATTACCAAATCCCTTATCACATAATATACTTAAGTTATATTCTACATTTCGTATCTTTGTAGTAGAATCATAATAAATTAGAATAGTGAAAAAATATATGTATCTGCTGATGGTACTCATTAGCTTATTTGCATGTAATTCAACAAAAAAGATGACTGATAAGGAACGGGATTTGATCCTTGGTGGCGATGTAGATGTGCCATTAAGAGTGTTGCAAACGGATGCTAAAGAAGATTCTTTGTTTTTGAGAAAAAAGAGCATTGATATCGAAAATGTTGAGAATATCGCAAAAAGCGAAAAGTGGCAGCATTTTATAGAACGGTTGAAGTTAACAATGGCTGTAGAATCAGGAGTTGGTATTGCTGCAGTTCAGGTGGGTATTCATCGCAATCTTTTTTTATTTATGCGCCTTGATAAACCTGGGCGACCAGTAGAAGTGGTTATAAATCCCCGCATTGTAAATCATCCCGAAGAGTTTTTTTGTTTTAAGAATGATGGTTGTTTGTCTGTGCCTGATATGTCTGGCGATACCAAGCGTTATGCATGGGTAGAAGTGGAATATCATAACGAAAAAGGTGAGCTGATAAAGGAACGATTGTTAGGGGCTTCTCGTGAAGGTGATTTTACTGGGGTGATTTTTCAGCATGAATACGACCATTTGCAAGGAGTGCTATATATAGATAAGCTATATGAATAAAAGTTGTAATTTCAAAAAACTCCTTTTCTCCGTGGTATAATATGGTAAATTGTTGCTTACTTGTCAAGTAAAATTGTACTTTTGCGAAATAAACAATCTAATAATATAAATCTGACAGCTAAAACTTTTACGGATATGAATGGAATAGACTGGCCAAATTTGTCTTTCGGATATATAAAGACAGATTACAATGTAAGAAGTTACTATAAAGATGGTAAATGGAGTACACCGGCAGAAACGACATCTGAGCAAATTGACATTCATATGGCTGCTACGTGTCTTCACTATGGGCAAGAAGCTTTTGAGGGGCTGAAAGCTTTTAAGGGGCAAGACGGAAAAACTCGTATTTTTAGGATGCGTGAAAATGCTTTGCGTATGCAATCATCATGTCATGGTATTATGATGGCAGAACTTCCTGTAGAGGTTTTTGAAGAAACAGTATTGAAAGCTGTAAAATTGAATGAACGCTTTATTCCGCCTTATGGTAGTGGAGCATCACTGTATATACGTCCTTTGCTAATAGGTATAAGTCCACAGGTAGGTGTTAAGCCTTCAACAGAGTATTTGTTTCTTGTGTTTGTGACTCCGGTAGGGCCATATTTTAAAGAAGGATTTAAGCCTACGCCTGTAGCTATTCTTCGTGGTTATGACCGTGCTGCTCCGCTTGGCACAGGTACTGTTAAGATTGGAGGAAATTATGCAGCTAGTCTTGTCGCCGGACATAAGGCACATGAAATGGGCTATTCGGCAGTGCTGTATCTGGATGCAAAAGAGAAAAAATATCTGGATGAATGTGGCCCGGCTAATTTTTTCGGAATAAAGAATAATACATATATAACCCCACTCTCTACCTCTATATTGCCATCTATAACAAACAAAAGTTTGATGCAATTGGCTGAAGATATGGGTATGAAAGTAGAGCGTAGGCAAGTGACGGAAGAGGAATTGGCAACGTTCGTAGAAGCC
Organism: Dysgonomonas sp.; assembly: GCA_047972895.1. Classification (GTDB taxonomy): domain Bacteria; phylum Bacteroidota; class Bacteroidia; order Bacteroidales; family Dysgonomonadaceae; genus Dysgonomonas. Next base: position 44,823 of record JBKEBA010000024.1, read on the forward strand.
GGACAGGTAGGAACAGCTGCTGTTATCAGTCCGATATTGAGAGTAGATGATATAGATGAAAATAAATCATATATTATATCTAAAGATGGTAATGCCGGGCCTATCAGCACAAAACTGTATAATAAATTGAAAGGTATTCAGCTTGGAGATGAACCTGATACGCATGGCTGGATTACTGTTTTAGAATGAGTATTACCCCATAATAAAATATGGAGCAAGAGCAAAAGCAAGAAAGAATGGTGCTTCGCACCGAAAATCTCGTCAAAAGGTATAAGTCGAGAACAGTTGTAAATCATGTTTCTATTGATGTGAAACAGGGAGAAATTGTAGGACTACTAGGCCCGAATGGGGCGGGTAAGACTACTACATTCTACATGACTGTAGGTCTTGTTATGCCTAACGAAGGGAAAATATTCCTGAATGAACAAGAAATAACTAAATACCCTGTATATAAGCGTGCGCAAAATGGTATCGGCTATCTGGCACAAGAGGCATCGATTTTTAGAAAGATGACTGTAGAGGATAATATCCGCTCGGTTTTGGAAATGACCAATACTTCATCTGCTTATCAGAAAGAAAAGCTGGAAAGCTTGATAGATGAATTTGGGTTACATAAGGTTAGAAAAAACTTGGGGGATAGGCTTTCGGGAGGAGAGAGACGGCGTTCTGAAATTGCGCGTTGTCTTGCCATCGATCCTAAGTTTATTATGCTTGATGAACCTTTTGCCGGAGTTGACCCGATTGCAGTACAGGATATTCAGGAAATCGTAGCAAAACTGAAATATAAGAATATCGGCATCCTTATCACCGACCACAATGTGGATGAAACGCTAAGTATCACCGACAGAGCTTATTTGCTTTTTGAAGGTAAAGTGTTGTTTCAGGGAACGGCGGAGGAACTGTCCGAAAATGAAGTTGTTAGAGAGAAATATTTAGGAAAAGATTTTGAGCTAAAACGCAGAAATTTCGAACATCTAATGGGTTGATTCAGTGGTTGTATAACTGTTATAAAGCAGATATAACCATAAATAAAATATAAACAGGTGGATTTAGTGTAAAAACTTTTCACCTGTTTTTTATGTTTGTTATTTGTACAATGAATAAAAGTATTTATCTTTCGATATTTACCGAACTATAAATGAGAATAAATAGAGAATTTTTATCTAACTTTGCTTTTTCAATATGGGTCGATTATTAGCAATAGATTATGGGACCAAACGGACAGGCTTGGCAGTTTCGGATACATTGAAGCTTATCGCAAACGGATTGACTACTGTACCCACCCATACTTTGTTCGATTATCTGAAAGCCTATTTGGAAAAGGAAGAGGTTGAAAAAATTATAGTAGGCCTGCCTAAGCAAATGAATAACGAATATTCTGATAATATGAAGCATATTCGCCCGTTTGTTAAGAAGTTGAAATTGCTTTGTCCGAATATCCCTGTTGAAATGTACGACGAACGCTTTACATCGTCCTTAGCACAAAGAACAATAATTGACGCAGGATTAAAGAAAAAAGACAGACAAAACAAAGCTCTCGTAGACGAAATTAGCGCAGTCATTATTTTACAAGACTATATGGAAAGTATGCGATTACAAAACAAATAAACAATTATGATATTACCGATATATTTGTATGGACACCCGGTACTACGAAAAATAGCCAAAGACATCCCGGCTGATTACCCCAATCTGAAGGAACTTATAAATAATATGTTTGAGACCATGTATAACGCGGATGGTATAGGGCTTGCTGCGCCTCAGATAGGCTTGGATATTCGTCTCTTTATTGTCGATTTAGAACCTTTAGCAGAGGATGATTCTAGATATGCAGGTTTCAAGAAAGTCTTTATAAATCCTAAGATTGTTGAATATACAGGAGAGATTGTAAAGATGGAAGAAGGCTGTCTGAGTATTCCCGGCATTAATGAATACGTAGAGAGAGAAGAGAAGATTCGAATACAATATGTGGATGAAAATTTCATTCCTCACGACGAAGAGTATGCCGATTTCTTTGCGCGCTGTATTCAGCATGAATATGACCATATTGAGGGAGAACTTTTTGTAGATAAGCTTTCCGGAATAAGGAAACAATTGATAAAAGCGAAATTGAATAATCTGATTAAGGGAAGAACCAATTGCCGATATAAAGTAAAAGCTGTGGATGGTAAACGTTGAGAAATCAAACATGTTTATGGGAAACAAAACTAAAATATTAGGAATACTTTTTTGTGTTATTCTAGGGCTTAGTTCTTGTGTTACAAGTAAGCAGACAGACTTATTGCAGGATATTAAATTGAAATATCCGGAATTGACTGTTAAACCTGAAGAATACAAGATTATACCAGGCGATCAGTTAAGTATAGCTGTATATGCATGGGATGAGGAGACTGTCCGTATGTTTTCCGGCTATATACCTCGATTTACACGAGAAGGACTTAATGAGTCTACAGGTGTCAATGTGGGCTCTCAAAGTAGAGTGCTTGAGAATATGGGCGGAATCAGACCTGTAACAGTCTATGCCGACGGTACAATTACTTTTCCTTATATTGGTAAGATATATGTTCAAGGTTTGACCTTGTTGCAAGTAAGGACTTTAATCAGCCAAAGATTGGATACTTTCTCGGATGGTACTACGGCTGATGTGACATTAGCAAACAGATATTTCAGTATTCTGGGAGAAGCTGGAGCTAACAGGATAACAATGCCAAATACATCTATGACCATTCTTCAGGCACTGGCAATCGCCGGAAATATAGGCCCTTATGGAGACCGTTCGAAAGTAACCATTATAAGGCAAACAGCTACAGGGTCGACTGCTAGAACGATTGATTTGAGAAGTAAAGAAATAGTTGATACAGAGTTTTATTATATACAGCCTAACGATGTGATTTATATTCCGCAGACTTCTAAGAAATTTTTGGGGTCTACCACCTCTTTTGCGGGAGTTTTTGGATTGATGCTTTCAGTAGCCAGTTTGGTCGTAGTTGTACTTAGAGTTTTTTGATGTTATGAAAACGACGCTAAATTATATATTATTCAGTATTCTGGCGGTTGCATTTTTTACATCATGCATATCCAGTTCGGAGCTTAATTATTTGCAACCGATAAGTAAACAATATCCGATGCAAGCATTTGAGAACTATAAGCTGGAGATAGGAGATATGATTACCTGTTCGATATCATCTAACGATCCGGAACTTGTCGGTACGTTTAATATGGTGTTGTCGGAAGACCAGAATGCTTTAAAAGCTTATCGGATATACGAAGATAGTACTGTTATTATTCCTTTTTTCGGGACAGCTAAAATTGCAAATTATACAGTACAGGAGGCAGAAGTCATTTTGCAAAAGATGATGCAAGAATCGGTTAAAGATGTACAGGTTAAGGTTTCGATGGCTAATAATAACTTTTATATATATGCTAATGACAGGAGAGGAACATACCCTGTATATAAAGATAACCTAACTATATATCAAGCATTGGCAATGGCTCAGCAGACATCGGGTACGATGGATTTATCTAAGGTGAAGATTCTTAGAAAAGGAGAGGATGGTAATACCAGAGAAATGCAGTTTGATCTTAGAACCCAGGATGTAATTCAGTCAGAATATTATTATATACAGCCTAACGATTATATTTATTTTCCAACAAATAAGAATGCGTTCTTTAATATTAATTCGTTGAGCTCGTTTACATCTATGTTGTCAGCGCCATTAATGTTTTTCCTTTACTCAATTACATATAATTTTTAACAAGAGTATTCTGTAGATAACTAGGTATATGGATGTTAATGATAAAAAAACATTAGAAACAGATCCTTATTTCGAAGAGGTTAAGTCTAAGACTAGCGTTTCGTTCGATTTTGTTTTATGGTTTTATAGGATATTGAAGTATTGGTATCTGTTTGTGATATCGGTGGCTTTGTTTATAGGCTTTGCTTATATCCAAAATAAAAAAATTGTGCCTACTTCTACAATCCAGTCTATGTTGATATTGCAGTCGAGTAGTTCTATCGGCGTAGTTTCTAGTGCAGCACCTACAGGAGCTCTTATGCGTACAGCCGAAACTCAACAAATTGTATTAAGATCTTATGGCCTGACGGAGCGTACCGTAGATAGATTGCCTACAAAGATGCATATAGATTACTTTCTTCAGACCAGATTTAAGAGTCTTAGCCTTTATACAGATTCACCGGTAGAAGTATTGATCGATAGCATAGATCAGCATGTGAAGCCGGAGGCTTATAATTATATTTATAACATTACATATGTAGATGAGGAGAAATGTCAAATATCATACAAAGAGGATCCGGAGAAAGATGATGTTATAGTAATAGAAGCACCTTACGATCAAGTGATAGATTACAAGCTGTTTAAGCTAAAACTAAGGAAGCGGATTCCATTCAAACCTGAATTGAAGGCTTTCAGAAAAGATATGAAATCCTTTAGTTTCAGATTATTGTCTAAAAGTCAATTGATAGGATTGTATAGTGGGCGAATAGGTTCACACATGATAAGTGAAAATGCTTCGATTCTTGTTATTTCAATGACAGGTGCTGATCCGTTCAAAGATATCGATTATATGAATGAACTGTTAAAGGAATTTCAGGATTATAGCTTGGTCTTAAAAAATAAACAGGGAGATTTGACTATTAATTTTTTGGATGGACAACTCAAGCTTGTAAGCGATTCGTTGGATATTTCGCGTATCAAATTAGAGAACCTGCAAAAGGAAACCGGTGTATATGAGGTTTCATCCCAATCATTGAAAATAGAGATAGATAGTGCAGAACGGGAAATAGATGCATTAGCATTGAAAGATCGATCTGTGTTACTTTTGACTGAGATGGTGAGTAGGGCTATAGACAATGATAGAACGGAGGAGATCATCGATCCTGCCAGCTTAAATATAAAAAATGAAAGACTAACTCTTCTAATAAAGGAGTATAATGAATTGCTCGGACGATATAAAAATCTGGGTGAGAAAAATCCCCTTTATTTCAGAACTGTAGACATGTTGACGGATTATAGAATACGCATTCTGAAAGAAATCCAGCTGGCTCAAATACAATTGCAAGATCAAAAAGATGCCTTGGTCAGAAAACACAATGTGATTAGTTTGAGGATAGATAATTTACCACCACAGGAGCGGGATCTAGTGAAATTTCAGCGCGAATACCGATTGAACGAAGTATATCATCAATATCTGACACAAAGAAAAAGAGAGGCTGAGATACAGAGGGCATCGAACGAACCCGATAATGAAATCTATGAGGAACCTCGTATTATAGCTATGGGGGTAAATCTTGGGCAGATGGGTAAAAACTACATGTACTATGCCTTGTTAGGACTTCTTGTGCCTTTGTGTTTTGTAGTCCTCAAAGAGGAAGTATTGAATTTCTCTATCATGACAAAGGAAGATTGTGAGAAAATATCAGGATTGCCTGTTATTGGAGCCATAGAGAATGTTTCTAAAAAGATCAGTAATGGAGTTGTGCTGGTTAAGAATTATCCTAAATCGAGCTTTGCCGAGTCTTTCCGTAATATAAGGGTACGTATAGGATATATGGCTCAGCGTGAAGAAAAGATTACAGTTTTGGTTACATCTACCGAGCCTGCCGATGGAAAAACTTTTATAGCTACAAATATTGCTTCAGTTTATCAATTGATGGGTAAAAAAGTTGTTATAATAGATTTAGATTTGAGGCGGCCATCCGTAGCCAAGACATTGCAGATTGATGCACAAAAGGGGATTTCCAATTATTTGATTGGGCAGGTATCGCTTGAGGAGATAATCGTTACTCATCCTGATTATGGATTTGATATTATACCGGCGGGAACATTACCGCCAAATCCGAGTGAATTGATAAAAACGGCTAAAACAAGGCAGGTATTGGAATATCTTAAAGAGGTATATGATTATGTTATTATAGACTGTAGTCCTGTCGGATTGGTGTCGGATGCTTATATATTGTCTGAAATTGCCGATACAACATTGTTTGTAGTTCGTAGGGCAAAGACAAATAAATCTTTCTTTAAAAGCGTAATCGGACAATTGAGGTATGATGGTGTAGAGAATATAGCCATTATATTCAATGACGTGAAAGGTCGCGAAGGATATTACGGAACGTCACGTTATTATGGCGATAGAACATATTATCTCAAAAAGAACTCGTATTACCATGATGACTATTTCGAAAACTAAAAAATATATTAAAAAGAGAGATCACAACGATCTCTCTTCTTTTTTCTTGATGTATTATTCATATATTTGTCGGTCAACGATTAATACAATCTATTGTGAAAAAACTTGTATTGTTTATACTTCTACTTATTTGTAAGCTAACGGCTGGTGCTCAGATAAATACAGATAGGGTGATTCTGATAGGACGAAATGCTCTTTATTATGAGGACTATGTATTGGCCATTCAATATTTTAATCAGGCAATAAAAGCGAAACCATATCTGGCCGAACCATATTATTATCGCGCTATAGCAAAGTATTTCCTTGATGACTTTAAAGGAGCTGCCGATGATTGTTCCTTGGCGTTGGAAAGGAATCCTTTTATGAATAGAGTATATCAGTTGAGAGCTGACTCTCGTCAAAATCAAACTGACTATGATGGTGCACTAGAAGATTATAAAGTTTCTCTGGAAAATTATCCAAACGACAAGTTTACTTTGATAAATCTGGGAATTGTCAATATACAAAAGAAGGAGTATGACCAGGCCGAAGAATATTTAAATACCTTGTTGAAATCATATCCTGCCTATACACAGGGGTATATGGCTAGAGGAGCGATGTATCAGGAAAAAGGAGATACGTTGAAGGCTTTTGATAACTATAATGAGGCTATAAAATTGGATAAATATCTTCCGCAACCTTATTCAATGCGTGGTTTATTGCATTATTATAAAAAAGACTTTGATAAGGCATTGGCTGATTTTGATGAGGCTATCCGATTAGAACCTCTCCAATATGGGAATTATATCAATCGGGGGCTGATCCGTTATTCCAAGAATGATTTGAGAGGGGCTATGGGTGATTATGACAAGGTGGTTGATCTCGACCCTAATAATATTATCGCACGCTTTAATCGAGGGTTGTTGAGGTCTCAGGTAGGAGATGATAACCGTGCTATAGAAGACTTTGATGTAGTAATTAAGTTTGAGCCTAGCAACTATATTGCATACTTTAATCGCTCTCTGCTTAAGAGCAATATAGGTGATTATAAAGGAGCATTGGAAGATTTGAATGTCGTTTTGGCCGAATATCCGGAGTTTTATCATGGATTCTATACGAGGGCTGAAATCAAGCGCCGTCAAAACGATTTGAAAGGGGCAGAGCGTGATCTTAATTATGCAAGGAATGAGGAAGCCCGCAAGAATAGAGAGATGGCAGAAGGGAAAGTTACGGAAGAAGATAACCGAACCAGAGAAAAGTCAGATAAGGATATAGATAAGTTTAACTTACTTGTAGTTGCCGATAAGACAGAAGAGGAAAAAAGCAAATATGAAAATAATACCAGAGGTCGTATTCAGAATCAGCAAGTTAAATTGGATTCAGAACCACGATTTGTTGTAACATATTATGAAAAAACAAATGACTTGAGACGCTTTGTGTATTATAGTCAATTGGTTGATGGAATAAATAAGAGCTCGGCTTTACCTAAAAAATTAAGAATAACTAATAATGAGGCATCATTAAATGAACTGCAAATTCAGGAGCATTTCAGGTCGATAGATGAGCTGTCTGGCCGTATAGCAAATGAGCCAACCAATGCAGATCTCTATTTTGCTCGGGCAATGGATTATATGTTGGTTCAGGATTTTGCCAGCTCGATAGAAGACTTCAATAAAGCGATTAGTCTCAATCCTAAGTTTACATTAGCATACTTCAATTTAGCTGTAGTATATACAAAACAATTGGATTTGAAAGAGAATATTCCAGACTATGATAAGAAAAGCGAGCAGCCTGATTTATTAAGCTTGGGAGGAGTAAAGAAAGAATCATCCTCATTACCTACTTCGATAATTCCTGAGCGGGGAACATCCGAATACGAACTTATTATAAAGAATTACAATAAGGTTGTAGAGCTCAATCCGGAATTTGTGTATGCATATTATAATAGGGCGGAAGTTCGTTATAAACAGAACGATTTCAGAGCTGCGATTCTGGATTACAATGAGGCTTTACGACGTGATGTAGGTTTTGCTGAAGCTTATTATAATCGGGGTTTGAGCCGTTTCCAGATTAAGGATAAGAATCGGGCGTTGGATGATATGCGCAAAGCTGGAGAATTGGGAGTAGTAGAGGCATATAGTATCATTAAGCGGATGACGGAATAAAATAGATTACATTGATATAAAGAAACAGGATGTTCCGTTTTTTGCGGTATATCCTGTTTCTTGTTATTTGTCAAGTTATAAGGTCAATATAATTAGATGAAAGTAAGGCGAAAAATAAAATTTGGAAATGTTAAAGATGATATTGATGGGTTGGCTCAGAAAGTATTGTTGAAGCAAAAGACTGCGACATCATCTTTACTTGACTACTATCGATTAAATTTGAAAGAGCCGAGTCAATTGGGTGATTGTTTTGTTGTTTTAGACTCGTCAGATAAGGAAATTGCTGTAGTGAGAATAACCAAAATAAAGATAGTGAAATTTCAAGATGTCTCAGAATTATTTGCAATAGAGGAAGGTGATGGATGTCTGGATAATTGGCTGAAAATTCATCGCGAATATTATTCGAATCAACTTTTGGCTATTGGAGGAAAGCTGGAGGGTAATACGGAACTTGTTTGCGAATGGTTCGAAGTCGTATCGTGAATATATATTGAAAGAATGTAATGAAAAAAACTGATATTAATTATTATATTCTCCATGTCTGTTCTCTATAAAAAATCATTACTTTTGCAAATTGAAAAAATAGCTTGTTTGTAGAAGCTATGTAATTAAATATCGAATAAGATGATAAAAATCACATTTCCGGATGGTTCCGTAAGAGAATTCTCGAAAGGAACAACATCATTACAGATAGCAGAAAGTATCAGTTCTCGTTTGGCTCAAGATGTTCTTGCAGCCAAAGTAAACGGTCAGGTTTGGGATCTAACAAGGGCAATTGATGAAGATGCTACGATCGAGCTTCTCAAATGGGATGATGAAGATGGTAAACATGCTTACTGGCATTCATCAGCTCACCTTATGGCCGAGGCTGTGCAGATATTGTATCCACATGCTAAGTTTGGGATAGGCCCGGCAATAGAAAACGGGTTCTATTATGATATAGATTTCGGCGATACGCCAGTAAAAGATGCTGACTTTCCGAAAATCGAGGCTAAAATGATGGAGCTGATTGCTAATAAAGAAGATATCAAGCGTCAAAGCATTACTAAAACAGATGCTTTGAAAATGTTCGAAAATCGTAATGAAAATTACAAGGTAGAACTTATTAACGACCTCGAAGACGGAACGATAACAACATATACACAAGGCGTATTTACAGACTTGTGTCGTGGTCCGCACTTGCCAAATACTTCATATATTAAGGCGGTGAAAATCTTAAGTGCTGCCGGAGCATATTGGCGTGGCGATGAGAAGCGTAAGCAACTTACCCGCCTTTACGGTATCACTTTCCCTAAAAAGAAGATGCTGGATGAATATCTGGTAATGTTGGAAGAGGCAAAAAAACGCGATCATCGTAAGATCGGAAAAGAACTTGAATTATTTGCCTTTTCAGAAAATGTAGGTAAAGGACTTCCGTTGTGGTTGCCTCGTGGTACTCAATTGAGGCTTAAGCTTGAAGATTTTCTTAAAAAGATTCAACGTAAGTTCGAGTATCAGCAAGTGATGACTCCGCATATCGGTAGTAAAATATTATATGTAACATCCGGTCACTATGAGAAGTACGGGAAGGATTCTTTCCAGCCAATCCATACGCCGGAAGAAGGAGAAGAGTTTCTTTTGAAGCCAATGAACTGTCCTCACCACTGTGAAATATACAAAGCAGTTCCACGTTCGTACAGAGATTTGCCTTTGCGTATGGCAGAATTTGGTACTGTATATCGTTATGAGCAAAGTGGCGAATTGCATGGTTTGACCAGGGTGCGTGGATTTACTCAAGATGACGCACATATTTTCTGTACTCCAGAACAGTTGAAAGCTGAGTTTTTGAAGGTGATGGATATTGTATTTATTATCTTCAAAGCTCTTGATTTTGAAAATTTCGAGGCTCAGATATCGTTGAGAGACCCTGAGAACCGTGAAAAATATATAGGTAGCGACGAAAACTGGGAAAAAGCAGAACGTGCTATCATTGAGGCGTGTGAGGAAAAAGGCTTGCCAGCCAGAGTAGAGCTTGGTGAGGCTGCATTCTATGGGCCTAAGCTTGACTTTATGGTCAAAGATGCCCTTGGACGTCGTTGGCAGCTGGGAACTATACAGGTTGACTACAATCTTCCTGAACGCTTCGATCTTGAATATACAGGTGCTGACAACCAGAAGCATCGTCCGGTGATGATACATCGTGCGCCGTTTGGGTCTATGGAGCGCTTTATAGCTGTTCTTATCGAGCATACTGCAGGTAAATTCCCATTGTGGCTGGCACCTGACCAAGTGGTTGTATTGCCTATCAGCGAAAAGTTCAACGATTATGCTCATCGTGTATCTGGTTACTTGAAACAGCAAAATATTAGTTCTCAGGTAGATGATCGGAATGAGAAAATTGGTCGTAAAATTCGTGACAACGAGTTGAAAAGAATCCCTTATTTGCTCATTGTAGGTGAGAAAGAAGCAGAAACAGAAGAAGTTTCTGTAAGAAAACAGGGTGAAGGTGATACAGGTTCAATGAAATTTACTAACTTTGCTGCCCAATTGAATGAAGAAATGGAAAAAATGATGAATGCGTGGGAACATTAGTCCCAAGTGTTTGTTATTTATTCTTTGATAATTAAACTATTAAATAAAAGATAAAGGAAAAATTCTAACAGTTTTTGAATGAGGAACAACAGATTTAATAATCGTAAAGAAGAGTTACACAAAATCAATAACAATATTCGGGCAAGAGAAGTCCGTTTAGTCGGTGAAAATGTTGAACAAGGTGTCTACTCCATTCAGGAGGCATTACGCTTAGCTGATGATCTAGGACTTGATTTGGTTGAAATTTCTCCTACTGCAGAACCACCTGTATGCAGAATTACCGATTATCAAAAATTCCTTTATCAGCAAAAGAAAAAGCAGAAAGAGGCTAAGGCTAAATCTGTAAAGGTAGTCGTAAAAGAAATTCGCTTCGGACCGCAGACAGATGATCATGATTTCAATTTCAAATTGAAGCATGCGAAAAGCTTTCTTGAAGAAGGTGCTAAAGTGAAAGCATATGTTTTCTTTAAGGGTCGTTCTATCCTTTTCAAAGAGCAAGGAGAAGTATTATTGCTTCGTTTTGCAACAGAATTGGAAGATTACGGAAAAGTAGATCAATTGCCACAGTTGGAGGGTAAGAGAATGATCATGATGATGTCTCCTAAAAAACAGCCGGTTAAATCGGCTTCTTCTAGTTCTGCAAAACCTAAAGATGCAGCAGAAAAGACTGTAGTGAAAGAGGTGAAAAAGGAAACAGACGAAAAACAAGTTGAAGAATAATAATCAATATAAGATTTATTCGTGTTTTAAATAATTTAATTAATAAACTGAGATGCCAAAACAAAAGACTAATTCCGGTGCCAAAAAGAGGTTTGCCCTTACCGGAACAGGAAAAATCAAAAGAAAACATGCTTTCAAAAGTCACATTTTGACTAAGAAAACGAAAAAGCAGAAAAGAAATCTCACTCACGCTTCTACTGTAAGCAAAGTGGATGAAAAGGCTGTAAAACAATTATTAGCAATGAAATAATTGTATTTCGTTAAAAATTAAAAAGCAAGTTTAAAAGATTTATTAACCGAATGTACGCAACAAAGTGTTTTTGAAATAAAAAAACCGCTATCATTCAAAACAATGTAAATTATGCCAAGATCAGTCAATCATGTTGCTTCACGCAACCGCAGAAAAAAAGTATTAAAATTAACAAGAGGTTACTATGGTGCCCGCAAAAATGTGTGGACAGTAGCCAAAAATACATGGGAAAAAGGTCTTACCTATGCTTTCCGTGACCGTCGCGCCAAAAAACGTAACTTCCGTGCTTTGTGGATACAACGTATCAATGCAGCTGCACGTCTTGAAGGGATGTCTTACTCACGTTTGATGGGTGCTCTTCACAAAAATGGTGTTGAAATCAACCGTAAAGTTCTTGCTGACCTAGCAATGAACCATCCGGAAGCATTTAGCGCGATTGTAGCAAAAGTGAAATAAATACACTTTCATGATAATAAAAAAAGCGATCTGTTTGGATCGCTTTTTTTATTTGTGGATTAATTGAGATGCTATTATCTGGCTATTTTTGCCTTTTATTGATTATTTAGGAATGTATATTAATCTACACTCCTGAATAGCTAAGGTGTCAGTAGCAGTAAGTTTCAATATATTTTCATTGAATTCATTATATATTCTTCCTGCATTATAACTATAACTAGAATTGGAATGAAGCCTTAAGTCATAGCTCAAAGCGCTTATCTCTATTCTGTCTTCATAAGAATGGATAACCATTACTTCTCTACTTACAAACTTTCCTCCTGCTGCGGGGCTCTGAGGAGACTTATATTTTATGATGTCTGAAAGAGTAAAGCCATTGTTATAATCATTCAAAGATTCTCTTTTGGAGTATAAAGTATAAATGTGTTCATCTATTTTATTAATAGAGAATTTCCTATTATTGACTGTAGCTGTATCCTTGCTAAGAAATAAGATTTCGCCGGAAAAGGGTTTGTTATTGTCAGTGTTGAAATAAAAATAATCTTTAGATTTCTGAATATAATTATTGATTATTTGTGAATCCTTTATCTCATTTCCATCAGAAAACAGACGTATAGAAGTTATTTCTAAACTATTTGCTTGTACTGTTAACGGAAAAGAAGAGTGGCTCAAAAGGTTACCTCTTTCTGAATCTTCACTACAACTAGTTGTGAAAATAGAAAAACATAACCCCATATAAGTTATGCATGTAAAGAATAATTTTTTCATAGGTAATGGCATTTAAAGGGTATTTTACAAAAATAAATTTAATAATCTGTTAATCTTCTTTTCGGGGAATATAATTTTTTTACATTTTTAGATATAATAACTTTTCAAATATCTTTAAAACAGCTTGATTTGTTTTTATAGATAATTGATTTCGATATTGTTATGTTTTATTTATCTTACCTTTGTAACTATGATGCTTATAATATACGATTGTTATGATAGAAATAAAACGATTATATGAAATAACACCAGAAGTGGCAACTGTCTTCATTAACTTAATGTCACAATTAACACCCGATTCTCAAATTTTGGAAGTACAATATTTGCAAAAGATAATAGATAATGAGAATATCTATGTTTTTGTAGCATGCAATCCCGAAATCATCGGCACACTGACATTGGCTTTAGTATCTACGCCTAGCGGAACAAAGGCCTGGATTGAGGATGTAGTTGTGGATGCATTGGCACGCAAGCAAGGAGTGGGGAAAAAATTGCTGCTGCATGCTATTGATTTTGCTACAGAATTAAGTGTTTCGAGTATAAATCTGACATCGAAACCGGAACGCATAGCAGCGAATAAATTATATCAGGAGATGGGGTTTGTTTTGCGCGAAACGAATGTTTACAGACTTGCAATTAATTGAGCCAATACTACTCTTTATTTTTTAGGACATTCAGAGAAGTTCAATGAATAAGAGAATGTCCTTTTTTTACAAGTTTGGTATTCTCCTTAAACCTATTTTTATACCTCAAATTTTATTTTTCAAGTTATCGGATGAATTTTCCCGTTAGGGAAAAGAAAACCCCTGTTTTCAAACAGGTATTAACGCAAAAGGATTTATCCTTTTACCTTTCAACCTGCGGAACTTGTTCCGTAGTATTTGAGTCTTATTTGATGGATGCCTTCAAATTTATATTACCTTCTGCTACTTTAGCTCCTTTTGTCAGGCATTATTGGGTGTTAAATGTAGATGAGATGTATGTTTCGGAGCGTGTTACACCGATAGGATGTATGCAAATGGTATTTCATCGTGGAGATCGAATGTATTCGTTGACAGAGAATAATATACAGCCGCAAACTTTTATTGGAGGACAATCTGTAGGCTATCAGGATCTGAAGTCGATGGGAAGAGTCAATATGGTTGTAGTAGTTTTTCAACCTCACGGTGTAAAGCCATTTTTCAGCATGCCAGTGAATGATTTTCTAAGCAGGAATATATCAATTAATGATTTAGGTGATAAATCTTTGTCGGAGTTGGAGGACAGGGTTTTGAATGCCTCTACTGATGAGCAGGCTATTGGTCTGATAGAACAATTCTTTCTTGCGCGTTTGTATAATTTTGATTTTTATAATCATAGGAGAATACAGCAGGTTTTGAAGGCGATAGATAATAAAAACCAGTCTACTATTTCTTCCTTGTCGGATGTGGCTTGCCTGAGTTATAAGCAATTTAGTCGTGTGTTTACTGAATATATAGGAGCTACACCGAAGGAATTTACTCGTATAGTACGTTTTCAGAGGGCATTATTTATGATGCAAAACAATCCGTCCATAGATATGATGGATATTATTTTGACTTGCGGGTTTTATGACCAACCACATATGATAAAAGAATTCAAAATCTTTTCGGGTTATACTCCCAATGAGTATCTGGCGACTTGTCAACCTTATTCTGACTATTTCACCTTGCATTCGTAATGTCTTTTTTTTACAAGACTAGCATTGTGTAGAGCGATACATTTGTAATGTCAATTGACGAAGTTTATTAATTAACTAAAAGTATTAGACATTATGAAAAGATTAGTTGCGTTTTTCGAGATTCCCGCAGGAGATTTTAGCAGAGCAGTAAAGTTTTATGAAGCGGTACTTGGTATTAAGATGCCTACTTATGAGTGTGAAAACGAGAAGATGGCATTCTTTCCAGATGAGGATGGAAAATCTCCCGGAGCAATTTCGTGGGCAGAGGATTTTCTTCCTTCGCAAAATGGAGTGCTGATTAGCTTGAACTGTGAGGATATATCTTCAACAATTGCTAAGATTGAAGCGAACAGGGGTAAGGTAGTTATCCCACGTACAAAAATAGAAGCTGATGGTAGAGGATATTTCAGCGTCTTTTCTGATTGTGAAGGTAATCACGTAGGTCTTTATTCGGATAAATAAAAAAGGAATTTATCTATATCTTAGTCCCGATGCACTTTGTGGTCGGGGCTAATAATAACAATGTGAAATAATCGAGAATCTGTTACTTTTGTTACCTTTTATTGTTATTTACTTGTATATCAATAGATAGTGTCTGAAGCTATAATAATCGTTTTCTCTCAAATATTATCCTGGATGAAAACCAATATATGATTGTACTTAACAGACATAATCCTGCGGCAATGAGGTATAATGCCTCGAAGGACATATAGCCTGTGATATATCCGCCAACAAGCATACCTAGAGCCAGACCGAGATCGAAGCCTATAAGATAGGTAGAATTAGCTGTTCCACGCTGGCTGTTTTCAGCCATGTTGACATATAGAGTTTGTAGGGCAGGGAACATCATTCCGAAGCCGATACCTATAAACAAACCTGAGATACAGAATGCATAAATATTATGTACTGAGGCGAATACGAAGAAGGCGATTGCTACGATAGTCATTGCTGCTGCATTGACTTGATGTATCTTTCCTTTGTCGACCAATTTTCCCGCAAAGACACGTGAGGCAATGATACCTCCCGCCCAGAAGAGGAAGAATATGCCTGCATTCGGGATGTTTATCTGTTTTCCATATTGTGCTACAAATGGGCCTATTGTACCCCATGCGAAGCAGGGTAGAAGTTGATTAAGAAATATTGGCCAGCTTTTTACAAGAAAGAAACGATCTAAGGATAATTTTTGGCGTTCTACTTTAGGCTTTTCGGGGGCTTTTATCAATGATACGGTCACTATACCCAATGCTCCCATAAGTATGGCACACCATAATAGTATGTGAAATCCGTAATGGTTATATATGTGAATGGCTATAAACGGGCCTATTGCCATGGCTACATTCATAAACGTACCATAGTAGCCGATACCTTCGGCACGTCTTTCGGATGGAACCACATCTATAGCTAATGTACTGGATGAGACAGTAGAGAGTCCCCATGTGATACCATGCATGAAGCGTACGAGTATAAATAACATTACTGTTGTAGCCCAGAAATATCCGAAGAATATGAGCACATAACAAGAGAATGCTATAAACAGTATTGTTTTACGGGAGTATAAATCGACAATGAAGCCGGAAAAAGGACGGACAAACATCAGTGCTATGGCATATGATGCCAGCACGATTCCTGTTTGAGATTGAGCTACACCCATTTGTTCGGTGATGTAGAGAGGAATTGAAGGCATGAGCAAATTAAATGAACATGCCATCAAAAAGTTTGCAAGGCAAACATTCAGATAGTTTAAAGACCAAAGTCTTGGTTTCGATACGAGTTCCATTACGGTTATTATTCTACTATGTCCGCAATAATAAACAGGCTATTCGGGCAATTGTTTATTTACATCATTTCACTCAGCTCCATCCAGCGTATAGTTTTCTCCTCTATTCCGTCTATGAGTTCGCTGATACGATTCGATTTGGCTATTAAATCATCAGTAGAAAGCGTTCCACTTGATAGCTCGTCCTCGAGGCGTTTTTTCTCGTCTTCGAGCTGAGGAATAAGAACGTCCAACTCTTCAAATTCCCGTTTTTCCTTAAAGGACAACTTCTTTTTTTCGTCTGCTTTGGACACTAAGGTTTGAGGTTTATCCTCTTTAGGTTTTGTAGCTTGCTCTTTCTCTTTGTCGAGAGCATCTTGTATTTCCTTCCATTCTCTGTATTGAGTATAGTTGCCCGGGAAATCTTTTATTTTAGCGCTTCCCTGAAAAGCCAATAGATGATCGACGACCTTATCCATAAAGTAACGGTCGTGCGAGACAACAATGACGCATCCTTTGAACTGTTGCAGATATTCTTCCAATATATTCAGAGTGACAATGTCTAAATCGTTAGTAGGTTCATCCAGAACCAGAAAATTTGGATTGGTAATAAGTACCGTACATAGATATAGACGACGTTTTTCTCCGCCGGATAGTTTATATACAAAGTTGTGTTGCTTTTCGGGTGGGAAAAGGAAATGTTGAAGGAATTGTGAGGCTGTCAGGCGATTTCCGTTTCCTAGATCAATAACCTCGGCTATGTCTTGGATAACGTCAATAACTTTCATTTGTTCATCAAACTTCAATCCATCCTGACTGTAATATCCGAATTTGACTGTTTCGCCGATGTCGAAGTTTCCTTTATCGGGGGCTACTTCTCCCATCAACATTTTGATGAAAGTGGATTTTCCTGTTCCGTTATTTCCTACAATACCCAATTTCTCGTAGCGGGCGAATATGTAGTTAAAGTCTTCGAGTATTTTGATGTCTCCAAACGACTTGTATATGTGTTGCGCTTCGAATATCTTATTTCCGATATACGAACCTTTCATTTGCAATTGTACGTTGCCTGCATCACGCACCTGTTGAGCTTTTTTCTCCAGATCGTAGAATGCATCGATACGTGATTTAGCTTTTGTGCCACGAGCCTGAGGTTGTCGGCGCATCCATTCCAGCTCTTTTCGCATCAGGTTGTTTGCTCTGTCTATTTCAGAGTTTTGGGCGCTGATCCGTTCGTCTCTTTTTTCGAGATAATAAGAATAATTACCTTTGTATTGATAGAGTTGCTGTTGGTCTATTTCGATAATCTCATTGCATACACGATCGAGAAAGTAACGGTCATGTGTTACCATTAGTAAACTCAAGCGTGAGCGCTGAAGATATTCTTCGAGCCATTCTACCATGTCGAGGTCGAGGTGGTTGGTGGGCTCATCCAAGATAATCAAATCGGGTTCGGTAATCAATACATTTGCTAATGCTACACGCTTAAGCTGACCACCTGATAGTTCAGATATTTTCTGATCGAAATCCGTTATTTTCAGCTGTGCAAGAATTTGCTTCGCTCTGTGCTCATAGTCCCATGCCTGAAGAGCTTCCATTCGTTGAAGGATATGGTCGAGCTCGGACTGATCTTTTGAGTTTATTATGCGTTCATATTCCGCAATGAGGTCTGTTATATCATTGCCTGAATGAAAACAGGCTTGTAGTACTGTCAGATTTTCGGGATATGTCGGATCTTGTTCCAAATAGGCGATACGCACATCGCGACGAAAAACAACTGAGCCATTGTCGTAAGGCTCTTTTCCTACCAAAATATTAAGCAGGGTTGTTTTTCCTGAACCGTTTTTGGCGATAAGGCCGATACGTTCTCCTTCGGCTATGCCAAATGACATGTCGGAAAATAATATTAAATCACCAAAGCTTTTTGTAAGCCCTTCTACTTGAAGAATAGATGCCATAAATTAATTTTTGTTCTCGGGATTTCTATAACTCTCCAACAATTGATATATGGATTCTCTTTTGTCATCGGCAATGAAGAACCACTTGTTTTTGTATTTGGTTCGCCCATCGTTTTTCCAAATCATTAGCCAGTCGTTATTTTCAGGGCTTTCTCCTTTATGTTGTATTATGAGTGTATAATCGGGAGCAATCATGTTAATCATGATATCTTTGTCATTCCAAGCAGTATCATAACGAGCTGTAGTCATATTGTCGGCAAGAATTTTTATCCCATCTTCATTTATGATTCTTCTACTTTCGTCATCGGTGAAGATCAGAGTCATTGTATCTATTTTTGCAACATCTATTTGAATCTTTGTGCTATCATATGCAGCTGTTTCCAGATTATCCTTTTCTTCTGTTATCTGCTGTTTTTTGTTGCTATTGCAGGCTAGCATACTTCCGACAACGATTAATGCTACAAATAAACTGTAATAAGTTTTGCTTATTTTTTTCATAATCTTTTTGTTATGTAAACATAATTCTGTATTTGCATTGGTTTGGCTGCAAACAATGTGTAAAGGTAATACTTTTAGATATGTGATTTCTTAAAATCATCTTGTTTGTGTGAGAACTCAGCTGATTCGTTGAATAATCTTTTAATATATTTATCTATACTATAGATACCAAAACATAAGAGAATATATTTGTATGCTAGAGTAGAAGATGAATGATTAAAAGTAACCATTAAAAAAATGAATAAATCTGTTACTTTTGTCACCTTTTGAGAAATTAAAAAGTGAACAGGGTTATCCGATAGATTCGAACAGCCGATGCACGATCGGTATAAGTAGGGCTGTCATTACACCCATCAACCCGATTGCTAGGCCGCTGAGTGCCCCTTCTATTACACCCATTTCCATAGCTTTGGCTGTGCCTACACCATGCGCTGAGGCGCCCATAGCCAAGCCTTTTGCTACACTACTTTTGATCCCGAGTAGGCGAAGGATTGGAGGACCTACGATACTGCCGAAAATACCGCAAAAGAGAACGACTGCAGCAGTGAGCGAAACATTGCCTCCGGATTGTTCTGCAATGCTCATTGCTATGGGTGTCGTAACGGATTTAGGTTCCATACTATGGATCAGTATCTGATCGGCTCCTGTCATCTTAGCAAGTATAATGACGCTTATGATGCCTACAATGCTCCCGATAAAAATAGAAGTAAGTATGGATGTGACATTTCCACGCAAGTACTCCAATTGCTCATAGAGAACATAGCCCAGAGCGACAACAGAAGGTCCAAGCATGAAAGAGATAAGATAGCTTCCTCGTTCAAAGGTTTCGTAACTTACACCCGATATTTTGAGGAATGCTATGATGATGGCAATTGCTATGATCAAAGGATGCAATAAGCCTAATTTTGTTCTTTTGAATACCCATTGTCCGAAAAGGTAGCTGCCAAAGACAAGGAGTAGGATAAACTCTGTAGATTCAAATAATGCTCTCATTTTTTACGCCCCTCCATTTGTTGTTGAATGATAGCTACTACTGCGATGACTAAGACTGTACTGACTGAGCATACAATAAGTATGGACATCCAGAATTTACTGATAAGCCCGTATGAGCCAAGCAAGCCTGCTCCGGCAGGGATAAAGAAGATTGCCATATTGCGGGTGAAAGCATTGGCAACATCCTTAACTTTGTCGGGGTTGAAAACTTTGAAATAAAGACTGAGGAACAATAATATCATTCCGATAATATTTCCAGGAACGAATCCATCGATGAGGTAGCTCACCGCTTCGCCCAGAAAATAAAACAAGAGAATGATAAAGATACCTTTTACCATTTTCATATTGATAACCTTCTAATTAACTCACTACAAAGGTAGATGTTTTTAATCAATTTAGTTATGGAAGAACCTTTTTTATATTGCATAAGAATAGATTCTTCTTCTTATTATGAATAGATTGTTTTGTGTGTGAAATAATGTGAATGAATCTTTTTGTTTATGTGTTTATTGTTAAAATAAGAAGATTTGTGAGCAAAAGTAGGTCTATAATCGTTCTTTATTTGAATTAATAAGGTTTAATGATTTATTTAGAGATTAAGTTTAATTAAAATGAATAATATATGAAAAAGGTATTATTAGCAATCGCTCTTGTTGCATTGTCACTCGGTTCTTATGCGCAAACAGGATCAAAAGCAATCCTTCCGAAGATTGGTTATCAAACAGAATATAAGAGAGTATTATTTGGCATAGAAGGTCGTTACTTTTTAACAGACAATATTCGTTTAGCTCCGGATGTACAGGTTCTTCTTCCCAAAAACCGTATTACAGGGCTTGATGTGAATGTTAATGTTCACTATGTAATTCCACTTGAAGGAGGTTTTGTATTTTATCCTTTAGTGGGTGGGGCAATGTTGAATAATCGATGGAAGCCTGAGGGTATTGATGCTACAAGTTGGACAGACTTTGGTATTAATCTGGGGGCTGGTATTCAATATGATGTGATGAGTGATGGCTATTTGAATTTTGAATTCAAATACACACTTAAAGAGGATAAAGATCCAGCATATTTCATGCTTGGGTATGGTATTCGATTCTAATCTATACTAAATACAATAGGTTTAATAAAGAAGCTGCACATTGTTTGTGCGGCTTTTTTTAATCTTCGAAGATTTCCAAGGAGAAATTATTGCCATCAAAGACTCCGTATGAGAAATAATCAATCCAGTCACCTAATATTGTGATTCTACTGGTCGAAGAAAGCATCAGATCGAGCATGATGTGACGGTGTCCAAACACGAAAAAATTGATATTTGGAGTTGTTATAAGTTGCTTTTTAGCATAAAGGACAAGATGTTCTTTGTCTTCTCCGAAATATTCTGGAGTTATATGTACTTCACGATTGTGGTTTGACCACCAATGGGCAAAACCTACAGTCCAACGGGGATGGATGGATGCATATAGCTTTCGGCATAATTTACTATGAAATATGCTTCTTAGGATTTTGAAAGATAAGGAGTCGTCATTTAGTCCGTCTCCATGTGCCATTAAGAATTTCTTTCCGTAAATATCGCAAATCAGAGGTTGAAGATGGACTATCATTCCACATTCTTTTTGCAGATAATCAGTTACCCATATGTCATGGTTGCCAATAAAGAAGTGAACTTCTATTCCTGAGTCGGTAATCTCGGCTATCTTTCCGAAGAAGCGAACGAAGCCACGCGGGACGACGTCTTTATACTCGAACCAATAATCAAAGATATCACCTAATAGATAGATGGCATCAGCATCTAGTCTAGCCATGTCCAGCCATCGGCAAAGCTTACGTTCTACTTCGTGTTGAGGAAATAGGTTGTTTTTGTCAGATTCTACACTGTGAAGAGAGTTTCCTTTATGCTTATCCGCATTTTTCTTGTGATAAGCTGAACCCATATGGACGTCTGATAGGAAATAGACTTTCTTTTCCACTTTATTATGCTGATTTATAGGAATCCAAGTTCGAGCTTTGCTTCCTCGCTTAGCATATCCTTTGTCCATTGTGGCTCAAAGGTTAGGTTTACAATAACATTGTTTATGTCTTTTATCGACTCTACTTTATATCGAACATCTTCGAGAATAAAGTCTGCTGCCGGACAATTGGGAGCAGTCAAAGTCATTGTAATTGTTACATTCTTCTCATCATCGACCTCTACTTCATATATCAGTCCGAGATCGTATATATTGACAGGTATTTCAGGGTCGTAAACAGTTTTCAACATGTTTACGATTCTACCTTCCATTGCTAGTAAATCACTCATAATATTCTCTTTTTTGTGTCAGTTATAAACAATCATATTGGAACTTAGTTTATAACCGATCTATATTATAGGTACAAAATTAATCAAAAAAGATGAATTTGACTTCATATCCTTTCATATTCGTCCTTTATCTAAATAGCTATAGTGAGAGTGATCGCAGATGATAATATGGTCAAGTAGTTGAATATCCATTATTCGTCCAGCCTCTTTCAACTTTCTTGTAATATTATCATCATCTCCACTTGGATTAGAATTTCCCGACGGATGGTTATGGCAAAGTATCATTCCGGAAGCTAAGGAGTCAATAGCCTCTTTCATTATCATGCGTATGTCTACGACTGTGCTAGCTATACCTCCTTTACTGACTTGTATTTTCTTTATTACTTTATTCGCTCTATTCAGTAATAAAACCCAGGTTTCTTCATGTCTCAGATCGGCTAGTATAGGATGAAATATCTGGTACACGTCTTCGCTGGATGTAATCTGTGGTTGTATAATGATTTCCGATAGTTTTCTACGTTTACCTAATTCCATTGCAGCAACTATTGTGATCGCTTTGGCTTCACCGATGCCATTGAAGTTCTTTATAAGTTCTTTTATCTCTAGCTTTCCCAATATATTAAGATTGTTGGATGCACTATGCAAGATGCGCTGTGCCAGTTCGACCGCTGTCTCATTCTTGTTACCCGATGCGATAAGTATTCCTAATAGCTCTGCATCCGAGAGTGAAGACACACCTTTGAGTAACATTTTTTCGCGAGGACGATCTTCTTCCGCCCAGTCTTTGATGTTTAGTTTTTGTTTGTTTTCCACGTTGTAGTTTGTAAATTTGCTAAAACGGAGCAAAGATGATACATTTTTCTCATTTTTACTAGTGAGCAGAATACCTAAATGATGATGTTTCCCGTATTTGTGTTATATAGCGAATTTTTGTATAAAAGAAAAATGGCCGATTCATATCGAATCGGCCATTTTATCTTTATCTGATGTGAATTATGCTTTCACTCTTTCTACATAAGAACCGTCAGCCGTATTGATTTTTATCTTGTCTCCTTCATTGATAAATAAAGGGACACGTACTTCTGCTCCGGTTTCTACAGTAGCAGGCTTCAATGTATTTGTTGCAGTATCACCTTTTAGCCCTGGCTCGGTATAGGTTACTATTAGGATTACATTCTGAGGCATTTGTGCAGTCAATATAGTTTCTGTTTCGGCATGAACCTGTACTTCTACCATATCTCCTTCTTTAAGGAATGCTACACCTTCGATAGCTTCTCCTGCGATGGATACCTGTTCAAACGTTTCTGTATTCATAAAGTTATAGCCCATATCGTCCTGATAAAGGAATTGGTATGGACGTCTTTCGATACGTACTTCGTCGAGTTTTACTCCTGCATTGAATGTTCTTTCAAGTACACGACCTGTGGTTACACTTCTCATTTTTGTGCGGACAAAAGCGGCGCCTTTACCCGGCTTAACATGTAAAAATTCAATAATAACGTAATATTGTCCATCTATATCGATGCACATTCCGTTTCTTATATCTGCTGTAGTTGCCATTAATTTATATTTTGATAGATTAAAATTTCAGAGTTGCAAAGATAGTAAAATAGATTATTTTACAAAACCTCTGTTTTTTAACAAGTAAACTGGATTTGGTTCAGCTCCTCTGAACTTCTTGTATAATGTCATAGGTTCTTCTGTGCCTCCTTTGGAAAGTACATTTTCTCTGAATGATTTAGCCGTAGCAGGGTCAAAAATATTACCCTTTTCTATAAAGGCTTGATAAGCGTCAGAATCAAGTACCTCCGACCATAAATAACTGTAATAACCCGCAGAATAACCTCCACTGAATACATGTTGAAAATAAGTGCTTCTGTATCGTGGTATGATTTCTGATATTAGCCCGATTTCTTTCATTGCGTCTGCTTCAAATTTATTGACGTCAAGTTTCTCTACACCTTCAGTCTTGCGAGGGTCGAAGCTAGGTGATGAACCTAATGTATACCATTTCATATCAAGAATAGCCGCAGCAACAAGTTCCGTTGTCATGAATCCCTGATTGAAATATCCGGCATTTTGTATTTTAGATATTAATTCTTCAGGTATTACTTTACCTGTTTCATAATGTTTTGCATACATCTTCAATACTTCCGGTTCGAAAGCCCAATGTTCCATTACCTGTGATGGCAATTCAACGAAGTCGCGTGCAACAGATGTTCCTGATAGCCCATTATATGTACATTTCGATAATAGGCCATGTAGTCCGTGTCCGAATTCATGAAACATTGTTTCTACCTGATCGAGTGTTAATAATGCAGGTTTTCCGTTTGTGGGAGGATTGTAATTACCTACGTTGTAGATCAATGGATGTACAAAGTTTCCTTGAAATACTTCTTGTTTGCGGAAACTACTCATCCATGCCCCCGGACGTTTGCCCTGACGTGCGAAATCGTCGAAGTATATCAGGCCTATGAGAGAGCCGTCTGCGTCACTCACTTCATAAGCTTTTACATCCTGTTGATATACAGGTACGTCAGTTCTTTGCTTGAATGTAATGCCATACAACTTGTTGGCAACGGCAAAAATACCTTGGCGCACATTGTCAGCTTGAAAATACGGTTTTAGGGCCTCTTCATCCAACGCATACTTTTCTTTGCGCAGCTTTTCTGCATAATATGACCAGTCCCAAGATTCTAGTTTGATATTATGCCCCTCTTTGTTGGCGATAGCTTGCAGTTCGGCAGATTCTTTTTTTGCTTGTGGTAAAGCATATTTCCAGATGTCGTTCAGTAATTTCATTACGTTATCCGGTGTTTTAGCCATTGTCTCTTCAAGTACATAATCTGCATGAGTTTTATAGCCTAGCATATTTGCTTTCTCAAGTCTTAGAGCGACAATTTTCTTGATGTTTTCTTTATTGTCAAACTCATTATTGTTATCGCCACGCATATACATCGCTTTATATAGCTTTTCGCGAAGGTCTCGATTGTCTGCATACTGAAGGAAAGGTTCCCAACTAGGTTTGCTCAGTCCGAACATCCATTTTCCTTCTTGACCTTTGTCTTTAGCCATTTTTGCAGCTGCGGCAATGATATCTTCTGGTAGTCCGGCCAAGTCTTCTTTCTTGTCTATGATGAGTTGGTAGTTGTCTGTTTCTTTTAATAAATTTTGATTGAAGCTTAAAGAAGCAGAACTTAGTTCCTTATTTATTTCACGTAGACGGTCTTTCTTTGAACCATCTAATAGGATACCCGAACGAACAAAGCCTTTGTATGTCTTGTCGAGTAGCATCTTTTGCTCTGTGGTAAGATTTGTCGTTTTTGTCGAATCGTCATGTACCGCTTTAACTCGGGCGAAAAGATCTTCGTTGAAGTTTATATTGTCGTAGTGCTCCGCAAATTTAGGAGTCATTTCCTTTTCTATGCTTTGATAAACAGAATCAGACATAGTTCCAGTCATTACAGAGAAAGCTGAACTAACTCTGCTCAACATTCTGCCCGATTCGTCCAGAGCCACAATAGTGTTCTCGAATGTCGGTACTTCTGTGTTTTTAATAATGGAGTCTATTTCTGTGCTATGGCGTTTCATCGCTTCTTCGAAAGCAGGCATATAATGCTCAGCTTTTATCTTATCGAAAGGAGGAACACCATTCGGTGTATTAAACTCCGAAAAGAAAGGGTTTTCCGTCTCCTTGTTGTCGGTAGTACTCTTGTTGCAAGAATAAATCATAATTAATAGACTAAAAATAAATAGAAACTTCTTCATACAGTAGTTTTTATGTGAATGAATTGATTTAAAGGCAAATTTAGATAAAATTTGTTTTAGCTTAAAACTATTTGTATGTTGTAGCTGATAAAATGTGAGGTAATTAACAAAAAAACCGATTAATTTTCTTAAACTTGTAGATGCTAACTAAGAAATCATGAATATAATTTCCCCTAAACAGAATATCCTGTATATATTTCTATTGAGCCTTATTATTATTTTTACTCAGTGTAGTGGAAGCACAGACACGCAATTGAAAAAAATAGCAGAGGAAGCTAATAAAGAATGTCCGAAAATGTTGGATCAATGGACGCGGCTCGATAGTTGCGTTACTTATCCGGGCAAGACATATAAATATTTTCATACAATGGTAAATAATGCATCCGTTTCGGATGTAGAGCAATTTAAATCAACCTTCAAGCCTGTTATTGTAAACACGATAAAGACCCATCCTGCAATGAAGTTTTTCCGAGAAAATGAGGTGATACTTCAATATCAATACAGTGATGAATCAGGTGAAACACACGTCACAATAGAAGTGACACCCGAAGATTACAAAGAATAATAAATATGATTGTAGACAGTCTGAAAAACGCAGAGAAATATTATGTGCAGCATCCTTTATTTAAGGAAGCTTTTGAATATATCAAATCAGTTGATTTTTTACATGCTGAAGCAAGCAAAACAGAATTGGAAGGAAAAGACCTTTTTGTCATAGTAAGCGATAGTGATATGAAAGCAGAAACTGAAGCTAAAATAGAAGTACATAACAAGTATATAGATATTCAACTGCCTGTAAATAAAGCCGAGTCTTACGGCTGGGTAGGCCGGAATTCCTTGAAAGAAGAGAAAGCACCTTTTGAAGAAGAAAGAGATATACAGTTCTTTGAAGATAAGGCTACTACTCTGGTTACAGCTATGCCTGGTGACTTTGTTGTGTTCTTCCCCTCAGACGGACATGCTCCATGCATAGGAGAAGGAAAGATTAGGAAAGTGGTGGTGAAAATAAGAATATGAAATAATTATGGATTATTTTAGATGTAATATCTATCCTGATTTTCCATAACAAAAATATAGATTATGCTTAAATTGATAAAGAATGATCCGTGGTTGAAACCTTATGCCGAAGCTATAGAAGGTCGTTATAACTATGTAATGCGGAAAGAGGCAAATCTTACTGATAATGGTAAAACTACTCTTTCTGATTTCGCATCGGGACATCTCTATTTTGGATTGCATAAAGCTGCCCGAATGTGGGTGTTTAGAGAATGGGCTCCGAATGCAACCGCCATATATATGGTGGGTGATTTCAATAGTTGGCAAAAGCAAGATGAATTCAAGCTTCATCCCAAAGATAGTGGTGAGTGGGAGCTGAAATTACCATTAAATAAAATTAAACATGGCGATTTGTTTAAACTCATCGTTTGCTGGGATGGTGGCGAAGCAGAGCGCATC
The DNA here is from genome assembly GCA_047972895.1 of Dysgonomonas sp. Classification (GTDB taxonomy): domain Bacteria; phylum Bacteroidota; class Bacteroidia; order Bacteroidales; family Dysgonomonadaceae; genus Dysgonomonas. The sequence continues at coordinate 72,362 of JBKEBA010000024.1, forward strand.
CCTGCATGGGCGACACGTGTAGTGCAGGACGAGCATACAAAAATATTCAGTGCTCAAGTTTGGTCGCCAGACGAACCTTATCAATTTAAGAAAAAGAATTTCAAGCCTAAAGCCGATCCGTTACTAATATATGAATGCCATATAGGTATGGCCGCAGAGACTGAAAAAGTAGGGACATACGAAGAATTCAGACTGAATGTTCTGCCTCGTATCAAAGAGGACGGCTATAATGCCATTCAGATAATGGCTATTCAGGAACATCCCTATTATGGTTCTTTCGGATATCATGTGTCTAGTTTTTTTGCACCATCGTCTCGTTTCGGTACGCCTGACGAATTAAAGCATCTGATAGATGATGCACATGAATTAGGTCTGACTGTTATCATGGATATTGTTCATTCTCACGCCGTAAAAAATGAAGTGGAAGGACTCGGCCGTTTCGATGGTTCATATACGCAATATTTTCACGGAGGGGCACGCCGAGAGCATCCGGCATGGGATTCCTTGAATTTTGATTATGGGAAAAATGAAGTAGTTCATTTCCTTCTTTCTAACTGTAAATATTGGATAGAAGAATATAATTTTGACGGTTTCCGTTTCGATGGAGTGACATCTATGCTTTATTATAGTCATGGGTTGGGTGATAATTTTTCGGGTTATCAGGATTACTATAACGGAAATGAGGATGAGGATGCTATTGCTTATCTGACGCTTGCCAATAAATTGATTCATGAGATAAATCCAAAGGCGATTACAATAGCTGAAGAAGTGAGTGGTATGCCGGGACTTGCCTCTAAGATAAAAGATGGTGGCTATGGGTTCGATTACCGAATGGCGATGAATATTCCGGACTATTGGATAAAGATAATCAAAGAAAAATCAGATGAAGATTGGCATCCGACAGGGATATTCTGGGAGTTGACAAACAGGCGTTCCGATGAAAAGACAATATCATATGCCGAGAGCCATGATCAGGCATTGGTAGGTGATAAGACGATTATATTCAGGCTTATAGATTCAGATATGTATTGGTATATGTCGAAGCATTATGGTAGCTCCTATCTGACAGATAGAGGGATTGCATTACATAAGATGATTCGTCTTGTGACTGCATCTACCATTAATGGTGGATATCTGAACTTTATGGGTAATGAATTTGGACATCCCGAGTGGGTAGATTTTCCTCGAGAAGGTAATGGCTGGTCATATAAATATGCACGCAGGCAGTGGTGGTTGGCAGACAATAAAGATCTCAAATATCATTATATGGGCGATTTTGATCGAGCTATGCTTGAGCTTATTTCGTCTGTTAAACATTTCGAAAAGACTCCTATTGTAAGACTCTGGGATAAGGATGAAGATCAGATGCTAGCTTATCAGAGAGAAGATTTATTATTTGTCTTCAACTTTAGTCCAGGTAAGTCATTCTCTGATTATGGCTTTCTTGCCCCGCAAGGAAAATATCGTGTTGTATTGAATACTGACAGTTCTATTTATGGTGGTAATGGATTGGTAGATGAGTCGGTAGAGCATCTAACAATACCAGATAAATTGTACGAAAAAGACGGAAAAGGCTGGTTGAAATTATACATACCGGCACGAACTGCATTTGTTTTGAAAAGAGTAGATTAGTTAAATAATAATAAGAAAGAGAAGACCTGTAATAAGGTCTTTTCGTTTATAGTCAGGATAGCTTCAAGCTGAAAACTTTTGATTACTTTTGTAGAATAATTCTTATTATAAAAATTAAGAGATAAAATGAAATTATATCCATTAAAATTTAAACCTATCCTCAAATCTATTATTTGGGGTGGTGATGAAATATGTAAATTTAAAGGTGTCACTCCTGAGCAAAAAGGTATTGGCGAAAGTTGGGAGATATCCAGTGTAGAGGGTAATGTATCTGTTGTTGCTAATGGGGACTTAACCGATATGAGCCTTGACAAGATTATCGCGGAATACAAAGAACAGCTTGTCGGGACAAAAAATTTTGAGACTTTTGGTACTACCTTCCCTTTACTGATTAAGTTTATCGATGCCAAGGATAACCTCTCTATACAGGTACATCCCGATGATGAATTAGGTAAAAAGAGGCATAATTCTTTTGGTAAGACTGAGATGTGGTATGTGATAAATGCTGCTGACGGAGCATTTTTGTATTCGGGATTTGAAAAACAAATGACACCAGATTCATATGTACAGAGCATAGAGGATAATACATTTGTTGATTATCTGGCTAAGCACGATGTAGAAAAAGGTGATGTGTTTTTCTTGCCTGCCGGACGAGTGCATGCTATTGGCGCAGGAACATTTATTGCAGAGATACAACAGACATCGAACATAACCTATCGTATATACGACTATAAGCGTACTGATGCGAATGGTAATGAACGTGAATTGCATACAGAATTAGCAAAGGATGCAATAGATTTTAAATTGTATGACAGCTACAAAACTTCATATTCGAGGAAAGAAAATCAGCCTGTTCTATTAGAGTCATGCCGTTACTTTACCACTAATTTGTTAGAACTTACAAAAGGTGTAAGGCGTGATTATTCTGATATAGACTCTTTTGTGGCATATATCTGTATGGGTGGAGCATGCACAATCAGAGATAATAAGGGAAATGATTTGTCAGTAAAGCAAGGTGAGACTATCCTTATTCCTGCCGATACAGAAAGTGTTCAAATCAATCCGGAAGGAGATGTATTGTTGCTCGAGACATATGTGTGACTTGTATAGAAATTGAATTATAATATATTCTCATGACGAAGCCACATATCTTTGAATAACAAAAGATTTGTGGTATTCGTCATTTTATATAAAGCTATGAGGGGAATTTTATTAGTAAATACAGGTAGTCCTAAAACATGTGGCAGGGCAGATGTGAAATATTTTGTCACATCCATGTTGTCAGACCCTTATGTGATGACTGTGCCTGACTGGTTTCGGCCTATACTTGTGAAAGGGATCATTGTACCTTTGCGCCAGTTTAGTTCAACGAAGCATTATGAAATGATATGGAATCATGATTGGGTAGATTCACCTTTACTTCATCATGCTAAAGTTTTAGCGGAGAAGCTGGAAGCCTCAACAGAAATGCCTGTAGAAGTAGCGATGCGCTATGGTGAGCCGGGAACTCAGCTGGCATTGGAACGCTTAATGGCGAAATGTGACAGATTGCATGAGGTTGTTGTATTGCCATTATTCCCTCAATATGCCGAGTCGTCATATCAAACGGTTGTAGATGCAGTGGGGAAAATCTTCTTTAAACGTCCATATCCTTTTCGTCTTAAGTTTATAGAACCTTATTTTGATCATCCTGCATATATATCTGCATTGGCAGATGGTATAAAGCCATATATTGAGGATGAATTTGATAAACTCGTCTTTACCTTTCATAGTTTACCGTTAAGTCATGTAGAGAAAGGATGGCATAAAGGGAAAGAATTCGATTATGTGTATCAAACTAAAGAAACAATACTGCTTATACAGAGAGAATTAAATCTTGATACTCGTAAAGTAAGACAAGTATATCATTCGGCGATGGGGCGCGATTGGTTAAAACCCGATTTAGATGAGACCATAAAGGAATTGGCAGAGGAAGGGCACAAAAAAATTATTGTTGTTGCGCCTGGATTTGCGGCTGATAATCTTGAAACTTTATATGATATAGATATAAAAGCTCGTGAATTATTTATGAAGCATGGAGGAAGTCATTTTTCTTTTGTTCCATGTTTAAATGCGGATGATAACTGGGTCGAAAGTGTCATAAAAATAATATCTTAAGGATGACAGGGATGAAAAGCATTTTGTTTTTCAATGATAGTCTAGTTATGGGAGGCACAGAAATTCTACTTGTAGATTTACTGAACCATCTTGCAACAAAAGAATGTAAAATAACATTGCTGTTGCCCGAATACTCAGAGGGAAATGTTTTGCTGGAAAAAGTATCACCTCTGGTGTCGATCAAATATCTCTATTCTCAGAAAGTATCCTATTTCAGGAGAAAGTTAGAAGATAATATAATGATATTCTTTCCCCGTTTATATGCTAAACGAAAAGGTATCAGAGAATCTGATTATGATGAGGTAGTATGTTTCAAAGAGGTTTTTTTTGCACGGGTTCTGAGTGTAATGAAGATTCCTAAGATATTATGGATTCATAATATAGTATATAAAAGACGGTATGAAATTAGGTCTTTGAGGGAGAGGTTCGCAGTCTGGCTGAATAAGAAGCATTTGGGGAAGGTTCAAAAGTCATATGATCTTTTCGAAAAAGTGATCTGTGTTTCCGATTCGGCAAAAAAAGCTTATATATCCGTATTGCACGACGGGCAAATGCCTGTGCAGAATATAAAAGTGCTCTATAATGCAATAGATATGACTAAGGTGATAGAGAAATCTAAAGAACTGATTGAAGATTTACCTCAGGGAAGGACAAATTTTATATTGATAACACGAGCTTCTCCTGAAAAACGGACAGACCGCCTGATAAATGCAGCGCTTCGGCTAAAAGAAGATGGATATGATTTTCATGTCTACATAATAGGGGCAGGATTGGATACACGTGAAATGAAAGACGATTTATCTCTTAGGGGATTGAATGAGAAAATTACAATTATGGGACATTTAGATAATCCTTTTCCATATGTTTTGCAGTGTAATTGGTCTTTGTGTGTATCCGAACGCGAAAGTTTTTCTTTGTCTCTGTTAGAATCCATGATGTTAAAAACTCCTGTTATTACTACAGATTGCGGAGGCCCATCTGACATTGTCGATGGAGGAAGATATGGGTTGTTGGTGAATAATAGCGGAGAAGGTGTTTATGAAGGGATGAAAGCGGTGCTGGATAATCCTTCACTATCTGTGAAGTATAGCGAGAATTTGGATAAAGCCGTCTGTAGATTTGATTACGAAAGTTGGCTCAATAGTGTAGATAAGCTGCTAGGCGTGTGATAGACGATGGGGTTATTAACAATAAGATTGACTTTTCAACAAGAAAAGCATTGTTACACATATTTAACTTCCATTTCCTGTTTTTTATTATTTAATTTGTCATCAAAAATATAATAACTTTTTTATGGGTAAAATAATCGCACTAGCCAACCAAAAGGGCGGCGTAGGAAAAACTACAACTACAATTAATTTGGCCGCTTCACTAGCTGCTCTTGAAAAAAAAGTACTAGTGGTAGATGCCGATCCTCAGGCTAATGCATCCTCAGGTTTGGGGATAGACATAAAGAAGGTTAATAAAACAATTTATGAATGCCTGATAGGGACGGCACAGCCAAAGGATGCTATTATAAAGACGGAGATAGAGCGCTTGGAGATAATCCCGTCACATATAAACCTTGTTGGAGCAGAGCTGGAAATGCTGAATGTAGAAAATAGGGAGAAACAGTTGGCTGGTTTTCTTATTCCGTTGAAAGATGATTATGATTTTATCCTTATCGACTGTTCTCCGTCTTTAGGGCTTATTACGGTTAATGCTCTTACCGCAGCAGATTCGATAATCATACCTGTGCAGTGTGAATATTTTGCATTAGAAGGTATCAGTAAATTGCTGAATACAATAAAAATAATAAAGAATAAACTTAATCCATCACTCGAGATAGAAGGGTTTTTGCTTACAATGTATGATGCTCGTTTGCGCTTAGCAAACCAGATATATGAAGAAGTTAAAAGTCATTTTCAGGATTTGGTATTTACGACTGTTATACAGCGAAATGTCAAGTTGAGTGAATCTCAAAGCTTTGCTCAGCCGGTACTTGTTTATGATGCGGCATCGAAGGGGTCGGTCAATCATATGCAGTTGGCAAAGGAACTTATTGAGAAAAATTCTTAACTTTGCTTTTCTTATTTAATACGTATAGATTTTTATGGCTAAGAAAATGGTACTGGGAAGAGGGCTTGATGCTCTGATTACCATTGATGAGGTAAAGACCGAAGGGTCTTCTTCGATTAATGAAATAGAATTATCCAAAATACAAGCAAACCCTGATCAGCCGCGACATGCGTTTGATGAGGAGGCATTGAACGAACTTGCCGTTTCTATTCGCCAGATAGGAGTTATACAACCTATAACCCTAAGAAAAACAGATGAAGATACATATCAGATTATAGCAGGGGAGCGTCGTTATAGAGCATCTCAAATAGCAGGGTTAGAAACAATACCCGCTTATATAAGGACAGCAGAGGATGAGACTGTAATGGAGATGGCGCTGATAGAAAATATCCAACGCGAAGATCTAAACTCTATAGAAATAGCCTTGGCTTATCAAAAGCTGATAGAAACATACGACCTGACACAAGAAGGATTGAGCGAACGTGTCGGTAAAAAAAGAACTACAATAGCCAATTATCTTCGTTTATTGAAATTGCCCGCTGAGATTCAGATGGGAATAAGAGATAAGAAAATAGATATGGCGCATGCTCGCACATTGGTTACATTAGAGGACGCAGCAGCTCAGCTTGAAGTTTACGAACTTATAATAGAAGAAGGCTTATCAGTTCGTAAAGTAGAAGAGTATGTTAGGGCTATTGCCAAAGGAGAGAAATTGGATGATTTACTCAAAGAAGAAAAGGTTGTAGAGTCGGTAAAGAAGTCCGGCGTGAAAAAAGCTACTCCTGAAGAATTTGAGATTTTAAAGAATCATCTGTCTAAATTTTTCTCTACCAAAGTACAGTTAACTTGTAACGAGCAAGGAAAAGGGAAAATTAGCATCCCTTTTAAAACGGAAGAAGAATTAGAAAGAATTATTGCGATATTTGACCAATTAAAAAAATAAAAGGGAATATTATCCGTAATATTTATATGAGTAGAGGTATTATAATTTGTCTGTTGTGTTTAGTTGGAGGAGTTTCTGTTTCCTTATATGCACAACAGCCTCTTACTGCGGATACATCTCGTGTAGAGAATCGACGACAAAGAGCAGTTGACAGAACACCTGTGAAGAAGGATTCTATAACTCCTGTAATTGATACGAAGAATATAGTTTTAACTGATACCGTCATTCTTTTAGATAAGAAGGAATTTAAACCAAATTCGACAAGAGCAGTTTTATATTCAGCAATATTTCCGGGATTAGGACAATTTTATAATCGTAAATATTGGAAATTACCTATCGTTTATGGTGGCGCATTAGGACTTATTTATGCAATCACATGGAATGGACGAGTGTATGGTGAATACAATCAGGCGTTTAAAGATTTGGTGTTAAGAGTTCCTGATGGAAAGTATATGGATTTTCTGCAACCGGGACAAACAAGTCCTGATGAGTGGCTTAATGGTGGCCGTGAAGGGTTTCAGGACGCACTGAAAAGAAAAAAAGACTTCTTCAGAAGGAATAGAGATTTGGCAATAATTGCATCAGTAGGCGTTTATGCCTTATGCATGATTGATGCATATGTTGATGCTCAACTATATGATTTTGATGTTTCACCCGATCTTACGATGAGGGTGACTCCTGTTGTCTGGGGGCCATCATCGTACTCTAAAATGGCCATAGGCCTTCAATGTAATATAATTTTTTGAGAGAGTCGGATTCTATGCTAATCCTCTCTGTACCATAAAAAGACACTTATGCTGAGAAGAATAATATTTGCAGGATTGTTATGTAGTTTTACAACTATTATTTCCGCGCAAGATACTAGTGCCGGAATAGAGTCGATAGAGACTCCACCTGAAGTACAAAGAAATTATGAGCTTCTTTTGTCGCGAAGAGATGCTGAAGTCTCGAATGCAAATAACAATAATTATTCCGATGATGGGGTGTTTTTTGCAGATTCGGTATATATAAAGAGATTGCATTCATTACCGACCCAGATGGAGCTTGTCTATAATCCTGCCGTGAAAAGCGAGATAGAAAGATATGCAGGTAGACGCAAACGGCAAGTTAGCTATATGTTGGGTGAAGGACAATATTATTTTCCAATATTCGAAGAAGCATTAGACAAAGAAGGATTGCCGTTGGAATTGAAATATCTTCCTGTCATAGAATCGGCCTTAAACCCGGTGGCTCGTTCCAGAGTGGGTGCTTCTGGTTTATGGCAATTTATGGCTTCTACAGGTAAAATGTATAATTTGGAGATAAATAGTCTTGTTGATGAACGTTTCGATCCACACAAGTCAACAGAAGCAGCCATAGAATATCTGAAAGATTTATATTCGAAATACGGAGACTGGAATCTCGTTATTGCAGCATACAATTGCGGTCCTGGTCGTGTAGATAAAGCTATCAGCCGTAGCGGTGGGCAAACCGATTATTGGGCTATTTATCCGTATCTTCCTAAAGAAACCCGAGGATATGTTCCTATTTTTATAGCAGCTACATATATTATGAATTATTTTCAAGAACATAATATTGTGCCGGACGAATGCCCGAAGCCTGCATCAATGGATTCAATGGTAATAAATAAGACGATTCATTTCCGGCAAATATCAGATATGCTGAATGTTTCGATGGAAGATATTCGAAAGTTTAATCCTCAGTTTAAGAGTGATGTAATACCGGGTGATTACAAAGGGTATACATTAAATCTGCCGATAAATAATCTGACTGCATTCATAAAAAATGAAGATGCAATTTATGCTTATAAAAGGGATGAATTATTGTCTCACAGAAAAATTGCCGGAGCAAGTGTAGTAGGAGGGGCTCCGCTGGGTAGTAATGCTCTGACGCATCGGGTGAAAAGAGGCGATACTTTGGCAAAGTTAGCTAGTCAGTATGATGTGACGTCTACACAAATAAAGCAATGGAATAAATTGTCTTCAAACAAACTTACCGTAGGTCGTCAGTTGAAGATATATCAGTCAAATTCAGCGACTGTTGAATCGCAATTGTCAGATAATGAATTGGCTTCAGCCGATACCACAGTGTTATCAGTTTCGGGTTTAACTAAAACTATTTCAGTTCCAAAGACAGTGGTGTCATATTATAAAGTAAAGAAAGGTGATACATGGTCTGGTATTGCGAAGAAGAATAGTGCTACGATATCTGAAATCAAGAAATGGAATAATATAAAGACTAATAGCCTGATCGCAGGCAAGAGTCTTAAAATTGAAAAAATTGAATATGTTCAGACTGAGGAAGCGATTACATTGCCCGAGCCTCAGTTGCCTGTAGTGTTAATAGATTCCACCTATTGCGCTGAATTAATAGGTAGCTATTTGAGTAAAATGGAAAGAGATGAATCTACTTTGCCACTTATTAGAATAGCTACTACTGATCCTGATACACAAGAAGAATCGGATCGTAGAAATTCGAGCGATAACAAAATAATATACCATAAGGTAAAAATCGGAGAGACTATATCTCAAATAGCGGCACGGTACAATGTTTCGAAAAAGGATATTATCACATGGAATAAACTGTCATCCAATATGGCTAAAGTAGGGCAACGATTACTTATTCTACTTCCGGATTCGGGTAATATTGTAGAAAACGAAACACAATCGACAGGAAACAATAAGTCATACGCAGCTAGCGAATAAGATTTATATATTTATAGAATGATAAAATCGATTTTATTATGAAGTGTTTGGCTTCTTTTAAAATTGATTTTATTATTTTTGTCTTCATACTAAAATTTTATGTCAAAAGAAGGTACACATAATCAGGATGATTTATTGATTGAGCAGGAATTTAATGCTCTTATAGATGATTATCTGAAAACAAATCATAGGCGGAAAGTTGATATAATCACTAAAGCTTTTCTCTTTGCGAAGGAAGCGCATAAAGGAGCGCGCCGTCGTTCCGGAGAGCCTTATATACTACATCCGATCTCTGTAGCTCGTATTGTCTGTGGAGAAATAGGACTGGGTTCCACATCCATTTGTGCATCCTTGCTTCATGATGTTGTTGAAGATACCGAATATACGGCAGAGGACATAAAAGTATTGTTTGGAGAGAAAATTGCTCAGATTGTAGATGGGTTGACAAAGATATCCAGCGGTATGTTTGGTGAGAATGTTTCTGCACAGGCAGAGAATTTTCGAAAGCTACTTCTTACTATGTCGGATGATATTCGGGTTATCTTGGTTAAGATCGCAGACCGCTTGCATAATATGCGAACTCTAGGATCAATGGCTCCGGCTAAACAGTATAAAATAGCTGGTGAAACAATGTATATTTATGCGCCTTTGGCTCACAGGTTGGGTTTGTTTGCGATCAAGACAGAGTTGGAGGAGCTTAGTTTTAGATGGGAAAATCCGGAAGTCTATAAAGAGATAGAATATAAATTAGAGGCATCTCATCGAGTAAGAGCTGATGTATACCAGCATTTTGCGGAGCCTGTCATTGAAAAACTGAATGAACTGGGATTTAAATATGAGATAAGGGCGAGAGAAAAATCCATTTATTCTATTTGGAATAAAATGCAAGCGAAAGGAGTGCCCTTTGAGGAGATATATGACATTTTTGCCGTTCGTATTATTTTCGAAAATGAGCCTGGGGTAGATGAGAAGAAGCGATGTTGGGATATTTATTCGGTGATTACGGATATTTATAAACTACGCCCTGATAGAATACGAGATTGGGTTAGTCGACCTAAAGCTAATGGGTATCAGGCTTTGCATCTCACCGTGATGGGTCCTGATGGGCAATGGATAGAAATTCAGATTCGCAGTAGGCGAATGGATGATATTGCCGAAAAAGGTTTCGCCGCACATTGGAAGTATAAAGAGGGTAAGATAGAAGAAGATACGGAATTAGACCGTTGGCTCAAGACTATAAAAGAAATATTAGAAAGCCCGAGTCCTAATGCATTGGATTTCCTAGATACAATAAAATTGAATTTGTATTCTCAGGAAATCTTTGTGTTTACCCCCAAGGGCGAAATTCGTACACTTGCACAAGGTGCTACAGCTCTTGATTTTGCATATGATTTACATTCTAACATAGGAGATCATTGCATAGGGGCAAAAGTTAATCATAAGCTCGTTCCAATGAGTGAAAAACTCAATAGCGGGGATCAGGTTGAGATTTTGACATCTAAAACTCAAGCTCCTAAGGTCGAGTGGATTAGTATGGTTACTACAGCCAAAGCGCGTACCAAAATAGAATATGCTTTGCGAAGGATAAGAAGAGAAGTTTCTAAGCAAGGAGAAGAAATACTGAATAATACTTTTAAGGAGGCTGGTATAGAACTTACTCTTCCTATCTTGGATAAGATGATGGACTATTACCAAAAGATAAATAAGGAAGATCTTTATTATGCAATAGGTAATAGGGATATCTCTTTACCTCAAAAGTTGGATAAGTTGCTGACCTTGAAGAAGCAGAGCCCTGATAATGTGCTTCTGAAGTATATGAAGCAGGCTTTTCATGTCGTAAAGAAATCAGATAAAGATAAGGCTGAAAGACCAGCAGAATATGAACAGATAGACCCCAAAAAAACATATATATTAGAAGAAGACTCTTTTAATATGAACTTTAAGATGCCGACATGCTGTAACCCTATTCCGGGAGATAAGGTGTTTGGGTATCTGACTGATAGCAATGAAGTGGAAGTTCATAGTATTCATTGTCCTGTGGGGCTTAAATTGAAAGCTAGTGATGGAGATAAGATTGTAAATCTGGAATGGGGAAGTTATACGCAATTTCCGTTCATGGCCTCTATCACGGTGACGGGAATAGATCGCATGGGCATATTGAATGACATTACGAAAGTAATTACAGCCGGTTCGTTGAATATAAAAGGTATGAGCATCGAATCTAATGATGGGGTATTCGATGGGCGTATCTCGGTTTATGTACATGATGTGAATGATTTACAGACTTTATGTTCGCGCATAGCTAAGATTAAAGGCGTGAAAACAGTGAATAGAAAACAAAGTGGTGTATAGTATCAGAATTTGGTATGTAAAGTTATCTCTAATAATAATATAAATGCTGTTAAAATTTGGAGAGACAAGATGTTTTTACTAATTTTGCATTCGAAAAATAGAGGGAGGAGGAGGCTAGGGCTTCCTCTTTCTTGTTCATATCTTTAGAATATAGATGATAGAAAAAGATTTCATAAGAAATATCGCAGATAAATTTATTCAGGATACGCCTATGTTCATCGTTGATGTAGTCGTAAGGCCGGGAAATAATATTGTTGTCGAATTGGATAGCAATGATGGGGTCAGCATAGATGATTGTGTTGAGCTGAGCCGTAATATTGAATCTCAGTTAGATCGGGATATTGAAGATTTTGAGTTGGAGGTAGGTTCAGCTGGTATAACATCGCCATTTAAGATTCCACGTCAATACGAAAAGAATATTGGTAATGAAGTGGAAGTGCTGACCGTATCAGGACTAAAGCTGTCAGGTATTCTTAAGTCATGTGATAATAACGGGTTTACTATTACCGTAACCAAAATGGTAAAATTAGAAGGAGCAAAGAAGAAAACTGCTGTAGAAGAGGGTTTAATCTTTGCCTATGATGAAATAAAATATACAAAATATTTAATACGATTTAAATAACTGTTATGGCTAAAAAAGAAGTTATTAGTCTGATTGATACGTTCTCGGAATTTAAAGAGCTGAAGAACATAGACAGAATGACAATGATTAGTGTTCTTGAAGATTCGTTCCGCAATGTTATCGCTAAATTATTCGGGTCGAATGATAATTATGATGTCATTATCAATCCTGATAAAGGGGATTTAGAAATATGGCGTAACCGTACTATCGTGGATGATGCTGAACTTGAAGATCCGAATACGCAGATATCACTGACTGAAGCCAGAAAAATAGATGAAGACTTTGAAGTGGGCGAGGATGTGACTGATGAAGTTTTCTTTGAAGATTTTGGGCGTCGTGCCATTTTGAATCTTCGTCAGACGCTTACATCTAAGATACTGGAACTACAAAAAGAAGGATTATATAATCGTTATAAGGAAAAAGTAGGTGAAATTGTTTCGGGAGAGGTTTATCAAATCTGGAAGAAAGAAATTCTGCTTTTAGATGACGAGAAAGAAGAATTACTTCTGCCTAAAACAGAGCAAATACCAAGCGATTTCTTTCGCAAAGGAGAACATGTGCGTGCTGTCGTAGAAAGAGTTGATAACAAGAATAATAATCCGAAGATCATATTGTCCAGAACTTCTCCTGTATTTTTGGAAAGATTATTGGAGCTGGAAGTGCCTGAAATTAATGACGGGCTAATAACTATAAAGAATATAGCTCGTATTCCAGGTGAAAGAGCTAAAGTTTCTGTTGAGTCATATGACGATCGTATTGATCCTGTAGGGGCTTGTGTTGGTATGAAGGGGTCACGTATACATGGGATTGTTCGTGAATTACGTAACGAAAATATAGATATTATAAACTATACTCCTAACACCGGACTCTATATTCAACGTGCGCTTAGTCCGGCGAAAATTACATCAGTAAAACTGAATGAGGCAGAGAAACGTGCAGAAGTGCTGTTGCGCCCAGAGGAAGTGTCGCTTGCTATTGGTAAAGGCGGGTTCAATATAAAATTGGCCAGCATGCTAACTGGATATACAATCGATGTATATCGTGATATTGATGATTTTGACGAAGAAGATATCTATTTGGATGAGTTTCGTGATGAAATTGACGGATGGGTTATCGATCAGTTGAAAAAAATCGGTTGCGTAACTGCTAAGAATGTACTGGCGACAGATCGGGATAAGCTGATTCAGGAAGCCGATCTTGAAGAAGATACAGTAGATGAAATATTGAATATTTTACGTGCAGAATTTGATGATGAAGGTGAGGCCTGATTTGGTTGTTCGCTGATTTCTTAATACTTTTGCATTCGGAGTAGCCCGAATTTGATATTTAAGCAGACGAAAACTAATATTTGTAAGGTTCACTGTTCATTTTAGATTTAAAAGAAATATATGTCTATAAGATTAATAAAAATATCCAAGGATTTGAATGTAGGAATCAACAGTCTTGTTGAGTTCCTGCATAAAAAGGGATTTGATGTTGAATCAAATCCGAATACTAAAGTTGACGGTGAACAACATGAGTTATTAGTGAGAGAGTTTGGGACTAATTCCGATCTTGAGGTCTTATTTAGTAATCGTAGAGAACGAGAGAGAGAAATAGCAAAAGAAACTGAGCCTATTAAGGAGGAAGTTGTTGCAGTTGAGCGAAATGAACCAGAGGAAATAAAAACGGAAGTGCCTGAAGATATAAAGCCTCATGTGCAAATAGTGGATAAAATAGATTTGGATTCACTAAACAAACCGAAAAAAGTAGAAATAAAAGAAAAGATTAAGCCTGAAATAATAGAACCGGTTGTTGAAGTTGTAGAGGAAGTACAGCAGGAGCCCGTTACTATAAAAGAAGACGAAAAAACAAACCCCGTGCTGATAGAAGAAAAAGAAGAACTACAACAAGAGCAACAAGACGTTTCTACTCCTGCTATAGAACAAGAGGTAGAGGAGGAAAAGGCTACAGATGATGTTTTCAGATTGAATAAAGCTACAATAAAATCGAATATTGTAGTGAAAGGCTCTATAGACCTTAGCTCTATTAATGACAAAACGCGTCCTGCAAAAAAATCAAAGGCTGAAAAAAAGAAAGAACGCTTGGAGAAAGAACAACAGGATCAGAAAAAAGTCAAAGAAAATACTGTTCGTTTGTTGAAAAAAGAGACGGATGAAGAGGCTAAAAAGAGAAAGGCAAACGAAGATAATGATGATGCTGCGAAGAAAAAGCGGAATCGTATCAAGAAAGGTAAAGTAGATATTGAGAAAGGCGTTCCGCAAGGAGGAGGTAACCAACCTCATAGTAGCGGAGATAAGACTAGGCATAATCTACGTAAGCCAATTGTTAAGCATGTCGTAAATGAAGAGGACGTGCAGAAACAAATAAAAGAGACTCTTGCCCGTTTGACAGGAAAAGGAGGTAAAAACAAAGGTGCTAAATATAGAAAGGAGAAACGCGATGCTGTTTCTCAGAGACAACAAGAGGAATTAGAATTACAAGCTCAAGAGAGTAAAATACTCAAAATAACAGAATTTGTAACGGCTAATGATCTTGCTAATATGATGAATGTACCTGTGGTAAAGGTTATATCCACATGTATGAGTATTGGTATGATGGTGTCTATAAACCAGCGTTTGGATGCAGAAACAATTAATATCGTTGCAGAAGAATTCGGATTCAAAACTGAATATGTAAGTGCGGAAGTTGTAGAAGCAATCAATGAGGAGGAAGATAGAGAAGAAGATTTAGAACCTCGTGCACCTATCGTTACAGTTATGGGACACGTTGACCATGGTAAGACTTCATTGCTAGATACTATTCGACAAACAAATGTAATTGCTGGTGAAGCCGGAGGTATAACACAGCACATCGGAGCTTATAACGTTAAATTGAAATCCGGACGTAGAATTACGTTTCTCGATACTCCTGGTCATGAGGCTTTTACGGCTATGCGTGCGCGTGGGGCAAGAGTGACCGACGTTGCTATCATCATTGTTGCTGCTGACGATAATGTCATGCCTCAAACAGTGGAAGCGATAAATCATGCTTCTGCAGCAGGTGTGCCGATTGTATTTGCAATAAATAAGATAGACAAACATGGCGCAAATCCAGAAAAAATAAAAGAAACCTTAGCCGGGATGAATTATCTTGTAGAAGCATGGGGCGGAAAATACCAATCTCAGGATATTTCAGCTAAACAAGGCTTGGGTGTAGATGAATTGTTAGAAAAAGTATTGCTTGAAGCTGAATTGTTGGATTTGAAAGCGAATCCAAACAGACGTGCGAATGGTTCAGTTATTGAGTCATCTCTAGATAAAGGTCGTGGATATTTATCTACAGTCTTAGTCGAAAACGGTACGCTGAAAAAAGGCGATATTGTTTTGGCAGGAACATACTTCGGACGTGTAAAAGCAATGTTCAACGAGCGTAATCAGAATATAGAAACAGCTGCGCCTTCGGCTCCGGCACTAATTTTAGGATTGAATGGGGCACCTCAGGCAGGAGATATTTTCCATGTGTTGGGTACAGAGCAGGAAGCACGCGAAATAGCTAATAAGCGTGAACAATTGCAACGTGAGCAGGGACTTCGCACACAGAAGATCCTGACATTAGATGATATAGGAAGACGTATTGCTATCGGTAACTTCCAACAGTTGAATGTAATTGTTAAAGGGGATGTGGATGGTTCTGTAGAAGCTCTATCCGACTCTTTGATAAGATTGTCGACAGAAGAGATACAGGTGAATGTTATTCATAAAGCTGTGGGACAGATATCTGAATCGGATATTACTCTTGCCGCCGCTTCGGATGCTATTATAATTGGCTTCCAGGTACGACCTTCACAAGCCGCGCGTAGGATAGCAGAGAAAGATGGTGTGGAAATTCGTTTATACTCTATTATTTATGATGCGATAGAAGAAGTTAAATCTGCGATGGAAGGAATGTTATCTCCTGAGATAAAAGAGGTACAGACCGGATATGTGGAAGTACGTGAAGTCTTTAAAATTACAAAAGTCGGTACTGTAGCCGGATGTATGGTCAAGGAGGGTAAACTTAAGAGAGCTAATAAGATACGTCTGATACGTGATGGTATTGTAATTTACTCTGGAGAGCTTGGCTCTTTGAAACGCTTTAAGGATGATGTCAAAGAAGTATCTTCTGGATATGAGTGTGGATTGAATATTCATAATTATAATGATATAAAGATCGGTGACATAATTGAGCCGTTTGAAGAAATTGAAGTGAAGAAAACATTGTAGTATTCAAATTATTGTCTATATTTGCATACAATAAAAAATAACCTAAAGAAAAACCAATTGATAGTTGTTGACAAGCCAATCTTGCCTTGAAAGTCGGTGGTATTTACCGATACCACCGAAACACACAACTATCAACAGGTTTGAAGGTTAAAAGTCTTCTTCGTCAGATTATTTGAAGTTGTATTACTGCAAAACAGCGATTATCATGATGAAAAAAATTATCTTAGTTTCTATACTTGCCCTATCTCTTCTTTTTGTGGAGAGTGCTGCTGCTCAAACTGTACACCAAATAGCTTTTGTGAATACAAATGAATTATTGGAAGCTATTCCGGAGAAGGTTGCTGCTACAAACTCAATCAATGAATTGAATCAAAAATATAAAGATGAGTTGCAAGTAATGCAGAACGACTATAATAAAAAATATACTGATTTTATATCATATCAGACTTCTATGGCAGAAGGAGTTCGCAATCGTCGTATGCAGGAACTTTATGAATTGGAAGCAGCTATTAACAAATTTATGAAAGTAGCGCAACAAGACATAGATGATCAGGAGCGGATTTTAATAGAACCGTTACGAAAAAGAGTAAAGGATGCTATATATCAGGTAGGAGTAGAGCACGGTTTTGTATGTATATATGATCTGGCCAATCCCGCAATTGCTTTTGTTACGCCTGATGCGACCAACGCTAATTCTTTGGTTAAGCAGAAATTGGATATAAAATAAGGAAACATAACAAAAATAATAAAGATGCTTCTTGATTAAGGAAGCATTTTTTGTATAAATATAATTCGAGAAAATAATAGATGCTTACCCCTGGCCCTATAGGTGTATTTGATTCCGGATACGGAGGATTGACTATTCTTTCAGAGATACAATCTTTGATGCCGGAATATGATTATTGTTACTTGGGAGATAATTCGAGAGCACCATATGGTTCACGCTCTTTTGATGTTGTATATGAATTTACAAAACAGGCTGTGTCAGCTTTGTTTGATATGGGCTGTAATCTCGTGATTTTAGCATGTAATACCGCTTCGGCGAAAGGACTTAGAACTATACAACAAAGAGATTTACCAATCATGAATCCCGAAAAGCGTGTACTTGGAGTTATTCGCCCAACTGCGGAAATTGTAGGTGATATCACTAAAAGCCGCCATGTAGGTGTACTGGGTACAATTGGAACAATCCAATCAGAATCATATCCGATAGAAATTAATAAGATTTATCCGGATGTTCATGTTGAGAGTGAGGCCTGTCCGATGTGGGTTCCTTTAGTAGAGAACAGGGAATACGAAAGTGAAGGGGCTGATTATTTTATAAAGAAAAATTTGAATAACATTCTGTCGAAAGATCCTCTTATCGATACGTTAGTACTTGGTTGTACCCACTATCCTTTGTTGTTGAATAAAATACGTTCTTTTTTGCCCGAAGGGGTGACAGCGATAGCTCAGGGTAAATATATTGCAGATAGCCTAAAGGATTACTTGCATCGACATCCAGAAATGGATAATGTTTGTACAAAAGGGGGTAAGACGCGCTATTTCACTACAGAATCTTGTCAGAAGTTTTCGGATGCTGCGTCTATATTTCTTAATAGGGATATTGACGTTGAGCGTATAATATTGGAATAAAAAAAGCCTTTGGTGTCACCAAAGGCTTTTTTGCTCTATACACTTTCTATTTAGTTGCCAATACTTAATGTGTATTTTCCCGAAGGCAGGATGTATGAGCTTCCTGTATTTTTCAATTCTTTAATTTTACTTCCATTCTTCAAACTCATGCCTTTTGGTAATGTAATTTCTGCACTTGTATTAGCAGGAATCTCAACAGACCATTCTATATTGTTATCTTTTTTCTTCCATTCACTATGAATTTTTCCATATACTGAATTGTAGGATACATTAATGAAATTCAATCCTTCAGGAAATACAGGATTCATATTGATTTTCTTGAAGCCAACGCTGTTTTTATCAGTACTGATACCTGCCAAAGATTCATAATACCAGATAAGTAAATCGCCAAGTAGCATAACATGATTATGTGAATTCATTGCAGGGTCGGCAGTATTTCCATTCCATAGTTCCCATATGGTAGTAGCACCGTTTTCGATCATATACCCCCAACTAGGATAAGTCCTGTTGGTTGCTATCTTGTAGGCAAGGTCAGGATTACCATACTTAGTAAGGCCTCTCATTAGATATCCTATGCCAACCAGCCCTGTACTTACATGGCTGTTGAAGTCACCTTCTGTCTTTTTGATAACATTTTCGAATACTTTTTCTTCATATTCGGGAGGAGTAAGACCTAGCATAAGAGATAAAATGTTGGCTGTTACAGTATTGTTGCCATACTGACCGGTTGCTTTGTTCAGATATTTTTCGTTATAGGCATTCTTCATTTTAAGAGCGGTGTCGTCGAATCCGATCTGATCTGCTTCTATTCCGTTCAAAGCGGCAAACTTACTCATTACTTGCAGAATGCGATAGAAAAATGTCGTGCTGAGTATTGCTCCATCTGTTTTTCTGGCTGGATCTTGTGAGTGAATAAGTTCTTGCCTTTCAGGAGGCATACACCAGTCCCCGTAAGTGTCTTTTGTGACGATATAATCAGTAGTACAATCCTTTAAAATATGGTTAATCCATGATTTCATAGACTGATAATGTTCTTTGATTGGGCGGGTATCTCCATATTGTTCGTACAACATATTGATGGCAAAAATATAAGCAGCCGGCCATGTTACGTTTTCACTTCTTACATCCCAAAAGTCGGGAGAAACGCAGGCAATGAGACCATTGGGTCTTTGTCCATCTTCAATATCTTGTACCCACTTGTCATATAACAGAGCATTTTCTACAAGGAAGCTCTCGCCAAAGCAGCCCATAGCACGATCGCCAAGCCAACCCATGCGCTCATCCCGTTGAGGGCAGTCTGTAGGCATACTGCGATAGTTGCCGATAATACCCCAATATGCATTATGGAATATCTGATTTAGTGTAGTATTCGAAGATTCGAATGTTCCTACATCGTCCATCTTATCATAAATAACCTTTCCTGTGAAGTCTTCAATCTGAGGCTTATATCCTAGGCCTCTGATCTCTACAAATCTGAATCCGTGATAAGTAAATCTTGGCTCCCATGAGAATTGGCCGTCGCTGCTGGGTGTATATATATCGGTAACCTTAGCGCTGCGGAGATTTGCCATATATAGTTCGTCATTGTTATCTTTAAGACTTTCGGCAAATACCAACTTGATAGGTTTATCTTTCTTTCCATTTAGATTTATAGCTAACCATCCTACCATATTTTGGCCCATATCAAGTATATACGTTCCTCGTGTAGTCTCTTTTATACTGATCGGTTTCACTTCTTTCATTATTTGTATGTTCGGATTCCTTTGAGAAATCAATTTACCACCGGGAGCATCTACTATTTCGGCATTTAACCACTTACTGTCATCGTAGCCGTTTTCAGCCCATCCTTTCATTTCCAAGTTGGCGTTGTACTCTTCTCCGTCAAATTCATTGTTAGTTGTGATTGGGCCTTTTGTCGTGATTTTCCAAGATTCATCACTTGTGTCCATTTCTAAACCTCCTTTGCCATCTTCTACAATGAGCTGCATGAGCATTTTAGGGAATCCAAAGTGGCGTACACCACCTCTACGCATAGAAAAGAATCGTCCGTTACCTAATATTACACCAATCGTATTTGTTCCTTCTTCTAGGAGGTCGGTTACATCATATGTATTATAGTTTACATGTTTAGAATAGTCTGTTGCCGTTGGTGCAAACACATCGTTACCGACTTTTTTTCCATTGATGTAACATTCATAAAATCCAAGACCAGTTATATATATTCTAGCTTTGCTGGGCTTATTAGAAATATTAATTTCTTTTCGTAAATATCTGGCAGCTAGTCGGGTTTCTCCTTCCATACGGTCGTCTTCGTTCAACGATTTATCTAGGCCTATCCATTTGGCGATCCATTCTCCATCATTCAATAAAGCCATTGTCCAATGGTTGACTTCGCTCCATGAACTTTGCCCTTTATTAGTCCATACTTTCACTTTCCAATAATATGTCTTACGTGATTGAAGCTTATTTCCTTCATAAGGTATAAATATAGAATTATCGGAAGAAACCTTTCCGGAGTTCCATACTAAATTTTTCTGATTATCTAAATCTTTTTCAGACTCAGCTACAATAATTTGATAAGCGGTCTGGTTGACGTTCGATTGATCAGATTCTATTTGCCACATCAGGCGTGGGTTAGGGACATCTATACCATTCGGATTGTTTTTCATTTCTGTACGCAGATTTGTTATCCGGACTTTTGAAAAAGCTGGTAAAGCCGAGCATGATATTAAAATGCAAATGGCTAAGTAAAATAATTTTTTCATTCTTAAGGTTTTGAACTTAACGGTTATGTTATATTTATTGATTTAGTGGATTTAATATATCGAAAAGCCTGACGAGTTGTTTAATGTATAAAAATATAGATTATTTGTACTTTCCTTGTTTAAATATATGATACGATTAATTAAAAAAATGATTTTTGTAGCTCTCTTTTAATTCTGTAATTTTGTATAGATATGCGCAAGATAATTCATATAGATATGGATGCATTTTATGCTTCTATAGAGCAGCGTGATAACCCTGAATATAGAGGAAAGCCCCTTGCTGTAGGTTATGCGGGGCCTCGTGGGGTTGTGGCGGCAGCTAGCTACGAAGCACGTCGCTATGGAGTCCGCTCGGCTATGGCTTCTAAGACAGCATTGCGTAAATGTTCACATCTCATATTTGTTCCTGCGCGTTTCGATGTTTACAAGTCGGTATCCAGA
This sequence comes from Dysgonomonas sp., assembly GCA_047972895.1. Classification (GTDB taxonomy): domain Bacteria; phylum Bacteroidota; class Bacteroidia; order Bacteroidales; family Dysgonomonadaceae; genus Dysgonomonas. The sequence goes on from JBKEBA010000024.1 coordinate 93,916, forward strand.
CAGATTATGGATATATTTCATGAATATACAGATATAGTAGAACCACTTTCTTTAGATGAAGCATTCCTGGATGTTACTGAAAATCATAAGAATATTCCATCTGCTACACAGATAGCTCACGAAATCAAACAAAAGATATATGAAACAACTCATCTTACCGCTTCGGCAGGAGTTTCTTTTAATAAATTTTTAGCGAAGATAGCCTCTGATCATAACAAACCGAATGGCTTGTTTGTAGTGAAGCCAAAGGAAGCCGAGGGATTTGTGGAAACACTGGCTATTGAGCAATTTTTTGGTGTGGGTAAAGTAACCGCAAATCTCATGCACGGACTAGGAATAAAAAATGGATGGGACTTGAAGCAAAAGACAGAACAAGAGCTAGTCGGTGTATTCGGAAAGGCCGGATATGTATATTATCAGAATGCTCGTGCAATTGACGATCGTCCCGTAGAGTCGCAGCGGATTAGAAAATCCATCAGTTCGGAGACAACCTTCGATAGGGATATCGATAGTCTGGAAGAGTTAGCTATTGAGTTGGATGTGGTGGCAAAAGATGCTTTCGATTATATTGAAAAAAAAGGATTTAAAGGGCGCACTGTTACACTGAAGCTGAAGTATGCCGATTTTAAGGTTATAACCAGAAGTAAAACTTTTCCGACACCTGTTCTCGATTACGATACTTTTTACCATGCTGGTTATGAATTGCTTTATAATGTGGATCTTACGACTAAAGTTAGACTTGTTGGTTTAGGCCTTAAGAATAATGAAGAAGAGACTATGTGGGGAGATGCGATACAACTCAGAATTAACTTTGAAGAAAGTGATGAAACACCCATATAGAGTAATATTCTGGTTTAAATCCTTTCAGATATTGGGATAAGTACTTACTTTTGCGATAATGAAACCAAAAAGAAAAAGTCCACAATCTAACCGGACAAAACATCTGATGTTTTCACTCAACGAAGAGGAGTATGCGCTTATTGCTTCTTATATGAAGAAGTATAAGATTGAAAACCGATCTCGTTGGTGTAGAGAGACCATTATTGCCCATGTTTTAAAGAATCTAGAACAGGACTATCCTACTCTTTTTGGAGAAAATGAAATGCGTCGATGATGAATAATTCTATCTTAAATGATGAATATTATATGCGTCAGGCCTTGAATGAGGCTCAAATTGCTTTTGATAAGAATGAAGTCCCGATCGGTGCTGTTGTTGTTTGTAAAGGTAGAATTATTGCACGGGCTCACAATCTTACCGAAACGTTGAATGATGTAACTGCTCATGCCGAAATGCAGGCTGTGACCGCTGCAGCGAATGTGTTAGGCGGAAAATATCTGACCGATTGTACTTTATATGTTACATTAGAGCCATGTCCGATGTGTGCAGGAGGACTGTTGTGGTCGCAGATTTCCAGAATAGTTTGTGGAGCAAAGGATGAAAAAAAAGGATGCTCCTTGTTTTCTCCGAACATATTACATCCTAAGACTACGATAGCATACGGAGTATTAGAAGATGAAAGCATTAATTTGCTGAGAGAGTTTTTCAGAAAAAGGAGATAATACAGCCATAAAACATTAACATTTATTTTGATATATTGATGCAACATGATGAGTTCTTTTTGCATCAATATTATAAGTGTAAGGTATTGAATAGATTTTAATCAATAGATTTATTTAGGAATAAGAATATGAATATGAAAAAGTATATGAAGCTATTATCAGTACTAATTTTGTTTTCATCTCTGGCATTGGGCTTTGCCTCATGCTCGAATGATGACGATTATCTCGATAATTATTGGGCATCTATAGTGACTGTAAACAAAATAGGAGAGAATAAATATGACTTTACGTTGGATGATGGAAGAACAGTATGGGTAGCATCTCCTAACGGATTGAATTTGAAGCCTGAATACGACAGAGCGTTAATATATTATACTATATTGTCGGAAGAGAAAGAAGGTTATGATCTTTCTGTACGATTAGGTCGTTTTTATGATGTTTTGACCAAAGCTCCTGTTTATATAGCAAAAGATGATCAAATAAAACAAGATAGTATAGGAAATGACGCTATCAAAGTTTATTCTATGTGGGAAGGCGGTGGTTATTTGAATATTTCTTTTGGGTTTAATGTGGGAGGTCAGGATACAAATACAATAAAGCATATGATAAATTTGGTGTCTAATAATCCTGATTTGTCTGTCAATGAGGAGTCTGTAAGCCTAGAGTTTCGTCATAATCAAAAAGGTGATTCTCAAAATTATCTTGCTGAAGGGTATGTTAGTTTCGATTTGACTCCTTATAAGGTCGCCGGTAGAGATAAGGTCACATTCGAAATTAAATGGAAAGATTTTGGCGGAGACGTAAAAACTAAAAAAGTTGAATATAAATATAATAGTGCGGTAACGCAACCAGAAAATTTAAGTTTAGGTAAAAACAACGATACTAACCTGAATATTTATTAATATTCTTTTTGATTTCCTTTTAAAAAAGAGAGCTCGGGAGAGTTCTCTTTTTTTATTCTTATTTTTATAGGATATGCTGCCTTGTATTCGTCAAAAAAGATGTATTTTTGTTCAGATGAGATTTTACATACATGGACAGTTTAAAACTAAAAGACCAAGTCAAAATTAAATTTACGGAATATCTAAGTTTGCATAAGCATCGAAAAACTCCAGAACGGTATGCTATATTGGAGCATATATATTCCTCAAGAGGGCATTTTGAAATGGATTCGCTATACAACTCTATGAAGCAATCGGCTTTCAGGGTTAGTAGAGCCACGCTTTACAATACTATCGAACTATTATTAGACTGTGGCTTAGTTGTGAAACATCAGTTTGGAGCTAATGTTTCTCAATATGAGCGCGCGTATGGAAATGAAAATCATGACCATCTTATCTGTCTGAGTTGTGGTGAAGTAAAGGAACATAAAAATGGAAATCTATTTACTCCCTCTCAGCAAAAAAAATTACAACGCTTTAAGATAAGCTATTATAGTATGTATATATATGGTATATGCAGCAAATGTATACGTGCAAAGAAAACAGAAGAAAAGAAAAGTAAAATAACAGAAAATAAAAATACACGCATTAAAAAGAAATGAAAGTAGATGTATTGCTTGGTTTGCAATGGGGTGATGAGGGTAAAGGGAAAATAGTAGATGTCCTCACTCCTAAATATGAGATAGTAGCTCGTTTTCAGGGCGGTCCTAATGCAGGCCACACTTTAGAGTTCGAAGGTAAGAAGTATGTCCTTCGCTCTGTGCCGTCAGGTATTTTCCAAGGTGATAAAATTAATATAATAGGAAATGGAGTTGTCCTCGATCCAGCCTTATTCAAAGGTGAAATAGAATCTCTTGAAGCATCGGGACATGAACTGAAGAAAAGATTGCTGATATCTAAAAAAGCGCATCTTATCTTGCCTACACATCGTCTGTTAGATGCATGTTATGAAACAGCAAAGGGAGATTCTAAAATAGGAACAACAGGGAAAGGTATTGGGCCTACATATACAGATAAGGTGAGTCGTAACGGCTTGCGTGTAGGTGACTTACTTCATAACTTCGAAGAAAAATACAATATAGCGAAAGGTAAACATCTCAGAATATTACAACAATATGGTTATGATATAAGCGCATTGGAGGATATCGAAAAAGAATGGTTTGTAGGAGTAGCTAAATTAAAAGAATTTACTTTTATCGATAGCGAACATTATATAAACAATGCTATAAGGCAAGGAAAGAAAATATTGGCTGAAGGTGCACAGGGTACAATGCTTGATATTGACTTTGGGTCATATCCATTTGTGACATCTTCCAATACTATCTCGGCAGGAGCATCTACAGGTTTGGGGATTGCACCGCGCGAAATAGGAGAGGTGTTCGGTATTTTTAAGGCATATTGTACCCGTGTGGGTAGTGGTCCTTTTCCTACAGAATTGTTCGATCATACAGGCGATAAACTTCGCGAATATGGCTTCGAGTTCGGGTCTGTTACGGGGCGTCCTCGCCGCTGTGGATGGATAGACCTAGTTGCATTGCGCTATGCTATAATGGTAGATGGTGTCACTCAGCTGATTATGATGAAGAGTGATGTGTTGGATACATTCGAAACTATCAGGGCTTGTGTGGCATATGATATCGATGGGCAGAAAGTCTTAGACTTTCCTTTCGAGGTAGATGATACAGTTAAGCCTGTATATATAGATATGAAGGGATGGCAGAAAGATATGACTAAGATGCAGAATGAGGATGAATTTCCGATGGAGTTCAATGCTTATGTTGCTTTTCTGGAGAAAGAACTGAATGTTCCTATCCATATAGTATCTGTCGGTCCTGACAGGGAGCAAACAATCGTTAGGAAATAAAAAGCTTTATTTATAACTTATAATATGCCAATTGAACCAATTGGCATATTTTTTGTTTCTAATCATGAGAAAAGATGAAGTAAGAATACTTTAATATATAAATTATGACTTTTGGTTGGATTTTATTGATTGCGATTGGGGTAGTCGGAATGATTGTCTCTCAAATATTGAAAAGTAAATTTAAGAAATACTCGCTAGTACCATTGACAAATGGTATGACAGGGCGGGATGTTGCAGAAAAGATGCTGCAAGATAATAATATTTATGATGTGAAGGTTATATCTACACCGGGTATGCTGACAGATCATTATAATCCGGCAAATAAAACTGTGAATTTAAGTCAGGATGTATATAGTAGCAATAGTGTGGCTGCGGCAGCTGTTGCCGCCCATGAGTGTGGACATGCTGTGCAGCACGCATATGCATATGGACCGTTAAAGATGCGCTCAAGCTTGGTTCCCATTGTTACCTTTGCATCGAAATGGATGATGTGGGTTCTTTTGGCCGGTATTTTTACAGTACAGGTTTTTCCTGCTCTTCTTTGGGTCGGTATCGGTTTGTTTGCATTGACTACTATCTTTAGTTTTATCACGCTACCTGTAGAAATCAATGCTAGTAGCAGAGCTTTAGTTTGGCTGAATAGTGGCGGAATAACAAATGTCAATAATCATGATATGGCGAAAGATGCCCTGAAATGGGCTGCTTATACATATGTGGTTGCAGCAGTTGGTTCGCTAGTTACATTGATCTATTATATAATGATAGCATTAAGCGGAAGGCGGAATTGATAGATGTAAAAAGTCGTAGAGAGTAGCTTCTGTATATGCTACTCTTTTTTATTTTAGATATCTCAAAATAGCTGATAATCCTTATCTTTGTGTCATTTGGCAAATCTTACACACTTATATAAAAATCTTGATGAAAGCGACAATGTTTATAGTTATATTTATAATTTACATACTTGCAAACTTCTATGTGTTCTATCATATATGGATAGCGATGCCTCCTAATACAGCAGCAAGGATGGGGCTTGTTTCGTTTGCGGTTATTGCTGTCGCATCATTTTTTATCTCTTTTTTGATTGGCGATTCTTTGCCAATATGGCTTGCATCTGCATTGTATAAAATAGGAACTGCATGGTTTTTTATTATGCTTTACTTTTTTATAGTTATGGCTGTGAAAGACTTGTTTGGACTTACCAACCGCTTGTTTCATTTTATGCCGAGTGATGCCATAACCCGCTATACGAAAGAGAATTGGGTGGGGTTGGGCTTTATGGTTAGTTTTATTGCTTTATTAATGATTTGCGGGTATTTGAAATATCAGTGGAAAGTGAGAGTAGAGCTACCCATTCAGATGTATAAAACGATTGGCGATTCGATCAATCCTAAGCCATTACGTATAGTCGCCATCAGTGATTTGCATCTTGGATATGGAATTGGTGAAAAGGAGTTCCAAGGATGGGTCAATACAATTAATAAAGAGAAGCCGGATATTGTTTTTATTGCCGGAGATATTATAGATAATAGCCTTCGCCCTATGAACGAAGGGCATTTTGCAGAGATTTTCCGAGAAATAGATGCTCCAATGGGGATATATGCCTGCTTGGGTAATCATGAATATATAAGCGGTTTTGAGGGTAGTCTCGATTTTATGAAACGAGCGGGAATACATCTGCTTAGGGATACAGTAGCCGAGATAGATAGCAGTTTCTATGTAATAGGGCGAGACGATAGGTCGAATCTTCGTCGTAAGCCAATGAAAGATTTAGTAGAAGGTCTGGATACATCTAAACCTATATTTTTACTCGACCATCAACCTTATAATTTAGAAGAGGCCGAAGCGTATGGCATAGATTTACAAATATCCGGGCATACGCATCAGGGACAGGTTTGGCCGATCTCGTTGATTACGAAAAAACTATATGAGATAGATCATGGATTCCTGAAAAAAGGAAACTCTAATATATATGTAAGTTCGGGTATAGGAATATGGGGCGGTAAATTCCGTATAGGAACTCAGTCTGAATATGTAGTCATAGACATAAATAAAGGAAAATAATGAGGGTATTCTTCAACGCAATTATTGTCCAGATATTTCTTAGCGCTTATATATATTGGCGCGGATGGCAGGGCTTGCCTGATAAGAACTATGTAAAAATTCCCTATACAACTATTTATATAGTGGAACTCATTATTTATTTTATGGGCTTCTTCTTGTCTAGTACAGGTTTGTTGCCTTTCGATGCGCTGCATGATTTCGCATGGATAGGAACTACGTGGATGATATTTGCTATCTACATGACAGGTTTGTTGTTGATTTATGATTTGTTTAAATATATTGATCGAAAGAAAAAGATATTTCCACAATCTCTGGATTTAAAGGCCAAGAAGCCTCGCCTTATATATTTCTGTTTATCTCTGTTGCTTGTTTGTGGAGTTATGACCTATGGCAATTATAAGTTCCGTAATCCCGTTGTTACAGAAATGGATTTATCTGTTAAAAAGGATGCCGGAAATTTGAAAAGTCTGCGTATAGTAGTTGCTACCGATATACATGCCGGATATCTGATCGATAAGAATATGGTATCGATGTATGTAGATAAAATTATGGAGCAAAAGCCGGATTTAATTCTGCTTGTCGGAGATATTGTCGATTATGATGCAAAATCTTTGTATGAGCAACGTATGGAAACCGAGTTTCTTCGATTGAAGGCTCCTTATGGTGTTTATGTTTCGACAGGAAATCATGAGTATATAGATATAGGAGAAGCCAAGGATGAAAAAATACTATGGTTGAGTGAGAAAGCCGGGTTGAATGTTCTTCGGGATACAACTATAATGATTGCAAATTCGTTCTATCTTGTAGGGCGTGAAGATGATCAATGTTTAGCCCGTAAACCGTTGGGTGAAATTATGGTAGGAGTGGATGAGAATTATCCTGTTATTGTAATGAATCACGAACCTCACCGTTTACAAGAAGAGGTAGATGCTGGAGCCGATATTGCTGTGTATGGACATACACACAATGGTCAGTTTTTTCCTAATAATACTATAATGAAGCTTTCATCATGGATTTATAATACGGGTATAGTTCCTGAAGGGATGAAAATGAGGTTTATGTACGAACTACCATATGGGTACAAAATGAAAGGAAATACTCATATTTTTGTATCTTCGGGTTTGGGTCTGGCTGGCCCTCAATATCGGATTGGGACTGTGTCTGAAATTGTGGTTTTGAATGTGAATTTTAATAAATGATGCTTATCTTTAGCTATGCTAAAATCACTCTACATAAAAAATTATGCGCTGATAGACAGCCTTGAGATAGATTTTGAATCTGGTTTTTCTGTGATAACCGGAGAAACTGGAGCAGGAAAATCCATTATATTGGGGGCTTTATCTCTGATACTTGGGCAAAGGGCTGATATAAAATCGATAAAACAAGGGGAAGCAAGATGTGTCATCGAAGGTTCGTTCGATGTGTCAGATTATGATCTTAAATCGTTTTGCGAAGAGAAAGGAATAGAATATGACTCTGATAGTTATATCCTACGAAGAGAAATACTTTCGACAGGGAAATCCCGTGCTTTTATCAACGATTCACCTGTAAGTTTGAACGACTTGAAAGAGCTTGGTGGTCAATTGATCGATATTCATTCGCAGCACCAAAACCTATTGCTAAGTGATAGCCGTTTTCAGATGCAGGTTGTAGATGCATTAGCAGGAAACAAAACATTACTGAAAGAATACCAGCAAGCTTTTACCCAATATAAGCAAGCCGAAAAATCATTGGCAGAGCTTAGAGAACAAGTGCGCAGGAGTAAAGGGGAAGAAGATTATCTACGCTTCCAATATAATGCTTTAAGTGAAGCTGCTTTGCAAAAAGGTGAACAGGAAGAGCTAGAGAGTGAGTTGGAGACTCTAAACCACGCAGAAGATATAAAATCATCTTTATACAAGATACATAACCTATTGTCTGAAGATGAATCTGGCATTGTTACGGCATTGAAAGAGGGACTCCATTCGTCTCAGTCATTAGTAAAGGTTTATACAAAGGCAGAGGAGATATCGCAACGTCTTGATGCTGCGTATATCGATTTAAAGGACTTATCCGCAGAAGTTGAACGATATGCAAATGATGTCGAGTTTAATCCTGACCGTATGGGATTTATAGAATCCCGCCTCGATTTGATTTACTCATTACAGAAGAAGCATCATTTAAATTCCGTCTCCGAATTGTTGGAGTTATATGGAGAGTTCGCTCAGAAAATAGAGAATATTGAATCTTCAGATGAGCAAGTCGCTACATTAGAAAAAGAACTTCGACATAAACATGGACTAGCTTTAGAAAAGGCGAAAGTTCTGAGTGGTAAGCGAATAGCTATTATTCCTTCTTTCGAAAAGGAATTGATGGCAAAGATTGCTTACTTAGGAATGCCTAATACCCGTTTCGAATGCAAGATGTCAGCAGATGAGGAACTTGGTATCTATGGGCAAGATAGTTTACTATTCCTATTCTCGGCAAATAAAAATGCGCCGTTGCAGCCTGTAGCCAATGTAGCTTCAGGTGGTGAGATTTCGCGTTTAATGCTTTGTGTTAAATCTATGATTGCAGGTGCAACAGCCTTGCCTACTATCATTTTTGATGAAATAGATACAGGTGTATCGGGTGAAATAGCTGATAAAATGGGACAAGTAATGCTTGAGTTCGGTAAAAATATGCAAGTGATAGCTATCACGCATCTGCCACAGATAGCAGCGAAAGGCAAAGTGCATTATAGAGTCTATAAAACCGATACGGTTACAGAAACAATAACCAGTCTGATAAGCCTGACGAATGAAGAACGATTGGAGGAAGTGGCCCGCATGTTGAGCGGAGCAACTGTGACGGATGCAGCGATACAAAACGCAAGAATGATGCTGGGATATAGCAATTAAATATACTTCTCATGGATATGATTCCTTTCCTTGACCTGAAAAGAGAGAACGAACGATATGCTTCTGAAATAAAAGAGGCTGTGACTCGTGTCGTTGATTCTGGTTGGTATATATTAGGAAAGGAAAAAGAGGATTTCGAGAAAGAATTTGCTGTTTACTGTGGAGTGGATTATTGTATTGGAGTAGGTAATGGTTTGGATGCCATTCGTCTTATTTTGATGGCATATATTGAGCAAGGTGTTATAAAGGAGGGCGATGAAGTGATTCTTCCAGCTAATAGCTTTATAGCAACAGCTTTGGCGGTATCTCAATGTAATCTTATTCCTGTTTTCGCAGATTGCGATTTAGACACATATAATATAAGCCTTGAGTCAGTAAAAGCCAAGATAACAGACAAGACTAAAGTCATTATCGCCGTTCATCTATATGGACAAATAGCCCCTATAGAAGAGCTGAAAGAAATAACACGCCAATATGGACTGAAGTTAATCGAAGATGCGGCACAGGCTCATGGTGCAATCTATAAAGGTATAAAAACCGGAGGTTTAGCTGATGCGGCAGCATTTAGCTATTATCCAGTGAAAAATCTAGGTTCGTTCGGAGATGCAGGCGCTATGACTACGAACGACAAGCTGTTGGCAGATATAATAAGAAGCCTTTCCAATTATGGCTCAGATAGTAAGTATATTCATTTATATAAAGGATTGAATTCCCGTTTGGATGAGATACAAGCAGCTATATTATCTGTCAAGTTGAAGTATTTGGATGAAGAAAATCGACGGCGCAAAGAGATTGCTTCCTACTATTCAGACCATATAAATAATAAAGATATTGTATTGCCTGTTTGGGAAAATATCGAAGAACATGTGTTTCACTTGTATGTAGTTCGTACTAAAAAAAGGGATGCTCTTCAAACCTATTTGTTAGAACATGGTGTGCAGACACAGATACATTATCCATTTTGTATTCATAAGCAGAAAGCATATAGTGAATGCAATATGCTAAATTTACCTGTTACAGAAAGAGTACAGAATGAAGTCTTGAGCCTTCCGTTATATCCCTCTTTAACAACGAAAGAGATAGACAAGATATGTTCGTTGCTTAATAGCTGGGATATTAACGAAAAAAAAGAGTTTGAATGAGTATTTTGAGGTATTAAAAACTCTTTTGCATTTATATTTGTTCTATCTTTGTAATGTGATTATAAGTAAATAGTGATATCGAAAGTGAAATTATTTCCAGTTTAGTAAAAACACAAAATTTCTTGCAATAAATGACATTGACACCTTTAACCTCTATCTCACCCATAGATGGTCGTTATCGTAATAAGACAGAAAGGCTAGCAGATTATTTCTCAGAATATGCACTTATAAAGTATCGAGTATTAGTTGAAGTAGAATACTTTATAGCTCTGTGTGAATTACCTCTTCCTCAATTAAAAGGTATAGATAAAGCGATTTTTCAAGAACTGAGAAAGATTGTAGATGATTTTTCAGAGAAGGATGCTATACGTATAAAAGATACGGAAAAAAGAACAAACCATGATGTAAAAGCAGTCGAGTACTTTATTAAAGAGAAATTTGACGAACTTGGCTTGCAGGAATATAAAGAGTTTATCCATTTCGGGTTAACATCTCAGGATATAAACAATACGTCTATCCCATTGTCATTGAAAGACGCGCTAGAGGATGTCTATTATCCGTTGTTGGAAGAATTGATAACAAAACTCAAAAGTCGGGCACAAGAATGGACTGGCGTGGCTATGTTGGCAAAGACTCATGGGCAACCTGCTTCTCCGACACGTCTAGGTAAAGAGATAATGGTATTTGTCAGCCGACTTGAAGGTCAATTGCAATTGATGAAATCTGTACCCTTGTCTGCTAAATTTGGAGGGGCAACAGGAAACTATAATGCGCATACTGTAGCATATCCATCATATGATTGGAAAGATTTTGGTAATAGGTTCGTTTCCGAAAAATTGGGATTAGTAAGAGAAGAATGGACTACCCAAATCTCTAATTATGATAATTTGGCTGCAGTTTTTGATGCACTCAAACGCATAGATACGATAATGATTGACCTGAACAGAGATTTCTGGCAATACATATCGATGGAATATTTTAAACAAAGGATAAAAGAAGGTGAAATAGGATCGTCGGCGATGCCTCATAAGGTAAATCCGATTGATTTCGAGAATGCTGAAGGAAATCTGGGGATTGCAAATGCTATTTTAGAGCATTTATCTTCTAAGTTGCCTATATCACGTTTACAACGCGATTTGACGGATTCTACCGTTCTTCGTAATGTAGGTGTACCTATTGGGCATATTGTGATTGCAATACAAAGCACATTGAAAGGATTAGATAAGCTTTTGCTAAACAAAGAAGCTTTATTTAATGATTTAGAAAATTGTTGGGCTGTCGTAGCCGAAGGTATTCAGACGATATTGCGTCGTGAAGGATATCCGAAGCCTTACGAGGCTCTAAAAGCACTGACACGGACTAATAATACTATTACAGCTGAATCTATAGCTGGTTTTATTGATAGTTTAGATGTGAGTGATGCCGTGAAAAACGAGTTAAGAAAGATTACACCTCATTCTTATACGGGTGTATGATTATTGAGGTAGCCGTGAGGCTACTTAAAAACAGGTATAGTATTTTATTTTTAAACAAACAAAGAAATGGTGACAGACAAAGGAAATGAAAGAGAAGGCCGGGATGGTTACTCTTCATCAGAAAACAATGCTGGTGGTTCAGAACCGGTAAAGAAAAAACGTGCGCGTGTAGGAGACCTGCGCAAACAGGCATATGATGTAAATGGAGAAAAAGGATCAAGAGAAAGGAATCCTTATCGACCTGGAGGAGACAGACAAGGTGGATCTTCTTATGACTCACAGGATCGTCAACCTAGATCATATGACTCTCAAGATCGTCAGTCAAGACCCTACGATCGCAATGATGGAGGAGAGCGTCGCTCATATGGAAATCAAGGAGGACCCCGTTCTACAGGTGGATCCCGAGGATATTCAGATAATAGAGGCGGTGGAAATTATTCAGGCAACAGGGACAACCGCAGTGGAGGTTACTCAGGCGGCAACCGAGGATATTCAGATAATAGAGGCGGTGGAAACTATTCAGGCGGCAACCGAGGAGGTTATTCTGGTGGAGATAATCGCTCTTCGTACGGAAATAGAGACAATCGCGGAGGCGGAGGTGGATATGACAATCGTCGCCCATCTTACGGCGGTGGCCAAAGAGGAGGCTCAAATGGTCCTTCATCCGGTGGTGGTCCGAAGAGAATAGTGAAGCCGGTAAAATACAAAGAAAATATAGATCCGAATACACCTTTAAGGCTGAACAAGTATTTAGCTAATGCTGGAGTTTGTTCGCGTCGCGAAGCTGATGGATATATTACATCTGGCGTTGTAAAGGTGAATGGAGTAGTAGTTGATCAACTAGGGGCGAAAGTTACCCGCGGTGATTTAGTTACTTTCCAAGATCAGCCAGTACGTCTAGAAAGTAAGGTTTATGTGTTGCTGAATAAACCTAAAAACTGTGTGACTACATCAGATGATCCGCAGAATCGTTTAACAGTGATGGATTTGGTGAAAAATGCTTGTCCTGAGCGTATTTATCCGGTTGGTCGTCTTGATAGAAATACAACAGGTGTTCTTTTACTTACAAATGATGGAGATTTGGCATCGAAGTTGATGCATCCTAAATTTAAGAAGAAGAAAATATATCAGGTCACATTAGATCGTGATGTAGCTATTGAAGATATGCAGGCTATTGCTGATGGCGTAGAATTGGATGACGGAGAAATCCATGCAGATTCAATTGCTTATCAGGCAGAAGATGTGTTGAATGTGGTTGGTATCGAAATTCACTCAGGTCGTAACCGTATTGTCCGTCGTATTTTCGAAAAACTCGGATATCAGGTAATGAAGCTTGACCGTGTATACTTCGCAGGTCTAACAAAGAAAAATGTACTCAGAGGCAAATGGCGCTATCTGACAGAAAAAGAAGTGAACATGCTTCGTATGGGAGCTTTCGAATAAGAGAATAATACAAGATAAAGAAGATGGAGAGCATTCGTAGAACAAAGATTGTAGATGTATTTCAGAACCCGCAATATGGGTCGGTTGTTGATGTAAAAGGATGGGTTCGTACCATTCGTGGTAATAAGTATGTAAACTTTATCCATCTTAATGATGGCTCTACCATTCATAATATCCAAATAGTAGCCGATGTGGCTAAGTTTGGAGAAGAATTCTTTAAATCCATAACGACAGGTGCATGTATTCATGTTGTAGGTTTATTAGTTGAGTCGCAAGGTAAAGGTCAGACAGCTGAAATACAAGCGGAAAAAATTGAGATATATGGAACGGCAGATCCCACTACTTATCCATTGCAGAAGAAGGGACACTCTCTTGAATTTTTGAGAGAAATAGCATATCTCCGTCCCCGTACTAATACTTTTGGGGCGATATTCCGTATACGCCATCATATGGCATATGCCATTCATAAGTATTTCAACGACAACGGTTTCTTTTATTTCCATACTCCGATTGTAACTGCTTCTGATGCTGAAGGTGCAGGATCTATGTTTCAGGTGACAACTCTGGATTTCAATAATGTGCCACGTACAGAGCAAGGGCAGATAGATTATTCTGAAGATTTTTTCGGTAGTCCTACAAATCTCACTGTTTCCGGCCAGCTTGAAGGTGAGCTGGGGGCAATGGCATTAGGTGCTATTTATACATTCGGACCTACATTCCGTGCTGAGAATTCGAATACTCCGCGTCACCTTGCCGAGTTCTGGATGATTGAACCTGAGGTTGCATTCTACGATATTCATGACAATATGGATTTGGCGGAAGACTTCCTCAAATACCTTATTCGTTATGCTTTGGAGCATTGTAAAGATGATATAGAGTTCTTGAATGAGCATTTCGATAAAGAACTGATAGAACGTCTGAGCTTCGTTACATCTAACGATTTTGTACGCCTTACTTATACAGAAGGTGTGGAGATTCTGGAGAAGAGCGGGCATAAGTTTGAATTCCCTGTATACTGGGGAGCTGATTTACAATCAGAGCATGAACGTTATCTTGTAGAAAAGCATTTCAAACGTCCGGTTATCCTGACAGACTATCCGAAGGAAATCAAGTCATTCTATATGAAGCAGAATGAGGATGGGAAAACTGTTCGTGGAATGGATGTCTTATTCCCTAAGATAGGTGAGATTATCGGAGGTTCTGAGCGTGAGGCTGATTATGACAAGCTTGTACAGCGTACGAAAGAACTGAACATGAATACTGACCCGATCTGGTGGTATCTCGAAACACGTAAGTTTGGTACTGCTCCGCATGCGGGTTTCGGACTTGGTTTCGAACGTTTGATTCTGTTCATTACGGGTATGGCTAACATACGCGATGTGATACCTTTCCCTCGTACACCGAATAACGCTGAATTTTGATTTAGCAGATATCGATATAGGAAGCAGCAAGTAACATCTACTTGCTGCTTTTGTTTTTTATACTACATTTGTATCAGATATTAGTTAGTATAGATGCAAATAATCCTGTATGATTGAACGGGTATTAGACTTTATAAGACGCTTTTATAACAAGATAGATTCTTTTGTTGAGAATTCGGTATGCAATAAGACAAGGTATTCAATCTTTTGGATAATTGCAGTGCTAGCTTGTTTCTCTGTTTTGCTTTTCCTTAATATACTGACTCCCTTTATTTCCGATGACTTTGCTTATTTCTTTATTTATGGAGAGCAGGCTCGTGTCGCATCCATAGGAGATGTCATTCAGTCACAAGTTAATCACTATTATCAATGGGGAGGAAGGAGTGTAGTACACTTCATAGCGCAGGTATTACTTATGCTGCCGTCTTATATTGCCGATATACTAAACACGCTGGTGTACTTGGCTTATGCTTATCTTATATATTTGCATATTAAAGGAAGAGGGTGTGATAGTATATCCCTTTTTATTCTGATTAATCTCGCTGTTTGGTTCTTGCAGCCTGTTATCGGTGATACTATTTTATGGATAACCGGGTCGGCCAATTATCTTTGGGGAACTACTCTCATTCTTGTCTTTTTGTTGCCATACCGATTCTATAATGGCATAAATAGGAGTAGGCTAAGGGAGATAATAGTATTCCTCGGTTTGTTCGTTTTCGGTATAATTGCCGGATGGACAAATGAGAATACAGCCGGAGCAATGATTTTGATAGCCGTCTTTTTCATCTTTCATTACCGTTCTCAAGGCTGGAAGATTCCAGTTTGGAGTATTTCCGGATTAGTCGGAGGTATCATTGGATTTGCTTTTATGATATTGGCTCCGGGAAATTTGGAGAGGGCAGGAGAGGCTTCGGGGTTAAGTTTATATATACTGGCATACCGTCTGTTTAACAGCACTCTGACCTTCTTCTATTACAATGGAGCAGCTATCTTGCTCAGCGTTTTGTTACTTGTTCTATACCGTTGGTTTCCTAAGCGAGAACAAGACGCGCTAGTGAAAGTATCTCTCATCTATACAATAGCTGCTGTTGCCGCTGTATATGCGATGCTGCTTTCGCCTACCTTTCCTCGTAGGGCTTTGTTCGGGGTTGTTACGTACCTCATTATCGGAATGGGAGTACTGTTCTATAATCTAGACTTCAAACATAAATTCTTGAGGCAAATAAGGCTATCTGTCATTGTAGTAGGGTTAGTATGCTTTCTGTTTACGTTCTATATTGCTACAAAGGAGATATCTATTTACAGGCATATGGTAGAAACGCGTGAGGTCGCAATCGAAGAGGCAAAGACGCAAGGTGTAGATTCATGTGAATTTGAAAGATATAATGGAGGTATCTATATACACGGAGAAGATCCATTCTCAGAGAAGCTTATGACACGTTACTATGGTATAGACATTAAACTAAGAACACCTGAGAACTAGAATATATTTATACCCATCAGACTGCCGGTAATGATGCCTGCAATACCCAGCCCTATAAGTAGTACTCCTATAATCTTATTGAATATCTGAAGTCCGCGAGGATTGAATCGCTTGCGTAGCTTGTTTACGAAGTAGGTAACTAACAACCACCACAGAAAAGCCCCTATGCCAATGAACAGTATGGTTATGAGGTCATAACCGAAAGGCTTATCTGCATCTATTACATTGAAGCGGGCGAATAGGGCGATGTATAAGAATAAAGTAGCTATGTTTGATACAGTCAATATCAGGGAAGAAACGAAGACTTTCCATGAAGACATTGATTTCTCTTTCAATTTAGTCAGGCTTTTCGATGGGTTCTGCCTATAAACAACATATCCAAAGACAATAAGTACGATGCTTCCTACGACCTTTAGTGGCCCTTCGTGCTGCTGAATAAATTCGGTGCTGAATCCTAACCCAAGAGCAGCTATTATAGCCAATAGGGCTATCAGCATATCGCCGACAACAGCACCTAACCCGGTCATTAATCCATTCTTTTTCCCCTCGTTTAATGTCCTCTGGATACATAACATACCCACCGGCCCCATAGGAGCGGATGATAAGAAGCCAATAAACAAGCCTTTTAAAATGATATATATCATCAACTATCTTTTATAGCAGTCTCTCCCTTTTGCAAGTGAGAGTAGTGGGTTTGTAGACCCAAATCTGGCTGCTTGATGCTTCAAAGATACGACCAAAATCTTATATATACCTACTTTTGTTTCCAAAAGCGAGAGTACCGTTAAGTATTTTTAAACCAACGGTACTCGCCTGTTAATTATATTGAGCTTATTTTCAGACCGATAAAAAAGGTGCGCGGTAATGACGGACCATATATATATTCCGAGTCGCGGTTAGGTCCTTTGTCATAGTCTTTCTGTATCTGGTTGAACATATTTTGTATGCCTCCATTTATCTCTATCTTGTTGGTTGAGTTTACATTAAAGAAATAGGATAGCTTGACCGTTGTGTCGAAGAACTTTCTTGTTTTGACAGTTTCGTCCTTAGTTATGCCTTCAGCTCCTGCAAAATGTGGAGCAAGCATAGAACCGGTATATACTCCCGATAATGAAACTGCATAGCTTTTTTTAGGAGTCGCCGTTGCCGATAAGAAACCATAGGTGTCTGGCGAACGAAGCATTTTTTTTACAGGCTCCACATAATCTTCCGCTGACCAACTGATAGGCTTTGTATATTCACTTTTCTGCCATGTAAAACCACCTTGAAGTTCGAGCCAGTTGATAGGTTGTATTGTTGTTTCCAGATTTATGCCATATACATACGCACCGTCTCCGTTCCTTCTTGTTAATATTGTGTTTCCGGCAGTATCCTCTCCTGTTTCTTCAGTGATGAAAACCCTGTTGATTTTTGTATAAAATCCTTCTAATAAGAAATAAGAGTAGAACTTTTCATTATAAAAACTGAAATCTGCTCCACCGTTTATTGCATTCGAATATTCACGCTTCAGGTTTTCTCCCAAAATCGTCAATGTTGCACTTCCGTTAATCACAGGAATGTCCAAATCGGAAGCAATGATTTCAGGTGCACGGTACCCCATCGAATAAGCTGCCCTCAAATTGGTGTTTTCGCCAATTCTGTACCTGATACTACTTCGGGGAATGATATTTACATTGTCCAGTTTACTATGCTTATCGCCCCTTAGCCCGATGATAAAAGATACCTTATCGTCTCTCCACTCATTTTGTACATAAAGGCTACTTACGTTGATTATTTGTTTTATGTTGCGGCTATGTATTGAGTCATGCAGGTTTGTATATTCCTGAGTAAACCCTGCTGTAAATTTAGCCGGCATAAATAATAGCCTGTCCATATTTATCTCATACCTGGCCGTTCCCGTCAAAGCCAGTTCGGAAGTATTTCCATATCCATTGAGGTCATATCCTCCTCCGTAATAACTGTCGCGTCCTGTTTTCTGAGTAGATACATTTACAGTTAGTTTTTGCTTATTATCTGTGCTGGAATGAATATATCCGATACCTCCCGAATGAATTCTGTAATCTGTTGTTTCAGCTATTAATGCTTCATGAGGAGGGCGGCTCATATTGTCTCCACCTCTGCGATACTCCGAAATATAATGATATTCGAATGTTAGTTTGTCTTGCAGGCTAGGTTTGGTATACGAACGAAATCCTATCGATGAGGCCCTGTTTTTTCCTATCTCAGAAAATCCGTCACCATTAGCATCCCATGGATTTCGGTTGCGCATATTGGCAAAAATTGATATCCCCGATTTTTTCGACCTGTCTACAAAAGACGAATTGAGAGATAGTGTATTATCTGACGATTTTCCATCAATTAAGGATAAACCGTATTTTGCTTGATAAGAATTTTTCTCAGGCTCTTTTGTGATAATGTCTATGACACCTCCAATCGCATTTGCGCCATAAAGAACAGAACCTCCTCCACGTATCACATCTACCTGTTCTATCATATTAGTTGGGAGCTGTTCTAGTCCGTACATTTTGGATAGAGAGGTAAATACGGGCTGTCCGTCGATAAGAATCTGTGAATATTGTCCTTCCAGCCCATTGATTCTTACCTCCTGTGTGCCGCAATTCTGACAATTGGTTTCGACGCGTAATCCCGGCATATAGTTTAACCCTTGAGAAAGTGAATTTGAGTTCGTCGCTTCGAACGTTTTGGCCGTTAATTGATTCACTACGACCGGCGACATTTTCCTATTCAGTTCCCGAGCAGAACTTGTTACAGATACCTCATTCAAAAGCTGAGCTTCAGGCGTTATATGCAGTGTTATATGTTTAATTTCATTTTTATTGATTGTAACTTGCTGCTTAATTACAGAATAGCCCAAATACTGAGTCGTGAGGATATATGTCCCTACAGGGATATTCTCCAGCGAAAAGTGTCCTGTTTCATCTGTCATCGTTGCACGCATAGTTCCCTCTATCGAGATGGTAACCCCTGGTAGATGTTCTTCGGTTTGTTCATCCAGAACATGTCCTTTTAGGGAAGATGTCTGTGTTTGTTGTGCAGATAGGCCTGCCAGAAGAAATATATAGAATGATAAGAGTATAATCTTTTTCATGTTGTAATAATTATATGTTGATTGATGTAATCAACGTCACTGTTTATTTTTCTCTATC
Organism: Dysgonomonas sp.; assembly: GCA_047972895.1. Lineage (GTDB taxonomy): Bacteria > Bacteroidota > Bacteroidia > Bacteroidales > Dysgonomonadaceae > Dysgonomonas. The sequence continues at coordinate 113,352 of JBKEBA010000024.1, forward strand.
CCTTTGTAAATTTATTTTTTATCAACAGTGAGTCGAGTATTTATTTAGCTAATGCAGAATTATAAAAAGTGACAAACGTAACAAATTCCTACTTTTTCGGATTCATTGTTTTTCTTGTACTATTATTTTAAATTTTCCGTATAAGACACCCTATTTCTCTATATAGATAAATATGATGAGAAAAGATACACTTGTCTTTTTATTAGCTAGTATGATAAAATGTAGCAGCTATATACCACATTAGGGCTGAATGTTATATTCAACCGGAACTGGATATCACAAGTAAGTAGTTTTTGGATATTCCAGATTTAAACTAAAATGGAAACGGGAGGAGCCCTGAGATTGAAATAATTAGTATAGGGCTTTACTATGCGTTGTAGAAGGTAATGCTCATGTAAAATAGCGGGAGGCGGAGTTTTTGCCGCAGCCAGATAATTACAGCTTGTTCCTTCAAAGGATGTTAATGAAGAAAGTTGGTTGAGTGTGAAGAATCCCGCAGAAGTATGATGATGCGTTTCGAACGGAGGTTCTTTGTCTTTTCCGTTTTCTTTCTTCCACTTTTTATAAGGGTGGGAGTGGACATAAATGACACCATTGAAAACGTGGCTGTGCACAAAATAAGAAACACAGCCAAAGTATCCTATATATAACAGGAGGAGTACCTTGGCTGTATTTCTTATATGTTTTGTAGACACTGTTTTATGTCATTTTTCTATTTCTTATAGTATTCACTGAATATTATTGGCATCTTCAGATTTTCCTTATCAGTCCTCAGTATTGCTGATGTCGGATACATTTGATTATAGATGTCGGATATCGTACTGGTACTACCTTGTACATATGAGAATGAAATTGGAATCATCAGATATTTCAAATCTGGCAACTTATCCTGATCTTTATAATATTCTGTATAATGATTTACAATAGATGCTATATTCTGGAAATCATAAGTATTCGTCGATGTATTCCGTGAAATGACAAAACTTGTTTTGGCATCATGTAATTTTCTGTTGTAAAAAAAGTTAGCCAGAGAATCCTTATTTATTAATAGAATAGCAGACGGTCTGGATAATCCCGACTTTTGTTCTTCTTCTGTATAACCTTTAACTTTCAGGTTAGCTGCGTTTATTTTCCTGTTTTTTCCTGCTTTCGATATAATATCATTCAGAGGAATAGTCAGTTCAGTGTAAACTCCCGCAGGTGTTTTCATATAAGTTTTAGTATCACTATGCTGAAAAAGCTCATTTGGTATCTCATTCTCGATATGATTCATTTGAATCACCTCACCTGTTACAGGTAATTTGAATGTAGAATACACTGTCGAGTCAGCTGTATTTGCAATATTTCTGATATAATTTTTATAGTGTATTCTTATTTGAGTGTAATTCGTATTAATAAGAGTACCTGAACCGAACGTTGTAGTAACGTATACCCCTTTGAAAAATTCTCTCAATGTATTTGAGCTTTCGAATGTACCGGGTTTTGTTTTCCATTCGTTATAGAAGCCCTCTGCAAGTGAAGTTTTAAGCTTCGTAGAAATAGTTCTATATCTAGTCGAACTAATTACCGTATCAGGTACATCCTGAATAGTAAAAGATGTGTGACCATATAGCTCAGGGTTTTCACCTGTGTATTTTTTAGGATCTATGCTTGTAAAGAAAAATGCCTTAAGCGGATTTTGTACTTCATATATAGATAAGCCCATTGGAGCCACAGTATCTCCCGTGAAATATACGAACTCGGTGTCAAGAAATATTGAATCAATAGAATAAGTTCTATCGGCAAAAGCCATATCTTTCGGACAATAGAATTCGCAGAGATAATCTGATTTTATTTTTCCAACTACAGGATCAAGATATTCACCCAATAACCCATAAACGGTACGGGCATATACCGAATCCTCGAACGAAACGGTTCTTGCTGTTAAAAAAACGGTGTCTGTACCTACAAATATATCATCGCCACCCGGCTGTATATTGCTTCCTATCGAATTAAGGTCATCATTACAGGCAATAAATATGGTTGTAACAAATAATATTGCCAGGGTTAGTAATGTTTTAATTTTCATTCAAATTAATGTTAAATAAATTAGGGCTCAAATATCTAAAAAAATGCTGTTCTCATGAAATTAAACAGCATTTTTCTCATTTTATTTTAGATAGTTTAAATATTCTCGTAAAAATTATTGATTGCATCTACCGAAACATCTAAATCTCCTTGATAAGGAAGGAAGTTCTTTCCTGATTTATTTATATAATCAAGTACATTTTTATTAGTAGATTCTTCACTCTGAATAACACCATCTGCATATTTGACAGCAAAGTTAGAAAGTGTTTCATAATCTACAACACCTTTCAGTTCCGATATATGTTTGTCCAGTATCCCGTCAAATTTTAATTTGCTTACAAACTTATCGCTGAATGGCTGTTTAAAGTCGTCATTATATAACGAATATACAATTTTTGAGTTCTTGAAACAAGGATCATCAGCATAAGCTGTTTTGATGTATAACCCTGTTAGAGCTGTCATCCATCCATGACAATCGATAACATCAGGTATCCACCGTAATTTTTTTATTGTTTCCAGAACACCTCTTATATAAAATATACTACGTTCATCGTTGTCGTTACACTCCACACCTTCGTCGTTGGCTATCGTATATTTACGTTTGAAGTAATCATCATTATCTATGAAATAAATCTGCATCCGTGCAGCTTGGATAGAAGCTACTTTTATGATCAAAGGATGATCTGTGTCATCTATGATGAGATTCATCCCCGAAAGCCTGATTACCTCGTGTAATTGATTTCGTCTTTCGTTTATATTACCAAATTTGGGCATGAATGTCCTAATCTCCTGCCCTTTCTCTTGTATGGCTTGTGGTAAGTATCTACAATTTGTAGCGATTGGTGACTCTGGTAAATAAGGAGTGATCTCCTGCGCGATGTATAAAACTTTTTTAGTACCCATTTATAAATTCCTCTAAAGTCCTCTTTGTGAATTGAACTACAAAGATAATAAAAAAAAATCTTCTTTTTTGCAAACTTCGTTTCACAAAATATGGTTCACTCTTATATTAAGTCGTTTAATTTCAGTTTCGATGCGGTTTTTCGTTAAAATTCTGAACAAAAAAGCTTGATTGTTTCGCCATTCCGTAAATATTTACTTGCTTTGTATCCGCTTTTGAATATTAGCAGAAATGGACTTGAAAAGAACAGTCAGAGAGCTACAAGACGCGCTTACGTCTTTACGCAATCAGGGCAAAACTATAGGTTTTACTCCTACAATGGGCGCTTTGCATGAAGGGCATTTGTCACTTGTTAAGCAATGTATTGCCGACAATGATATATGTGTGGTAAGTGTCTTTGTTAATCCTACCCAATTTAATAATAAAGAGGACTTGGAAAAATATCCACGCGATATTGAACGTGATGGCCGTTTCCTTGAAGAAGCAGGAGTAGACATCGTTTTTGCGCCTTCGGTAGAAGAAGTATATCCTGAGACTGATACTCGTCAGTTCGATTTTGGCCAGATAGATAAAGTGATGGAAGGGATGCATCGGCCCGGACATTTTAATGGAGTGGCTCAGGTAGTAAGCCGATTGTTTGATATAGTGAAACCGGACAAGGCCTATTTCGGAGAGAAGGATTTCCAACAATTAGCTGTTATTCGCGAAATGGTGAAGCAGCTTAATTTAGCAGTACAGATAGTGCCGATGCCAATAGTGAGAGAAGCTAGTGGGTTGGCATTGAGTAGCCGAAACGAACGACTGACTGCTGAGCAAAAGCAAATAGCGGTAAACATATCAAAGACATTGTTCGAAAGCCGCGAATGGATTAAGACCTCCTCTGTTGTCGAAACAATAGACAGAGTAGTGAAGCAAATAGACTCTTTCGAAGGATTAAGAGTTGAGTATTACGAAATAGTAGACGGCTATACTTTACAGTCGGTTACCGATTGGGAGAGTGCCGGATATATAGTGGGATGTATTGCCGTATTTTGCGGTGATGTGCGATTGATAGATAATATAGTTTACAAAGCGAATAGCTGATTAAGATAACAAGAGTATGATAGTAGAAGTTGTAAAGTCGAAGTTACATCGTGTTACAGTAACCGAAGCCAACTTGAATTATATAGGAAGTATCACGATAGACGAAGACTTGATGGATGCCGTCAACCTGATAGAAGGCGAGAAAGTCCAGATAGTCAATAATAATAATGGCGAGCGCCTCGAAACCTACATTATAAAAGGTGAGCGTGGTTCTGGTGCCATCTGTTTGAATGGTGCTGCTGCTCGCAGGGTGCAACCCGGCGACATTGTCATCATTATGTCATATGCACAGATGGATTTCGAAGAAGCCAAGAAGTTCAAACCGTGGGTAGCTTTCCCCGACACAAAGACAAACAAGCTAATCAAATAAAATCAACAACCGATGTCAGATGCTGTCAGCCGTCAGGTTGCAGGTAAAACTAATATGTACTCATATAAAGATATATGGAAAGTCAGTGTTCCTATTATGTTGGGATTGCTGGCTCAGAATGTCGTTCAGCTTACTGGTACATTCTTTCTCGGATACGTAGGAGGTGTAGAACAGAGTGCGTCGGGACTGGCAGGTATATATTATATTGCCATTTTTACCATTTGCTTCGGATTCAGTATAGGCGGGCAGATTATTATAAGCCGCCGCAACGGTGAGAAAAACTACAACCAGATAGGAGGCGTGGTAATACAAGGGCTAATGTTCCTACAACTGTTTGCCCTCATCCTCTTCTTTGCATCCTCATTCCTTCTCGAGAATGTATTGGTTTCCTTTATGAAGTCGCCTGAGGTATTTGCAGCAACAGAGAAGTATCTCTCGTGGCGTATCTATGGTTTCTTCTTTGCTGCCTTCAACGTCATGTTTCGAGCCTTTTATGTAGGGATAGCAAAAACAAAGGTGCTGACATTCAATGCTATTGTGATGGCGGTAGTGAATATTATCGGCGACTATGTCCTGATATTCGGTAACTTCGGATTTCCCAAGCTCGGCATCGAAGGGGCTGCCATTGCTGCCGTACTGTCAGAAATTGCTTCAGTATTGTTCTTCACCATATATACCTTTGTCACAATAGACTTTAAGAAATACGGCTTCATGAAGATGAAGTTCAAGTTCAGTATCATCAAAGATATACTCAATATATCGTCATTTACGATGGTGCAATACCTTGTCTCCATGTCCACATGGTTTATCTTCTTTGTGGCTGTAGAGCAGCATTCCGAAGACGCGTTGAAGATAACCAACCTCGTGCGCAGCTTCTATATGGTCTATTTTATACCAATGAATGCCTTGGCAACCACAGCCAATACATTAGTGAGCAATACGATAGGTGCCGGCAATCAGAAAGGAGTGCTGCCATTAGTAAAGCGCATAGCTTTGCTTAATCTTTGTATCATCATTGTTATGATGGCTATTACGCTGATAGCCCCTGAGTTTTGGATATCGTTTATTGCTCCCCGCGACCAAGTATCTCTGATAGGAGAGACGGTGACGCCTCTTGTGGTATTGTTGTTTTCTCTTCCCATATCTGCGCTCAGTACAGTGGCATTCAACGCCATTTCCGGTACGGGAAATACCAAAGCTGCCCTTATTCTGGAAATGGTAACAATGGCGATATACATATTTGCCATGTTTTGGGTTGTTATCTATAAGCAGATGTCGGTGGCTTGGTGCTGGACAGTCGAGTATTGTTATTGGGGGCCGCTACTAATCTTTTCTGTTATATATCTTACAAAAGCCAAATGGCAGAATAAGAGAATCTGACGATATCCGATCAAGAAGGTAACAAAAGTAACAGGTTTCAACTAGCTATGAATTTTCTTCTATAGGGAATCATAGCTAATTGTCACTCCCCCATCCCTCACCCGAATTATCCTCTTCCTGTAACCTGAGAAAACCCGACGAAAACATTGGTCTGGATACCTGAACTCTTGATGTGGTTATCCTTCTTTCAATTTCTCGCTTTTCCTTTTTCTTTTCATGTCTTTCTATTATTTGCCTGATAGAAGCATTGCTGGGAGGGTAGTGTTTTTCTTTTACCACCTTATGTTTGATTGTAAGTTCCGACGGATTGTTCTTATCAGGTACATACGTTATTTTCTCTTCTGTAACAGTATAACCTTCGAGCTTCTTTTTGAGTGAACAGCGGGCAATAAACAAC
>JBKEBA010000066.1:0-21471 GCA_047972895.1 Dysgonomonas sp.
CAATTCGCAAGTGATAGCTAAAGATAAAGTCGGTGAGGTTTTGCCTTGGGTGCATATTGCTATCAGCAATGCCAAAAGGCAATTGATTAATACATTCCATGACATAAAACCTGAATTCCTTCAAAACTATCTGGATGAATTTTGCTACAAATTCAACAGGCGATACTTTGGAGAAGCACTTTTCGGGAGATTACTCGTTGCTTGTGTAAGCTACAAAAATGAGTTTAGGTATAAATACGGATAATCATTATCATTTATTTTTGAGAAATCAGATTGTAATCATTTATGCTGTTTTCTATTTCAATCTGCCTGATAGATAAGAATTCTCCATTATCGTTGTAGAAGTGAATCAAAAGGTCGGATTTATCAGCCCACATATTCTTTTTCCCATTCCATTCTGTATAACTTATATTCGCTATTTTCCCATTTTCCAGATAGTTGTATTCATACTTATTATAATTTACCCATCCTAATTTATCATTCCATTTACTTACTGTTTTTATAGTAATGTTACCATCCGAGTCATAGTTGTAATACTCCCTAGTTAGTGGTTTATGAGTCTCTACATCAAGAGAAACATATTCTTTCTTTATACCAGACCCATTACTTTCCATATTGATATAAGTCTTTACATTTTTGGCGCTAATACTTGCAGAAAATACTAAAGCGGCTAATACCGAGGCTACAACAATTGCTTTCATAATCTATATTTTTATAAGTTATCAATTTAGATGTATAGTGTATCAGTTTTCTAATACACTACAAATGTAAAACATCTTTTTGATAACTTCCAAATATTTTAGTAGAATATTTGATATAAATTTTATTTTATTTGTAGTGTGTTTATTATTAGTAGTTTATATTTTGAGGTTCGCGGAGAAACTTACTACATAAGTAAAACAAAAAAGGTAGTCAGAGAAGACTACCTTTTGTAATGAGCTAATATTACAATGGGGTTTATTCCTTTTCTATTATATTAAACAGCAATTCTGGTTCATCTGTAGTGATATAATCTACATGCTGATTCAGCATCGTATTCATATCTTCCTTTTTATTGACAGTCCATACATTTGTAGAAAGTCCTATCTTTTTAGCTTTTTCAGCTAGTTCTGTGTCTTTGAAGAAGAGATTGTAATGAAAGTCTATCCCAGTCATATCTGCCGCTTTCAGCTCTTCCAATGTTTTATCAGACCCCAGATACGCTACTTCTGCTGTTGGATCCAGTTCTTTTACACGAACAAGGTGTTCGAGCCCGAAAGCAATATAGTTCACCCATCCCTGTGCATGCATTCGGTGTACTAGATATATAACAGAATCTGCTATCGGTTTCCCCTTTTCGGTTCCTTTGATTTCGATAACAAGTTTTGTCTTATTCTGCTTTTTTATATATTCTATTGTTTCTTGCAGGGTAGGAACGAAGTCACCTTGTTTCAAGGCTATTTTGGTAAGTTCCTCAGCAGTAGTTTCCTCTACTCGCTTTCCTCCGATCGATGGGTCATGAGATAAGACAACAACATCGTCTGATGACATCCATACATCTATTTCCGAACCTTCGCAGCCTAGCTCTATTGCATATTTTAGCGAACTCATAGAGTTGTGGCTAACGTCGTGTTTTTTCCATGCGCCACGATGCGCTATAACCTTATTCTGTACAAAATTGTCCTTTACCAGTTCGAATGTCTTATACTCTTTTCCATTCTTGATTGTTATCTCGTAGCTTATGGGTGATTGCAAGGTTAATTCTTTTCCTTTTTTCAGGCTAATATTTCCTTGTTTATCTATTGAGAATAGTTTGGATGCATCTTTAGCCAAGGATATTTTGTCGTTATTTGGGGAGATTACTTTTCCTACCAGAGCGCCCTTTTTGCCAACAGGAATGGTATAGTTATCAAGAACCAGTAATCCTTTTACTGATTGAGCAGATATACTGATTGAGCAGATAAGTGTAAATAATAAATAGATTATTTTTTTCATGATAGAGAGTAAATGATTTTGTATTAATTACAAAGGTAAATTTTTTTCATTACGATTTGAAGTTAAGGATATGACAAAAAAGTGAAGATAAATTAAAGGTTTTATGATATTGTAAAATACAAATAATAGATTTTCACATATTGAGAAATATTTTCTGGAATCTCATCTCTTATCTTTTGACATTTTACTACCTTTACTACTTCAAATTTAATAACTATGAGTACCTATTCTAACTTTCAAGATTATTTACAAAAAGAATTAGCTGATATTAAGTCAGCAGGGTTATACAAGAACGAACGTATAATCGTTTCGCCGCAAGGGGCTGAAATACGTGTAAGCACAGGCCACGAAGTGTTAAATTTCTGTGCAAATAATTATCTTGGTTTATCGGATAACAAGGAATTGATCGACGCAGCTAAGGAAGCTATGGACGCTCGCGGATTCGGTATGTCTTCGGTGCGTTTTATCTGTGGAACACAGGACTTGCATAAAGAACTGGAAGCAGCGATATCTAAATTCTTCGGGACGGAGGATGCTATCCTATATGCAGCTTGTTTCGATGCCAATGGAGGCGTGTTCGAACCTTTGTTGACGGATCAGGATGCGATTATATCCGATTCTCTGAATCATGCGTCTATTATCGATGGAGTACGCCTTTGTAAAGCTGTACGTTACCGTTATGCGAATGCGGATATGGCAGATCTGGAGAAGCAATTACAGGCAGCACAAGCACAACTTTTCCGTATTATTGTTACAGACGGAGTCTTCTCTATGGATGGGAATGTTGCTCCACTAGATAAGATATACGAACTGGCACAGAAATACAATGCTATGATAATGGTTGACGAATCGCATTCGGCGGGTGTAGTAGGTAAGACCGGACGTGGTACTACAGAACAGTTCAACCTGAAAGGAAAAGTTGAAATCATTACAGGAACATTGGGGAAATCTTTTGGTGGGGCTATTGGCGGTTTCACTACGGGCAAGAAAGAAATTATAGATATGCTACGTCAGCGTTCACGGCCTTACCTGTTTTCTAACTCGATACCTCCCGCTATTGCAGGTGCCGGTATCAAAATGTTTGAGATGATGGAACGCAGTAACGAATTGCAAGATAGGCTACATGCCAATACAGATTATTTTGTGGAAAAAATGAAAGCCGCAGGATTCGATATAAAGCCTACTCAGTCTTCTATTTGCGCTGTAATGTTGTACGATGCAAAATTGTCACAAGATATGGCTGCAAAATTATTGGATGAAGGTATTTATGTGACTGGTTTTTATTATCCGGTCGTACCGAAAGATTTAGCTCGTATTCGCGTGCAGATTTCGGCTGGGCATGAAAAAGCTCATCTGGATAAGTGTATTGCTGCATTCACGAAAATCGGTAAAGAACTAGGGGTAATCAAGTAATAGCTTTTACAACAACATAATGAAAAACATTTTAATAGTAGGCAGTACCGGACAGATAGGTTCCGAATTAAGCATCAAATTACGTTCTATTTACGGACAAAATAACGTTGTCAGTGGCTATTACAAGCCGCCTTATCCAGACGGTTTTTTCGATTGGGGACCAACAGTAGAGATTGATGCCACGGATAAGCAACAGATAGCCGATGCAGTAAAAAAATATAATATTGATACTATCTACAACTTAGCAGCTATTCTTTCAGCTACAGCAGAAAAGAATCCTAAGCTTGGTTGGGATGTAGGTGTAGGTAGTTTGATGAATTGTCTGGATGTTGCCAGAGAACTTAAATGTTCTGTTTTTACTCCTAGTTCCATAGGTGCTTTCGGCCCTAATACACCAAAGGACAAAACTCCACAAGATACTGTACAAAGACCTAACACCGTTTATGGCATAACTAAAGTTATGGGTGAATTGTTGAGCGATTACTACTATACTCGTTGGGGAGTGGATACACGGTCGGTTCGTTTTCCCGGTATTATATCCAACCTGACTCACCCCGGTGGAGGTACTACTGACTATGCTGTAGAGATATATTACAATGCAGTCAAAGGAGAGAAGTTTACTTGTCCAGTCAAAGCTGGAACATTTATGGATATGATGTATATGCCTGATGCCTTGAATGCTGCTGTCGATATTATGGAAGCTGATCCTTGCAAGCTCATTCACCGAAATTCCTTTAATATAGCTTCGATGAGCTTCGATCCTGAGATGATTTTTGCAGCGATTAAGAAGCATTATCCTGATTTTGAGATGGAGTATGATATCGATCCATTGAAACAGTCTATAGCAGACTCTTGGCCAAACTCGTTGGATGACACTTGTGCGAGACAGGAGTGGGGATGGAATCCGGAGTATGACTTGGAGAAGATGACTACCGATATGATAAAGGTACTGAAAGAAAGAGAAAAGCATTTAGTATAAAATAGCGACTATACATAATTAAAGGGATATCATATTTGTATGGTATCCCTTTTTTTACTCTCTTTATATTGTAATATGTGAAAAATTAATTCTATATTGCTTTGTTAAAAGTAGTTATAATCACGTTAATCGAAATACTCATGAAAACTTATAATTTACAGAATAAAATTAAGTTTCTATTTCTATCATTGTTGTTCCCATTCGTTTGTTTTGCTGGTAATTATAAAAGTATTCAGGACTTCAATGTCTTACCGAACAATGATCCTCTGAATAATAAATTGAATCTTCAGAAAGCGATAGATTGGGCAAATGTTTCAGGAAGTGCTTTATGGGTGGAGCCTGCTGAAGGTGGATATCCTATTGCTACAGGAATTGTACTGAAAAAGAATGTATCTTTGATTGGTGTGCATGGTCCTACAGGGCGGGGTACGAAACATCCGACTAAAGATATACCTACAGGTTCTTTATTTAAGGTGATGGATGATGTAGCTCCGTTTATTACTGTTGAATCTGCTACACAAATAAGAGGCATACAATTTTGGTATCCGTATCAAACCAATACAAGTCCTAAAGATATTATTAAATATAAACCTACCATTCAAGTCGCTAAACAAATGAATGTACAGGGTGTGACTCTTTCATGCCTTACTTTTTATGGAGAGTATATAGCGATGGATTTTAATTCAGAAGCACCATATATCAATGAACAGATATTATTCGAACATTGCTATGGATATCCTTTAAGCGGAGAATTTATTCGCATCGACCGCTGTTACGATATACCACGCATCCTTCATTGTCATGTTAACCCTTCGAATATGAGGGAATTTGGAAGGACTTTCAATAAAGAAATTGTAGATGCCGTAATTGAGAACAAAACATTTACGTACGTAATCAATCATACGGATAATGCCCAACTGATGGATGTTTTTACATTTGGTGCATATGGAGGTATATATCTGGGTGCTGAAACGTATGGGCAATTAACTAATTTTAATTTGGATTGTGTAACAGTCGGCATTCACAAAATTGGAGGAGGAAACAAAAATCGAAACTGGCAGATCGCACAAGGTTCAATTATCGCCAATACAGGCGAACGAATAGAAGATATACATCCACTGGTCATAGAAGGAGAGGGGCATACCGCCTTGACGAATGTGGAGGCATTTTCGGGAGAGAACGGAGCGTTGACAGCAATAGGAGAGTCTTACGATTTCTTATTAGTAGGAGGGAGTAAGCTGTTGACAATAACTCTTTTTGGCTGTAGAATGCGAAATTATGTTGCGGATTCGCCAATTACTATTCAAAACCCTTTAGCTAGAATACAGGCATATGCCTGTATAGATAAGAATGAAGTTTTTTATAATTTTACTAAAGAATAAGATAATATCTGATTTTATAAGAAACGAAGCTTCTGGATAGCCAGATGCTTCGTTTGTGAATATTTTATTCTTTCTTTTTTTCTTTGGTTTCTTCCTGTTTTGTTGTGCTACTCTCTTGCTTGGTATAAGTTGGGCGGCTCGATCCCTGTCCATATGTCGGTCTTCCTCCAGTATTTCCTGTACTTCCATTTTCTGGCTTTGTTTCAGGTCTGGTAGTTGGTCTACTAGGAAGTTCGGTAGGTTTATCAGGGCGTGACGGGCGAGTAGGCTCGGTTGGTCTGCTTGGTTGCGTCGGTCTATTGGGCTCGGTTGGCCTGTTTGGACGATTTGGCTGAGACGGCCTATTAGGATAGTTTGGTCTATTCGGTATTGGTCTGTTTGGCGGAACGATTCCTGCCGGAGGAACTACCTCATACATGAAATCGTATCCAGAGAGCCTTCCATTCCAGAATGTGACAGCATAAGCTTCATAGTAGTAGGTGTGGTATTCATAACTTTCCTCCACACCATCCTGAAAATATTTAGTAGATAGAATACGTACAGGTCTACCCAATACACTGTTTACTTGAGTCTGGGTCATTCCTGTATTCAAAGCTGTTATATCGGTCGTTCTCACACTTCCGCAAGCCGAAAATAACATTATAGTAAATAATATGGCGAATACAATTTTTTTCATTATTGTTCTGTTTTTGTAGTTTGCTTTTAATTAGAACAATAAATATGTTAGAAGGTTTAATTGCAGGGAATTAATATAGTTGATTGTTGTTTTCTGAGAATGGGTTACTCAACTCTTTCGGGTGTAGATTACTTTTTTTACTACTGCATTTGTAACACGTATAGAAGAGATTAGTTTACCTGTTGTTTCCGAATAAACATTTATATCCCAAATATGAGTTGAACGTCCTTTGTGTATAAGGATGCCTTTAGCCCGTACTATGTCTCCTACATTAGCACTGGATATATGACTAGCACTGATTTGCATGCCAAACGAACGCTCGTCAATGTTGCATACATTGTTAGAGCCTACACCTGCTACAGATTCGGCAAGCGATATTGTAGCACCCCCATGCAGAAATCCCATTGTCTGCGTAAAATTGCTGTTGACAGGCATTGTCGCTTCGAGTGATGTTTCATCATCAGATTCGATGAATCTAATTTGCAACGTCTCTACAAATGTATCTTTTATTCTCTCTTCTATATCGTTAGCTTTGAGCCGCATCTTACTTTAATTATGTCCGATCAGAAATCCATTGGCTACAAGGCTTCCTCCGCCTTCCAATTCGACTTCATAAGCCATCGTTGGTTCTGTCCGGCCCTGAATTGTAGCTATTTCTACATAATCGGTACTTGTTACATTATAGAATAAAACAAACTCTCCGGTTTTGCACGGTTTAATATTTACATATTTGTCGTTACTCCCTTTTGTCCAGTCCGGATCAACTGATATCCAGCCTCTTTCGGCCCATATTGGCGAGTCGGCTGTCAGGGTTATTTGCATACCTGTTTCGAGGGTTATACGAACAAAGCGGCTGAGCATTACATTTTTGACGCTCTTAACCTTCTTCTCTTCATATACTTTATCGATATTATTAAATGCCAACACAATGTCTCCTGCATGAAGTTTTTCTATGTTTTTCTCAGAATCATTAGCCATTGCGATACGTGTACCTTCAGCCAGCATGAATTGAGCTTTTACTCCTGCATTAAAGAACAGTACACATGCAAGTGTAATAAAGAAGCTTTTGATTTTCATAATTTTGTCTGGTTTATGCTTATGTAAAGTTTTTTGCAAATATAAGAATATTTTACATAAAGCAATAACCTCTTAACACAACTTATCGGCAAAAGTGCCTATTGTTATATTTTTCTAACTATTCCACAGTTACCGACTTAGCCAGATTACGTGGCATATCTACATCTCTGTTTTTATTTACAGCGATATGGTAAGCTAGTAGTTGCAATGGGATAGAAGTAAGTAGAGGATCGAGACATTCTTCGGTGGCAGGTATTTCAATATAATGATCGGCAAGAGACTTCATTGTTTCATCACCTTCGTTTATAATGGCTATGACGCGTCCTTTTCGTGCTTTTATTTCTTGTATATTGCTAACTACTTTTTCATAAATGGCACTATTTGTGGCAATGGTGACAATTGGCATCTCATTGTCGATAAGTGCAATCGGGCCATGTTTCATTTCGGCAGCAGGATATCCTTCCGCATGTATGTATGATATTTCTTTCAATTTAAGTGCACCTTCTAATGCGATAGGATAGTTATATCCCCTTCCTAGATAGATGAAATTCTGGGCATATGTGAATATAAGAGATAGCTCTTTAATTTTATCATTCAGGTTCAGAATACGCTCTACTTTAGATGGGATATTTTGTATTCCTTTGATTATATTCAGATAATGTTCTTCTTCTATTGTTCCCTTTTCCTTGGCTATCGTTAGAGCCATCATAGTTAGTACTGTTACTTGTGCTGTAAATGCTTTAGTAGAAGCAACGCCTATCTCGTGCCCGCAATGGGTATATGAACCAGAATCAGTATTTCGTGGAATGGATGACCCTACGACATTACAAACGCCATAAACAAATGCCCCGGCCTTACGAGCTAACTCAATCGCTGCGAGAGAATCTGCCGTTTCTCCGGATTGAGATATGGCAATGATAATATCATCCGAATAGATTACAGGATTGCGATATCTGAATTCGGAGGCATATTCTACTTCAACCGGGATGCGACAAAATTCTTCGAATAAGTATTCTCCTATGAGTCCAGCATGCCACGATGTACCACAGGCAATGATGATTATACGCCGTGCATTGATGAACTTGTCTTTATGATCGATAATCCCAGATAAAGTGACGTTTGTTCCTTCTATATTGATACGCCCGCTCATGCAGCTCTTTAATGTCTCTGGCTGTTCGAAAATCTCCTTCAGCATGAAATGGGGGTAACCACCACGTTCAAGCTGGCTGAGATTCATCTCCAGCTCTTTTATTTCGTGTGTTTTCTCTATGTTAGAGATTGTAATAATCTTTGGCTCAGCATTGCGTGAGATAATGGCAATTTCTTCATCGTCGAGATATATTACTTTATTCGTATATTCGATGATAGGAGAAGCGTCGGAGCCGAGAAAATATTCATTTTCGCCAATGCCTATCACGAGTGGGCTGCTTTTTCGTGCGGCGATAATCTGATCTGGCTTATTTTTTTCTATGACTGCTATTGCATAAGCTCCTACCACTTGGCTGAGGGCTATCTGTACGGCAGTGAACAGGTCGCAGTTATTTATTTGTTTTATATATTCTATGAACTGCACAAGTACTTCTGTATCGGTACTACTCTGAAATTTGAAACCTTTACTAATAAGCTGAGCTTTGAGTACCGAGTAATTTTCGATTATTCCATTATGTATCAAAGCTAGCGATTCTGATTGCGAGTAATGCGGGTGGGCATTTACATTGCTTGGCTCACCATGGGTTGCCCAACGTGTATGTGCAATACCTATCGTACCTGATGTATTCTTATCTTTAACAAATTCTTCCAGCTCTTGCACCCGTCCTTTGGCTTTATATACTGAAAGTTTGTTTTTATCGTTGATAATTGCTACTCCGGCACTGTCGTAGCCTCTATATTCAAGTCTGTGTAATCCTTTTATCAAAATGGGGTAGGCTTCACGGAAGCCAATGTATCCTACTATTCCACACATATTATTATCTCTTTTGGGTGTAAAAATAAGCAAAAAGAAGTTTTTATTTTAATAAAATAGAAAAAAGATATTTATTTAATTGTTCTTAGGCTTTTTAGTGTGTATATGTGAGCTTGCATACTTGAGGATTTTATATATATTTGCTGGATAAAAAACCCTAGTTAGCATAATGATACGCAAAATATTTATCTTATTCATAATTTTATCGGGATCTTTGTTCATCGCATTCTCTCAAAACGGAATTACAGTGAAATTAGTAAAGTCTGATGCTTCAGGGCAAGGTATTTCAGTACCTCAATTTCCGGGAGGAGAGGAGGCTTTATATAAGTATTTTGTTGATAATCTGAGATATCCGTCTTTGTTGATTAAAATAGAGATGGAAGGTGATGTGCATGCCAAGTTTATTGTGAAGAAAGATCGTTCTGTAGCAAATATAGAGATACTTAGAGGGTTTGATCCTCTGGTTGATGATCAGATTGTAGAAGCAATAAAAAATATGCCTGAATGGACTCCGTTTATGGGGACAGAGGAACTTCCTGTTGAATTGATAATAGACTTTAAGCTCAACGATGAGTTGCGTAATCGATTAGCAGAAATTGAAAAAAGCGAGAAAGAAGCCGATTCTTCAAAAAAAACAGTATTGAGCAATGTCTTAACAGAAAATAGCGAGAACCAAAATGAGAATAAAACCGTAGCTAAAATAGATACATTACAAAATAAATTACCCGAATTTCCCGGAGGACAAAAGGCTTTGGATGAATACATAAGGATCAACTTGAAATATCCGAAGAGAGCTATTCAGATGAATATAGAAGGGCGTGTTGTATTCAATTTATCAGTGTCTTCGGAAGGGGATATTACCAAAATAGAGTTGTTTAAAGGAGTTTATTCCGAATGCAATGAAGAAGGCTATTACCTGATAAAAAGAATGCCTAAGTGGACGCCAGGATTGAAAGACGGAAAGCCTGTGGCTATGCAGGTTATGATACCTATTCCGTTTGTGCTGCCACGATAAACGTAAATTGTTAATAAAATGGGCGAACATATTCACGATATACTTGTTTTATATACTGTAAATATAAAATGACAGTATAATAAAATTACTATGAAGTTATTAGATAAGAATGTAGATTTAGGCTTACTCATATTGAGATTAAGCATTGGAGTATTGATGCTTTTGCATGGGATATCAAAATTAGCGTACGGAGCAGATGGTATAGGACAGATGCTGGAGGCTTCGGGTCTGCCATCGTTTATTGCCTATGGTGTTTATGTGGGCGAAGTAATAGCTCCGCTGTTTATAATATTAGGTTATGGAACACGTGCTGCTGCTGTATTTGCCTTTAATATGCTTGTGGCTGTAGGTATGGCGCACTCTGGCGATGTATTCACGCTGAGCCAATCTGGCGGATGGGCAATTGAATTGCAAGGATTGTATTTCTTCGGTGCTCTAGCTTTAGTATTTACCGGTGGTGGAAAATATGCCTTAAGCAATAAACATTTATGGGATTGAAAATAAAATCGAAATAAAGTGCGATAAAAGACTGAACCTAAAGGTTTGGTCTTTTGTTTTTATATGGGATAATATAAAAATATATAACCGATTTATTCATAGATTTGTAAAATAAAATGGAAAAGCAGATGAGCCTTAAAGAACAATACTGGAAATATTCCCTTGTCATTCTTCTTCTTTTTATGGGAATTATTATATTTCGTGAGATAGCACCGTTTCTTAGTGGCATATTGGGTGCTTTAACTATTTATATAATGGTACGTAATCAAATGCGCTATTTGACGGAAAGAAAAAAACTAGGAAGAACCCTTTCGGCAGCTCTTATTCTTGTAGAGGTTATCCTTATCTTTCTTATTCCTTTTTCCCTAGCTGTATGGTTGTTGATAGGGGAACTCAATAATATTAATCTCGATCCGTCGGCTACAATAGCTTCTATCCAAAAATTCAATAATCTTATTCAGGAAAAAATTAATTATGATGTGCTGAGCACAAGTAACATTGTTAAAGCTGCTGGTTATTTGCCGACAATAGGTCAATTTTTGTTGAATAGTGTCAGTAGTTTTGTCGTCAATTCCATCGTTATGGTATTTGTTCTTTATTTTATGCTGATTGGTGGTTCTCAGATGGAGAAATATCTGTATACTTTGCTCCCTTTCGATGAGAGTAATAAGAAGAATGTGTTGCATGAAATAAACATGATGGTAAAATCGAATGCAATAGGGATACCATTGCTAGCCGCTATACAGGGAGTAGTCGCTATGATCGGTTATATAATATTCGGAGCGCCTAACCCTATCTTATTCGGATTTCTTACTTGTTTTGCAACTATTATTCCTCTTATAGGGACATCTTTGGTATGGTTTCCATTGGCTTTATACCTTGGGCTTTCTGGTAATTGGTTTGGCGGTATAGGATTGGCTATTTATGCCTTAGTTGTCATTTCTAATTCTGATAATTTGATACGTTTTATTCTCCAAAAGAAGATGGCGGATACCCATCCCTTGATAACAGTATTCGGTGTAGTTATAGGGTTGACGTTGTTTGGTTTTTGGGGTGTAATTTTCGGGCCATTGTTATTATCCATGTTTATGCTATGCCTGAATATATTCAAGAAGGAATACCTTGATAATAAGTAAATGAATTTATCTATAGATACGCATTGGTCGACTTTATCGAAAGTGAAAGGTGAAAGAAGATTTATAGGAATAACGGATGAAAAGTGATAAGCGAAAAAATAAAGAATATTTGTCACTTTTGTCACTTTTACATACGCTCCGCTCCTGTGACCGCTGATTGTTACCTTTTTTGAGTTATTGTATTTATAATAAGAATTTTGTGGTGTGTAGTCTAAATTGCCGCGTTTGGAATATTAATTAAAAACGACATATATTATGAAAATGACATTTGTTTCTATACTTGTGGGTATCATGCTAATGGGTACGCAATTGTTTGCACAACAGGCATTATGGGGTGGTCAAGAGATAAAGTCGCCTGAGATAAACGATGACAATACGGTTACATTCAGATTGTACGCACCTAAGGCTGCAGAGGTGAAGCTTGGCGGAGACTGGATTCAAGGGACGGAAGCTATGGCAAGGGATGATAAAGGCATCTGGTCATATACTACGGCGGTAATGCCATCAAACTTGTATAGTTATTCTTTTTTAGTGGATGATGTGAGGGTTATTGATCCGAATAATGTTTATGTAGATAGAGATGTTGCTACTCTTTCCAATATATTCATTATAAAAGGAGGAAATGGTGATTTTTATAGTGTAAATAAAGTGCCTCATGGCTCAGTAACACGTCGCTGGTATGAGTCTTCTGGAAATGAAATGTCGCGTAGGATAACTATATATACTCCTACCGGATATGAAGGAGGGAAAGAGAAATATCCTGTATTATACCTGCTTCATGGTATGGGTGGCGATGAAGAAGCTTGGATGGCACTGGGACGTACTTCTCAGATATTGGATAATCTTATAGCTCAGGGTAAAGCAAAGCCGATGATTGTAGTAATGACAAATGGAAATGTTGCACAGGAAGCTGCACCCGGAGAGTCGAGTATAGGACTCCAAAAACCTAATTTTATGTTACCCCATACGATGGATGGGAAAATGGAAGAAACCTTCAAAGATGTAATAAAATTTGTAGAAGGTAACTATCGTGTGATTGCTGATAAGTCGGGCAGGGCAATCGCCGGTCTGTCTATGGGAGGCTATCATTCTTTGCATATTTCAAGATATTATCCGAATACATTTGACTATGTCGGATTGTTTTCCCCTGCTATCAATCCGCGCGAAGGTATTGAGTCGTCTGTATATAAAGATATAGATGGAACATTAAAAGCACAATATAAAAATGGTATTAAGCTATATTGGATAGCTATAGGTAAGACTGATTTCTTGTATAAGCAGGTTACCGATTATAGACAAAAATTAGATGATTTTGGCATTAAATACGTCTATCACGAAAGTGAAGGCGGTCACACATGGAGTAACTGGCGTGATTATATGATAGATTTTGTACCACAGTTGTTTAAATAAAGAGAAAGGCTTGAATACTCAAGCCTTTCCTTAATTATACACTACTACTTTCTATTTAGCAGTTGCTCTGACCCGTTCTTCATGAGTCATTGCTGCCAGTCTTTTTACTTCATTTATATTGAGCCCAAGGCCAGATGCAACTCTTGTCCCGTATTCTTCGTGAGCTTTATAGAATATAGCTGTTTGTCGAAGCTGAATACGCTTGGCTGCATTTTGTATATGAGCAACTATATTGCCTACGAGGTTGGTTTTATCGTAATTGGATAATACCCGTCCATACAAATCTCCGGCTTGAACATAGTCTATATCAGATGGTTTATATTCGTGGCGGGTAGCCATGCCTGAAACGTCCACTGGTGGTACAGTATGTTTTTTGTCAGGCTGAGACCCCTCGAAACTATTCGGATAATAGTTCGGTGCGCCATAACTTTGCATGTTCATCGCTCCATCACGTTGGTATGTGTTAACTTGTGCCTTAGGACGGTTTACAGGTATCATATCGAAGTTTGTCCCCAAGCGATGGCGATGTGTATCTGGATAACTGAATACACGTCCTTGCAACATCTTATCAGGTGAGATGGCTATGCCGGGAACCAGATTGCCAGGAGAGAATGCAGCCTGTTCGACCTCTGAAAAGTAGTTCTCAGGATTTCTGTTCAGAGTCATCTTTCCGACAGGTATTAGTGGATAGTCTTTTTGTGGCCATACCTTCGTTACGTCGAAGGCGTCGAACTCATATCTATTGGCTTCTTCAGGTTTCATAATCTGAACATATATGCTCCACGAAGGATGATTGCCTGAGGCTATATTGTCGAAAAGATCACGGGTAGCATGGTCTGGATCTGTCCCAGCCAGAGTGGCGGCCTCTTCTTTTGTCAGATTCTTTACACCTTGATCTGTCTTGAAGTGTAACTTTATCCAGAAATGTTCACCCCTCTTATTATACCACATATAGGCATGACTGGTAAATCCATGCATCTGTCGGTACGATGCGGGAGTTCCCCTGTCTGTGAACAAGATAGTAGCCTGATGTACACTCTCTGGAGTTAATGACATGAAGTCCCAGAAAGCATCAGCGTCGTCAAGATTGGATACAGGATTCTTCTTCTGTGTATGAATGAAGTCTGGGAACTTGATAGCATCGCGTATAAAGAATACCGGGGTGTTATTGCCGACCATATCATAGTTGCCGTCTTCGGTATAAAACTTGACAGCGAATCCTCGAGGGTCTCTCGCTGTATCTGCAGAACCTCTTCCTCCACCTACAGTAGAGAAACGAACGAATATATCCGTCTTCTTTCCTATTTGTGATAGGAATGAGGCGCAGCTATACTTTGACAAATCGTTTGTCACTTCGAAATAGCCATGTGCTCCGGCACCTTTAGCATGTACGACACGTTCGGGTATCCTCTCTCTGTCGAAGTGTGCAAGTTTCTCAACGAGATGCGTGTCTGAGAGGAGGGTCATGTGTTGGTTGTCTGTTGTGATCGAGGCTTGATCGTTATCGACAGGAATACCTTGATTGGTGGTCATTCTGTTTTTCTTCTCTTCCATAATGTTTAAGGTTTATAATTAAGTGTTAATAGCATATAGTTTAAACAATTATATCGGACAAATGTTCATATATAACAAAGGCAGATCTTATTTATAAGATCTGCCTTACTCAAAACACGTAGTATATCTTAAGCGTTTGCTTTAGCTTTAGCTTCAAATTCTGTAAGCTCTTCTGCCAGCTTTCCTGCTACATCTCCAGCTACTTCATTTAACTTTTTCTTCCCTTTCCTAACCTCTTGTCTTGCCCGTACTCCTGCTCGCAAAGCTTTACTCTTTCCAACAACTAGACCATGGTCAAATTCAGCTTTAGCTTTGTCTGCGGCATTAGTTACTTTGCTGCGTAGTTCTTCACGGGCTTCCTCATCTGTCAGCTTCAATGCGGCATATACGCCCAGAGCACCGACAGCTAGTCCTAATATAAATCCTTTCATATGTGCTATGTTTTATAAATTAGACATTCGTATTTAACAAATATAGGATAATTATTAGATAAACAATCAAAGAAAAGAGATTGTTTATCTAATAATAACTAAATTGTTAAAAACCGACATAGCGCTCTTTTTAATATTTGACTCTACTATGTTAAAATCAGAATTTTAACAGTGAAAGTGATGAATTTTAGCTAAAATTGCCAAATTAATTCAATATTTTACTGTGTGAGGAAATCGATGGAATTTAAAGACAGACTGAAGTTCTTACTAGAGAAAGAAGGCGTGACAGCTTATCGTATATGGAAAGATACAGCTATTACAAAAGGTACAATAGCGAACTATATTGAAGGTAAAACATCTCCAAATAGGTCTAATGTTGCCATACTGGCCAATTACTTCAATGTGAATGAGGCATGGCTTTTAAACGGCGAAGGCAACATGAAACAAGCAAGCAAGCAAAGAGGAGAAGAGCCTTACCTGATTACAAAGTCCGGGGTCAAGTACTATGAGATGCTAAACGGTAAATATCGTATGCGCGTACCTTTTATCCCAGTGAAGGCCTATGCCAAATACACCGACGAATGTAGGGATGCCGAGTTTGTTGGTGACGAATTCGAGGAGTTCGACTTCATTGTAGACAAGATCGGGCATGGCCGCTACTTTGCATTCGAGATTAAGGGTGACAGTATGGATAACGATACTAAACGAAGCCTGAGCAATGGTGACATTGTGTTGGCACGAGAGTTAAGTCCTGAACATTGGCGTAATAAGTTACATACCGAAGACTTTCCAAACTGGATAATAGTGTTGAATAATACAATTTTATGTAAACAGATACTGGAACAGGATGTGGACAAAGGTTCTATCGTATGTCATTCGCTGAATCCATCACCTGAATATTCCAACTTCGAACTTAAGCTAGATGATGTTTGCCAATTACTGAACATCATTCAAAGGGTATCGAGTGTATTTTAAGAAAGCTTCTCCAGATTATCTTGTACAAAGGCTTTCAACTCGGGAAAGAAGACCCTGTAGCTAGCACCTATCTCTTCCTGATTATGCTTAAATGCGGCGAATACAGGTGTGTCGTCAGATAAGAAGCTGGCACGGTTCAAAAGCCTTTCCATGCTGCGCTGTATCATCCATTCGTGACGATAGTTATACAACCAGTTCTCGCTAAGCATATACATAAACATCGATCGGAACTTGTCAGGTAGATAATCCAAACGTTGCTCAATCTGCTTATAACTCATTTCAGCAAAAGCCATCCATCCGTTTGTAGGTATATTCTCCTTGTCGTGAGCGACAAAGTAATCATAGGCCACATCGAGGAATGCCCCTGCATATTTACCTGTTGACGCACGAAATGCCTCTGTAGCCTTTAGTGTTACAGGATGACTATCGGTAAACGCATCTATCTCCCTGTGAAGGAGAATACCCTGCTGTATACTTTCGGGGTAAAGCTCAATCTGTTTACCCTTCACAAAATCCGCAATCATATTCCCAACTAATATATCAGGGTTGCCGAACGAAAGATACGCATGTGCCAGAAAATTCATCAGTTCGTAGCTAAAAAGTGTCTGGCAAAGGTAAACTTATATTTGCTCAATTCCTATTTCTGATAAAAAAGGTAACAAACGTAACAGATTTCACACTTTTCAGCTATTGTCATTCATTTCACTTGTTCACTGTTAGTTGTTTGTTTCTTTCTCCTCTTCTTCCATATACGCAGGATTATAGCTCCAATACTTCCATTCGGCGTCAGGTACTCCCGCTTTCATCATCCTGGTCAAATATTCATAATTGCGTCTTGCTTTGTTCGAATTGAACTCAATGACTAATTCAGGAAGTTCTTCTTTCTTATTCAGCTTCTGTTCTTCTTCGATAGCCTTTTGCTTTTCTTCATGCTTTTCCAATACCTGTCTGATAGCCGTATTATCAGCAGGACAGTATTTACGCTTCACCACTTTGTTTTTTATAACCAGGCGTTCGGGATTGTTCTTATCCGGTACATAGGTGATTCTCTCTTCCACTACAGTATATCCTTCCAGTTTCTTCTTAAGAGAACTACGTGCAATAAACAGCAGGTTCTCTTCCCGCTTTTCTTCGGCCTGCTCTATTGCTTTCTTAAACTCAGGTATCCCTGCTTTCCATTCATAGAATGTCTTTCTGCTGATACGCATCATATTGCATATCTCTGATATAGTATAGTTATCTTCTTCCACAAGGGTGGCTATTTCCCTGACAAGCCGCAGACTGTATTTTGCCATAATAATTCGGATTTTAATTTATACTTCTTATATAGATAAATCCATATGAATAAAATGACACTCAGGTTGTACTTACGCCGGTGGCTGTGAATACTCACAATTTAGGTTGTGGATATTCACAATCGCTGCTGTGAGTACTCACAAGGCCGATTGTGAGTATTTGTAAAATCAATAATAAAAAGCTATATTTAATATAATATACTTAAGTATTAAAATCTTGATAACCAGCGATATTCTCATTTTACCCCCTCGTGAAAATCTATATCACCCTATTTTTCCTTTTTTATACTACATACAGGCCTATATTTGCCAATAGGGAATTCCTTTGTTTTATCCGGATTAATAAAGCAACTATTATTAAACTAAAAAACAAATTAAACCTATGACCAGACAAAATTTCACAAAAGGATTGGCGCTGGCTTTTATGGCATTTCTAATCATTTATGCATGTACGTCTGAACAAGACTATATAATAAATGATAGGAATACGCAGCAGGCAGAGCCTCTCACTACAGCCGATGCACAGGCATGGTATGAACAGAATTTCGGGATTATTCCACATTTGAAGAGTGGCGGAGACGAAGAGCCGCCCGTATTAATGCCCGATTGGAATCTCTCCCATCTGTACCAAGACAGCCTGTGGTATGCTGTGGAATCACCCTTAAACGCGCCGGAACATGCGGGCGTAAATCTGATGACTATGGACGTAAGCCAATATGTGGAGGCACAAGGCGATAAATCGCTTGCCCGACAAGTGTTGCGCCTCATCGTATTGCGCAACAAAGAAGACGGTACTACCTATAGCTTTATGATGGCAGTGATTCCCGATCTCGATTATATGTTGGAAAAGGGCGAATCCATCGAAGAAAACAAGTATCTTAATCGCGAATCAGACCTGTCGGGACTCGTGTATTTCTACACAGTAGACGGGCAGTTTGTAAACGGATGGATGTATGAGGATGGTAAAATTATAGGCGGCACGCATTTTGAGGATAATGCCGGGGGAACAAAAGTTTCTTATATTATGCGGACGGATCGTTGTTGGTTTCAGGATACATTTGTAAGAGGAGAACTTGTTGGTACATCTTATCATTGTGAAAGCTCATATGAAGTGATATTCCGTCACGACCTTGATGGAGGTGGCGGTAGCGGCGGTGGAGTCACTCGCAATCCGGTTCTGGCTGGTGGTGGAGGTAGTGGAAACAACCTCCCAATTATTCAAGAAGAACCCAATAAAGAAGAATCAACAGACCCCTGCGAAAACATAAAGAATAAGGTGACTACATTCAGTTTTGGTCGTATGATGCAAGAATTAAGAGGGCTTACAACCAAAAACTATGAAGCAGGCAGATCTTATACCTACGACAACGGCAAATATACTTTTACAAACCGTGACGGAAACCCCGGAGAACCCGATATAAAATATAACCCTACACCGGCTTATAAAATCGATGGGTTTATACATACTCATTATGACGGGACATTACGAACATTTTCCCCATCAGACTTGATGATACCATACGATTGGTTTATGAATAAGAATGGAATAAACAATTTGAATACATTCTCGTTAGGATTAGTAACTAGTGACGGAACTTATTTTCTATTTGTAACCGATTTGCAACAATATATGGCATTTGGGAAAAAGTATCAATCAGAGATTAGCTTCAACAATTTAGGATGGATTTATGACGAACTTTATGGAATAAATACAAATTTGGATGCAGACGCTTCTATGAAAGCATTAACGAAATTTTTAAATGAAAGTGCCTCGGGGCTAACGCTGATGAAAGATATAGGAAACAGTAAATATAGTAAAGTAACCATAGATAAAAATGGAAATGTTAAGATTATAAATTGTGGTTAAAAACAGAAGAAATATGAAAAAGATAACAATACTAATATTATTAAGCCTAATATCAATATATACATTTGGGCAAAGAGATCCTAAATTAAAGTATGATACTAAAGTGATTGAAGGTACATGGGTGGCTACATCTAGTAATAAGTCTTATGAAATCACTTTTATAAGAACCACTAGATATGTGGATCTTCTTAAAAAAGATTATGAAGTAATTTTAGGATCAGTAAAATATTTGGAAAACAATAAAGTAATAAGAACTGTAGCTATAAATGAGTCCGAATTTCCTCTTTCTGCAAGTTCAATCTCAAACTCTCCAAAAGAATTTTCTATTCTTTATTTTGAAAGCTATAAAAGATTAACAGGCCATGCCAAATTTGACATAAGTATCGATGGCAAGACAGCTTGTTGGCATTCTTTACAAAAAACTGAATCTTGGGGTAAACAACAAGGAGATTTTGATATGCCAAAGGAGCTAACCTTTAAAAAGAAATAATAAGGAGGAAATGAAATCAGAGTAGGATTTTTCCTGCTTTGGTTTTAAAACATATAGTATGAAACGACAACTATTCTTGATATTCTTTAGCCTTTCTTTTATATGCGTTTTTTCTCAGGAAACATATAAAATAAAATATGATACGAAAAAACTTGAAGGCACATGGGTAGCAATATCCGGTAATAAATCTTATGAAATAACCTTTTTTAGAAAAATATTATATTATAATGAAGTGAAAGCTAATTATGAAAAGGTAGTTGGTTCTATAAAATATTTTGAAAATAATAAATTAATAAAATATGTAGAAACAAATGGGGATCTTCCTCCTCTAAGGGTATATGACAGGATAGCTCCGAATTATTCAATTCACTATACAGAAAAAGAGAATAACAAGGAAATCTTTGGTATTGTTAATTTCGATATAAATCCTGATGGTAAAACTGCGCGTTGGTATCTATTGAGGACTAGACCTATTCTGGTATCAACCAAAGAAAAATTCGATATCCCCAAAGAATTGACCTTTACGAAGAAGTAACTAAATAGAATCAGGGTAGGATTTATTTCCTACTTTGGGTTTTCTAATCTATTTTAATCTAATATAATATAATGAGAATAATGAAAACGATACAGTTATTTATCGGTTTATTGTTTTGCGTAATCGGTATGCATGCACAGACCTATTATTACAATGAAACCAAAACTTTTAAAGAAAAAAAATATACTTACCAGTGTGATGTCAATGATAGTACTAAAATGGTAACGCTATATAATGTAGATGATGAAATGACATACATTGATCTGGTTAATGAACAAAGAGCAAAATTATATTTACGCACCGAAGATAATCCGGAGGAATATGTAGAGAGTGTATGGAATGAACCCCAATATAATTTTTTTGTACATGATCAGTTTACTAAAGCACAAAAACAACGTCTACAAGGTTATAAGCTTGGGATAATTATGTGTATGCGTGTAGAGGATGGTAAAACTATTGAAGTTAATTTCAATTTCTTATCAGATGAGCCGTTTGCGACTATACCTCTTTCTGTATACCGAAAGCTAGAAAAAAAACTGAAAAATTTGGATGGGGTAGTGTAAATTAAACTGTGTCAGCGTTTGGCTTTCACTTATAAAATATCAGGTTTTTCGTTTTCATTTTTTAATGGGTAATGAAGAACCTGAGCTTTGTTGGTAAAAACGGTTAGGGGTCGATCCCCTAATCGTTTTTCGTTTCAATGGTACAAAGAGTCGCCATCGTTTTGTTGGTTTTACAAAACTAATAAAATAGTTCATATCTTGTAATTAATCGAGTAATTTAAATCTATCAGGGTATATA
>JBKEBA010000106.1:0-32368 GCA_047972895.1 Dysgonomonas sp.
AAATCAGAAAGATTGGAAGCCCATCTTTGCTCCATTTGCTAAGGCCAGGAAAAGAATTGAAACCATCTTCTCGCAATTGTGTGACCAGTTTATGATTGTTAGAAACTATGCTAAACAGACGGATGGCATATTTGCTAGAATAATCGGTAAGATTAGTGCACTTACCATATTACAATATATCAACAAAATGAACAATAAACCCATTGGCCAGATTAAATATGCACTAATTTAATTCCGCCAACGGGTATTCATCTTATTTATATTACCCCATACGCAGAATCGTATCTGCAAGTTCAGAGCCTGTTACGATGTAATAGTTTGTTCCAGCAACACAGGTTACTATTCCATGGACTGATAACAACAATGCTACACTATTAGCTATATAAGTTTTGTTAAGGTAAAATGAAAAGAGCCCTTTTTATCAGGCTCTTCCTTATATTATTAGACGTATCTTATAGCATCTCTTTTTTTGCTTTCAAAGAAGAATATCCCAAATAGAGAATTATAAGAGCATACATTCCCAAAGCTAGGTATTGAGCATAATTGCTTTCTGCCCATTCATCATTTATAAAGTTAAACTCAAAGTACCTGAGCACTGCACTCACAACGCCCATTAAAGCTCCTCCGGCAATAAATCCGGAAGCAAGTAATGTGCCTCTTTCCGTCCGCGCCTCATTCAATGCTTTGTCTTTGCTGCGGCTGCCAACATACCAGTTAACGGCACCACCTATTAACAACGGAATATTGAGATGGAACGGAATAAACATACCCAATGCAAAAGCAAGGGCAGGCACTTTCATCTGATTAAGTATCAAAGCTATTACAGCGCCTACAGCATATAGAATCCAAGGAGCTCCTGTGCCCGACATCAATGGGTCGATAACAGCCGCCATAGCATTCGCTTGAGGTGCAACCAATGCTTTTTCGCCAGTAAATCCAAAAGTATCGTTCAGAATAATCATTACCCCACCAACAGTAGCAGCAGAAACAAGCGTACCCAAAAATTTCCATGATTGTTGTTTGGCTGGTGTTGTTCCCAGCCAATAACCGATTTTAAGGTCGGTAATAAATCCCCCTGCCATAGATAATGCAGTACAAACCACACCTCCGATAATCATTGCCGAAACCATACCTAACGTACCTTTCAGACCTACTGCCACAAGGATTACTGAAGCCAGAATAAGTGTCATCAACGTCATACCAGAAACAGGATTTGTTCCCACTATGGCAATTGCATTTGCAGCAACAGTAGTAAATAGGAAAGCTATAACAGCAACTAACAGAATAGCTACAATCGCAAAAAACAGGTTATGTATAACACCTAGCCAAAAGAAAATAAATGTAGCAATAAGGGCAAGGATAACTCCTATGGAAATTATCTTCATAGATATATCCCTTTGAGTACGTTTATTTTTCAAGTTATCGGATGAATTTTCCCGTTAGGGAAAAGAAAACCCCTGTTTTCAAACAGGTATTAACGCAAAAGGATTTATCCTTTTACCTTTCAACCTGCGGAACTTGTTCCGTAGTATTTGAGTTACTTCTATATTTTCTTTCTTGCTTCCTTTCAATTCTTTAGAAGCAAGGCCGACAGCGCCTTTGATAATAGACCACGATTTTATAATACCTATAATACCGGCCATTGCTATACCACCAATACCTATATGTCGTGCCATTGCCGCAAAAATAACTTCAGGGCTGGCATTTGCAATACCTCCAGAAAGAGCCAGACTTCCACCTGTAAGATATGGTGCAGGATTGATGGATTGCAACATTGGATCACCTAATAAAGGAAGTAAGGGTACAAGCACAAACCACACGAGGGCGGAACCTGCACAAATAATAGCTGCATATCTAAGCCCAACAATATACCCCAATCCTAGCACGGCTGCGCCAACATTTACACTAAACAAGACTTTCGCCTTATTCGCTACTGTTTCTCCAAAAGGTAATACACGAGAAGTAAACACCTCGGACCATGTGCCGAATGTAGCGATAATAAAATCATAAAGTCCGCCTATTAGACCGGCAAGAATCAATGGTTTGGCCTGATCGCCACCTTTCTCTCCCGACACCAATACTTGTGTAGTGGCTGTAGCTTCGGGGAAAGGATATTTACCGTGCATATCGGACACGAAATATTTACGAAAAGGGATAAGGAATAGTATACCTAACACACCTCCGAGCAATGAACTAAAAAATACCTGAAAGAAATCGACAGAAATCTCAGGGTATTTAGCTTGTAGGATATACAAAGCAGGCAATGTAAATATAGCACCTGCTACAATTACTCCGCTACTCGCACCGATAGATTGTATGATGACATTCTCACCCAATGCATTTTTTCTTTTGAGCCCGCTGGAAAGTCCTACGGCTATGATGGCAATAGGTATAGCAGCCTCGAACACCTGCCCTACCTTCAATCCCAGATAAGCGGCAGCAGCACTAAAGATAACAGCCATCAACAATCCCCACATTACAGACCAAGGGGTAACTTCTTTATAGTCTCTGTCGGGCGACATTACGGGTTTGTATTCTTCCCCTTCTTTCAATTCCCGAAAGGCGTTTTCAGGCAGCCCACTCACCTTTTCTTGATTTTCAGTTTTCACTCGTTAGTTATTTATAGGTTAAAACCACTCTAAATTTTATGACCAAAAAATCGGACAACACAAAACTACATCATTTCGCGGAAAGAAAAAAGCTGTCGAATAACAGCTTTTCATATATTTTACAATTTCATAAGTACTTAGTCGTTGCTATACGGTATATTCTTATACTCGCATAGTTCTATAATCTTAGCTTTTACTTTAGATACGTCTTCGTATTTCAGGTTTGTCAGGTCGATTTTACGTTGTTTCTGCCCTCCTTCTGTAAGGAAAACAACATATCCGGGTCCGATATTCACTCTGCTTATGGTAACCCAGTCTACGATGACTCCTTTTTTATCCTGAGGATTGGCCTCTATCTTATCATTGTCAATAATCAGCAGAGAAGCCGGAAGCCAAACAGTACTCATTAATATGAGGATTACACCACAGATAAAACACAACAATGATAAAAAGAACATAATAGAGTAAGTATTAGCTAACCCTTCTTTAATGCAAAAATATAGTCCGAATATTGCGAAATAAGAATACATGAAAATATTAGTGATTCGCTGTGTTTTAGACACCCCATAACTTATATTCAATTCACTCATAAGCCTTTGATTTAATATTTATACAAAGATGCAAAAAGATAGTGATATCCTATCTTTTGCATCTTCATATTTTCAATTTATCTATATAGAAAAACTATATAAATCACAGAAAAGGGAATAATTGAAACAGAATAAACATTGTTACGTTTGTTACCTTTTCTAATATAATGGTGTATCGAGCTATTCCATAAATACTTTCTTAATGGCTTCCAGATAGCCATAGCCGAATACGTTGCACGGTTGCAGATAGCTGGTCTCCGTCCATTCGTTCCAACTATTGATAGTTATCAGGGAAACTCTGTCGGGATGATTATCTGCATATTCTTTTGCCATCTCGAGGGCTTTCTGAAAATTTTCGGGCGTATTATTCTTGACTACCGCGCTTCGTTCTATTCGTGGACTATTGTCCCAGCCTACACTGATATGCGGGTAATATTTGAGGTCGTAAGTATTATCTATACGCGCCCATTCTTTTTTCACTGATTCTATAATATTCATATAGTCCTCATTCACATTAGTGAAATGAGCAAACTGATAATGTGTAGCACTTGTAAACCCAAGTTTTTTCACAAAATCGTTCTGAGGATTGGTTGTTTTGCCTCCATCAAACCCACTGTAATTCACATTCACGCTCCACATGGTCAGTTGTAGGTCGAGCCCCGGAAAGCCTGCCTTTTTGGTTTCTGCTTCGAACCACTTGAGCGCATCTATCGTTTCATCGATACCTCCCAAGCCTTCTATTAGTTGAGGAACGTCGTAAATCATAAATACAGGTTTACCATCTATTGTGTAATATTGAGGTAGCTTGAAGTATTTTTCTATATTACGTTTGCATATCTTTTCGAATTCCTGTCTATCCACTTTTCCTGTCCATATCACATTATGTTCGGGTAGTTGTGATATACGTGTATCCCATGTATTAACTACTTCGTGATTTGCCCACATGAGGTAAAATTTCATCTTATCTACATTCTCGGCTTTAAGGAAACCATTATCCAAAGTGGTTTCCATAAATGGACGCCCATCGTACCAATACCAATCGAAAATAAAGACATTTACACCATGCTTGGTAGCAACATCTATTTCCATAGCCATAACGGAAGGGTCTGCTTCATTGATGTAACCCCACAATGGTTTACGATTCCAATAATGACCGGGATAACGCTTCTGAACAGTAGCTACTGTTTCCCATTCACCTATTCCCATAGGCCAGAAAGGGCGTAAACGCGGATCGTCTGAAGCATATGCGGGATAGAGAAAAGCAGCTATATCGTATTTCTTTTTCGCAGATTGTTCTTTCTTTTGTCCTGTGATAGTTCCAATAGATGCTTGCATCAAAATTGCAAAGATAAATACACATATCGCTTTCTTCTTTATCAACACATTCTTTCCATAGAGGGATTTATTCATATCAGGATTAGATTAAGATTAATAAATTAAACTATAATCCAAAGATACTAAAGCTAAAAAACCGTTCTATTTAACTTATTGATATAAAAGCTTAAGAAAGTGATATTCGGAAAGTGCATTAAATCTGCACAGATTTATCTATATAATAGGATGGTAAAGCCAAATATAGTAAAGATCGAAAAAGTAATAAATAAAAAATATATGAATTGTGTTACATTTGTCACCTTTTACAAACAAAACATTATATTACAGCACATTAATCAATTTTACAGATATCACGTATTATAAGTCCTGACAGAGTAAAGCCAAATGTAGCTGTTATATGAACTAACGTACCGTTTATCTGCGCCTTTTTGCTGGGATTCTCTACCTTTAGTAGTTCTGAAGTCTTGGATTCATCGGTATCGTAGACATTACCCTTATTGTCGAGCACTTCGTCGCTATACACACATAGAAATTTCTTTGCAGGCCTTTCCCCTTCCTTCATCTTGCGACGTAGAGCGGCAGCCAACGGACAGCCTTTCACTTTCCAAAATTCAGCAACCTTTATACGGGTCGAGTCCATTTTTAATGCTGCGCCCATCGAGGAAAAGAGTTTCGCTTTAGTCTTCGATGCCGTACGTATCAGAAGGGTTTTGTATTTGAGGCTATCAATAGCATCTATAATATAGTCGTATGTATCGAGCTCGTATGAATCGGAAGTCTCCTCATTATAGACATTTGCAATGGCCTTTATTTCAGCTTCGGGACTAATTTCCAATAGACGTTCCTTTAGCACATCTACCTTATATTGTCCAATCGTTTTGGTCGTCGCCATCAATTGTCGATTGATATTGGTCTCACTAACTTTGTCTGCATCTACGATGGTCAGGAACTTAATTCCTGTACGAATAAGCCCTTCGGCACACCAGCTTCCAACACCTCCTACTCCAAAAAGGATGACCCTGATATTATTGATATCTTTTATCTTATCTGCACCCAGAAGTCTCTCTGCACGATCAAAAATTCTATTATGTATACTCATTGCTATCTTTCTGTCTTTTGTGCGGCAAAAATACAACAAGAATTGCTATTATCTTTTAATTAACACAAAATAAACACGTATATTTGTTCCCCAAAGAAAAAAATACAACCATATGAACATCTTGTTATTAGGAAGCGGAGGTCGTGAGAATGCTCTTGCATGGAAAATAAAGCAAAGTACGAAAGTAAACAACCTATATATTGCACCGGGTAATGCGGGTACACATCTGATAGGACAAAACGTTGATCTATCGATAACTGATTTTCCTTCCATAAAACAATTCGTTTTGAACAACAGTATCAGTATGGTGGTTGTAGGGCCTGAAGAACCGTTGGTAAAAGGCATTTATGACTTTTTCATCAATGACAATGAAGTGAAGAATATACCCGTTATAGGCCCATCGGAAGAAGGGGCAAAGTTAGAGGGTAGTAAAGATTTTGCTAAGCAGTTTATGATTCGTCATAATATACCAACAGCACGGTACAAAAGCTTTACTCTGGAGCAATTGAACGATGCGTATCATTTCCTTGAAGAATTGGAAGCCCCATATGTACTGAAAGCAGATGGACTAGCTGCGGGAAAAGGCGTACTTATCATAAACGATTTGGATGAAGCGAAGCGTGAGCTGAAAGAAATGCTCAGTGGTATGTTTGGTGATGCAAGCAGGACTGTAGTTATAGAAGAATTCCTTTCTGGTATCGAATGCTCTGTATTTGTACTTACCGATGGCGATTCGTACAAAATATTACCTGTGGCCAAAGATTACAAACGTATAGGAGAGGGTGACACCGGATTAAACACCGGAGGAATGGGGGCAGTATCTCCAGTATCATTTGCTGACGATGCTTTCATGAAGAAAGTAGAAGAACGAATAGTAATCCCAACAGTAGAAGGACTTAAAAAAGACAATATTACATACAAGGGCTTTATATTTTTAGGTCTTATAGAAGTAAAAGGAGAACCAATGGTAATCGAGTATAATGTTAGAATGGGTGATCCTGAAACAGAAGCTGTTATGCTGCGGATAAAATCAGACTTCGTATCTTTACTAGAAGGTGTGGCGACAAACACGTTAAATAACAAAGTCCTTGAAACAGATGACAGATATGCAGTGACAGTGATGCTAGTCTCGGGCGGTTATCCGGGAGACTATGAGAAAAATAAAGAAATCTCAGGATTAGACTTAGTAACGGATAGCATTGTATTTCATGCCGGTACAAAATTATCGGAGGACAAAGTCCTGACAAACGGAGGACGCGTCATTGCGATCAGTTCGTATGGAAGAACAAAAGAGGAAGCGCTTTCTGCATCATTCAGTAATGCAGAAAAGATATCATTCGACAAGAAATATTACAGAAAAGACATCGGTTTCGATTTGAAGTAAAAAAGGATGGCGGGTATACCACGGTTTTACAAAAAGAATATCGCGGAAGGTGGCGGAATACTCATATATTCCATCCTCTTCGCTATCACTATCAGGATTATATATCTTATTAATTTCGATACTATAGAAATCACTCAATCGGGAGGATATTTATGGGATCCTATTTCGTTTCTATTCAGTGACATTTATATATCACTGGCAACTAGTAGTATTATAACTGCAGCATTAGCCCTTTTGGCGGCGCATATAAATACGAAACATCTTTTAATAAGACATAAATCTCTGCTGCCTACATCGGTCATCGTATTGTTATTCAGCTGCCATCCATCTTTTATCGTTATGTCGGCCGAATATATCAGCGCTTTACTATTTCTTACGATCATCAATATGCTGTTCACTGCTTATCACAGCGAGCAAAGGCAGAATGCTTCATTTAAGACTAACTTTGTTTTGGCATGCGCCTGTTTATTCACCCCCATATCCGTAATATATTTTCCTATATTATGGATTTCTCTTGCCACGATGAGATGTCTCAGTGTAAAATCATTCATGACTTCCCTTGTCGGTATATTCATTGTATTTTTCCCGGTTTTCTCTTTCTATTTATTCACAGATAAACTAGATGTACTATTATATCCTTTTACATCGATAGACATAGAACAAATAAGCAATTTTCGCTTTTTCAGCTATAATATCTTCCAATGGATTATATTAGGCTTTGCGATCTTGTTGTTAGTTATAGTAATTATTGATGGCTATTTGAATCGGCATAAAGATAAAATAAGGGTGCGGGCATACATAAACCTATTGCAAATTGTTGCGATGTTTAGTTTTCTTGCTTTCATATTCTTGAACATCGGTTCATCCACCCACCTTTATACCATATTGGTTATAGGCTCTTTATTGATTGCACATTTTTTCGCTCTGGCAGAAAAGAAAATAACAGTTTTGCTGTTTTATCTTTCCCTCATTTTTTATACTGTTATCTGTTTTTCACCTTTTTTATCTGTATAAATAAAACATTTATAAACGTATATTCGTTTATGGTATAATACTTGCCGAGTATACACCGACAACATAAACGAAATTCATTAACTAAAAAAAGAGAAAAATGAAAACAATTATTACAACAGCTACATTAATTGTAACACTATTGCTAACAGGCTGCAAATCTGGCGAAAGCATATCTAAACAGGAAAATATCGCACAAATCACAAAGAAGATCGAATCAGGAGATTATAAGTTTATTCCACAAAAGGCTATCCCAATGGGAGCCAGTCCTGTCAATCTCAGCTACACATTCAGCCTGAAGGTATCCAAAGATTCTATTGATTCATATCTGCCGTATTACGGGAGAGCATATATCGCACCATCTCCTACGGATGGAGGTATTAAATTTGTCAGCACTGATTT
This sequence comes from Dysgonomonas sp., assembly GCA_047972895.1. Lineage (GTDB taxonomy): Bacteria > Bacteroidota > Bacteroidia > Bacteroidales > Dysgonomonadaceae > Dysgonomonas. The sequence goes on from JBKEBA010000106.1 coordinate 8,431, forward strand.
TAATTATACCATTTCTGAAAAGAAAAAAGGTATGTGGGACATTTCAATCATCCCAAATGACAATCAAAAAAGATACCGTCTTTCATTAAATGTAGGCGAAACGGGATATGGAACTTTGACCGTTCAAGATACCAATAGGCAATCTATTTCATTCTACGGAGTCATAGAATAAAACATATAAGAAATAATATTTCACCCGTCTGAACCGTTTTTTTAAGTATAAAAGTCATATATTTGGAAAATTATTACTTATTTCGCATCTCTTTTAAGGGACGCTAAATATTTTTTTGAATATTTTTTTATGCAAATATCCTTCACTGCGGAGCAAATCGCTTCAGTACTAAATGGAACAATAGAAGGCGACCCTTCTGTTGTTGTAAGTAATTTTTCGAAAATAGAAGAAGGTAAACCGGGAACCCTAACCTTTTTAGCAAATCCCAAATACACCCATTATATATACGACACTGAAGCCAGTATTGTTTTAGTCAACAATGATTTTAAGGCAGAATATCCCATTAAGGCGACACTTATACGTTGTTTTAATGCTTATGCCGCATTAGCTTTATTGTTGGATATGGTAGAAAAAGCAAAACCTCAGAAAACAGGTATCGAACCGATGTCTCATATTGCACAGAATGCAACATTAGGAGAAAATGTATACGTGGGGGCATTTACATACATATCTGATTCTGTAAAAATAGGGAACAACACTAAAATATACCCTCAGACATATATAGGCGACAATGTAACAATTGGCCACAATACGACAATATATCCTGGTGTTAAAATCTATCAAGGTTGTATAATAGGAGACAATTGTATCATTCACGCAGGAGCAGTTATCGGAAGCGACGGCTTTGGCTTTGCTCCCGAAGCAGATGGTTCCTACAAGAAAATACCTCAAATGGGCATTGTCATTATTGAAGATAATGTAGAAATAGGAGCAAATACAACTATTGACAGAGCTGTTATGGATGCAACCATAATCCGCAAAGGTGTGAAATTAGACAATCTCATACAAATAGCACATAATGTAGAGGTTGGCGAAAACACTGCCATGGCTGCGCAGGTAGGAGTATCGGGCTCTACAAAAATAGGCAAGCAGTGTATGCTTGGTGGACAAGTAGGATTAGGTGGACATATCACGATAGGAGATAACGTTAACATCGGAGCTCAGTCGGGTATAATAAGCAATATAAAACCGAATGCTAAAATCTTAGGATCTCCAGCTATCCCAGTGAAAGATTTCTTCAAGTCAAGTATCATATTCCCGAAACTTCCGGATATATACCGTCAGTTAGCACAACTACAAAAGGAAGTGGAAGTGCTGAAATCAAACCAAAACAAATAAGAATTACTTACTTAAATTAAAATGAGCAAGCAACAGACGCTAAAAGATAAGTTTACACTAAAAGGTAAAGGCTTACATACCGGACTACCTATAACAATAACATTTAATCCAGCTCCCGACAATTTCGGATATAAAATACAGAGAATAGACCTTGAAGGTCAACCCATAATAGATGCTATAGCTGAAAACGTTGGCAACACTCAACGCGGAACAGTTCTTATCAAAGATGATGCATATGTCAGCACTATAGAACATGCTATGGCAGCATTATATGCACTCAGAATAGACAACTGCCTTATAGAAGTAGATGCACCAGAATTCCCTATACTTGACGGAAGTTCTATCCAATATGTAGATGCTATACATAAGGTAGGAGTTAAAGAGCAAACAGAAGAAAGGGACTATTTTGTCGTGCGTCACAAAATGGAAGTTGTAGACGAAGAGACTGGGTCTAAACTCACTCTTCTTCCTGACGATCGCTTTTGCATCAATTCATTCATCGAATTCGAATCAAAATACATTCCGAATCAGTCTGCAACATTAGAGCATTTAGCTGACTTCGAGAAGGACATTGCAAGTTCACGTACATTCGTATTCGTTCGCGAGATACAAAAACTACGTGATGCAGGCCTAATCAAAGGAGGAGACCTTGATAATGCTATTGTTATCTACGAGCGTCAGATATCACAACCAGAGTTGGATAGTCTGGCAGATTTGCTTGGAGTACCACACAAAGATGCAACTGAGCTTGGATATCTGAATAACAAGCAAATAATCTACCCTAACGAGCCTGCAAGACATAAGCTCCTCGATATTATAGGAGACATGGCTCTTATAGGTAAACCAATCAAAGGGAGAATAATAGCTACTCGTCCAGGGCATAAGATTAACAACAAGCTTGCGCGTCTTATCCGTAAACAGATAAAACAGAACGAAGTACAACCCCCCGTTTACGAACCTAACAAAGACGCTATATTCGATATAAATAAGATAAAGGAACTGTTACCACATAGATATCCATTCTTGATGGTCGACAAGATTATAGAGATAGGCCAGAAGCATATAGTAGGGATCAAAAATATAACGACTAATGAGCCTTACTTTCAAGGTCATTTCCCTCAAGAACCTGTAATGCCTGGCGTATTGCAAGTAGAGGCAATGGCACAGGTAGGCGGCCTGCTTGTTTTATCTCAGGTAGACGAGCCGGAAAGATATTCCACATATTTCCTAAAAATAGACAATGTGAAATTCAGAAGCAAAGTCGTTCCCGGAGATACGCTCATATTCAGACTTGACTTCACATCTGAAATAAGACGTGGCATTGCCAACATGAAAGGATATGCCTTTATCGGAGAAAAACTTGCATCCGAAGCCGAATTTACAGCGCAAATTGTAAAGAACAAATAAACTATATATATTATGTCAAATATATCCAACATGGCCTATGTAGACCCTGAAGCCAAATTAGGCGAAGGAGTTACTATTGAGCCTTTTGCATTCATAGATAAAGATGTAGAGATAGGCGATGGCACACACGTGATGTCTGGAGCTAACGTAAGAGCAGGCTCGCGTATAGGAAAAAATTGCCGCCTGTTTCCCGGATCTGTAGTAGGAGCTATACCTCAAGACTTAAAATTCAGAGGAGAGAACAGTCTTGCTATAGTTGGAGACAACACTACCATTAGAGAATGCGCTACTGTAAATAGAGGTACTTCATCTAAAGGTAATACAATTGTAGGCAGTAACTGTCTGTTAATGGCATACAGCCATGTGGCTCACGACTGTATCGTGAAAGACTATGTTATATTAGGCAATGCAACACAACTAGCGGGAGAGGTTGAGGTAGACCACCATGCCATCTTAAGTGGAGGTACTTTGGTACATCAATTTACTCGTGTAGGAGCACATGTTATGATACAAGGAGGTACACGCTTAGGCAAAGACATTCCTCCATATATCATTGCAGGACGTGAACCCGTTTGCTATGCAGGAGTAAACCTTGTAGGGTTAAAGCGTAGTGGCTATACAAACGAAAAAATCAATGAAATACAAGAAATATACAGAATGATCTATCAGTCTGGTTATAATTTCTCCGATGCTATATCTAAGATAGAGAAAGAGTTTGAAGAGACCTCAGAAATGAGACAAATCGTTGATTTCGTAAAAAATTCACCTCGCGGAATAGTAAGAGGCTATATGGGATAAGAAGATATACTTAATATCAACATACCGGACAAAACCATTTAAGGCAACTTAAGTGGTTTTTCTTTTTTTGCAAAAAGTAACAAAAGTGACAAAATTTCATATCATTTTCATCAGACTTCACCCTTCCATATTTTTATAATATTATGTAAACTATCTTTTACAAGAAATATAATTATTCTTCCATACTTCATTATAAACCCAATTACCCAAGTATAGATAAATCCGATTTCAAAACATTAGAAGACAACACTATCCGCATCTACACACCCTTCAGACATATCCCTCGATGAAGTTATGGTTAATATAATTAATTAGATTACTTAAATGGATTTTTTTTATATAAAAAATCTTACCTTTGCACCCTCAAAAAGTAAATATGCAAAATATCAGGAACATAGCGATAATCGCACACGTCGACCACGGGAAAACCACCCTTGTAGACAAACTGTTGCTTGCCGGACAGCTATTCAGGCAAAATCAATCTTCAGGAGAACTTATACTTGACAACAACGATCTTGAACGCGAAAGAGGAATAACAATCCTATCAAAAAACGTTTCGATCAACTATAAAGGAACCAAGCTAAATATTATAGACACCCCCGGACATGCCGATTTTGGAGGTGAAGTAGAACGTGTATTAAACATGGCCGATGGTTGTATTCTTCTTGTAGATGCATTCGAAGGGCCAATGCCTCAAACACGCTTCGTCCTTCAAAAAGCCATTCAGATGGGTTTAAAACCGATTGTGGTCATCAACAAGGTTGACAAACCAAACTGCCGCCCTGATGAAGTACACGAAATGGTTTTCGATTTGATGTTTAGTCTCGATGCAACAGAAGAGCAGCTCGATTTTCCTACAATATACGGTTCAGCGAAACAAGGATGGATGTCTGACGACTGGAACAAACCGACAGAAGACATATCCCCCCTACTCGATGCCATCGTGAAATACATCCCTGCACCGGAAGTGTTAAAGGGTTCACCTCAGATGTTGATAACCTCGCTTGACTACTCCAAATACGTAGGACGTATAGCTGTCGGACGCGTACACCGTGGAGAGTTGCGCGAAAATATGGACGTATCGTTATGCAAGCGTAACGGAGATATCGTTAAAGTAAAAATAAAAGAAATTAATACATTCGAAGGACTTGGTCGCACCAAAGTACAAACAGTACAATGTGGTGATATATGTGCCCTTATCGGAATCGAAGGGTTTGAAATTGGCGACTCTATAGCTGATATAGAAAGTCCCGAGCCACTTCCAACAATCGATATAGACGAACCTACAATGTCGATGTTGTTTACCATCAATGACTCTCCATTCTTTGGCAAAGATGGCAAATATGTAACATCTAGACACATACACGATCGCTTGATGCGAGAGTTAGATAAAAATCTGGCTTTACGTGTAGAACTCACCGAAAATGCAGATTCTTGGATTGTATTTGGTCGGGGCATCCTTCACTTGTCTATATTGATAGAGACAATGCGCCGCGAAGGATATGAATTGCAAGTAGGACAGCCGAAAGTTATCATCAAAGAAATAGATGGCATAAAACACGAACCAGTAGAGCAGCTAACTATTAATCTTCCGGAAGAATATTCCAGCAGGATTATAGATTTAGTAACACGCCGCAGGGGAGAACTAACAATGATGGGCAGCAAAAAAGACCGTGTTTATCTAGAGTTCACAATCCCATCTCGTGGTATAATAGGGCTGAATAATCTGGCTCTGACATTGTCTGCCGGCGAAGCAGTTATTGCTCATCGATTCCTTGAATTCCAGCCATGGAAGGGAGATATAGACAAACGCTCGAATGGTTCTATCATTGCAAGCGAATCAGGAAACGCATTTGCCTATGCACTTGACAAATTACAAGACCGTGGGCACTTCTTTTTAGAGCCTCAGACAGATATTTATATGGGGCAAATTGTTGGCGAACATAGTAAGGAAGGAGACTTAGTAGTAAATCTTACTAAATCAAAGAAGCTCACAAACGTACGTGCCTCAGGTACAGATGACAAAGCCAGATTGGCCCCGGCTATTATATTCAGTCTCGAAGATGCTCTTGAGTATATCAAAGATGATGAATACGTAGAGGTTACCCCTCATTTCATCCGCCTAAGAAAAATATACCTTGACGAAAATGATCGTAAGAGAATGACTAAAAAATAATGAACAAAATCATTATATTAAGAAAATCCCTTAAGCTGTATTGCTTAAGGGATTTTTTAATTAAATTAGCATCATATATCACTGATTTAAAACCGTGTGCATTTGTTTATTGAAATATGAAACAGCTATTGTATATTTTCCTCATCTTTATTTCCTCTTCATGCACTTCTACCTATTACTACTCTACATTGGATACAGCCAACGAATATGTAAAAAAGGTGGATAATGGGGACTTTCTGGCAGAAACCGATAGCTTGTGGATAGCATATTGTTTCAAAGGAGAAAACGCTCCGATACAAATCACTATTTTCAATAAATTAGACGAGCCCTTATTTGTTGACTGGGAACATTCTACGTTAGTGATCGACAGCATACCATACCCATATACAGGAGCCGAGGCCATCCTTTATGAGAATGACAGCCTCTCTACTAATTTAAATTATACCCAAGCTATAGAAAATGGGGATATGGAAATGTCAGAAAATATAAGTACAATTCCGCCGAATACTATGCTTAGCAATATCCCTCTTTACCTGAATCCTAACCTATCTAAACTAGATAAAGAGCTTTTTAAAGATGGAAGTATGAGTGACAAATATGGTCAAGTTAAAAAAATCAACAGAGCTGATTTCGAAGCACAAAATAGTCCTTTTAAATTTAAAAGCCAATTGATCTTATATACACAAGAGGGAAATGCAATGCAGTTTGAACAAGATTTTTTTCTTACAAATCAGATAAAAACAAAAGGGATTAAACCTACCAACATTTTAGATGCACTAACCGACAGAGGTGACATATTTTATTCCATAAAGGAAGCTAACAACAACCCACTATATAATATTTTAGGAAGTACAGTATTAGCCGGATTTATTGTACTAATGGCAGAAAGCGGAAGCACCCCTTCATATGAATAAGGCTATTAAGCTATTATACAGCAATATTCAGGTATATCACTTACGCTTTTCATGCTTAATCTAGAAGAATGATAATGCATTAGTTCGTATTAGTTTAAAGAAATAACTATCTTTGCGCCAATAAAAAATGCAACTGATTTAGTTATGGAATACAACTTTAAAGAAATCGAAAAACGCTGGAATAAGTATTGGGCAGATAACAATACATACAAAGTTACAGAAGATAAAAACAAACCTAAATATTATGTGCTCGATATGTTCCCATATCCCTCAGGAGCTGGGCTGCACGTAGGGCATCCACTCGGATATATAGCCTCCGACATATTCTCACGCTACAAACGCTTGCAAGGATTCAATGTACTTCATCCGATGGGTTATGATGCATATGGCCTTCCTGCTGAACAATACGCTATACAAACAGGACAACACCCTGCCATCACTACCGAGCAAAATATTAAACGATACAGAGAGCAATTAGATAAAATAGGCTTTTCTTTCGACTGGAGCAGGGAAATACAAACGTGCGACCCAAGATATTATCATTGGACACAATGGGCATTCATTCAGATGTTCAACAGTTACTATTGCAACGATGAGCAACAAGCACGTCCTATAGCTGAGCTAGTAGATGCATTAGGTCAGTACGGCACAGAAGGAATGAATATTGCTTGCAGCGAAGAACTACAGTTCACAGCTGATGAATGGAACTCATACACAGAAGAAAAGAAACAAGAAATATTGCTCAACTACCGTATAGCATACCGAAGCGACACTACTGTAAACTGGTGTCCTGCATTGGGAACGGTATTGGCAAACGATGAAGTTATCAACGGATTGTCGGAGCGTGGAGGTCATCCGGTAGAACAACGCAAAATGCGCCAATGGAGTTTACGTGTTTCAGCCTATGCTCAACGCTTGCTTGACGGATTGGATATTATCGACTGGAGCGATTCTATCAAAGAAACACAACGTAACTGGATAGGACGCAGCGAAGGTGCCGAAATGAAATTTAAAGTAAAAGATTCAGATATAGAATTTGAAATATTCACCACACGTGCCGATACTATTTTCGGGGTTACATTCATGGTATTGGCTCCCGAAAGCGATTATGTATCTCAGGTAACAACCCCAGAACAGAAAGCAGCAGTCGAAGAATATCAGGCTACAACAAAACGTCGTACGGAACGTGACCGATTGATGGAAAAGAAAATATCGGGTATTTTCACAGGGGCGTATGCAATCAATCCATTGAATGGCAAAGAAATCCCTATATGGGTGGCTGATTATGTGCTTGCCGGATATGGAACAGGAGCTATCATGGCTGTGCCGGGACACGACAGTCGCGACCATGCTTTTGCTAAACATTTCGATTTACCGATTATCCCGTTGATCGAAGGATGCGATGTATCGGAAGAAAGCTTCGATGCGAAAGAAGGTGTTATGATAAATTCAGGCTTTTTGGATGGCTTACAGGTTAAAGAAGCTATCGAAAAAGCAAGACAATACATCAAGGAAAACAATCTTGGACGCATCAAGGTGAACTATCGCCTGCGTGATGCTATCTTTTCTCGTCAACGCTATTGGGGAGAGCCATTCCCTGTATATTACAAAGGCGAGCTTCCATACATGTTGCCGTTAAACAAATTGCCGCTTGAATTGCCGGAAGTTGACAAATACTTGCCAACCGAAACAGGTGAACCGCCACTAGGGCGTGCTACTAAGTGGGCATGGGATACGGCAAATGAAATAGTGGTAGATAATTCGATGATTGACCATAAGACAATCTTCCCTCTCGAATTAAATACTATGCCGGGATTTGCGGGTTCGTCTGCATACTATTTACAATATATGGATCCATATAATCCGAATGAATTAGTATCGAAAGATAAAAACGAGTATTGGCGCAATGTGGATTTATATATCGGTGGTACAGAACATGCGACAGGACACTTGATATACAGCCGTTTCTGGGATAAATTCCTTTACGATATAAACGTTTCGTGCGAAGATGAGCCATTCAAAAAGCTCATCAATCAAGGCATGATACAAGGACGAAGCAATTATGTTTACCGTATCAACGGAACAAACAAGTTTGTATCATATAATCTTAAAGATAAATATGACACAACCGAACTGCATGTAGATGTCAATATCGTACACAACGACATATTAGACATAGAAGCATTCAAAGCATGGAGACCGGAATTTAAAACAGCAGAATTTGTACTGGAGGATGGCAAATACATGTGCGGATGGGCAGTTGAGAAAATGTCTAAATCATATCATAATGTAGTTAATCCTGACGATATTGTTGAAAAATATGGAGCTGATACACTTCGCATGTACGAAATGTTCTTAGGGCCTCTCGAGTTTTCGAAACCTTGGGATATGAATGGCATCGATGGAGTTCACCGCTTCTTGCGAAGATTATGGGGGTTGTTCTATAAAAATGATGAATTCATTGTAACAAACGAAGGGCCAACAAAGGATGAGCTAAAAACCCTGCATAAGCTGATAAAGAAAGTATCGGGCGATATCGAAACATTCTCATTCAACACCTCCGTTTCGGCCTTTATGATTTGTGTAAACGAACTTATTTCCGCAAAATGTAGTAAGAAGACTATATTGGATGAGCTTATCGTGCTACTTGCCCCTTTCGCTCCTTTCGTATCCGAAGAGCTTTGGCATGCATTGGGTCATACCACATCGATATGTGATGCTGTATGGCCTGTATTTAAGGAAGAATATTTGGTAGAAGATGTTGTCAATTATACTATTTCATTCAACGGAAAAGCACGATTCGCGATAGAGTTTTCGGCAGATGCAACAAATGAAGAGATCGAAAAGGCAGTAATGGCACATCAAAGCTCAGCCAAATGGCTAGAAGGCAAAACACCTAAAAAGGTGATAATCGTACCTAAGAAGATCGTGAATATCGTCCTTTAATATACACTCTAAAAGAATTGAATGTATGCCGAAAAAATATTTAAAGGGATTTTATTGGAAAGATTATGTAACCATAACCTTTGGCCTTACCCTGTATGCTATAGGACTTATCGGATTTATTAAACCCGTAGGAATTGTCACCGGAGGACTGACCGGTATTGCCCTCCTTGTAGAATATGCGACAAATGGAGGAATCCCATTACAATACACATACTTTTTCACGAACTGTGTATTGTTGCTGGTTGCATTGAAGATACTCGGCATGAAGTTCATGGTAAAAACAATATTCGGCGTATTTGTTCTGACAGGTTTATTAACCCTGTGCCAAACATATATAACCGAACCGATTGTAGAAAACGAACCTCTGCTGTCGGGTGTTATTGGCGCTATGTTCTGTGGCACAGGCATCGGGTTAGTATTCAGTTCGAACGGTAGTACAGGAGGTACTGATATTGTTGTTGCGATAATTAATAAATATAAGAATATTGCTTTCGGACGTGGAATGTTATTGTGCGACTTTGTTATTATTAGTTGTTCATACTTTCTGTTCTACGACTACCAGAAGATAGTATATGCTCTCATCGTAATGGGTGTAATGACTTACTGTATAGACATCGTTATTAACGGTTTCCGTCAATCTATACAGATACTTATATTTTCTGAAAAATACGCTATAATTGCCGATGCTATCAACAATGAATTAAGGCGTGGATGTACCATTCTGGATGGTATGGGCTGGTACACAAAAAATCCGACGAAAGTGATTATTGTACTGGCTAAACGTAATGAAGCCATTGAAATGTTCCGCCTGATAAAAAGCATAGATGAGAAAGCATTCATTTCGCAAAGTACAGTCCGTGGCGTTTATGGAGAAGGATTTGATAAAATAAAGATCTAGCAAATCTCACTACTGATAAAGAAACAGGCATTATGGATTTCCATAATGCCTGTTTTGTATTTCAATAACAACAAGTTACTTATCATACCAAGTAAAGCATCTAAAAGCACAAAATCTTTAGTGCCTTAAATAAAACGAAAAACAAAAAGTCAAGACAATCTTGTTATAATCATTTTGACATATTGCCAATAATCAGAATACGAATTCAATCCAGCAATACGATAAGACTGCAATTATTACCCAGAGGAGAATACCTAACAAGAATGTATTGACTCCTGTTTTCTTTACTTCTTCTATATTTATCGAAGCACCTATAAAAAACAGGGAAATCGTCATACCTTTCTTTCCAAGCCAACTTAAGTGACTGTTCGTTTCTTCCATTCCTGGCAGATAATTACCTATAATTATGGCTACTACAAACAGAAATATAAACCAGGGTATATTTATTTTAGAAGTTTTGTTCTTATTTATAAAAGCTATACAAAGAGCCAATGGTATAATCCACAACGTACGTGTCAGTTTCACTGTTGTACCGACTTGCAATGCTTGTTCTCCGTAAGCAGAGCAAGCTCCAACAACCGAACTTGTATCGTGAATCGCTATAGCCGCCCAATAACCGAAATGCGTCTGATCCATTTGCAATAAATGCCCAATCGTAGGAAAGATAAATAGACCGACAGCATTCAGCACAAATATAACAGCCAGTGAAAAACTTATCTGATTATTCTTAGCATCCAGTACGGGAGCAATAGCAGCAATGGCACTACCCCCGCAAATAGCCGTACCTCCCGAGATAAGGGTTGCTGTATTCTTTTCCACCTTAAACAGTTTACCCAATGCTATTCCACACAACATGGTAACAAGAACAGAAACTACTGTTATAACAAAGCCTGTTTTTCCTGTTTGCACAACTTCGTTTACAGACATGGAAAACCCCATACAAACAATCGACGCCTGCAACAAGTATTTAGTGAGTTTACTTGTCTCTACTACTTGCTCGCCTCTATATAGAAAGGCCAATATAATCCCCAAAAACAATGCTAGGGGAGCTGAAAAGAATGGGAGTAAACAACAAATGGGAATGATATAATATAACTTGCCTAAAGCTTTTTGCATATCTTTATACTTTTAGCATCTCAAGAGCTTTATTCTCGCATTTGGTCATATATTCTTGTTCTTCGGGCGTTTTATCATTAACACCACAAAGATGCAAAATGCCATGAATAATGACACGCTTTAGTTCTTCATCGTAGTCCGTCCCGAATTGCACCGAATTACTCTTCACCGTATCCAGACTGATATATATATCTCCGAAAACAACATCGTCTTCATTGTATTCAAATGTAATGATATCTGTGTAGTAATCGTGTTGAAGATACTGCTTATTCACTTCGAGTATTTTTTCATCCGAACAGAATATGTATCCAATAGTTCCTATCTTTTTGCCATGCTCGGCCGCGACTGTTTTTATCCAGTTTGTAGTATCTCTTTTTCTTATCGACGGAGCCTTCACTCCTTCCGAATAATATAATATTGCCATCTATTAATAAATATTGAGAGTAAAGATTTTACGCAAAGGTAGATTTTAATTATATCAGCAACAAGTAGAAAATCAATTTTATTGCACGGTGAACATAGATATGTTTTATCTGTTATAAAAAAAACCTTATTTAACTATCATGGGACTATCCAAATATTCTCCTAACTTTGAACAATAAAATAAAAACAACTATACATACGAATTTTATGATGAAGACTAACGCAAGAAAGACCCTCGATGAATTTATTATCGAAAGGCAGGAAGACTTTAAATATTCGACCGGAGAATTATCCCGGCTCCTAAATTCAATTCTTTTAGCAGCCAGAATAGTCAGTTATAAAGTCAATAAAGCTGGTCTGGTAGATATATTAGGAACAGTAGGCACAACTAACGTGCAAGGAGAGGACCAGAAAAAACTCGATGTATATGCCAACGAAGTATTCATCCAAACATTGGTAAACAGAGAGATAGTATGCGGTATTGCATCCGAAGAGAATGATAATTTCATCACGATACAAGGCCTTGACGAAGGACACAACAACAAATATGTTGTACTGATGGATCCGTTGGATGGCTCTTCCAATATCGAAGTGAATGTATCTGTGGGTACTATCTTTTCCATCTATCGTCGTATATCTCCTATCGGTTCGCCCGTAACAATGGAAGACTTCCTTCAACCGGGCATTAATCAGGTAGCAGCCGGCTACATATTGTATGGCACTTCCACCATGATTGTATATTCTACAGGGCGCGGAGTTAACGGTTTTACACTGAATCCGGCAATCGGAAGTTTCTATCTGTCACATCCCAATATGAGATGTACAAAAAATGCGAAAACATATTCGGTGAACGAAGGTAATTATGTCCATTTTCCTCAGGGCGTTAAAGACTATATCAAATATTGTCAGGAAGAAAAAGAAGACCGCCCATACACAGCTCGTTATATAGGCAGTTTAGTATCAGACTGTCACCGCAATCTTATAACAGGCGGTATCTATTTCTACCCTTCTACTCATAAGGCTCCGAAGGGAAAATTACGCTTACTATACGAATGCAATCCAATGGCGTTCATTACGGAGCAAGCTGGAGGAAGTGCAAGTGATGGACACAACCGCATACTGGAGATACAACCGACCGAGTTACATCAACGAACACCATTTTATTGTGGAAGTTCCAATATGGTAGAGAAACTTAAAGACTTTATTCAACAAGCGGAAGAAAAAGAGAAACAAAAAAACAGCTAAATATACAAGCTCCCGTCGTTATTGATATACAACGGGAGTTTCCTATTTTATCACTACTCTAAATATGATAAATATAGACATCGACCTCAGCGAAAACGATTTATTAAACTTGCAACTGTTCTTTGCTTCCTCCGATGAGGAAATGAAAAGACAGCGCAAAAAGGAGAAATATCGAATATTAGGGCTTTCAGCTTTGTGTAGTATTATGCTGTTTTTTGAAGAAGGTTATCGCACATACTCATATTTTTTCTTAGGTTCGACTACACTTTTTCTCCTCGTTTATCCGTGGTGGTCAGCTTGGTTTTACAAGAGGATGTACAAGAAACAAGTTTCAACCTTCTTCAAAGACAAAATCCCTTATCGCATAACACTTGTTTTATGTAATGAATACATAGATATCGAAAGCCCCAAAGGGAATAGCCGAATCTATATAAATAATATTAAATCTATCACCGAAACAGGAGAATATTTCTTCATCGTGACAGACCAAAAAACAAGTATCACCATACCAAGAAATAAGGTAGTAAATGCTAAAGGAATGCAAGAGCAGCTTGAATACTATAAATCTAATTATAGTGTGCTTTTCAATCAGGATTTAACATGGAAATGGAAATAGAGTAACTTTTAGCATATTTCACATTTATATTGATTATTTCCATACAAAAATGCAAACCTCAGTTAGCATTTTTAGTACATTTGTACGGATTTAAAAATCAGGCGAAGTATTCTTTACAACCCTATCAAAAATAAAAATTATTATATATGGACTTAATTAAACAAATCGTTGAAAGGGCTAAATCGTGTAAACAGCGCATTGTCCTTCCAGAGGGAACAGAAGAAAGAACTATTCAGGCAGCAGACGAACTTATCGGTGATGGAGTTGCAGACATTATCCTCATCGGAAGCGAGAAAGAAGTGAAAAATCTGGCTGCGAAGATGAATCTCAAAAACATCGACAAAGCAACAATTGTAGACCCTTTAAACTACGAAAAGAAAGAAACCTATACAAATCTCCTTTTCGATCTGCGTAAAGCTAAGGGTATGACTATAGAACAAGCATCTAAACTTGCAGAAGATCCGCTATATATCGGTTGCCTTATGATTAAAAACGGCGACGCAGATGGTGAAATAGCCGGTGCACAGAATACAACAGGCGATGTGCTACGCCCTGCCTTGCAAATAATAAAAACAGCTCCCGGCATAAGTGTCGTATCTGGAGCTTTTCTTATGTTTACTACTCAGAAGCAATATGGTAAAGACGGTCTAATTGTAGTAGCCGACTGTGCAGTAACACCAGACCCTACAGCGCCACAACTTGCTGAGATAGCTGTAGCTACAGGTCATACGGCACGCGCTTTGGTAGGAGAAGAACCGCAAGTAGCAATACTTAGCTTTTCTACAAAAGGAAGTGCAAAACATCCGTTAGTAGACAAGGTTATAGAGGCAACAAAGATTGCACAGCAACTCGACCCAACAATGAACATCGACGGAGAGCTTCAAGCCGACGCTGCATTGGTTCCATCGGTAGGTAGCCAGAAAGCTCCCGACAGCAAAGTGGCAGGAAAAGCGAACGTGCTTGTATTCCCATCTCTAGAAACAGGAAATATTGCATACAAACTGGTACAACGCCTTGGTAATGCCGAAGCCGTAGGTCCTATCTTGCAAGGTATGGCAGCACCTGTACACGATTTGTCTCGTGGATGCTCAGTAAGTGATATCTATAATATGGTAGCCATTGCGGCAAATCAATCTATTGCGGCAAAAAGTAAATAACAATCAACTCTATAATATGGCAGAAATAATTGAATCCATCGAGGAATATGGATTAAGTAGTAAACACAAAAAAAGATCCCTTTTCTCGAAGATAGGTGTTGTTGGTTGCGGCCGCGACGGCAGGCACATTGTCAGCCTCACAGCGCTTTCGGGAATGGAAGTCGTATTCATCGAAGTATCTCAGGAACGTATAGAAGAAGCCTTGAGAGACATAGGTGAAGGCTTGGATACAAAGATAGAAAACTGGGGTTTGACTCAAGGAGAAAAACGTGCAACAATGAGCCGCATAAAAGGCTCACTCGACTATAACGACCTCAAAGGATGCGACTTTGTTATAGAGTGTATCCGTTATGAGGCAAATGGAGAACGTAGTACAGAACTAAGGAAAGAAGTGTTCAGAAATCTAGAACTGGTTCTTCCTTCTGATGCTATTATAGCTACAAATGCCACAACTGTTATCATCAGTGAGTTGGCTGCAGAGCTCAAGCACAAAGAACGTTGTATCAGTCTGCATTTCCCTATTACTCACACCGAAGCACGTTTGTTAGAAGTGGTAAGAGGTACATTTACATCACAAGAGGCAATTGATAAGATATATTATTTTGCCAAAATGATAAAATACACGCCTATTCCTATCCACGAAAGCAGCGGCCTGGTTAGCTTCCGTTTGTTGATTATCATGTTAAACGAGGCGTGTGATATCTGGATGGAAAACGTAGCGTCAATTGAATCTATAGATAAAGAATTCGTTATCATATACGGACAACGCTTTGGAATTTTCCAATTGGCAGATATTATCGGTATAGAAAAACTGGTTATGATGATGGAAGATATGTTCCATGAATACGGAGACAAGAAATACAAAGCATCTCCGGTACTGTGGCGCCTATACCGTTCTAAACAACTCGGAAAATCTACAGGAAGAGGCTTCTACATTTACGACGAAGCAGGAAAACAACTTGGTCCAAACGATTTAATTTAACAGAATGAAAGTATTAGTATTGAACTGTGGAAGTTCGTCTATCAAATATAAGCTTTTCGATATGAAAAGCAAAGATGTGGTCGCTCAGGGAATTGTTGAAAAAATCGGATTAAAAGGATCTTTTCTAAGCTTCAAACTACCTAATGGAGATAAGGTTATTCTTGAAGGGGAAATACTCGAACATCAGGCAGGTATAGAATACATTCTGGGTGTACTCACCAGTGAGAAATACGGATGTCTTAAATCTCTGGAAGAAATAGATGCCGTAGGGCATCGCGTTGTTCACGGAGGTGAGGAATTTAACAGCAGTGTATTTATTACAGATGAGGTAATAAAGAAAATGGAAGAGTGCATCGAGCTTGCGCCACTTCATAATCCACCAAATCTAGCAGGGATATATGCTGTAAAAGAACTGATGGGTGATATACCTCAAGTTGGCGTATTCGATACCGCATTCCACCAAACAATGCCTGCTGAAGCGTATATGTATGGGTTACCTTATTCATTATACGAGAAATATGCAATCCGCAGATATGGTTTTCATGGTACAAGCCACAGATTTGTTTCGCGCAAAGGATGTGAAATATTAGGTGTACCTTACGAAGATCAGCGTATCATTACTGCACATATCGGAAACGGAGGTTCTCTAGCAGCAATCAAAGATGGTAAATCTATCGACACATCGATGGGCATGACTCCTGTCGAAGGTTTATTGATGGGAACACGTTCAGGAGATGTAGATGCTGGTATCATTTCATTCATCATGGAAAAAGAGAATATCGGAACCCAGGCTATTTCTACACTTGTAAACAAACATAGCGGGCTACTTGGAATATCCGGTGTATCATCAGATATGCGTGAAATTCGCGCTGCTATTGCAGAAGGCAATGAGAAGGCAAAACTGGCATACGACATGTTCGCTTACCGAATAAAGAAATATATTGGATCTTACGCTGCTGCACTAGGAGGAGCAGATATCCTTATATTTACAGGAGGAATAGGAGAAAACGCATTCTACCTAAGAGAACTAGTCTGTAAGGATCTTGCTTTTTTAGGCATTGAAATCGATACCGAAAAGAATAGCAAAACTTTTGGAGAAGAGGCTATAATCAGCACTCCAGAATCCAAAATTACAGTTATGGTGGTACCAACAGATGAAGAATATATGATAGCATCCGATACTATGGGAATAGTAAGCAAATAACACTAGATACTGATAATCAAACTATTTATACATAAAAACGGCATCAATTGATGCCGTTTTTATTTGTTTGTATTATACAAGATTCTTTAACAAAATCATCGGCATTAGAAGAGTCTCCGTTAAACAAATTTAAACTGTTAAAATTACACGTTCAATTGTTTGGAAGATTCCCGATCGCCCTCTATCTTTGTAATGTGTTTTTCATAGTATTAGATTTAAGGTTAACAATGAAGATTGGTTGTCGGGATGACAACCTTTTCTTTTTTATAGAAAATCCTTTCTAAGACCCATAACATCTAAGTACATTAGAAAGACGTAATCAATACCTATATAAAGCCTTAATATTACAGAATTATGAAATATACAATCTATCTTATATTAACGATTTTATATCTATCGACTTCCGAGACTATTGCACAAACGAAATTTTCAGGAATAGTTCTATCATCCGAGAATAATGCTCCGATAGAGAGGGCCATAATTCAATTTGGAGATATGCCCGATGACTATACTCTCTCAGGCAAGAATGGTAATTTTTCAATCCCTGAAAAACATAATGACATTATATATATTAGAAGTATTGGGTATTTACCGAGATCTATTCTATTTAGCAATTTTGCTTCCAATAACATTATTCTGTTAGATATTTCACCAATCGAATTAAACCCTATTGAAATAACCCCGGAAGATGTTAATTCAATTTTAATTAATGCAATTGCCAATCTTAAAAACAAGCTATCTAAAGGAGAATACTTAAAGTATTCACTACAACTTAAACAAAAGGAAGAGTACTCTGATGAAGAGCAGGAAATAAATATAGAATATGCCGCACGCTTAGATAAGGTTAAAGATAAAGACCTCTCATTTACATTAAAGAAAATAAACGTTCAGAAACTTAAAACATTACCGCAAGACGCAACCTCAAAGTCGTTGAAAAAGAATATATTCAATATCGAATATCATTTAAAAGCCTTTGATAGTAAACACTATTTAGATAAATATAAAATCACAAAAGCCAATTCTCCTGATGGGTTAATAATACTATCTGCCTCTCCTAAAAACAAAAAGAAGCAAGATGAAGCAGACTATCGCTTTCAAATAACTCGTCTAGATACTGTTCTGCAATCAATTAGCATCAATGTAGATTATAAGGATGCTGAAGATGAATTTAAATCGTTCGGAACAAGGAAATATAAAATAAACAAAGCAAATACCGATATTAAATTCGCTCAGAAAGATGGCAAATACTACCTTTCCGAATGTCTGCAAATATTAGAAATATTACTTCTATATAAAGATGGAAATAAAGAAAAGATTATCAGTTATTCAGACTCTAAATTATCAGAAAACAATACGATTCCTTCCGATATCGATAAACTCCAAAAACTAAATGGTCATTCCAGGAAGCTATTTTCAAAATAATTATCCTACTATTATTCTACACTTACTTTCCATATTACCTTCGCAGCATCATCACTGACTAAAAGCGATCCGTCAGGCATTTCAGCTACACATACAGGTCGTCCATGAACCTCTCCCTTTTCGGCATCAATTACAAATCCGGATAGAAAATCTTCGGGTGGAGAAGCGGGCTTCCCATTTTTGAAGGGAACGAACAAAACTTTATACCCTGAGAGTACAGAACGATTCCATGAACCGTGTTGTCCTATAAACATTCCATTACGATATTTCGCAGGAAATTGTTTCCCTCTGTAAAACATAAGCCCCAATGCTGCTGTATGAGCACCTAAAGAGATATCCGGCACAATAGTTTTCTTTACCAAATCAGGACGTTGTCCTTTCATTCTCGGGTCTTCATTAGCTCCAAAATATGCATAAGGCCAACCATAAAAACCTCCTCTTTTCACATGAGTTGCATAATCTGGCACCAGATCATCACCAAGATCATCCCTTTCGTTTACAGCTGTCCAGAGGTTTCCTTTCACAGGTTCCCAATCCATTGGTACAGGATTTCTCAATCCTAAGGCATAAACTTTCTCGCCGCTGCCATCGAGGTTAACTTCGAGAATATTCGCCCTGCGATATTCCACATCCATTCCATGCTCCGCATTATTACTAGCCGAACCAACGGATATATATATTTTATTCTGCTTCGGGTTGGTTATAATATTACGCGTCCAATGGTTATTGTATCCATCTGCCGGCAAATCAACTATTTTCTCACCATCACTCAGTAACACCGTATCTTTCGGATTATACGGATATCGCTCCACACCACTCGTGTTTGCTATATAAAAGTGTCCATCTACTACCAACATACCGAAAGGCTGATCTAAGTCAGTCTTATACATGTAACGGCTTTTGTACGTTCCATCTCTATCAGTATCCCTGAACATAATGATTCTGTTAGCACTGCCAAAATTCTGAGACTCGGTTTTGGCAGTTCCTTTTTTATCTACCTGCACTTTAGCAGGTCGCCTTGTGCCTGCTTCTGACACAAAGATATCGCCATTCGGTGCCACATAAATCCATCTTGGGTTATGGAAGCCTGTTGCAAATTTACTCACAGTAAAACCTTTCGGTGCAATAGGGGTTTTACCCTCAGGCCAGCCAATTACTCTACTAAAGTTAGTGGAGGAAGGTGTTGCATAAGGTTCCGGAAGGTTTAACTTTTTTGTTTGAGAGTAAACATCTGACATTAGTCCTCCCGATATGAATAAGCTAAATGATAATCCTAAGTTCAATATTACCTTGTACATAATTCTTTATTTGGTTACTCTCTGCAAACAAAAACAAAGCGGTGAATGTTCAACAGAATCGCTTTTGTTTATATGAAAACCTATAAGTATTTCATATCTTTACTCTATCAATTGTACAAGTAATGGAATTCAGAACCAAGATAGATATACCTGCATCAGATACACTTATTACCCACAAAAGCCGCATTCTGATGTTCGGCTCATGCTTTATTGAAAACATGGGAAAACTCCTCATCGACAATAAATTCAATGCCAACCTCAATCCGTTTGGAATCTTATACAATCCTCAATCCATAAGTCAGGCTATAAGAATCCTGCTTACAAGTAAGAAGTTTACAGAAGAGGACATCTACGAACACAAAAGCATTTATCACAGCCCATGGCATCACGGAACCTTTTCAGATACGGATAAAGACAGATGCCTGAACAAGATAAACGACTCTATAGGAAAGGCTGAAAATGACATTAAGAATGCAGACATACTTATTATAACCTTTGGGACTGCATACGTCTTCCGCTCTAAAGAAAAGAACATAGTGGTCGGTAATTGTCATAAACTACCCGCAAACCATTTCAACAGATACCGATTAGATGTAGATTCTATTACTAATGATTGGACCGAACTGATAAAAGAACTGAAAGAGGTAAACCCTTCTCTTCACATTCTTTTTACAGTTAGCCCTATCAGACACCTCAAAGACGGCGCTCACGACAACCAGATTAGTAAATCAACCTTACTATTGGCTATCGATAAATTGATACAAGCTAATCCTAATACATCCTATTTTCCATCTTACGAAATAGTATTGGACGAACTTCGCGATTACCGCTTCTACAACGAAGACATGACTCATCCAAATATTACGGCAATCAAGTATATCTGGGAAAGATTCTCCGAAACATACTTCAATGAAGAGACCTTTAAAACTATGAATGAATGGCAAAGAATCTTCTTAGCTATCCACCATAGACCAAGCAATGCGCAGAGTGATGAATACAAGGATTTTTTAAGGCAAACTTTGTTAAAACTCGAAGCCTTCAACAAAAAATATCCATACATTTGTTGTGAAGAAGAGTTATCTAACCTACAATCGACATTAGCAGAGCCAAAGAGAGAATGAAATATTCTATAAGTAAAATAGCCAAGATACTGGATGCAATAACTACAGACCCATACGAGTCTGAAATAAGCATATTGCTCACCGACAGTCGACAGGTGTTCTTTCCTGCCGAAACCTTGTTTTTCGCCCTATCAACCAAGAACAATGACGGGCACAACTATGTAGCTGAACTGTATGAACTAGGTGTACGCAACTTTGTGGTATCTAACCTTCTCCCCGAATGGCAAGAATATGAAGAGGTCAATTTCCTTGTTGTATCCGACACCTTATATGCCCTTCAGCGATTGGCTGCATTCCACCGTCATCAGTTCGAGATACCTATTATAGGCATTACAGGCAGCAACGGGAAGACCATCGTAAAGGAATGGCTCTATCAGATACTTCACAAAGACTTCAACATAGCACATTCGCCTCGCAGCTACAACTCTCAGATAGGTGTTCCATTATCCATCTGGCAGATAAACGATCAGACCCAACTCGGAATATTCGAAGCGGGAATCTCTCAAACCGACGAAATGGCTAAGCTAGAAGCCATCATAAGCCCTACTATAGGCATACTTACCAACATAGGACAGGCACATCAGGAAGGATTCAAATCCATGAAGCAGAAATGCCTCGAAAAGCTTGAACTTTTCATCAATTGCGAAGTCATCGTTTGCGAAGAAGAGAATGAGCTGATAGACGAATGCATGGAAATAGCCTGCGTATCTCACAAACGACTGACATGGTCGCGCAAAGGTTCGCCTAAAAGCCCTCTATATATTATAAAGGTGGAGAAGGATAAAACCTCTACTACCATCCATTATGCTATATTAGGTTTCGTATCGAAACTCACTATACCATTCACCGATGATGCCTCTATCGAGAACGCCATCCAAGTGTTGGCAACTGCCATATATCTGCACGTGCCAATGAATGAAATCAACGAGCGAATGGCCACCCTCGAACCGGTAGCTATGCGCCTGGACGTAAGACAGGGCAAGAACAACTCTACGCTGATAAACGACTCGTACAATTCCGATATCAATTCTCTTAATATAGCTCTTGACTTCCTCGTTCAACGGGCAACCATCAACGAACAGAAGAAAGTGCTTATCATCTCCGACATCCCGCAGTCGGGCTTACAATTAAAGGAGCTATACTATCTGGCATCCAACCTCGTAAAGAATAAGAAGATTGACCTACTGGTAGGTATAGGTAAAGAAATATCGGCTCACAAAGAGATGTTCAAAGACACAGAGAGCCATTTCTTCAACACCACAGAAGACTTTATCCACTCCAATCTCTGGCACAGCTTTCAGGATATGTTCATCCTGTTGAAAGGAGCCAGAAGCTTTTCCTTCGAGGCTATAAACAAGCTGCTCGAAGTCAAGACACACGAAACGGTATTAGATATAGACTTAGATGCTATTGTTCATAACTTCAAATACTATAGGTCGAAGCTCAACCCTAAAACAAAGATGATTTGCATGGTAAAAGCCGATGGTTACGGAACAGGTGCTTCGGAGATTGCCAAGACCTTGCAATACCATAAATGCGACTATATGGCTGTGGCAGTGGCAGAAGAAGGGGTGAACCTGCGTAAACAGGGCATAAAAGTTCCCATCATAGTACTAAACTCCGAAGTAGGAGGCTTTGAAGAACTGGCCGCCTACTCACTCGAGCCCGAGGTATACAACTTCAGGATACTCGATGCATTCATAAAGGAAGCCAAGTTGCAAGGCATAACCAATTACCCGATACACATCAAAACAGATACAGGTATGCATCGCCTCGGATTCACCGAAGAAGATATACCCGAACTCATGGACCGTATAAAGAGCCAGACTGGAGTACGCATTCAATCTGTATTCTCTCATCTGGCGGCTAGCGAAAGTTGGAACTTCGATGAATTCACATATACTCAAATCAAGACTTTCAAGAGGATAGCCAAAGAGATAGAAGAAAATATCCACTACCCCATCATGAAGCACATCCTTAACTCTGCCGGAATAGAGCGTTTCCCTGAAGAGCAAATGGACATGGTGCGCCTCGGTATCAGCCTCTACGGTGTAAGTGCCAGCGGCCTCGAAGGGCTACGGAACGTATGTACCCTAAAAACAACCATTCTTCAGATAAAGCACATAAAAGCCGGCGAAACAGTAGGTTACGGACGTAAAGGTCATTTCGACCATGATGCCATCATTGCCACCATTCGCATAGGCTATGCAGATGGCCTTAGCCGTCAGTTTGGCAACGGAGTAGGCCGTGTTTTAGTCAACGGGCACTTGGCACCTATTGTTGGCAATATCTGTATGGACCTGACTATGATAGATGTTACAGACATCGAAGTTAAAGAAGGTGATATAGTTACCATCTTTGGCGAAAACATATCGGTAAAGGAGCTTGCTTCACAGATAGGAACTATCCCATACGAAATATTGACATCTATATCGAACAGAGTAAAACATATCTACTATAAGGAATAGGCCAATTTGCACAGAAGGTAACAAAAGTAACAGGTTTCAACTAGCTATGAACTTTCTTCTATAGGGAATCATAGCTAATTGTCACTCCCCCATCCCTCACCCGAATTATCCTCTTCCTTTACCCTGAGAAAACCCGACGAAATCTTTGGTCTGGATACCTGAACTCTTGATGTGGTTATCCTTCTTTCAATTTCTCGCTTTTCCTTTTTCTTTTCATGTCTTTCTATTATTTGCCTGATAGAAGCATTGCTGGGAGGGTAGTGTTTTTCTTTTACCACCTTATGTTTGATTGTAAGTTCCGACGGATTGTTCTTATCAGGTACATACGTTATTTTCTCTTCTGTAACAGTATAACCTTCGAGCTTCTTTTTGAGTGAACAGCGGGCAATAAACAAC
>JBKEBA010000079.1:0-77817 GCA_047972895.1 Dysgonomonas sp.
AAAGTCATCGATGACCTTAAAAAAGAAACAATTAATGATGCTGTTCGGGAATTAACCAAAGATGTGCAACAAATCGACACGGATGATTCTACATCTTATGTGGATTTGAAAGGTTTTGTTCCCAAACACAATTCGCAAGTGATAGCTAAAGATAAAGTCGGTGAGGTTTTGCCTTGGGTGCATATTGCTATCAGCAATGCCAAAAGGCAATTGATTAATACATTCCATGACATAAAACCTGAATTCCTTCCAAACTATCTGGATGAATTTTGCTACAAATTCAACAGGCGATACTTTGGAGAAGCACTTTTCGGGAGATTACTCGTTGCTTGTGTAAGCTACAAAAATGAGTTTAGGTATAAATACGGATAATCATTTAAATTTATATCTGGTTCGATGGCATTTTGCCTGTTGTTGTCCATGGATAGGAGACGACATATGGACACGATGATTTGCTCCTATTAGAAATAATAGGAGAACTCTTTGGGTAATAAGGTCGGTTTTTATTATTTTTGTGTAGTAGTGGCTAATCTCTCTCTCTCTCTCTCTCTCTCTCTCTCTCTCTCTCTCTCTCTCTCTCTCTCTCTCTAACATAAAGTTAGTAACTACCAAATTTTCAGCAGAAAAAGATGTGATAATATTAATACTATGATGCGAAATATTCATAAATTAAGTAAAATTAAGCAAATGTGACTTTTTTTACTGTAATAGATATTGAAATATTTGACTTAAAAACATTAAAAAATGATATAGTTCGAATTCTCTTTATCTATATTTTATGAAAAATAGTTTTCAATAAATCACATATTCTTAACAAGAAATAATTGAATAAAAATGATATTAAATAAGCATATAAAGCATTGATGTAAAATACTTAACAGCTAATTCACTTCATCGAAAACTTTTTATTCTCTATTGCGTTTACTTATAAATATAAGCTTCTAAAACTAAATCAAAATGGGAAAATTCGAGATTACAAAAAGAAAGAATGGTGAATTTCAGTTCAATCTGAAAGCCAGTAACGGTCAGGTTATACTAACAAGTGAAGGTTATACAACCAAGGAAAACTGTAAGAACGGAGTTGAATCTGTAAAGAAGAACAGCCCTCTAGATGAGAGATATGACAGATTGGTTGCTAAAAATGGAAAACCTTATTTCAATCTGAAAGCTACTAATGGACAAATTATCGGCACTAGTGAACAATATGAAAGTGTTGCCAGTAGAGATAATGGAATCGAATCGGTAAAAAAGAATGCACCTGATGCAAGTGTAGATGATCTGACTATTGTAAAGTAAGTGAATAAGAGAATAGATAAAAAATAACCTTCAGAAAATATCTGAAGGTTATTTTTTATCTGGATAATATAATAAAAGTTATCTATTTTACTTCCCAAACATCCTTGGTCATCAAGTAATCTTTTAATGTACGTATCGGATTCTTCTCCTGAACTGTTTTTACTTGTTCTTCCACAGCCGCATCATATGTTGGAGATTCCACATCGCGAATAACGCCTAATGCTACAGGTAATCCATTTTCTGGAGCCATAAGCCCGAGCTTCATATGTAATGTATTATCTAGGGTAGTTGCATCATGCACTAATATATCGTCTATGGTATAACCATTTTGCCCAATGATGACATCTTTTATTTCCCAACCATCTATGACCAAACCTTTATCCTTATTTGCCCCAAACAGCATCTTTTCGCCATGTTTCAACAAGATTGTACGTTCTGCTCTCCAAGCTTTATCCACAATATTGTCATGTATAGCGTCATTAAATATTACACAATTTTGCAGTATTTCCACTACGGATGTCCCTTGATGTTTAGCTGCATCGACAAGAATACTTGTAGTATTAGCCAAGTCAACATCTATACAACGTGCAAAAAATGTGCCTCTGGCACCTAGAGTAAGTTCGATGGGACGGAAGGGGTCTTCAACTGTTCCGTATGGAGAAGATTTTGTAACAAATCCTCTATCCGATGTTGGTGAGAATTGCCCTTTAGTCAATCCATATATTTTATTATTCAATAATAGAATATTAATATTTACATTACGACGTACTGCATGGATGAAATGATTACCTCCGATAGCCAGACAGTCTCCGTCTCCCGTTGCTAGCCATACAGATAGCTCAGGTTTGGCTGTCTTCACACCTGTTGCAATAGCTGCTCCACGACCATGTATAGTATGAAAGCCATAGGTATTCATATAATAAGGTAAACGTGACGAACAGCCTATACCTGAAACAACAGCCGTCATATGCGGTTCAATATCCAATTCGGCCATAGCCTTGTGTAAGCAGTTTAGTAATGCATGGTCTCCACAACCGGGACACCACCGTACATACTGATCACTCTTATAATCTTTGGCCTGATGAGATGAGGCCATTTTTAAATTTACATCCATTGTTTATTCTCCTAATTGTTTAGTGAATGCTTCTATCAGATCTGAGACAGCAAATGGTTGTCCTTCGACCTTATTGTATTTAGCCAATTGCAAGTCAGGTATCTTTTCTGTAAGATAGCCTGCAAACTGTCCATTATTTTGCTCAGCTACAATTATATTACTAAATTTCTTCAATACAGATTCTGTATTTTTAGGCAGTGGACTAATAAATCGGAAATGAGCCAATGCTACTTTTTGTCCTGCTTCATTCATTTTTTCAACAGCCTCACGCAAATGTCCATAAGTTCCACCCCAACCTACTACCAACAAGTCTGCATCTTCACCACCGATAAGTTCTAATTGAGGTATATAGTCTGCTATCTTATCAATCTTGGCCTGACGCATATCTGTCATCTTCTGATGATTTGCAGCATCGGTTGAAATTGCACCCGAATCGTAATCTTTTTCCAATCCTCCTATACGGTGCATATATCCTTTAGTTCCGGCAGCTGCCCAATAGCGAGAAAATGTTACCTCGTCGCGCAATGCACTACGCCACTCGCTTTCCGGTATTAGCTTTTCGTCATGGGGAACAATGGGCGGATATTTATCCATATCAGGAATGCGCCAAGCAGACGAGCCATTAGCTATATATCCATCGCTCAGCAATATAACAGGGGTAATATGTTCCAAAGCAATCTTAGAAGCCCAATATGCTATATCAAAACAATCAGTAGGGCTAGCCGCAGCTACAACTACTAACGGGCTTTCTCCATTACGTCCGTATAATGCCTGACGAAGGTCTGTTTGTTCTGTTTTTGTAGGCAACCCTGTAGAAGGTCCTCCACGTTGAACATCAACTACAATTAAAGGCAATTCTGCCATAACGGCAAGTCCTATCGCTTCGCCTTTCAGAGCTAAGCCAGGTCCGGAGGTAGATGTTGCTGCCAATGAGCCCGTGAAACTAGAACCAATAGCGGTACAAACTCCTGCTATTTCGTCTTCTACCTGAATGGCTTTAACGCCTAATTGCCTGAATTTAGCTAATTCATGTAATATATCAGTAGCAGGTGTAATCGGATATGATCCTAAAAACAAAGGCCTACCAGAATTCTCGGAAGCCGCAATCAGCCCGTATGCTGTAGCGGAATTGCCGTTAACATCTATGTAAAATCCTTTATCTATATTGACAGTCTCTACACGATACGATGATATAGACATATCTGTATTGTGTCCAAAATTGTATCCATCAGCTAGTACTTTCAGGTTTGCTTCTACCAATACCGGCTTCTTTGCAAACTTGGATGATAACATATGATTGGCTACATCTAATGGTCTATTAAACAACCAGCAAACGAGCCCTAATGCAAACATGTTTTTACAGCGTATGCGAGATTTCATATCCAAATCCATACCTTCCAAACTATCTTTTGTCAAGGAGGTAATAGGAACAGATATTATCTGTTGTGTCGTCAGTCCTAATTCAGAAAAAGGGCTATCTGTTGCAAATAAAGCCTTCTCCATATCTCTCTTCGAGAACGAATCTTCATCAATCACAATAACAGAATCTTCTTTCAAAGAATTGGCATTTACCTTTAAAGCTGCGGGATTCATAGCAACCAATACATCTGACTTATCGCCCGAATTATAAATTTGATTCCCTAAGTGGACTTGAAATCCTGAAACACCCGAAAGTGTGCCTTGAGGAGCCCTTATCTCAGCAGGAAAGTCAGGAAAAGTAGAGATTTGATTCCCAAAAATAGCCGAAAGATTTGAGAAAATAGTTCCGGTTAACTGCATACCATCGCCGGAATCTCCAGAGAAACGTATAACGATGTCTTTTACGTCTTTAATCTTTACTGTGTTTTGCATTACTTATTCTAAAAAAGATAGTATTTTTTTAATCTATGACAAAGGAAAAGAAGTATTCACGAATATACAAACTTATTCATACAAAAATAGTAAAAAACGCTTTGTAGAAATACTTATATCCTCTATCGGGAACGAAAACAAATTACTTAGCTTGGACTCATAATCCAATATTATAAACACTACAAAAAAAGCATAGTTCATTTACAACCATGCTTTTAAATATTTTAAAGCTAAACGCTACGTCTAATCACATATATTGCGCGCAATATGCTACAGCCTTCTTCACATCATCGAGGTTCTCAAAGTTTAAATTTTCATCCTTGAAGGCATCCTTTATCTCGTTCTGATGATTCTTAAATATTTTAGCTAATGAGTTTAATGATGTAAAACTTTGAAGTTTACCTTTTACCTTTACATAATATATATTCTTATATTTTGCATTGTATTGTATGTTTATACTAAGTTTAGCGACTCCCGAAGGGCTGCTAACAGTACTATAGTTTTCTATGGAAGATGTATTATATTGCATACCATAAGCGCCTGTCTTTCCTTGTGATATGGCTACAGAATGCCAGCGGACATACAAGACGGCTTCTCCGACTTTAATTATTTCATAACACAATCCATTTTTTATATGTTCAAAGTAACGATCGTTTATGTAAACTCCTGATACGACTGCGGGATTGAGTAACTCCATTATTGTGGAATCGGCATCAAGAAACAGCAATCTGTCTTTTTCGGTATTATAATTGAAGTATCCTTCAGTAGTTGCCCCTGATTTATATATAAGCTTTCCCATCTGAAATTCGTTGAATAAATAGAACTCTTTATTTTGTTGAGAGAAAGACGCCAGAGAAAACATCAGTAGAAAAAATAACAAATAAGATTTCATAGAGAATCAGTTATATTAGTATTATACAGAAGTATTTCATATATTTTTATAAACAATAAATGCCTCCAAACATTTAGACATCAATTATAAGAAAAATAACGCTAAATCACACTAAAAACAGTTGTATTTTTTCAAAAAAACTTTTAAAATACATCATTCACTATCTATCCATGCCTCATATCCTCCGTCGACACTATAAACATTCATAAAACCATGAGATGATAGGTATTGGGCCAAACTCTGGCTACTGTTTCCATGATAACAGATTACTAATACGGAAACGTCTTTTGGTGTATTATATATGAAGTGGGATAAAACATCCTGATTCACATGAATAGCTCTCGATGCATGACTCTGATTATAGCTTTCATAATCTCTTATATCCAATAGCACAGACTCTCCGTCACCGTCTAGTATCTCTCTAGCTTGCGATACACTTATTCTTTTATACATTATATTCGCTTGTACAGTTAATAAACATTCTTCGTTAAACAATAATCTCTTACTTCAATGAACAAACAAAACTATTTTTTGTTAACTAATTGCATTAGCAACGAATAAAAACTAAACATCATGCTACACAAAAAAACATTGATTATCGCATTTGCAATTCTGCAATCGGCTCTTGCTTTTTCACAGAGTGAACCTGCATATAAAAAAGGAACATTTTATGCTTTATGGGGATGGAACAAGGATGCATATACTAATTCAGATATCCATTTCAAAGGAAATGACTACAATTTCACCCTCCACAAAGTAAAGGCTTCGGACAAACAAAATAAGCTCAGTTATTACAATTATCTGCGTCTGGATAGAATAACAATTCCACAAACCAATTTTAGGTTAGGTTATTTCATTAAAGATAACCTGGCTATCACATTAGGCGTAGATCACATGAAATATGTAATGGATGCCAATCAGACTGTTGATATAGATGGACATGTAAAACCAGGATACGAATCTTACGTAAGAGATGATAATACGATAAAACTCGTTCCTGAATTTTTACAGTTTGAACATACTGACGGATTAAATTATATAAATTCAGAAATTGAATATTATAGAAACTTCTACAATCACGGAATCTTAAAAATCAATGGACTAGTCGGAGGCGGGGCTGGATTTCTTATGCCCAGAAGTAATGTAACGATGATGGGAAACGAACGTCATGACGCCTTCCATCTTGCCGGATTTGGACTAAACGGAAAAGCGGGGTTAGATGTAAATCTATGGAATTTATTCTTTCTACGTTCTGAGGTAAAAGAAGGTTATATAAATATGCCTAGTATAAGAACGACCGTATCTTCTGACGATAAAGCACATCAGGCATTCTGGTTTGCCGAATGGACTTATACATTTGGTTTTAATTGGCATTTTTAAAATCCCAAATATTATCCGCGTCTCTATACATAGTGGTTATAATATTTTTATTTTATAACTTTGCATACTATAAAAAGACATTGCAATGCCAGTTAATTTACCCAATAATCTTCCGGCAATTGAGATACTCAAGAAAGAGAATATCTTCGTAATGAGTCAGCTTAGGGCTAACGAACAGGATATACGCCCGTTACGTGTGCTCATTCTCAATCTCATGCCTATCAAAATAACGACAGAAACCGATTTGATCAGGCTATTGTCGAACAATCCCCTGCAAGTAGAAGTAGAGTTTTTGAAACTCGATACTCATGTATCTAAAAACACATCAGAAGAGCATCTTCTGATGTTTTACAAAAATTTCAGTGAGGTAAAAGACGACTATTATGACGGAATGATTATTACAGGTGCACCTGTGGAACTCTTCGAATACGAAGAAGTAACATACTGGCCCGAGATAACAACTATTTTCGATTGGGCAAGAACCCATGTTACTTCTACATTGTATATATGCTGGGCTGCTCAAGCTGCTTTATACCACTTCTACGGTGTAAAGAAATACGCTTTGCCTGAAAAAATGTTCGGAGTATTCAAACATATAATACATGATAAGAAATTTCCATTATTCAGAGGTTTCGACGATGAATTCTATATACCGCACAGTCGCCATACAACAATCACCAGAAATGATATCGTTATACACGATGAGCTGAGAATATTGTCCGAGTCGGACGATTCGGGTGTAGGTATAATAACATCACGTGGAGGAAGAGAATTTTATCTGACAGGACACTCTGAATACGCTCCTTATACATTAAATACCGAGTATGTAAGAGATGCTGAAAAAGGACTACCGATAAAACTTCCGGTTAATTATTATAAGAACGACAACCCTAAGAATTCGCCTGTTGTTCGCTGGTCAGGACACGCCAATCTATTATTCAACAACTGGCTGAACTATTTTGTATATCAGGAAACCCCATATGACAAGGCACAGATTAAGAATCTGGGAGATATACAGCCAATAACAGAATAATATCACGATCATTGCTCAAAGCTAGAAAAATAGAATTGCTGGCTCCCGCCAAAAATCTGGAATGTGGAATCGAAGCCATAAACCACGGTGCGGATGCCGTATATATAGGTGCTCCTCAGTTTAGCGCCCGAGCTGCTGCAGGAAATAACTTAGATGACATAAAATCTTTAGCTGCATATGCACATCAGTACAATGCTAAAGTGTATGTGGCGTTAAATACCATCTTAACCGACAAGGAGCTAAAGGATGCCGAAAGTCTAATCTGGCGACTATATGATTATGCAAAAGCAGATGCCCTTATCATTCAGGATATGGGTATTACGATGCTCGACCTCCCTCCTATCCCATTGCATGCCAGTACGCAAATGGACAACAGAGGTGCAGAGAAAGTTAAGTTTCTTGAAGATGCAGGATTTAAACAAATAGTCCTGCCTCGCGAACTAACTTTAGACGAGATTCGTGATATTGCCACGCAGGTAAACACACCTCTTGAAGCCTTTGTACATGGGGCATTATGCGTCTCATACAGTGGGCAATGCTATCTGAGCCAAGCCTTATCTGGACGAAGTGCGAATAAAGGTGCTTGCGCCCAATATTGCCGTTTACCTTATACATTGGTTGACGCAAACGGCGAAGAGATATTGAGTAAAAAACATTTCTTGTCGATGAAAGACCTGAATCTTTCTGACAATCTTGAAGAATTATTGAAAGTTGGCGTAAGTTCTTTAAAGATAGAGGGCAGGTTGAAAGACGTGACTTATGTGAAAAATGTTGTTGCTCATTACCGAAAGAAACTGGATAATATTTTTGACAAAAAACCACAGTATATAAGGGCTTCATCGGGACATTCGACACTTACTTTCGAACCAAATCCTGAAAAGAGCTTCAATAGGGGTTTTACTAAATACTTCCTGAACGAACGTAGTCAGAATATGTGGTCTCTAGATTCTCCTAAATCAATAGGAGAACCTGTCGGAAAGATTACTGAAATAACAACTAAACACATAAAAATAAGCAGCCCTATAAAAATACATAACGGTGATGGTTTATGCTTTTTCAATAACAAGAAAGAACTTGAAGGGCTTCACGTAAACCGTGTAGAAGGAGATCTTATCTATCCTGCAAATATCCCTGACGTCAAAAAAGGAACTTTCGTCTATCGCAACTATGACCACGAATTTGAGAAACTATTATTGAAAAAATCAGCTGACCGGAAGATTGCGGCAAATATTGAATTAAATGAAATTTCATTTGGATATTCGTTACAAATAACTGATGAAGACGACAATTATGCTATTCTCAACTTCGAATACGAGAAACAAATCGCACAGAAAGACCAGACTGAAAATATAAAAAATAACCTTAGCAAAACCGGCACAACAATATTCAAAATAAAAGAGATAAATATCAATTTGACAGAAAGCAGATTTATCCCTGCATCTGTATTATCAGAATGGCGAAGACTACTAACAGACAAGCTTTTATCTATTCGTAACATAAGATACAAGCAAGATATTGCCACATTTAAGCAGACTTACCATCCATTTCCAACGAAAGAGATTACTTACCTTGGTAATGTAATGAACAACAAGAGTAAATCGTTCTACGAACAGCATCAGGCAATAGTGATTCAGCCCGCATTGGAAAAAGAATTACAAGCAAATGTACCACTAATGTTTACCCGCCATTGTATCAAACAATCACTAGGTTGGTGCCCTAAGGAACAGACAGAGAAGCATCCACATAAAGAACCTTTCTTTTTGATATATAATAATACTAAATTGCGACTTTCGTTCGATTGCAAAGCATGTGAAATGAAAGTATTCAATCAATCATCCGATATAGAATATACATATTGATATTTTATTTATCTTTGAAGTCTATATTTTAGACTCAGAGAATATCGTATGCTAAAAAGAATATTTAAATACAGCTGGCCTCCGGCTATCATAGCCGTTGTTATTTTCTACCTATGCTGTCTTATCCCATCTGACGATGTTCCCAAAATCGGATTCGAATTCTTTGTTCCGACAGATAAAATCGTGCATTTTCTCATGTATTTCGGATTGGCTGGTGTAGCCTCGTTCAACTACATTTATGCAAGGAAAGGAAAGATTATAATTCTCAAATTAGTTGTATTTGCAATACTTATACCTATTATTTACGGAGGTATAATTGAAATCATACAAGATGAGTATTTTCCTGAGAGAAGCGGAGATTGGTACGATTTTCTTGCCGACATTCTTGGGGCATTAGCATCCTTACCATTTTCATTCTGGTTCAGACAATTTTTATTAGACAGACAACAAACAGAAGAAGAAATATGAGAAAATTAGCGTTTATTTTAGTTGCTGCGTTTTGCCTTGTAAACCTTTATGGGCAAGAAATAAATGAATATCAGTATAAAGTGAAGGTTGGAGATATGGCTCCCGATTTCGATATGGATTTACCATCGGGAAAGAAAGTTAAACTGTCTTCGCTCAAAGGGAAAGTCGTTATGCTCCAATTTACGGCAAGCTGGTGTGGTGTATGCAGGCAAGAAATGCCTCATATCGAAAAAGACATCTGGCTAAAACATAAGAACAATCCTGAATTTGCTTTATTCGGAATAGACAGGGAAGAGCCTGCCGAAACCGTCCTAAAATTTGCTAAAGCAACTGGTGTCACCTATCCTATCGGATTAGACCCGAAGGCAGATATATTCGGGTTGTATGCAGAAAAAGAAGCAGGTATTACCCGCAATATCATCATCGATAAGGAAGGAAAAATTGTAATGCTGACCAGACTCTTCAAAATTGAAGAGTTCAACGAAATGGTCGAGGTTATAGATTCCCTTCTATTGAAGAAATAATATTTGAATGAATATAGTAATCATAAAATATAATGCCGGCAATATTTTCTCTGTCGAACATGCAATGAAAAGGCTCGGCATCAATGCTATCGTTTCAGCAGATAAAGCATTGATACAAAAGGCGGACAAGGTTATATTTCCCGGTGTGGGAGAGGCTAGCTCTACAATGCAACACTTAAAGCAATCCGGCTTGGATAAGATTATCCCCAACTTAAAACAACCAGTGTTGGGTATTTGCCTCGGTATGCAACTGATGTGTTCTCACTCCGAAGAAGGTGATGTAGACTGTCTGAAAATATTTGACACTGAGGTGAAACGCTTCATTCCGCAAAAGCACGAAGATAAAGTGCCTCATATGGGTTGGAATAATCTGACGAATGTGAAAAGTGAGATTTTTGACAACTCGCTTGAAAATCAATTTGTATATTTCGTGCATAGTTACTATGTACCGATGACTGAAAATACTATTGCTACGGCTGATTATATACAACCATTCAGTGCAGCATTGCATAAGGATAACTTTTATGCCACACAGTTCCATCCCGAAAAAAGTGGAAGCGTGGGAGAAAAAATATTAACCAACTTTTTGTCAAACACAAAATAACGACAGCCATGAACAAATACGATGATTTGAGCAAACTTGAAGAACTGAGAGCTCAGGGTGTTATTTCCGAAGAGGAATTTCAGTATGAGAAAAGAAAGATATTGGATTCAAATTATAACTTAAAAAACGAATCGGTTAGTGGTATGGATGAGAAAACATATATTACATTAATGCACCTGTCGCAATTTGCAGGGTTCATTGTTCCGGGACTTGGTTTTATTGCGCCAATAGTTATGTGGTTAACTAAATCGAAAGAAAGTGCGAATATTGACAGACATGGAAAGAATATAGCGAACTTCATGATTAGCATGATCATCTATGCAGTTATTTCATGTATACTGATTCTTCTTATAATTGGTATTCCTATGTTGATTGCACTTGGTATTATAGAAATCGTATTCATTATAATTGCTGCTGTAAAAGCAGCTAACGGAGAATACTGGAAATACCCGTTGTCAATCAAATTTTTCACTTAAAAAAGATTCATGATAGAAATTATTCCGGCTATTGATATCATTGATGGTAAGTGTGTACGCTTGTCACAAGGAGATTACAATGCCAAGAAAATATATAACGAAGACCCGCTCGAGGTAGCGAAAATGTTTGAAGATGCAGGAATCAACCGCCTGCATCTTGTCGATTTAGATGGAGCTAAAGCCAAGCATATAGTAAATCAATCAGTATTGGAGAAAATCGTATCTTATACTTCTCTTACTGTAGATTTTGGCGGCGGTGTACAAAGTGACAAAGACTTAGAGGTTGCTTTCAACGCTGGTGCTGCGATGGTTACAGGAGGTAGTATAGCGGTTCGCAACAGAGAGTTATTTACAAGCTGGGTAGCGAAATACGGTAATGAAAAGATAATACTCGGCGCTGATTGTAAAGACCATAAAATAGCAGTTTCGGGATGGCAGGAAGGAACATCATTGGATATTCTCTCTTTTGTTGATGAATATATAAAGGAAGGCATAAACAAAGTTATATGTACTGACATCAGCAAAGACGGAATGTTGCAAGGCCCGTCCATTGATTTATATAAAGAAATACTACAAGCATTTCCTAATCTTTACCTGATAGCCAGCGGCGGTGTTAGTTGTTTTCAGGACATCTTGGATTTGGAAGCAGCCAGAGTTCCTGCGGTAATTTTGGGTAAAGCTATCTATGAAAATAGGGTGAGTTTGAAAGAATTATCTAACCATAGAAGAAGATAGAATCATGCTAGCAAAAAGAATAATCCCTTGTCTGGATGTAAAAGACGGTAAAACAGTAAAAGGAACAAACTTCGTAAACCTCCGCGAAGCAGGCGACCCTGTTGAGTTGGGTGTACGATATAGCGAACAAGGTGCCGATGAACTTGTCTTTC
This sequence comes from Dysgonomonas sp., assembly GCA_047972895.1. Taxonomy (GTDB): domain Bacteria; phylum Bacteroidota; class Bacteroidia; order Bacteroidales; family Dysgonomonadaceae; genus Dysgonomonas. Next base: position 12,385 of record JBKEBA010000079.1, read on the forward strand.
TTGACATCACAGCATCGCACGAGGAGCGTAAAACTTTTGTAGACTTAGTAAAACGCATTGCAGCCAATATCAATATTCCTTTTACTATTGGTGGAGGTATCAACGAACTGTCGGATGTTGACCGGTTGCTTAATGCAGGAGCAGATAAAGTATCAGTAAACTCGACTGCCATAAGAAATCCGAGAATAATAGAAGAAATAGCGAAGAATTTCGGTTCGCAGGTTTGTGTTTGTGCCATAGATGCTAAACTCGAAAATAATATATGGCACTGTTATACAAGCGGAGGTAGAAACAAGACCGATAAAGAATTATTCTCATGGGCAAAAGAGGCTGAAAATCTGGGAGCAGGAGAAATTCTTTTTACCAGTATGGATCACGATGGTGTGAAAACCGGGTATGCTAATGCAGCTCTTCGCCATTTATCCGAAACGTTGAATATACCTATCATAGCATCGGGTGGTGCTGGCGAAATGTCCCACTTCAAAGATGTATTTATAGAAGGAAAGGCTGATGCAGCATTGGCAGCCAGTGTATTTCATTTCGGAGAAATCTTGATTCCTGATTTGAAAGATTATCTAAGAAAGAATAATATTAGTGTACGATAGATAATTAGAAATCTTTTTTCGAATCTAAACATGATGCGACAAAGAGTATTTCGAATAGTGCGCGATATTTCTTACCTTCGACAGATAAAAGAGCAAAAATATTCTGGCCTGACATGACGCTGGAATATAAAGATTATAAAGAATATAATTTCGACCAAGAAACTGAACTTTTATGGCTTCTTGATCGTATTAATAACTAGAAAATAAAATATCGATGAAACTCGATTTCGAAAAAGTAGGTGGACTTATACCTGCAATTATTCAGGATAACGAGACAAATAAGGTGTTGATGCTTGGGTATATGAACGAAGATGCCCTAAAGAAAACACAAGAGACAGGAAAAGTAACTTTTTTCAGCAGAACCAAGCAACGCTTATGGACTAAAGGAGAAGAAAGCGGTAACTTCCTGAATGTAGTAAACATTAAGGACGACTGCGACCATGATACGCTTCTGATAAAAGTGAATCCTGTTGGCCCTGTTTGCCATACGGGAGCTGACACCTGCTTTGAAGAAGAAAATAAGGAAGACATATTATTCTTGAAATATCTTCAACAATTTATAGAGAAACGCTATAAGGAAATGCCGGAAGGATCGTACACGACTTCTCTTTTCCAATCGGGAATAAATCGCATGGCTCAAAAAGTAGGAGAAGAGGCTTTAGAATCTGTAATAGAAGCATGTAACGGGACTGACGACAGGCTTATATATGAATCGGCGGACATGCTTTACCATCTTATAGTCATGCTTACATCAAAAGGATTGAGCATCGAGGATTTGGCTCGTGAGCTTCAAAAAAGACATAAAAAGTAAAACCGGATTGAGGGTTATAAATAACAACTTCTGATTGATAATGTTATGGAAAAAGAAAAGGAAGTAATAGTAGAATACGAACATGTAGATTTGGATAGGGATGGAAATAACATCCTTAATGACATCAACATATCAATAAGTGAAGGAGAATTTATATATCTCATCGGCAAAGTGGGTGCAGGCAAGAGTACATTCCTCAAAAGTCTGTATTACGAAATACCTTTGACTAAAGGACACGGGCGTGTTTTGGATTACGATTTGGAGAGGCTCAGTAAAAAGGATATTCCTTATCTCAGGAGAAAGGTCGGAATCGTCTTTCAGGACTTTCAGTTATTGATAGACCGTACAGCAGCCAAAAATCTTGAATTCGTCTTACGCGCCACAGGTTGGAAGAATAAAGATCTGATAGATATGCGTATCAATGAGGTACTTGCTCAGGTAGGCATGCAAAATAAAGGGTATAAGATGCCTCACGAATTATCGGGTGGCGAACAGCAGCGTATCGTTATCGCACGTGCTTTACTCAATTCGCCGGAAATTATACTGGCAGACGAACCGACAGGGAATCTCGACCCTGAAACAGGAAACCAGATAGTAAAACTTCTGCACTCCATATCGGAAGAAGGCACTACGGTTTTGATGTCTACACATAATTATGCAGTGGTACAGAAATTTCCGGGCAGAATTATTAAGTGTGAAGATGGGCATCTGAAAGACGTAAAACTCAATCAGCAACCTAATTAACCATAAATAAAAAAACAGGAGAAGATAAATGGAAATAAGAAAGCTAGATCTGACAAGTGAATACGAAGTCGCATTCGTAGAAAACTTGTATATAGAATCATTCCCGCTAAGTGAACGACGCCCGGTGAATGCAATGCTTGACTTATATAAAAACAATCCTTCATTTTTAATCACAGTAACTATTGAGGATAACCAACTTGTAGGTTTTCTTACCTATTGGAATTTGGGCGAATTTATTTTTGCCGAACATTTTGCTATTTCTCCCGAATTTAGAAATGGAGGCTATGGACGTAAGGTCATGGACTTATTTCTCGAAAACATAACAGTTCCTATTATATTAGAAGTAGAATTGCCTACAACCATATTATCTGAGCGGCGTATAGGATTCTATCAACGTATAGGATTTAAACTATGGGAAAACGTACAATACCAACAACCGGCTTATCTGGAAACAACCGGGCCTATTCCTATGAAATTGATGACGTACAGAGACCTCGATGTGGAAAAAAATCTGACCGATATAAGAAGTAAAATATATAGTATAGTATATAATTGCTGACTTGAGCATTAATAATAAAAAGTAAGGGATGAGTTTTAACTCATCCCTTACTTTTTTATATAGCATATAATTATCTAAAAGAATGATAATTACGAACATAATAAGAATCAATCGTGCCTTCTTCTATTTGTAAGACAATTGCCTCAATAGAAGCATCTTTACCATTTGGTTCGTATTCGGCTTTAAGGCTATTTCCGAATAAGCTGGCAAACGCATTGTAAAAAGTTGCTTTGAAGCCGCCTACCAATGCTTTCACAATATTATAAGACGATGTATTACACTGACGGTCAACTAATTTAATTAGAATTTTGCCTTGACTCTTTGTCATTCTTTTCATTTTGGGCTTATATTCCGCCATCATAAACTTCTGAACATCTTCCAGATACTTTTGTTTGGCTTTCTCTGTCGGGAGAGTTTCCATATATTCATATGTTTCGATGATAGAATAAGCTATCATCTTGGCATAGGGATAGGCAACCCGGACATCGCGCACTAGTTTGGAATATTCTTGTCGCTCTTTATTACTTTTGAATCTTAAAGGAGCAAATATATGAACCGGACGTAGTGGAACAACCACTGCAGAATCACCTTCGTACATAAGCCATTTTTCCTGAGGCATATCGTAATATTCCTGCGATTTGGCAAACGCAAAGAATATCAGAAGCATAGATATGGTGATTATAAAGCGTTTCATATATTATATTTACGAAGGATAAAACAGTCAAATATACAAGAAAAACAAATATTATAATGTATTTTAGGATAAATTATAGAGGAATCAATTGAAATCATGCAGTTTGGAGAAAACACGAATTCGCTTCAAATGATAAGCTGCCAGAATACTTTTCGGGTAAATTGTTTTGATGAACGGCCTAGTTCTTTTCTTCATGTTATCCTGTCTTACCTGTCTATAAGCCTTCCTATTATTGTAGAAATCCTTATGCGCCCTTATCACCTCTTTTGCATTGGCATACTTTCCTGTAATAGCAAATTGGAAGGCAGCTACATAATCAAGTATCAGCCTTATAATCATTATTTTCTTTAACGATTCCTGAGGCAGATTTTTGTATAGCATCAACAGATTATTCCTAAAATTAAGAAATGTCTTTCGTGGGCTTTCCTTTTTCAACGTTGCAGCACCAACATGATATACTGTCGAAAAAGGTAAACAAACTACACGCCTCCCACGACTGTTTAGTCGCCAACACAAATCTATTTCTTCCATATGGGCAAAGAACGAAGCATCGAATCCGCCAGCATCAAAGAAGTCTCTGGATCTGATTATGAGACAAGCACCTGTTGCCCATAATACATCAATCGGCGAATCATATTGATGCAAATCCGCCTCTACCTTATTGAATATACGCCCCCGACAAAAAGGATACCCGTATTTGTCGATAAATCCTCCAGATGCTCCGGCATATTCAAAATACGATTTATTTCTTTGAGCTAGTATCTTCGGCTGGGCAGCAGCAACGTCTTTGTTGGTATCTAAATATTCTATAATAGGTAATAACCAGCCATCTGTGACCTCTACATCTGAATTGAGCAAAACAAAATACTCAGCATCAACCTTTTCCAAAGCCCTGTTATAACCATCAGCAAATCCATGATTATCAGACAGTTCTACACAAATCACCTGCGGGTATTCAATTTGCAAAAATGTAAGGGAATCATCTGTAGAACCATTATCGGCAACTACTATTTCTATATCAGGATAAGTCGTATAGCGTATTACAGATGGTAAAAACTCTTTTAGCAGCTTTCGCCCATTCCAGTTAAGAATGACAACCGATATTTTCTTCATTTCTGCTGAGCTTTTTCTACTTCTTCACGGGTTCTTTTCCATCGTTTATGCGTCCACAACCAATAAGCAGGGCTACGAAGGATTGTTGTTTCCATTGCTCTGGTATAAGCTTCTGTAATAGCATTCTCTGGTTCAGCCTGCGATTGACTTGTAATTAATCTTACGGTACCCTTGTAATATCCACGTTTCACTTTTTCCAAATCGAGATAGGTAACCGCAAATCCTGTCTTTTTGGCTATGCGTTCCACTCCTGTAAACACAGGCGTATCCTGATTCAGAAAATTAGTCCAGTAATGTATATTGTGCACTGATGGAGTTTGATCTGCAATAAATCCTATAATTGTTTGTTTTTTCTCTCTGCGAAGATTGACTATTGTACGTAATGTTTCATTTTTAGGAATCCCTAACGAACCGAAACGACTACGTATTTTCAAGAAAATTTCATCCATCGCTTTATTTTTCAATGGCTTGTATATTTCTCCAAGCATTACGCCTTCTCCTTTAAAGTTTAAAGTAATGGACGGAACCCATTCCCAATTACAGTAATGCCCCATATACATCATGACCGAGTTTCCATCCTTCATCAAATCTCTTACTAAATCAAGATTCTCAAACTTCATGCGCTTTTGCATCTCCTTATCAGATATATGCAACAACTTAATTGTCTCAACAAAATAGTCACAGAAATGATGATAGAACTTTTTTTCAATCATTCTTCTCTCTGCTTCCGTTTTATCAGGAAAACAAGCTTCGAGGTTATGTTTTACGACATGCAATCGATAGCTCGCTATTTTATATACAAAAAGGTAAAGTATATCTGACAACACATAGAGCACTCTTAATGGCAATAGTGCATGCAGAAACATCCATAAGTATATTATATAATATAAAATCCGATTCATTTATCAATTTTCAGTTAAAGCGGTCTTTACCTTATTAAAAGAACCTAAAGTAACTAATTTTATTTTATTAGCCTTATTCGTATCGAATGGAGTTTCCACTTTCACATAATTTTCGGTAAAGCCATACATTATATTATCATGCTGTGCATTTTCGAAAAGAACCTTGCGTTGCGAACCTCGCTGTGACTCATAAAAGGCCTGAAGTTTTACATCTGACAAGTCCAGTAATACTTTACATCGGGCATGTTTTGTTTTCGGATCAACCTCATGGTCTATCTTCAATGCTTGTGTATTAGGCCGCTCCGAATATGTAAAAACATGCAATTGCGAGAAGTCAAGACTTTCCAGAAACTGTCTGGCATCTTCAAAATATTCATCGGTCTCACCTCTGGTTCCTACTATAACATCCACACCTATAAATGCATCTGGCATAATTGATTTTATCTTTTCAATTTTATGGCGAAACAATGCAGTATCGTAACGACGGCGCATTAACTTGAGTACTTCATCCGAACCCGATTGCAAGGGAATATGGAAATGTGGTGCAAAGCGTTTCGATAGGGAAACAAATTCGATAATTTCATCAGTCAGCAAATTAGGCTCGATAGATGATATGCGATACCGTTCTATACCATTTATTTCATCCAAAGCTTTCACCAAATCGAGGAATGTTTCACCTGTTGTACGACCAAAATCTCCAATATTGACACCTGTGAGAACAATCTCTTTTCCACCTTTAGCGACTACATCTTGTGCTTGCTTTACCATGCTTTCGATAGTTCCATTTCTACTCCGTCCTCTTGCAAATGGAATAGTACAGAATGAACAGAAATAGTCACAACCATCCTGAACTTTAAGGAAATAACGAGTACGATCGTCTTGTGAACAGGATGGCACAAAAGACTTTATTTTACTTGTTTTAGACGTATGAACGACTCCCTTATCTTTCTTTTTTAATTCATCCAGATATGCGACCACATCTAGCTTCTGTTCCGAACCCAGTACAATATCTACACCCTCTATCCCGGCTATATCTTCCGGTTTCAGCTGAGCATAACACCCAGTAACAATCACATAGGCACCTGGATTTTCTTTAATCATTTTCCGTACAGCTTGCCTGCACTTCTTATCAGCAAGCTCCGTAACGGAACAAGTATTTATAACACATATACTAGCAACTTCGCCTTCTCTTGCCTTACGCACACCAACCTGCGATAATTGTTTACCGATAGCAGAGGTTTCAGCAAAATTCAGTTTACACCCTAATGTAAGGTAAGCCGCTGTTTTATTTTCAAATATTGAATTATCTATCATTATTTTTGGAAAGACCTAAATATTTTATATTAAGACAAATGACATTTTATTCTACTAAAACATCATTACAAAAAACGTACAAAATTACACAATTGTCTCAACTTTAGCGAAAAAATACTTGTAGATTATAAGCATTGTCCTTATTTTTGCACAAATTTACTCAAAATGAGCAATAATTATGGTTAAAGAAAATTTTGTAGAACTATACGAAAAGAGCTTCAAATATAACTGGGACTTACCAGGTTTATCAGACTATTCGGAGAAAAAAACACTATACTATAAAGATCTGGCACGAGAAATAGCCCGGATACATATATTATTGGAAGAGTCTCAAGTAAAAAAAGGAGATAAAATAGCATTGATAGGAAAAAACAATATCCCTTGGTGCGTAACCTACCTTGCAGCAATTACATATGGAGCAGTCATAGTACCCATATTACAAGATTTCCACGCTGACAGCATACAACATATTATAAACCATTCCGAAGCAACTCTTCTCTTTATTAGCAGCCAGATTTGGGATTCGATAGATGAAGACTCTATCACCAAAGTCAGAGGAGCTTTTAACGTTAATGATTTTAAGCTTACTTGTTTGCATGAACAAAAAGGAGAAAAACTTTCAATTATAGTTGATTCGCTAGATAGTAAGATGGCTGCAAGATATCCTGACGGATATACTGCGAATGATATTAAATATGCAAAAGTAGATAATTCGGAACTCGTATTGATTAATTATACATCAGGTACAACAGGATTTAGTAAAGGCGTGATGCTAACTGCAAATAATCTGGCAGGCAACGTTACCCATGCACATTATTTAAAATTGTTGTTCAGAGGGCAAAATATTGTTTCATTCCTACCATTGGCACATGCCTATGGTTGTGCTTTCGAATTTCTTTATTCCCTGACCGAAGGTTCACATACTACCTTGCTTGGTAAAGCCCCTTCACCGAAAATACTGGCTGAAGCCTTTGCAGAAATCAAACCAAATCTTATAATATCCGTTCCTCTGGTAATAGAAAAAATATACAAAAAGTCTATTCTCCCTAAAATAGAAAAGCCTGCAATAAAAATGGCATTGAAAGTACCAATCGTAAGAGACCAGATATACGCCAAAATCAGAAAAGGAATGATGGAAGGCCTTGGAGGCAATTTTCATGAAGTGATTATTGGAGGAGCGCCCCTAAATGGAGAAGTTGAAGCTTTCCTTCACAAAATAAAATTCCCATTCACAGTGGGATATGGAATGACTGAATGCGCACCTCTTATATCATACGACCACAATTATGATTTTATACCGACTTCCTGTGGAAAGGTATTAGACAATATCATGGAAGTAAGGATAGATTCTGACGACCCTTACAATACTGTTGGAGAAATACAAGTTCGTGGCGAAAATGTAATGAAAGGTTATTATAAAAATGAAGAGGCGACCAAAGCGGCATTTACAGAAGATGGCTGGCTAAGAACCGGCGACCTTGGTACAATAAATAAAGATAACCGAATATTCATTAGGGGTCGTAGCAAAACTATGCTGTTAGGTCCGAATGGACAAAATATATTTCCGGAAGAAATAGAAGCCAGATTAAATAATATGCCATTTGTTCTCGAAAGTCTTATCGTCGAACGCAATGGGAAACTTGTAGCTTTAGCCCATCCTGATTACGAAACGATGGATGCGGCACATGTCGATCACGAAATGCTTCCTGCCATTATGGAACAAAACAGGCTGAATCTTAATAAAATGCAGGCCGCCTATGAAAATATAACAGCGATTCAGATATATCCGAGCGAATTCGAGAAGACTCCTAAAAAAAGTATAAAAAGATATCTATATGAAAATTAGACGGTTATAAACAAAAAGACAGGGGTTATATATTATCTTTGGAATAATCTAGAAAAAACAGTAAAAAAAACATAATTATGCTATATAACATCCAAATAAATATATATATCTTTGCATCGTGTTATCAGAGATAACTCAAAAACATTTACCGTTTAAGATTTAATAGAAAAGAAAAAATGAAAAAATTAGTATTATTTGCTGTTGCTATCGTAGCAATCTCTTTCGCTTCATGTAATAACAAAGCTAAAGAAGAAGCTGAACAAAAAAGAATCCAAGATTCTATTGCTGCTGTTGAAGCTGCTGCTGCTGAAGCTGCTGCTAAACTTCAAGCTGAAAGCGACTCTCTTGCTGCGCTACAAGCAGACACTCTTTCTCAGGAAGTTGTGAAATAATCTGACCTACAGCAATGACGGGCTAACCTGTATGAGACAACTCATATAGGTTTTTTGCTTTTATATGGATAGTATTAAAAACATCATTATCCATAGCTTCTAAGAGAAACTATTATATCTTTGCCCAGCTAAGTACATTTCGAAATGCAAAGAGACAAATACATACTAAATTTAAAGAATTTTTTAGAAGAAAAAGTACGGCAATACAACACCCCTGATTTTATACCAAACGATCCGGTAAGTATTCCTCATAGCTTTACCCTGAAACAAGACAGGGAAATCATAGGCTTCTTTGCTGCAATTTTTGCATGGGGACAACGAAAAACGATAATCAATAAATGCAAAGAGTTGAGTAATCGAATGGATAATAGCCCATACGATTTTATCCTCAATCACAAAGATTCTGACCTACGAAAATTAGTGGGGTTTAAGCATCGGACTTTCAATGACTCTGACCTACTGTGTTGCATCAATTTTATGAGACATCATTACTCTAAACATGATAGTTTCGAAGAGGCGTTTTTCCCTACTGACAATACTAATATAGAAGATGCTCTGAATCACTTCCAGAAGAATTTCTTTTCTTTACCCGACGCTCTTCAACGTACTCGAAAGCATATTTCATCGCCTGTGCAAAAATCGGCATGCAAAAGGCTAAATCTATATTTACGGTGGATGATTCGCAAAGATAACAATGGCGTTGATTTCGGACTCTGGTCGAAGGCCTCAACTAAAGACCTCATAATACCGCTCGATTTACATGTCGAACGCACAGCACGCAAACTGGGTCTATTACAACGAGACAAAACAGATTGGATGTCGGCAATGGAACTGACAAACAACCTAAGATTGCTGGATGCAAACGATCCTACTAAATACGATTTTGCCTTATTCGGTATTTCGATAGAAGAAAAATCCATAATATACGGAATATGACAAATCACATTATTGTAATTTTGTATAGTCAAGCTCGTTTTTTTAGTATATTTGCGACAGATAAGCGCTACATTTAAAGAAAGGAAATGGGAAAGTTATATATTGTTCCTACACCTGTAGGTAACTTGGAAGATATGACATTCAGGGCTGTGCGACTGCTAAAAGAAGCAGGACTAATCCTTGCAGAAGATACCCGAACTACAGGGATATTGCTAAAACATTTTGATATCCAAAACAGAATGCAATCATACCATAAATTTAACGAGCACAAAGCTGTATCACATATTGTAGAGAGGCTTGGTTCGGGAGAAGACATAGCTTTGGTATCGGATGCAGGTACACCGGGAATTTCTGATCCGGGATTTCTGATTATACGTGAATGCGTAAAAGCTGGCATTGATGTAGTATGCCTACCTGGCGCTACTGCTTTTGTACCTGCCTTAGTTGCTTCAGGCATTCCGTCCGACAGATTTTGTTTCGAAGGATTCCTCCCTCAAAAAAAAGGAAGAATGACACGTCTGAAAATATTAGCTGAAGAGACCCGAACAATGATATTTTACGAATCGCCTCATCGGATCATAAAAACTCTCACACAACTAGCTGATAACATGGGAGAAGAGCGTTATGCGGCCACATGTCGCGAGATTTCGAAAGTCTATGAAGATGTACGCAGAGGGACTCTCAAGGAACTAATATCTCACTTTTCAGTGAACGAACCTAGAGGTGAGTTTGTTATAATACTTTCTGGAAAAGAATAATTAATAAGATTGACAATAAAAACTAACAAGTTAAATATCTGTATATGAAAAAATTAGTAGTAGCATGCCTTTGCGTACTTGCAATGGCTTCATGTAATGTGAAAAATTCTGATGAATACAAAGCTTTGCAAGCAGAAAGAGACTCCTTGTTGCTAGCCGCAGGACAAGGCAATACCGAACTGGCTGAAGTGAATTCATTGATAAATGACATAGAAGAAAATTTCAAACAAATCAGAGATGCGGAGAAATACCTGACTCTCGAATCAAAAAACAAAGGGGAAATGTCTAAAGACACAAAAACACGTGTTATGGACAACTTCGAGATGGTAAACGAAATCTTAAAGAAAAACAAATCTGACATAGAAAAACTGAATCAGAAACTAAAGAGTAGTTCAGGCCAGATGTCAGGCTTAAAAGGTACAATTGAGCGCTTGAATACAGAGTTGGCTGATAGAGCAACTACTATCACCGAACTAAAAACATCTTTAGCGACACGTGATGCTCAGATTGCTTCACTCCAAACAGATGTTCAATCGCTGTCTGAAAATGTAGAGACTTTATCAACGCAGACTACCGAACAAGCAGCAAAAATAAAAGAGCAAGATAAGGAATTGAATACTGCTTATTATATGTTCGGCACATCAAAAGAGCTGAAAGAAGCTAAAGTCGTAACAGGAGGATTCCTTGCTTCGTCTAAGATACTGAATGAAGGAATTGAGAAGAGTAAATTCGTTAGAATAGACATCCGCGACACACAAAGTATTCCTGTGTATGATAAAAAGGCTAAATTATTATCAGACCACCCTAAAGACAGTTATGCATTGGAAAAAGATGCCAGTGGTAAGATCGTAATTAAAATTACGGACTACAAAAAATTCTGGAGTCTAACTAAATTCCTAGTAGTAGAAGTAGGATAATTGAAATAAACAGATATATAAAAGCCGATGTTATTTGAATAATATCGGCTTTCTATTTTTCAGTATCTATGGACTATTGCTTTTCGAAAGACATTCTGACTATAGCCCTTTCTATTTTAATATCTCCAAGATCAGGAATCTGCTCATATATTTCTTCTTCAAATTCAGACTTAACATCTAAATACAGAACGAGTTTCTTTCCTTTTATTGAGAAATTAACCGTCATATATCCGTCATCATAAGGCATAGTCAATTTATCTCCATCCACTTTGTAATCACTCGATTCTCCATCAGCTATAAATTTGCCATCGTTTGTAAATTCTATAACTTGCCCCAAAGCCTGAGCATTAAATTGCTGTTCAATTTGCTTTTTTATCAATGCATCATAAATTGAAGAAGAATTTGTTTTAAAATCGACTTCAATTTTCTCGTATTTCCATTTACCAATGAGGCTCTCATCTTTTTCATCATCACCGCATGCAGTAAATAGACATAAAACCATAAATACTGAAAATAGAAACAGATTAATTTTTTTCATAGTTTTGAGATGTGTTTAAATTAAATACAAATATAGCCCCTAAATACCTTTATAAAGAAAATGCTCCATAAAAGAAATACATTTCAAATCGGCTTTATTCCTTTATATTCGATATATAACCAGCTTGCTTCCGTTGAGATATAACAAATAAACCAATTGCTGTTAATAACCCATTAAATAAAAGTATCTCATATCCCACTTGATAATTATAAGCTTTTAACAAGACTGATTCAATTAAAAAACTTAGTATGGGTGCCAATATACACACCACAGGTACGAATCTATCCCGTATATTTATTTTCGTAAACAGCCCGAAAAAAAACAATCCCAATAGCGGACCATATGTGTAAGATGCAACTTTGTATATCGTATCCAATATATTTTCTTGATGCATGTAGTTGATAATAAGAATAACAATCAGAAATATAAAGCTTACCAGCACATGAACCTTTTTCCGTATCCTCTTCGCCTTCTCTGGATCCTCTCTTTTTATATTCAGCAAATCGACACAAACAGATGTTGTCAAAGCCGCTAAAGCAGAATCCGCACTCGAAAATGCAGCAGCAATAATACCAATCGTAAAAAATATCAACACTGGCAATCCTAAATATTCAGCAGCGAAAACAGGTAATATTTGATCCGATTTTTCCGGTAGAGCAATATTATATTGTGCAGCAAACAGTAACAGCAATACTCCTAATGATAAAAACAATAAATTGATGGGAGCAAAAGAAAATCCGTATGTTACCATATTCTTCTGTGCATCTTTAAGCGTTCTGCAAGTAAGATTTTTCTGCATCATATCCTGATCTAGCCCCGTCATGACAATAGTTATAAAAATACCACTAAGAAACTGCTTAAAAAAATTCTGTCTCGATGCCCAATCATCGAAAACGAAGATACGAGAATGTTCACTATTGCTAATTGCTTGTACGACCTGAGGCAGATTCATCTCCATCTTAGATGCTACCTGCCATATTATCAGTATTACTCCCAATATTAGACAAGAGGTCTGCAGCGTATCTGTCCATATTATCGTCTTTATACCACTACGAAACGTATATCCCCATATAAGTAAAATAATTACAGTAACAGTTATCCAAAAAGGTATATTCCACTGATCGAAGACCAAGGTTTGCAAAATCATTGCCACTAGATATAAGCGTGCAGCAGCACCTATCACCTTTGATAAAATGAAGAACGAAGCCCCCGTTTTATAAGAGAAAAAGCCAAAACGCTGCTCCAAATAACCGTATATTGTAGTTAGATTAAGCCTATAATATAGTGGTAATAATACGTAAGCAATAATGAAATAACCAACAACAAAGCCAAATACCATTTGCATGTACGTCATGTCAAATTTACCGACCATTCCCGGCACAGAAACAAAGGTTACACCCGATATGGATGTTCCTACCATAGCTATTGCCACCAAAAACCAAGGAGATTGTCTATTTCCTAAAAAAAACGCCTCATTATCGCTACTTTTCTTACTAACCAAGTGTGAGATAAGAAATAATGCACAGAAATAAATTGCTATTATTATTAATATATATGTTCCCATTTATTAAGGCTTTTTTATTATATACTTTAAGGACGAACAAAGATACATTTTTTAGAGATAAAATATTTACATGACAAAAAGTCTGACTAAATTGTTAAAATTTTAATAAAGATTTTATCCTCGGTTAAAAGTGTTAAAAAATGAACTTACAGCGCACCAAGAGTACAATTTTTGTGTTTACATTTGAAAGAAAACTCAAATACTACGGAACAAGTTCCGCAGGTTGAAAGGTAAAAGGATAAATCCTTTTGCGTTAATACCTGTTTGAAAACAGGGGTTTTCTTTTCCCTAACGGGAAAATTCATCCGATAACTTGAAAAATAAACAGGAATATTAAATTAAAAATACTTGTATATGAAAAATTTTTGGAAAAGTATTTCAACCTATATTGTGGTTGCATTAGTAAGTATAGGAGCTACTTATGGAATGTATAGCTACATGGAGAGCAGAAGAGGCTATAGCTCTGCCGATTCGTATAACTATGGAACAGAATTCGATCAAAAAGGCGTGCATCTTGCCAGCCTGACAAAGGAAGGTTATCCGGATTTCACAAAAGCTGCCGAAAGTTCTGTGCATGCCGTAGTCCATATCAAATCGACAGTAAAAGGTGTAAATTCTGCTCAAGGTCAAGGCCGCCGTCAGATAGATCCATTTGAATATTTCTTTGGATTTGGAGACAGAGGTGGCAGAGACTATGAAAGTCAACCCCAAGTCGGTTTTGGCTCGGGAGTTATTATTTCGAAAGACGGATATATTATCACTAATAATCACGTGATAGACAAAGCCAGTGAAATAGAAGTAACATTAAACGACAACCGCAAATTGAATGCGAAGTTAGTAGGTGCTGATCCCGAAACAGATATCGCTCTTCTTAAAATAGATGGAGATGACTTCTCCTATATTCCATTCGGAAACTCAGATAACCTGAAAGTTGGAGAATGGGTACTCGCTGTCGGAAATCCTTTCAATCTTACCTCAACTGTTACCGTTGGTATTGTCAGCGCAAAAGGTCGTGGCGGTATTGGCTCTATGAAATCCGGAGATGTTCAATCATTTATCCAGACTGATGCCGCTATAAACCGTGGTAATAGTGGAGGTGCATTAGTTAATACTAATGGAGAGCTAATTGGAATAAATACTGCAATCTATTCACAAACAGGAGACTTTGCCGGATACGGTTTTGCCGTACCTATCTCTATTGCAGGAAAAGTAGTTGCAGATATCAAGGAATATGGCACTGTACAACGTGCTGTACTTGGAGTTTTGATTCAGGACATAGCAGCAGCGAAGGAAACGAGTCCTGAAAAAGCTAAAGACTTAAAAGTTAACGAAGGTGCTTATATTGGAGGGTTTGCAGAAATGAGCCCTGCTAAACAAGCCGGAGTATTAGAAGGTGATGTAATCACTGCTGTAAACGGAGTAAAAGTAAAATCTGTAAGCGAACTACAAGAACAAGTATCAAGATTCCGTCCAGGAGATAAAGTGAAAGTAGATATAAAACGTGGCAGTACAGATAAGACTTTCGATATTACACTTAAGAATAATGCAGGCAATACTACAGTTGTCAAGAAAGATGAAATTATGTCTAATATGGGTGTAGTGTTCAAAGAATTGACTGACGACCAGAAGAAACAATATGGAATAAGCTATGGTGTAGCAGTATCTGCAGTTGAAAATGGAGGCATATTCGCTAAGAAAGGAATAACCAAAGGCTTTATCATCCAAAGATTGAACGGCGAAGCTGTATCAACCCCGGAAGAAGCAGAAAGCATGATACAATCTGCTGCAAGAAGCGCAGAGAAAGCATTATTTATATCAGCACTTACACCATCAGGACAACGAAGAGCTTTTGCAATAGAATTTGGAGAATAACAAATTATCTTTAACTTAAATAACGCTTAAGCCTAGAACTAATTTGATGGCTTAAGCGTTATCTATTCAACAAGGCTTAGTACAAACTTTATAGCTATACAAATTAACAATTGGGTATTATTAACAAAACACTTTGCAATTAAACAGGAATATATAGCCATTAATTGACACATTTTCCCTATATTTGCAAACATTTTGAGTACATTATACATACATATCTGTATATGAGGCAGTTAAAGATTACAAAGTCAATTACAAATCGCGAGAGTGCGTCTTTAGACAAGTATTTACAAGAAATCGGTCGCGAAGATTTGATTACGGTTGAGGAAGAAGTAGAGTTAGCTCAAGCCATTAAGAAAGGTGATAGAGCTGCATTAGAAAAACTAACACGAGCAAATTTAAGATTCGTTGTATCTGTTGCAAAACAATATCAAAATCAAGGATTAAGCTTACCCGACCTTATCAATGAAGGAAACCTTGGACTTATCAAAGCTGCGGAAAAATTCGACGAAACCAGAGGGTTTAAATTTATCAGTTATGCGGTATGGTGGATTCGCCAATCTATATTGCAAGCATTAGCAGAACAATCGCGTATCGTACGCCTCCCCCTCAATCAGGTAGGCTCGCTGAACAAAATCAGCAAGGCCTTTTCCAAATTTGAGCAGGAAAACGAACGCAAGCCATCGGCAGAAGAGCTAGCAGAGCAATTAGACATACCGGTTGATAAAATCGCCGATTCGCTGAAAGTTTCAGGACGACACATTTCCATGGATGCACCTTTTGTTGAAGGTGAGGATAATAGTCTATTGGATGTACTTGTAAACGATGATGCGCCTATTGCAGACCGTACGTTGATAAACGAATCACTCCAACAAGAGATTGATCGCGCATTATCAACATTGACAGAAAGAGAAAGTGAAATTATCAAAATGTTCTTCGGCATTGGTTATCAAGAAATGACTTTAGAAGAAATAGGTGATAAATTTCAACTAACACGAGAACGTGTACGTCAGATCAAGGAAAAAGCAATAAAGCGTTTAAGACAAAATTCACGTAGTAAATTACTAAAAAGCTACTTAGGATAAGGGATTTATCAGTAAGTACCAAGAAATACAAGGGCGAAGATTCTGAATAGAATCTTCGCCTTTCTATTACACTCTTTCTAAACTAAGCAACACACTAATGTTCCAAAATTAGTTAGTGAAATGAAGATACCCGAACAGAGTCAGAAATTAATAATATATACAGTTTCATCTGTTTATTAAAGCAAATAGTTCAAAGTTCTACTCATTTTGTTTATCTTAGAATAAATTTTAACATTAAAAACATATCTTATGAACTACCTCCTAACCAAAAGGTCATTATTTATAACACTATTAATAACCTTATTAGTCTGTACACAGACACAAGCACAGCAGACAAGTCACAAAATAATTCTAGACCAGATGAATTATCTTCTATACTTGCCCGACGGATACGAAGCTGATACGACGAAACAATGGCCTATGATGGTTTTCCTGCATGGTGTAGGTGAATGTGGTGATGAAGTAGAAAAAGTAAAACTACTTGGTCCTCCCAGAAAAATAGCAGATGGTCATAAGTATCCCTTCATTGTCGTTTCACCACAATCCCCTGAACGTGGTTGGAAGCCTGATTTCATTCAAAAACTCGTAATTGATTTACAGAAGAAATATCGCATTGATGAAGACCGCACTTATCTGACCGGGCTCAGCATGGGTGGCTTCGGAACATGGCGTACGGCACAATCCTATCCAGAATTATTTGCTGCAATCATCCCTATCTGTGGTGGCGGAGATTCCTATAATGTATGGAGCCTGGAGAATATGCCGATTTGGTGTTTTCATGGAGCAAAAGACGATAGTGTAGAGATTTCTTACTCACAAACAATGATAGATTCTCTTAAACCTTACAATAACCCAAATGTAAAGTTTACGATATATCCCAAAGCAGGGCATGACAGCTGGACTGAGACATACAATAATGAAGAGGTCTATAAGTGGATGCTTTCTCAAAAACGTTTCAAATACAAAGAAAAGCCCATTACACCCGAAGCCTTAAGTGAATATACTGGAACATACGCTAATGAAGGAAATCCATTTCAGATAATAGCTGAAGACAACGGATTAAAGATAGTATGGAATGAAAAAGCTTTTTCGCCCATTTATAAATTTACAGGGAACAACAAATTTATAGTGACACCTGATAAATTTGATTATATAAAATTCGACAAGGATGAAAATAATGTAATAACAGGGTTCACTATGTTCTACAGCCGATTTAAAATGAGTTACAAGAAACAGTGACTATATATTATTACAGCAAAAGGGCGCAGATAATTATATCTGCGCCCTTTATTTATATGATAAATCTTATTCTGATACTATTTCTATATCATCAACATACAATATGCTACCCGGTGCCCCGCTAAATGTATCACCCCATTTACTGGACGAACAGATAATTGCAAAACGATACATCTTGGATGAATCATATTCTTTCTTATACTCCATATCAATACTAAATGCTGTATAAGCCTCTTTAGCTGTTCCATCTAATAGTTTTCCTATTGCAGTAAGTCTTGGAGAAGTATAAGCATCTACACCTGTTAGTGGAGTATCTTTTGCATCTACTTCGTAAAGGATAGCATTGATTACACATTCGTCTTTAGTGTTAGGCTCTAATGTTACTTTGCTTTTATTAGCATTAGTTGATCGATAGAAGTCTGCTCCCGGTGTATATTTATAATACCCCTTTACCGTTTTCGGCTTTTTATTATAAATAACACCAAACTTAGTACTCTTCAGCACATTCAACATATCTGTTTGGAATGTTCCCATAAAAAGAGTACCTGTAGTAATCGCGGGGTATAAAGATAAACCTGTTCCATCCAGTTTATTGGATTGAATAGTTTCAATTTTAGCAGCGCTTTTGCCACTATGTGCATCTTCTGTTTTGGTTACTACAATCTTATCTGATTGCTCTAAAACATAAAGCAGTGCTGCGCCTGTATTACTTGATGACCAATTAGCCACAGGAGCATAAAAGTCAACCTCTCTACCATTTAGGCTATTATTAGAATTACCTTCAAAGACCCAATTCTCGAAAGAAAATTTATTTTGCCATGGTATTATCTGATAAGTAGTTTTAGTAGTACCATCACCAGCTGTTACAGTAAATTTAACTGCTCCTTTCGAGAAATCCACCTCGCTCCCTAATATGGGATTTACAGTAGCTTTATCAGAAAGCTCTATTCCTGGTATTAATTTTTCTAAATCGCTAGAAGTAGCATCATTCGATATCTCAAAGAAAACATTTGTGCTATCTATTACAGGTTGCTTCGTTACAATAGAACTATCGAATGTCATCCCCAAAAGCGATGATTCCGTATTTGTACTTCTTACACAGATCACCGTATATTCGGTTTTAGTAGTACCATCACCAGCTGTTACAATAAATTTAACATGTCCTTCCGAGAAATCTACTTCACTACCCGACTCAGGGTTAATTGTCGCATCTTCGGATACTTCAACCACAGGTATTAGTTTTTCTAAATTACTTTCAGTAACATTTCCTTTGACATAGAAAAATACATTCGTCCCTTCAATAACGGGTTGCTTTACGACTATTGGATCTTCAAACGTCATTTTCAAAATTCTTGCTTCAAAATTTTTGTCGTCATCGCTACTACACCCAATAAGAAAACTTGTAATTAAGGTTATTCCCAAAATGGGAAATAGTTTAAATAATTTTTTCATCTCTATATATTTTGATTAACACGCCCAAAAATAGCCTAGATAATTTTAACATTAACATTAATATCTACAGAGATGACATTCAACCGTCCTTTTTAAGGATATTTTAACAAATAAACAAAGGAAGAAGGAGTATATCTCCTTCTTCCTTTCCATATTTCCAAAAAACTAAGTTCAAATCATTATTCGTCTTCGCTATAAGCAATTTCTCCATGTTGAGATATATCAAGACCAACAGCTTCATCTTCTTTAGATACCCGAAGACCAATAGTCTTGTTAACTATAAAGAATAGTATTAGAGTAAGTATTGCACTATATGCTATAGAAGCTCCTGTAGCAACTATCTGTATCCACAATTGATTCCAGTCACCGTATAATGCACCTTGTACGCCTTCAGCACCTGTGATGGCCTGAGTAGCAAAAACGCCCGTCAATATGGAGCCTACAATACCACCTATTCCATGTACGCCGAATGCGTCTAATGAGTCATCATATTTCAATTTAGGTTTTACAAAAGCAACCATAAAGAAACATACCAAACCAGAAATTCCACCAATCGCTATAGCACCCAATACATCTACTGTACCCGCGGCAGGCGTAATTGCCACCAATCCGGCAACAGCACCTGTACAGAATCCTACAATTGTAGGTTTTTTATACAAAATCCATTCGAGACTCATCCACATAACGGCAGCCACACAAGTAGCTAAATGCGTTACTAAGAAAGCATTTGCAGCAAGACCATCAGCAGCAAGACCGCTACCCGCATTGAATCCGAACCAACCTAACCACAACAAAGCCGTACCAATAAATACAAATGGAATGTTATGCGGGGTAAAAGGATGGCCAATCGTCTTATAACCTTTACGACGTCCGAGCATAAGAGCCATTATCAGAGCTGATATACCAGCATTAATATGTACAACTGTACCTCCTGCAAAGTCTATGGCTCCTATTTTTTGCAACCATCCACCGCCCCATACCCAGTGTGCCATCGGGTTGTAAACAACGATTGACCAAAGAATTATAAACACTACATAACCAGAAAATTTAATTCTTTCTGCAAATGCCCCTATAATAAGAGCTGGGGTAATTACAGCAAACATACATTGAAATAAAGCAAATAATATTTCTGGTATATTTCCTGCCGTTAATGTCTCCAATGTCAAACCATTAAGAAATACCTTGTCCCATCCACCTATTACAGCGCCCAGGGCGTTATCAGATTCCATAAAGCTGGTTCCAAACACCCAGCTATATCCGAAAGCAATCCATAATATACTGATAACGCCTGTTACAAAGAGGCACTGCATAACAATACTCAATATGTTTTTTTGTCTAACAAGCCCTCCATAAAATAAGGCTAGACCGGGAACTGTCATCATAAGAACAAGAATTGTAGCCACAATTATCCAAGCAGTATTACCTGAATCTAAAACCGGAGCGTCTTCGGCTGTTACTACTTCTTCTACTATCGGCGCTGTAGCTGCCACCTGAGCAGAATCGACAGCTGTAGCTAATGAATCTTGTGCTATTATAGCAGTTGGAAATACCAATACTGCTAATAATAATATGGTGATGTATTTAAATAATCTTCGTTTCATATTTCTTTATTTTTACCTGAATCCTTTACTAATTTTATTTTTCATCTTCTTTATCATATAATGACTCATCACCATGATCTCCTGTACGGATGCGAATCGATTGCTCAATAGTAGATACGAAAATCCTACCATCTCCACTTTCACCTGTATATGCCGATTTCAATATAGCATCAATCGACTTTTCGACATTTATACTCCGAACTACAAACGATATATATATACGGTCTATAGCATTTACATCATATGCTATCCCTCTAAAGATTAAACCCTGACGGGCACTACCTTGTCCTTTTACATCCCACCATGAGAGGAAATCTATATCCGCCTCGTGCAATGCACTACGAACCTCATTGAACTTAGATTTACGAATGATTGCTTCTATTTTTTTCATATACTTAAAAATTAGCTTATTAACTTTATTTTATTGAAATACCAAATACGAAATGTATATCCTCATGTGCCGGATTAGCTATAATTCCGGTAAAGACTGGTAATGAATAAGAATCTGTAATTTTAATACTCTTAGCTGCACGTAGCATAACAGAAGTGAATTTGAATCCTTTGCTTGTGCCTAATGTTGTATTCTCCCATGGAGTAAATCCGGCAGATATTCCCATATCCACACCTTCTACGGAGAATGGATATGCAAGTTCCACATAAGTAGAATAGGCATTATCTCCATTTTCTTTTTTATTTCCTTTTCCTAAGAAGAATGTATTCCATGTAATACTCAGTGGAAAAGCCTCTGGCAAGGTATAACCTATAGTTCCTTCTAACAAGTGTCCTGAATTTCCTTCATTCGGAGAACTAAAATATCTAAACTGTCCTTCTCCGTCCCACCAATAATCGGTCACAGCCAATTTAAGTCCACCGACAGTATAAGAAGCGGTAAAATCTACCTCCTTAGTACCTTCATTACCGGTAAAATCGGTAGAGCCCCAAGCTCCTAACCCCAATCCACCTAATCCTACATTTAAATAAGGTTGTACACTTGCTCCCGCAGTTTTAACCCCGCGCCAAACATAGGAGCTTACGATGTCAGCTCCAAGATCGACATTAACTTTAGATTGAGCATTTGCCGATAATGCTGATAGACCAAACATGATGGCAACCAAACAAACTTTTTTACTTAAAGAAGAAATTTTCATAACCAAATATTTAAAGATGTTAATTGTATCTCAATATATACTTTTGGTCAGAAAAATGGACAAGGAGTTATATTTTTGATTTATTTAAAGGCAAAAATATATCATATTATTATTTTATGCAAATTTAATAGCATAAAAATTTACATTATTTAAATATGACTTTTGTCTTTTTGAGCTAAATTATTTATCTATAAACAGATAGCTCTAAATAGAAAGGTAAAATTGGAGACAAAAACAAATAATCCTTAATCGTAGCTCTAGCAGGCTACAATTAAACTCAAATACTACGGAACAAGTTCCGCAGGTTGAAAGGTAAAAGGATAAATCCTTTTGCGTTAATACCTGTTTGAAAACAGGGGTTTTCTTTTCCCTAACGGGAAAATTCATCCGATAACTTGAAAAATAAAAATATTTGATTGTTATTGTTGTATAATAACAATCAGATAATTATCAATATTTTATCCAATTATTTATAAAGAAGAAAAATACAAAGTTGCTTCGCCATATCAGGCAGTTGTTTAGACCATTCCTTCACAGGTAGAGTTTTAATATATTCATCTTCGCAGGTGATATTCATTGCTATACATAGTTTAGTAGAAGGTATACAATGCTTTATGATGTCTTCTACAAGCCTTTGATTACGGTAAGGTGTTTCAATAAATATTTGCGTTTGAGAATCATGCTGAATAAAATGTTCCAATTGCTTAATTTTCTTCACCCTATCAGATGCATCAACGGGAAGATAGCCTTGAAAAGCAAAACTTTGCCCATTAAACCCTGAAGCCATCAGAGAGAGTAATATCGACGACGGTCCTACAAGAGGAACAATTTTGTAATTTTTTCTTTGAGCAATAGCAACAATGTCGCTTCCTGGGTCTGCAACAGCAGGACAACCAGCCTCTGATATAATACCTATATTGAAACCATCGGATATGGGATTTAGATAACTTTCAATCTGCTCAAGTTTTGTATGTTTGTTCAGTTCATAAAAAGTAAGATCATCTATATTTATACTTCCATCCACTTTCTTTAGGAAACGGCGTGCCGAACGGATATTCTCTACAATGAAGTACTTAATTTGCAATATAATTTCCTTATTATATATTGGTAATACTCGTTCAATACTGGTTTCACCCAATGTAACAGGAATAAGAAAGAGAGATGGTTGCATATTTTATTAATCTTTTCTTTTGTATAGATAGAATGCTTTCGATTCCGAATTTATAAATTTATCTATCAGAGTATAATTATCATGTAAGGCGGGTAAATTTTGGAAATAATCAAAATTAAGCGCTCCTTGCGGCAATATAATAAATTGTACATTCTTATTATTTATATATAGAGTTTGCTCGTTCCTCATCTGAGGATATATATCATAATGTAAATTCGGAGTGACGAAATACTTGACAGAAGGCACAATATTTAATCTCGTAAAAACACCGTTATTAGCGTCTAATCCCAAGTTTATAACTGTTGGATTCTTTTCCTTAGCCATAATATCACTAATCTTATTCACTATAGTTTCTTGCTTAGTCCTTTTAATAAGCTCATTCATAGTAAAGCCAAAAAAATCACGTCTGTTTATACCCCAAAGTAAAGCCAATAATATGCAAACGAAATATACACGCCAATTCGAACTTAGATTCAAGAATTTACATAAAATAATACATCCCAAGAGAGCATAAACATAGTATGGGATAGAATAATAATAAACATAACCCGGGGTAACAAATATAGCAACGTACAATGCCACGAACGAAAGTATTATTGATATAGCCCCCAATCTATTTTGTATATACTTTATCGGGAAATAAATAGCTCCAAGTAATATAATAAGAAATTCAAATGTTTCGAAACGTAAACGCAAATAGAAACGAACCAAAAGCCCTTCCATTACTTCCGACAGGCTTCCTATTTTAGCATAACTTCTATTAAGGTCTATATAAATATTCCAAAATTCGGATAGAGCACCATTTATCAAAAAGTATAAGCCAAAGGGAATAGCCACGATTGACACTCCTATTAGGAATGCAATAATATTATGTACTAGATTCTTGTATTCTTTTTTCAGTATAAGATTGATGAATATGGCGAGCAAAGGGAAAAACCAAAATATCACCAGATTGATTTTGATCAGTAGCACCATGATACACATCAATCCGTGTATAATCATATAAACAGGCTTATGTTCTGAAGCATTTTCATCTTTAAAATATCGTATAAAAAGATAAAGACTTATAACTTGAAAAATGGCAACAAACTCTTCGGCTGAACCTCCCTCCGAAGTATGTGATAACATCAGCACAGGAAATACAATTGCAACAATAAATGCATATATCTTATCGAGATATAATCTTGCTGTAAAATAAGCAGCGAAGACCATCAATGTCCAGCAAACAGCCTCAATAATATACATTCCTAAGAAGCTGGTATTTGAAATTAAGTATCCTATACCGTAGATAAAGAAAATAAAAGGCCCCTTATGATCAAACACTTCCGTATAAAGCGTCTTTCCATTAAACATAGCCTTCCCCATATTAAAGTACAGATTTATATCCGACCAATCATTATATTGATACAGAGGCGACATCATAGAACAGAAGAAAATCAACAGGAAAGTGTATAGAAACAAGACGATGAAGATACGTTTGTCTTCTATTATCATTTTCTTTATCATTCGTTTATGTTTTGTTTAAATCAATGGCAAAAATAGCAAAAATATCAATCATTTAGCACGGATAAATTGGCTCATTTATCTTCATTGTTTAATCAATAAACTATTTATTCTAACTTTGTCACATCAATATTAAAAAAATGAATTTACCCATTGATTTTATTACGCGAACCAAAACCTTACTTGGAAAGGAATGGGATATATTTTGTACTGCTCTAAATGAAGTTCCTCCTATTAGTATCAGGCTAAATAAGGAGAAGGTATCAGATAATACTAACATCCTACCTAATATACCATGGTACAATAATGGATATTATCTGAACGAGCGCCCGCAATTCACTTTCGATCCTCTGTTTCATGCAGGTTGCTATTATGTACAGGAAGCATCGTCCATGTTTATCGGGCAAGTACTTAAGCAATATATAGGTAATAATATCCGTATACTAGATCTGTGTGCAGCACCGGGAGGTAAATCAACTTTGATAGCTGATATGATTGATGAAGATAGTTTATTAGTATCAAATGAAGTGATACGTTCACGCTCAAACATTTTAGCGGAAAATATAATAAAATGGGGGAAGCCCAATATAATAGTGACAAATAATGATCCCAAACAAATTGGTAAGCTTAATGGCTTCTTTGATATTATTTTAGTAGATGCACCCTGCTCGGGGGAAGGTATGTTCCGTAAAGACGAAAATGCAATAAAAGAATGGTCTGTAGAGAATGTAAAGCTCTGTAGAGAAAGGCAACAACGTATTTTGGCAGATATTTGGCCAGCACTGAAAGAAGAAGGAATACTCATATACAGCACCTGTACCTATAACAGGGATGAGAATGAAGAGAACGTAATATGGATGCGAGATGAGTTGGGAGCGCAAGTGCTACCTGTCGAAACAAAAGAAGAATGGAATATATCGCCATCAATAGTTGAAGAAATAGCGGCTTATCGCTTCTTCCCTCATAAAACTAAAGGTGAAGGTTTTTTCTGCGCTGTATTAAGGAAAAGCTCAGAAGATGCAATAACCGAATCTCGTAGAAAAATAAAGAGTAATAAAGATAACAAAAAGAAAATCAATTTACCCGCAGAGTATAAAGAGTATCTTTTGTCGAAAGATGACTTTATGTTTTACCCTAAAGGAGAATCATGGCATGCTATACCAAAACATTTGTATGAAGACACCTATCTAATAGGTTCTCTACTGAACACCGTATCGGAAGGTATTTGTTTAGGTGAATTTAAGGGAAAAGACTTTATCCCTGATCAATCTCTGGCATATAGTTGCAATTTGAATAAAGATGCATTTCCCAAATACGACGCAGATTGGAAAACTGCAATTGCATATCTTAGAAAAGAGGCTCTAGTATTACCAGACACACCTAAAGGATATATTCTACTTACTTATAAAGGTATGTCTTTGGGTTTTGTAAAAAACATAGGTAACAGAGCGAATAACCTTTATCCCCCGGAATGGAGAATCAGGTCGACTAATATACCGAATGATATAGTAAGTGTAATTTGATCAACCTTTTACAAAACCAAATATTCGCCCGATTTTACAGAAAGCTCGGAAGCTATTGTATATCCATTTCTTGGATTTCATTATGTCTGTAACAAAACCGTTTTGCTCGAGGTAATATAAACGTTCTAGTCGTTTAACGGCATTCTCATTCAAGAATTCTCTGCAAACTCTCAGTTTCTCGGGATAGATAACATTACCGCCAATCTGGGTACTAAACCCTTCCATGTTGTAGATAACAACAAATTCGTCTATATATTTTACCGACTGATGTTCGATAGCGATAGCCTGAAAGAATAGTTTCCAATCTGCAACCACCTTCAAACTTTCGTCATACAGTCCATATTTTTTGAAATTGTCACTATGGATAAAAAAGGCTTGATGGCATAAGAACCCTGAAAATAACTCATAAACCGCAAGATTCCAATCTTTATATTTATAAGATGTATCAGCCTCCAATTCGCCACCTTTCTCCATATAGAAACTTCCACAGATAAAGGTATCATGGGGATCGTCTGCAAATATTTTTTCCAGCGTATCAGCTTCATATAGTGCATCCCCCGAATTAAGAAAGTAAAGGAATTCTCCTTTAGCCTGTCTAATACCTTTATTCTGGGCATTATATATTCCACTGTCTTTCTCGCTTAGCCAATATGAAATCTTTTCCTCATATTTTTTGATAATATCTATACTGCCATCCGCAGATTTACCATCAACAATGATAAACTCATAGTCAATAAAAGTCTGAGAAACTACACTTTTGATAGTCTTCTCTAGACCTTCTTTATTATTCAGATTGATAGTTATTATAGATAGTTTCATATTATTTTCGGCGCGATTTTATTAAGAATGGATTCAGAAATACAAGCTTTTGATATAACGCTAATACAGCTGCAGCTTTACGCAAACTGTACCCTTTAGCATAATATACCTGAATTTTGAACATTCTTTTTATCCGTTCTACGATTACTTTCTTAAATCCATGATTTGTATATCTATTGAATTCATCAAGCAAATATACCATCCATGCAGTTTGATTCAATGGTTTTAGAGTAGAGGACACTCCCCCTAAATGCTGTCTGTAAACAGCCATATAGTCTGGTAAGAATTTTATCTTACCAGAAAGAGATACAATCAGTTGCAAAGCATAATCTCCATTCTTCACTGTATAGTACCAATCAGGTGTTTTATGTGCATCTTTACGAAAGAAGATAGATGCGGTGAGAAGTCCCCAATCTTTTCGAATAATATCTTCGGTAGTCAGTATATCCTGTTCCATTTCCATATTCTCATCCAGATGTCCGCACATTAGTGTATGAACTTTATGCGAACACATTGAAAAATCAGAATTGGATTCCATAAAATCAACCTGTTTTTGCAATTTATATGGGTCTGTCCAATAATCGTCTCCGTCACAAAGAGCGATATATTTACCTTGCCCGCTTTCAATGTTATTTATCCAATTGAGCATCATTCCCTGGTTTGGATCATTAAGTCTCAGTCGGATAATATCAGGATATTTCTTCTGGAATTCAAGACATACAGCCCTTGTATTATCTGTACTTAAGTCCTCCCCTATCACCAGTTCGAAACGGAAGTTTGTCTTTTGCATGACAACACCTTCTATTGCTTCTGCAATAAATTTCTCATGATTATATGTAATCATGGAAACGGAAACCAGTATATTTTGTTTTTCAATCATCTAATCTTATAATAACTAAACACTTAATATTTGCAAAGATTCAGTCAAACACCTAACATATTAATATCTACACACAAGTTTGTCAATCCCTATTTCTCAAATCCTTCATAAAACACAAACTACTTTCTATATGCTTATATTGTCCATAATTAGGAATCTCTAAAAAGCCATGTCTTGTATAAAGATTGATCGCAACAGGCATTTTCATACCTGTTTCTAATATTGCCGTGTTATAATTCAGTCCTTTACTCCAGTCTTCCAATTCTTCCAACAAAGCCGAAGCAACACCTTTTCCTCTCTCTGATGAAATAACAAACATACGTTTTATTTCAACAGTCTGATTTTCATATTCTCTGATTGCTCCACATCCCACCGGAATTCCATTACGATAAGCAACTATGGCATATTTAATAGTTTCTATATTATTAAATGGAAAACAAACTTCATGAGCCTTTTTATCCATGACATCTAACTCTTCATCAAGCAGCTGTGTCAGCATCCTAAAATCCTTATCATCAGAATTTGTTCGCTTTAAATCAATCTGTTCCATTCTATCCGCAAAATATCTTTTATATATCTTAGATTACTCTTATTATCCTTTTCATATCCTCCTCATCGTACCGATGGTCGCAAGGAAGTGGTAGTAAATAATTCACAATATTATATTCAGCAGACCCTTTCCCCACAAGATTCAGTGTTTCTTTCCAATATGTAGAAACATATATTTTATTATCGATTAATCTTTTCCTCAGATTCGAATCTTCAGAATAAAACATATAACTAAGCGGACAAGTATCAGTAGGGAAATCATCATATTCGAATTTATTATCTTTTCCTAAAACAGAATGCAGATATCTGAAATTACTAATTTGTCTTTCTTTCAGGTTCCCATAGTCTATATTGGCAAGCAGTGCCGAAGCCAAATTGGACATCCTCTTTATTGGTTGGTTTACTAAACTGGCACAATAATCAAGATAGTCCTGATAAGCGGCACTCGCACTTCCATACTCTATCCGCTTCATAAGATGTGTCATGTGAGGAATAGACATATCTTGCTCGAATTCTGCATCTAACAACGTATCTGTATAAAGGTAGGCACCATCAGGTAAACCAAAAAACTTACGGGGAGAATATATAGTATCTATACCATCGTATGGTTTGGAATAGAAAGCGTGAGTATTATCAACAATAAGTTGTTTTCCATATTTCTCGACCAGTCTTTTTACTGTATTACGCTTTATACCATAAGTGTCGGAATAAAAAAACACTTCATCGACATTCAGTTCCTTATCAAAAATGGGATCAAGTCTGAAATCGACAGAGTAAAATTCATATTCGAGTCCCAGCTTCTTCATCGGCTCCCATATCACTTCCGAATCTAAATAGGGAATATATATTTTCTTATACTTCTTCGCTCTCAAAATATATTCAAGGCAATTACGCGCCGTATTTAACTGCACAGCACCTTTATGATAATGCTCCCCTTTCCGAAGCTGAAGTTCGAAATATCCTCCTATTTCTTTCATCATACCAATTTATAATTATTCAGCATGTCTTTTATCTTATCCACCGAATTAAACATCATAACATCCAAAATAGACAGCCAAGGTACAAATTCATTACCCAATTGCTTATATTCTATTGCGTTTGTGGATAAGAAATGCAGGTTTATATTCTCTTTCTTAAAATCATCATCATTGTATAATTCCTGCCCGCCTATTGCATTGTAGTAATCTATCGCACCCAGTTCTTTGCATATGGCAATTACTTTGTCTTGCCCTTTTAACGAGTGGTCTACATTCAAAGTGGAAGAAATAATTATCTCAGTATTAATATTCAGATAGTGACATATTTCTTTTATCGAATTATATATAAAACTAAAAAGATTCCCATCATCACAGTTTATGATTCCCTCCACCATGGGCATTACACTTTCGAGATAAGGCGCTTTCCTATACGATTCTTTTATCTGATTCAATAGTTTTTTTCTGTCGAACCCTTCCGAAATAAAGCGGTCTTTGACATCCAGATAATCGGAATCCTTTGCTAAAGGTATGGATATAAGCAAGTCTTTACCATTTTGTAATATACGGTTACGGTTTATCCAGCCTTTTTTTGTATATTGTATATTATCATATACCACATACTTATCAACAACATTCAACAGTTGAAAATACCCGATATACGGGAGAAAATAAGGCTGCATTATACCTATTTTCATTTCTCCCAAGGCTTATTTTTAATCAAGTCACAGATATATTTAACATCTTCAAATTCCAGATTCGGATATATCGGCAGGCAAACAATTTCTTTCGATATTTTACCTGCAATAGGCAAATTGCTTACATCAGCAGATGGTAATCCCTTATATGTAGGAAAATCACTAATCAACGGATAAAAATAGCGACGTCCCAAAATATCATATTCTTGCAATTTGAAATATAAATCATCGCGGCTCATACCATATTCTGCCGTATTGATACGTACAGGGTAATATGGATATGTATGTTTTACGCCTTCTGCCACTTCCATATATGTAATACCCGTTACATCCTTTAGCAGACTATCATACAATTTTGCTAATTCAAGGCGTTTAGTTATGTAGCTATCCACATATTTGAGTTGTAATGAACCGTAGGCTGCTTGTAATTCGTTCATTTTAGCATTGATACCCGGCTCTATAACAGTAGTTTCGTTACGAAATCCAAAATTTTTAAGTAAATCGATACGCTGCTTTGTCTTCTCGTCCTGACAAACAATTGCACCGCCTTCGATTGTATTGTAAACCTTCGTAGCATGGAAACTCAGAATAGAGAGATCTCCCCAATTCATTACTGATTGCCCATCCTTCTTCACAGCAAATGCATGAGCGGCATCATATATCACTCTCAGTCCGTATATATCGGCTATCCGCTGAATTTCTTCTACATTACATGGATTTCCATAAACATGAACAGGCATGATAGCAGTAGTCTTAGGTGTGATAGCTGCTTCTATTTTCTCAGGATCGATGTTATAATATTTATCGTCAATATCCACGAACACAGGCTTTATATTGTTCCACCACAGCGAGTGAGTAGTAGCCACAAAGCTGAACGGAGTAGTTATTACCTCACCTGTAATACGAAGAGCCTGCAAAGCTGTAATCAGAGCCAGTGTTCCATTCGAAAACACAGAAATATATTTTACACCCAAATAGTCGGCTAATTCCTTTTCAAACTGTTCATGAAATGGACCATTATTTGTAAGCCATTTATTATCCCATATTTTTTGTAGATAAGGAATAAATTCTTCCAACGGGGGAAGAGCAGGCTGCGTTACCGTTATTTTTTTATTGCTCATAGCGTTATCCTAATATTTTTCGATACATATTCTTGATAAACGAAGGTGTCATATTCTTAAAGCGACCTTTCAACGATTTGTCTCCATAAAGAAGTATCTCAAGCCGGCATTTATGTTTTGTAAAAGCATCTGTGTATTTAAAATCGAAGTATTTATCATATTCGTTTATCAATTCAATAATTCTCCGGAATTGCGCACGTTCATCCATCTTCGACCATTGACCATTATCATGTATGCGATAAGCGGATGTTACATCTTTCAGATACAAAAGTGAACCAAACTGTCCCATATACATACCCAGCATCCAATCGGCAATTTCCATATCGAAAAGTTTCTGATCCAATTTCGTTATGTGTTCACCTCTAAAGATACAACATGATAAATTGCCAATACGGTTACCTAAAGCTAATTGCTCCGTTGTTATCAGCTCATAATCGTTGTCACTATTCCACTCGAATATCTCTTCTCTATTCTGATCTACAAATACGCGTAAATGGCGATTGAAACTCATTGAACATTCAGAATGTTTTTCAAGAAAGTCAATATGATTTTGAAGATGAGACGTTTTTATCCAATAATCGTCGCCCTCCATAATAGCAACATAGTCTCCATCGCATATATTAAATGCTTGTTGATAATTACGAACATAGCCTAAATTCTTCGGATGTGCTAAATAGGTAAATCTAAACGATGTCTTGTTCTCATATTCTTTTATGATGTCCACCGTATTATCGGGTGAACAATCGTCTGCTACAATTATTTCCACATCAGCCGAGACTTCCTGCATAAGTATGCTTTCGAGAGTCTGACGGATATATGCAGCATGATTATATGTAATGAGAATGACGATTATCTTCATCTAAGTTTTGTGTCGTTTTTTCTTACGTTAAGAGAATAGTCTCCTATATATCTTTTGTAATAGTCTGAATGGGTATAGCAAAGCTTTCCCTATTTTATATTCGGCAGAATTATGATACAATTTCACTTCACGCTTGTAATAATCTGCCTCAATATGATCCCGTATCGGATTGAAATATTCAAGAAACAAAGGTACATGATTTCTGAATATTTGTAACAACAACTGTTCGTTTTTTGCATTATCAATCGACTTTAACATCGATACGTCCTTTATTCTGTAAAAAAAATGAAAATCAGATAGTTTTATAACAACATCATCAGGAGAAAGAAGATTCAACCAAAAATCCCAGTCTTCTAGTCCTCCTTTCATATTAGGATTATAACCACTAGTCTTTAAATAATCTTTCTTTCGGTATATACCTGAACAAAATATCCGATTTTCGGTCAATAGATTTTCATACTGATAATCCGAAGTAAGCAATTTTTTATTCTCAGCACCAAATAATATAAGATTGCTATATACCAATTTTACATTAGAGATGGTAGAGAATACCTTGATAGCCTCACTTATATACAACTCTCCGATTTTGTCATCAGAGTCTAAAGGTAAAATATAAGTACCTAACGCGTGCTTTATGCCATAATTCCGAGCATCGGATAAACCTCCGTTATCCTTATAGAAATATTTGAACCTACTATCTTTCTCTTCCCATTGTCTAGCTATATATTCCGTATTATCAGAAGACCCGTCATTTACAATAATACACTCCCAATCCTGAAATACCTGTTCAAGAACTGATTGCAGTGTCTCCGACAAATACATTGCCTGATTGTAGCACGGAACTATAACTGAGATAACTGGATTATTCATAATCTACACTATACTAACACGAATATAGATATTTTCAGACTATCTGGAAAATAAGGATTTAACCTTATCCATCAGTCTATCTATTTTCCTAAATTTATGGTACTTATTTGAAATATGCTCGAATTCATGTTTTGGCGTAAAATAGTCGAAGAAAGAAGTTTCAAGATTTACACCTCTCCTTCTTGCTGCACCAAAAATCACTACCCACGCCCAATAATACGCTTTTCGAGCATTTGCATTTGTCGAAATGCCTCTTGCATGAATTCTGTACATATATAAAGGTTCATTAAAAAAAAAGGTTCTCCCTGCATCATATAACTTCAAATATAGATCCTGATCTACTGCTCGTTGAAGGTAAGCATCTATACCGTCCGTGTTATCATAGAATTTTTTCTTAAAGACACTAAAATGAGATATAGCACCGTCCAAGTTGAAAAATAAAGACTGATTTAGCTCTACATTTCGTGCAGCAGTATATTCACCGGTAATTTTCAAAGATTCGTCACAGAAATATGATTTGGAATGAATTAATGAACAATCAGGATTTTCCCCATGAAGTTTAACCATCTTTTCTAGAGCTTTGGATACAATCGTATCGTCTGGATCGACAAAAGCGCAAAGCTCGCCCATAGCCTTTTCTACACATCGCCTTTTTGTATATCCGCACCCTTGATTTCTTGTATTTGTAAATATTCGAATGCGTTTATTCTGCGTCAAAGATTCGTATATAGATTTTGAACTGTCGGTAGAGCAATCATCAACGATTACAATCTCCCAATTATGATATGTCTGATTATAGATGGAATTTAATGTTTCTTCCAAATATTTTTCATTGTTATAATTGGCTATCAAAATCGAAACTAAAGGCTGATAGACTGTCTCCATGAAAGATTGATTTTAGTAATATAAACCTAAGCTTAAAGAAAAGGGAGGCTTCCCTTTTGAGCAATTATTCTATTCTTTGAAATTCGAGAGAATAAGAAAATAATCCTAAAGAATGTAATAATATTCACCATTGCATCTTTAAACGAAAGATGTAACATATTTCCCCAGAAAGAACTAATGTTGGCATAGAAAAAACGATAAACACATTTATAGAATGCCTCATGTATATTAGTCATTATCAGTAAAGATACAACAAAATCTTTATTTTTTCTCTTAGCGAAAGAAAGCTTGTTCCATCCATTTCTATCTCGGTCGTGAATTCCAAAAGCCTTCGGATATATTCCCATTTTATAGTTGTGATATTCTAATCGATTGACATAATTCTCATCTTCTCCGTAATGGGGAAATAAAGGTTCAAAACCTCCAATCGTATTCAAGCACTTACGAGAAATCAGCCATAAAGCTGCATTCACAAACTTTACAGAATATATCTTATCTTCAGCTTCACCCTTTATAACAAAATCAGATATAAGATTCGGACATCTATCAGGAAAAATATAATATGAAAAGTTGAAATCAAGCGCATCTTTCGCACCTGATAAATGTATCGGACTCAAAATACCATATTCAGGTGATTCGGTCATCTTACCAACCAGTTTTTCAATCGTATCGGGTTCTACCCAAGCATCCTGATTGAGTAGAAAGACGAAATCAGCATTCTGTTCTACAGCATATCTAAATCCGATATTATTCGCTTTTCCAAAACCCAGATTATTATCACTTTCAACAATAGTAACCTCCGGGTAATGCTCTTTTATATATGCGACTGTATTATCTTCCGACTTATTGTCAACCACAATAGTATCTACAGGAATAGAAGATTCACGAAGGCTATCGAAGCACTTCTTGTACCATTTCATTCCGTTATATGTGACTACTATCGCTATTATTTTCATATTCTAATATTCTAATATCCTTTTATCCCAAATAAACTAGCTATTCGTTTTAATAGTTTATATATAAACAGATTTTCTATCCCGTTCAACCTCTGAAATAATTCTTTATTCTCGGCTACTAATCTCTCATTTTCAGCTAAAATTTCCACGGCAGAACCAAAATATTTAAAATATAAATCTTTGTGCTTCTCATATATCCTCGATTCCGTTTCATACATTTTGGCCTCATCCCCCATGAAATCTACATTTCTAGATACTTCTTTTATACGATAGAAAAAGCCTAGATAATCTAACCGAACAACTTCTTTACCTGTCGTTTTAAGTAAATTAATCCAAAATTCCCAATCTTCGCGCCCAGACAACATGCTTTCATCATATCCTCCAACCTTTTTCCAATCTTCTTTCTTAAAAAATCCGCAGTTAAAGATTTGATTGCGAATCAAGAATTTCTTCATTTCGAAAGGAGGTAAATCCCAGTAACCATCTTTAGCACCGAAAAAATTTACTTTACAGTATATTATCCCTACATCGAGCCTATTGTTCATCACCTCAACTGCTTTTTTCAAATAGTCTTTAGCAATAATATCATCACTATCTAATGGAAGTATCCATTCACCCCGAGCTAACTCAATTCCATTGTTACGAGCTTTTGCAACACCACCGTTTTCCGCCTTCAAATATTTGAAACGATCATCTTTACCCATCCACTCTGCTGCGACCTCTTCTGTATTATCTGGCGAACCATCATCCACAATAATACATTCCCAATCAGTATATGATTGATCTAATACTGACTGTAATGTTTCTGGCAGATAAACTGCTTGATTATAGCATGGAACAATAATAGAAATATATGACATATTCTTATGCGAAAATATTTTTCACAATCTTTTTAATATAATTATATGTTATCCATTTTTTGAAACCCAAAGTATAGTTTGATTTTACGATATTAAGCAATTCTATTTTAGAAATCAACAAAGCAATTTTATTCCACAAGTAAATATTGAACATTTTAATATTGAAAAAATGTCTCTTATCATTACAGTCTTTCAACTTCTCTATAACCAATAAGATATCGGAAAGTGAAATATTTTTGAAGTCATTATTTATTATTTCCAGTTCCGATTCATTAAATATGTTGTGACATAAAGTATTGATATATTCTTTCCTAATTCTAGCCGTCATTACAGTCTGTTCTTGAGCTCTCTCTGTACTTATCTGAGTATCATGTACTCTATAATTCAATAATATTTCAGCAAGATTTGCTAATTTCAGATCATTCAAGGCAAATTCTACCCATAATCTATAATCCTCGGCATAAAGATAACTTGTATCGTACGATAATTTATTATGATCCAAATCAGATTTCCTCATCATAACCGTAGGATGTGCAAGGCTGCTTTTACACATCAACTTTATCCGAATCTGATCATTATTAGAAGGTTGGCAATACTCAATTCCTGTATGCATATATAAGAAACCAGTACCCAATACAGATATATCGCTATGACGTTCCATAAAATCATATTGCCGTTGAAATCTCTCTGGCCTGGATATATCATCTGCATCCATTCTTGCGATATATTTGCCTTTAGATAATCTTATCCCATAGTTTAAAGACCAAATCAACCCCATATTTTTTTCATTGCGAATATAGATTATCCTAGGGTCCGTATATGTTTTAATAATATTCGCAGTTTCATCTGAAGAGCCATCGTCAATTATAATAAATTCAAAGTTTGTGAACGTTTGAATAAGGATACTTTCAATAGCCTCTGCCACATATTTTTCTACATTATATGCAGGCATAATAACGGAGATTAATGAGCTTTCCATAATTTTTTACCATTAAATATTATATTGGCAATCTTCCTGGAAAGTTTATAACTTTGAGAATTACGAATTCTTTTCAATTCATTTTCTTGACTCCGCCATTCATCTAATATCTGATAAAAAGCTACGTGATGATTTTTTATATATTCATATCTTTCTTCAATAAATCCAGGGACATTCTCAGCTTTAGAGCTTATACCATCCAAATTAAACGATGAAAAAACTTGATTTATATGTTTATAGCTAGCATTACCAAAAATGATAGCATCAAGAAAGAAAATCCAGTCACTGATTATATTCGTATTTTCATTGTACCCTCCATAATCAATTAAAGTCTTCCTCTTTATAAATGATGCCTGATGCGGTATCGCGTCTAGAATCATATGCTTAAGATCTACAAAATCAGGATATTTCTTTATAAAACTCTTATTACACTCAGCATCTACAAGAACCATATCAAAAAAAACAATATCCATTCCTGTATTCAATTCAAACAAAACAGTCCGTAAAGAATCTTCATCATTAAGAAAATCTCCGCTATTCAGAAATAAAAGATATTCGCCATTAGCCTGTCTTATTCCTTTGTTCATAGCATTATAAATTCCAGAATCTGACTCGCTTATCCAATAATGTATTCTATCTTCGTATGTTTTTATAATATCTTTACTACCATCTGTGGAATTTCCATCAATAACAATATATTCAAAATCTCTTAAATTTTGAGAAACAACACTTTTTATAGTCTTTTCCAAACCTTGGGCATTGTTATAGTTTATTGTTATTATTGAAAGTTTCATTTTTTTAGAATCTGATTGTAAAGATCAATGTATCGCTCCGTTTGTAATCTACTGGATAAATGCTGAATAGGATATTCTCTTATTATTGTTCTATCAAAGTTATATTTATTTTCGAGAAAATTGTTAATTGCGTTCTTTAATGCCTCTGAATTGATTTCATCTACCAAAATACCATTTTCGCCCGTTCTTATATGTTCTGCCATTCCCCCATTAGAGAAACTAATGACTGGTGTTCCATTTATCAAAGATTCTAACATAACTTGATTAAACATATCTTCTCGAGAAGGCACTATTGTTACATCAGCAGCAGAATAAGCAATATTTAGCTCTGCAATATCGCTTATATGATTTAATGTTATGAGATTAATTTTTTCATCAACACCAAAATTCAGATTTCCACCTCCGATAGCGATAAGATTATATAACGATGGATCAACACCGTTTAATGCCCCTATCAAAAGATCTATACCCTTTCTGTAAACATCTATATTGTGTGCAACAAAAAGAATATTTTTTCTTTCATTATCTATGTTTAATTTTAGTTTCGACTCTTTCTTATCTAATAATGGATAATTCAATGCTTCAATCCCATAAGGGATTAAGTAATGGGGATATCGTTTTAAATTTATACTTGCTTCGGATTTTTTCTTTACCCACTCTGATGGACAGGCTATGAATAAATTATTTTTCTTATGTATGGATATACCTTTCTCATATAGTATTTCTTTATCCAATTTACCTAATGTAGCTACATTCCTCTGTTGATCTTCTTCATAATGAAATAAACCTAATGAAGGATTTGGGTCATGCAATGTCCAAACAACAGGTTGCTTTATCTTCTTAAAAAAAGACGGATAATTCAGAAATTGCCCGACCCAATGTAAATGAATAATATCGGCATTTTCCACAATCGGATGATCTTCTATAGGATAATAAGAAACAGGATATGTTACAATTTCATAATCAGAAGGATATGAGGATATAATACGCTTGTATCGACCTTCTTGAGTCAGATATGATTCAAACCCTAGTTTACTTACCACTCTATAATAGAAATCGTGGTAATGTGTACATCTGTAAAAATGGCTTTCAGGATCAGGATTTTCCAATTTTTGGACAAAATCACTCTCAATATCTTTTCCATATTTAAGAAGCCCCTGATGTATACGATATGCTGCAATACCTGCTCCCCCTGTTCTCGCTGTCGAAATATGAGCGATTTTCATTATCTTCTTTTTAAAACAGAATATAGCTTATAAAAAAATGGTTTTTGAAAAAACTTCAGCTTTTTCAGATTATCCAAGTTCTTAATAAAATACACAATTCTTCTTTTAAAAGAAGAATTGTCTCCATATTTATAATATCTCCTCAAATAATTATAACCGATTTTACTTTCTTCTATGTTTATACGAGAAACTGATATCGATTGATTTAGTTTCAAACCACTATGTCGTTGAGATAAATATTTATCATTGCCACAATGCTCGCCTGTCCCATCAAAACCTATATTCCTAGATAGTGAGTGTTTAGGGTATAAACAAAGACCTTCTTTTATAAAAATTGTAGCTACCCATTGTAGATCCCATGTATCAATAAGACCTTTTCTTGTATCATCTAAAATACTATAAAAGTCTTGAGCACCATCAAAATTAAAATGGCCGAAGTCTGCTCTTTCCTTAACAGCATCACATAAATAATCCAAGTCTGAAATATATTGATTCCATGCTCTTGCCCATGTCGCCCATCCCCAACAATTCATGAAACGTAAAAAATACGTCTCAGGTAGTCTCTCTGCCCCTGTGGTCAATGGCACAAGAGCTGATACATCCATAACCTTTGGGTCATCTTTATATAGTTCTAATGCATCGTTCATAAATTGCAAGAAGAATGGAGATATTACAATATCATCCTCTAATACAATAACTTTACCATATTTGTTAACAATGTCACTGACACCATCCTTTATTGACTTCGTTAATCCCTTGTTTTGGGGAGATTCTATTATATTAACGGTTTTACACCACTGTTTATCCCGAACAATCTGCCTAGTTCTTTCTATATCATGTTTACTTTTTTCATCTATATCATCCTTTGGCCCATCGCAAAAAACATACAAATTAGATTCTTTTGCTAATATATTTGCCGCCAAAGCTTCAAGGACGCTCTTGGTGTGCTCAGGTCTTTTATAAACAAACAATACTATAGGGGCCAAATTATTCATTCCCATCTTTAAAAAACATTGTATTATAAGTTTTTGCAACTAACTTGTAGTTCAGCCTTTTCAAATATAAATAAACCTCGTTTGTAGTAAGTGAATCCAGCTCGCTATAGAGTGCCTCTACTAAAAGCATCTTAGGCCTATACTTATCCCAATTATTAGATTGTAAAACGGATAAATCGAGCCCTTCTACATCTATACTCATGAAGTCTATATTTATATTTGAAGGCAAATGCAAATCTAATATATTAACTAAAGATTCTGTCTTTATCTTTATCTTATCTGTTATACGATAATAGCTGTTTATCTCAGAATGTTCCTGAGCGATTTCCTCCGAGAATGTATTTAAAGCCGGCTCATTAAATATATAATATGTCAATATCTGCTGTTTATTAGACACAGCGATTTCTAAATTTATATCATTAGGTCTAATCTTATTAAAAACATCCATGCTACCAGGCATTGCATCAACATTTATTCCTCGCCAACCTTTCAAATAAAATTTATAGGTATTAGAAAACCGCATAGGGTGATGAGCTCCTATATCCACATAAAAACCTGTTTTTTGCCTTTCAAAAAAACGATTCAAAACCAAATCTTCTCCTTCCTGAGAAAAAGAAATATTATTAAAATACTGATTTTTTAATGAATAAAACTCTTCTGCAATATAGTATGGTAATATATTGTAGATAAATCTTTTTATCTTTTTCTTTAGTGTTGCCATACTCCTTTTATCAATACTTTTGCACCAAAACCATCCATTCTGGAGCGACCTGTTTTATAAAAATCTCCTTGTTCAACACTTATATTACCTAGCGCATCTTTAGGCCAATCTTGTACTTCTTCATGAGCCTTAATAAGTCCTCTTACAGAAATATTATTACTTGAAAACGGAAAATTATCAAGTCTACATTTCAATGTATAATATTGATTTTCGGCATTCAAATCAAATGTTACATTTTGATATGAACTATATAGATTTGTTATATTATCTCCATATTGATCATGAAAAGAAAATCCAAGATCTACATTATTTATACTCTTATTTACTTTCAAAACAAAAACCAAAAAGATATCTTCGCCAGTAATAACTGTCTCTAATCTATTTCCAGAGCCGTTTTCAACATAGAAATCCGCAAATAAGACATCCTGTATACCCACCCTATTGGTCGATTCTTCAATATTTGACTCAGACTTTGTTTGTATTGCCAAATATTTACTTAAGGCATCATCTATATTAGAAGAAATATACTCAAGTTGTCCATTAGCCAATATAACCCCCCTATTACACAAACTTTTCACAGCTCCCATATTATGACTTACAAACAGTACAGTCCGTCCTTCACCTCTCGAGACATCCTGCATCTTTCCGATAGCTTTTTTCTGAAACTCAGCATCTCCCACTGCTAACACCTCATCTACAACCAATATTTCCGGTTCGAGATGAGCGGCAATGGCAAAGCCCAACCGAACTGTCATACCAGAGGAGTAGCGCTTGGTAGGAGTATCTATATATTTTTCTATACCAGCAAAAGATATAATTTCATCAAGTTTACGAGTTATTTCAGCTCTGGTCATACCCATTATAGCTCCATTCATATATATATTCTCTCTTCCTGTAAGTTCGGGATGAAAACCAGTCCCGACTTCAAGAAGTGAAGCTATACGACCTTTTGCTTTTATATATCCGGTTGTAGGAGAAGTCACTCTAGATAATATTTTAAGAAGAGTAGATTTCCCTGCACCATTTTTACCGATAATACCAACAACCTCTCCTTGTTTAACATCGAAGGTTATATCTCTCAAAGCCCAAACATATTCGCTATTAGCCTTCGTCGAACGATCATTTACTTCCCCTACTTTAAGATAAGGATCTTCTTTCCCCCTGACCTTATACCACCAACGATTAAGGTCGTGGCTTAATGTACCCGTTCCGACAGTACCTAAACGGTATTGCTTGGAAATATTCTCAAATTTGATAACAATATCAGACATAATCCTATTAAATAGTATCTATAAACTTTCGTTCTACCTTATTAAAAATAATGACACCTATCAACACTGTGATTAGAATAATGACAGAACTATAGAGAATCCCGTTCCACGAGAACTGCCCAACACCAAAACAAGCATATCTGGTTGCTTCTACTATGGGGGTTAAAGGATTAAGTTCTATAATCCACCTCAGCCCTTTAATCTTATCAGGTACGGCTGACATCGGATAAATAATAGGAGTCGCATACATCCATAGTTGAGTAAGAAAACCGAAAAGTATTCCCAAATCTCTATATTTAGTAGTAAACGAAGAAACAATTATACCAACGCCAAAACCAAAGAAAGCAAGTAATAATATAAAGTAAGGAATCAACAATAAGTATGAATTTGGCTGTATATTACTTCCATCAAAGTAGAAATACAAATAAAACGACACAAAAATCAATATCTGAATACTTAGCCGGAAAAAATTGGAGCAAATGTTCGACAATGGCACCACTAATCGAGGGAAGTAGACTTTACTAAAGACTCCCGCATTTCCGGCAAAAGTACCAGAAGAGCCTCCCAGACAATCACTAAAATAATTCCAGCATAATTGTGCCGACATGTAAAAAATCATATGAGGTATGCCATCTGTTGGTATATTAGCAATATTACCAAATACCATTGTATACATAAATGCGGTAAACACAGGTTGAATAATATACCAAAGAGGGCCTAGTATTGTCTGTTTATATACAGTAATTATATCTCTTTTCACATAGAGAAGAACCAGATCTCTATATTTCCATACTTCAGATAAATTTAATGAAAATTTTTTATTGTGGGGTTTAATTACAATATCCCAGTGATCCTTTTCGGGTTCCATTCACTATCCTTTTATGTTTTTTGTTTGTGTATTACAAATTGATTTACAAATATAAATATTTTTCGCGTATTCTCATTTTGCCTACACTCTATTATATAATTATTCTCTATTTTTATAATCTATTATTAAACAATATATACATGCTGTAAGTTTAAGACAATAAATTTAGACTTTACGATTATACTATTTATCCCTGAATTCTAATAGTCAATTTATATACATTTAAACAAATATAAAATATTACTAATATGCTACTAGACATCATTCCGGGAGAGACTCTCTCCAAAGCAGATATATCTGCATCCACCTTGGATAAATTGTTAGAACAACTATTCGATCATGCTATAACAATAGGATTAAGACTT
Source organism: Dysgonomonas sp. (assembly GCA_047972895.1). Lineage (GTDB taxonomy): Bacteria > Bacteroidota > Bacteroidia > Bacteroidales > Dysgonomonadaceae > Dysgonomonas. Next base: position 55,362 of record JBKEBA010000079.1, read on the forward strand.
ATCGCTGTCGCAATCATATTTATCGTTGGACGGTGGGCCATTGGCTGGATCAGAAAACTCATCAACAAATTCCTTGATAGACGAAGCATAGAAGACACAGTCAAAAGTTTTTTAGATAGTTTAGCTAATATTACTCTACAGATCATTTTATTTCTAGTCATTGTCAATATTCTTGGGATATCCATGACATCATTTGCTGCCATTCTGGCTGCCGCTGGCCTAGCCGTTGGCATGGCGATGAAGGATAATCTTTCTAATTTTGCCGGAGGGGTGATGTTACTTATCAACAAACCCTTTAAAGTTGGAAATAGAATTGTTGCCCAAGGCATGGATGGAACTGTTCAGTCTATCGGTATTTTATATACAGTACTATTAACAGGAGACAACAGAACTATATATATTCCAAATGGTCCATTATCTACCGGAGCTATAACTAATTATTCAGATCAAGACAAAAGACGTATCGACTTGACTCTAAATATTGGCTACGGTATAGATGTAGATAATGTAAAAGCAATACTTCAATCAATCATTAAAAACAATAAATTAATAAAAGAAACTCCGGCTCCATTTATTGGTGTAACAATGATTAACAATGGATCAATGGATCTGACAATAAGGGTATGGGTTGATAGCTCCGACTACGCAAATATTAACGTAGATTTGAACGAAAAAATATATACTGCCTTCCGCGAAAACGGCATTTACACTCCTTCTTTGTTAAATGTGAAGATGATAAAAGATTAAAAAATATTAAATCGATAATTAACGACAAAACATGAAGGAATAGCATTTCTTTATCAGGAAGAAAAAGGGTAATTTTGTGTGAGATTTGAATTATACAACTAAATACAAATTAATAATCTATTTGAAATTATGAAAAGGCAGAAATTATTCTTATTTCTATCTATGATTGCTATCGTTGCAGTACTTGCAACGTCTTGTAGCAAAAAAACATTTTCTCCGCTGTCTGGCTCATTATTCACAACCAATCCATCTCCATTAGAACTTGTAGGAACTAAAGTTCCTGTGACTGTCGATGGCAGATTCCCTGCTAAATGGTTTGATAAGAATGCGACAGTCGTTGTTACTCCAGTTTTGAAATATGATGGAGGTGAAGCGATGGGAACATCTTATACTTATCAAGGTGAAAAGGTTGCAGGAAACGGAATTGTTGTTAGCTATGACAATGGTAGCGCTATCACTCTTAAATCGGAATTCGACTATGCTCCTGCAATGAAAAAGTCTGAATTATTCCTAAGATTTGGGCTTTCTGTAAAAGGCAAATCAGTAAAAGGAATTCCTGACGTGAAAGTTGCAGACGGTGTTGTTTCTACGGCAGCTTTAGCAAGTGCGGCAACAAGTACTCCTGCTGTAGCTCCTGATGCATTCCAACGTATCATTAAGGAAACATACGATGCTGACATTATGTTCCTTATCCAACAAGCTGAGCTACGTTCTAGCGAGTTAAATTCTTCTAATTTAGCTGCATGGAAAGACTTAGTGAAAGAAGCTGACTCTAACGATCGCAAGAATATCGATGTGGAAGTTTCGGCTTATGCGTCTCCAGACGGAGGTTTCGACTTAAATGAAAAATTAGCTGAGAAGCGTGAACAAAACACGTCTAATTATCTATCTAAAGAATTTAAGAAGAAAAACATAGATACTGAAATAAATGCTAAATATACAGCGCAAGACTGGGAAGGTTTCCAAAAACTTGTACAGGCTTCAAGTATGCAAGATAAAGATCTTGTATTAAGAGTATTATCTATGTATCCTGATACTGAAACAAGAGAAAAAGAAATCAAAAATATTTCGGCAGTATATTCAGATTTAGCTGAAACAATTCTACCTAAACTTCGTCGTTCTCGCCTGATTGCCAATATCGAAGTTATAGGAAAAACAGACGAAGAACTGAAAAAAGCTGCAAGCTCTGACTTAGCTTCACTTTCTGTTGAAGAATTGCTATTCGCTGCAAATCTGGATGGAGTATCTAAAGAAAAAGTATATGCATTCGCTACCCAAAAATTCCCTAACGATTATCGTGGATGGAATAACCTTGGTGCTTATTATTATGCTAACGGACAAACAGACAAAGCGGTATCAGCTTTCAATAAAGCAGCGCAGGTTTCTGCAAAAGCTCCTGAAGCTAGCATGAATCAAGCTTTATTATCTCTTGCTGAAAATAACACAGCTAAAGCAGAACAACTGCTAGGAAATGCATCCGGAGCTAATTCTCTTGGTGAAGCATTAGGTCTTCTTTATATCAAAAAAGGTGACTATAACAGAGCTGTACAATCATTCGGTGATACTAAATCAAACAATGCTGCTTTAGCTCAAATCCTAACAAAGAATTACAACAAAGCAGAACAGACGTTGAGTGCTGTACCAACAAAAGATGCTACAACATATTATCTATCTGCAATCGTAGCTGCAAGAACAAATAACACTTCTGGTGTTGTTGGCAACCTAAGATCTGCACTAGATAAAGGCTTCTCTAGCAGTGATATTCTTAATGATATCGAATTTGCTAAATTCCTTACCAATTCGGATGTAAAGAATCTGTTAGTAAGATAAGATGTACATATTTTAATATAAAAAAAGGTTGCGATAATATCGCAACCTTTTTTTATATTAAAATTTACATGAATCGTTCGTTACAATATGGCTTTTAAATGTTCAGCCATTTCGCCTTGCAGTTTTTTAGCTTCGGCTGTTGCAGAAAAAGCAAAATCAATTGTATTATCTGCATATATAATCCCTCTAGAGGAATTTACTAACAAGCCACATTGTGAATTCATTCCATATTTCACTACTTCTGCTAAGCTACCTCCTTGTGCTCCTACACCGGGTACCAATAGGAAATGGTCTGGAGCATATTTGCGTATATCAGCGAACATTTCGCCTTGTGTAGCTCCTACAACGTACATCAACTGCTCATTAGTACCCCATTCTTGAGATTTTTTAAGGACTTTTTCAAATAACCGTTCTCCATTTTTATCCTCTGTCATCTGAAAATCGAGTGAGCCTTTATTAGAAGTTAATGCTAATAAAATCACCCATTTTTTAGGGTATTTAAGGAATGGTTTGACACTATCTTCGCCCATATATGGAGCCACTGTAACAGCGGTTGCTTTCAGGTGCTCAAATGCTGATACAGCATACATCTCAGACGTATTACCAATATCACCTCTTTTAGCATCCAAAATAATAAACTGATCAGGATACCTTAAACGAATATACTCTACTGTTTTTTGGAGAGCTATAAGCCCTTCTATCCCCTGGCTCTCGTAAAAGGCAGTATTAGGCTTGTATGCCACGCAATATTTGGCAGTAGCATCTATAATGGCAGTATTGAAGGCATAAATCGGATCCTCCTCTTCTAAAAGGAAGGATGGAATTTTATGTATATCAGTATCTAACCCAACACAAAGAAAAGATTTCTTCCTTTTAATATTCTCAAATAATTCTTGTTTTGTCATATTCACATTTTCAACATTTCTAAACTCCACGCTATATTTTCCGACCCCACAACATTTCTTATTATATATAGTTGATTTCCTACTTTATTGGAGAACAAATAAAGGGGTTTTACGGGGTAATGATTCGCCACCCCATTTATTGTTGTATAATAGGCATCATAAAAATCGACTTTATCCTTGACATAATAATCTGCCGCATCGTAACTTCTTATTTCATTATTACCATGATAATCATTGGTTATTGTATAAAATACATTTGTATTGGCATTATGCTCTATCCATGTATAATTATTATAGGTATTGTTACTTAAAGTTCCAAGATCCATAAGATCATTTTCTGTAGATGTACTTAAAGACGGAGTTTTAAATACATGACCATAATTCCCTATCAAGTAATTACCGTCTTCTGTAGACCACAGTTTTTCTCCAAAACTTTGGTGCCAATATTTTTGATTTCCATCTGGGTTAGATAGATCAAGAAGTATAATTCCATTAGGAGAAACAGATGATCTCGTAGCTACAATTAATGGCTTATTTATTATCTTCAATAAATGTGTATTTTCATAAATATTACTAGAATATGAAACCCATGAGCTAAGAGAATTTGTCTCTAAGTTATACTGATAGTATCCGTAAAAACTTGAAGAAGAGGATTTCACCGTTATGTAGCATATGCTATTTTCTCCGTATGCAATATCAAAAATATTAAAGTCAAAATCTACCGTCTTACTGATAGATTGGCTATTCAGATCGATTATACTCATCTGACCACTATGACCGACATAAGCTGTTTTTCCATCTTCTGATAGGGTTATACAATTAGGAGATTTAGACAAAGATATTTCTGTAACATCACCGGATGTTCCATTATACACTAGCATTGCATTGGGATTCTGCGTTAAAACGTATAGCTTTTCATTTATTTTAGAATACGCTGCATCCTTTACATCTCCTTTAATCGCTAATATGTTATCAGGATTGGTTGTTCCCCTTGACGTAGCTCTAATCTTTATTAAGATTGACGGGTTATCTGTATCATTTGTTTTTATTATCAGATCACCTTCATGATCTCCCTGTTCTAAATTTACTCTATCACACTTAATTGATATTTGAGACGTACCGTTTTCATTTAAAAATCCTTCCTGAATAGATGGCTCTACCCACTCGGGATACTCTTCTATTTTCCAAGTGAGTATACCATTAGCGGATTTATTATAGATACTGATAGATAAAGTTTCTTCAAACACGCCAAAGTTGAGTACATCATCTTCGACTTCTGCTATAGGAGTTCCTTCATTTACCCAAAACACATTAACAATAATCGAACCTACTCCATCAATATATAACCGAAGAACACCAAGTCTTTCAATTCCTGCCTGAGTTGGAAATGAGGAATCATCAATTCTATATATATGATTAACAACTCCATTCTTTATCTCACCTTTAAAAGAATCAAAGCTCACACCTCGAGGAACAGACTTAATCTCATACGATGCATTTATACCTCGATCTAACTGAAAATTCAACACATTTGCTTCAAGATCCGATTTATCAAGATAAAGATCCGTTTGATACACAATCGTATTCAGTTCTTTATTCTCATTAAGAAAATCACTACTACACGAGGGTAATAGCAAGAATGAGAATAGCGCGATTATTATATATATATTTTTCATCATGTAATCTCCCTATTTATAGAAACGAATACCAAACAGTATAGCTATATGAGACATATTAATTCTAGAATCACCTTTCAAATCGACACTTCCAGAATTAACGCCATCGTCTAAAGATATATTCCTCAACAACCCCGATGTAGCTTCTGCACTTAATGCTATTGCCCAATTCTTAGAGATAAAATACTCAAGTCCTAATTCCATATTACTTCCAAAAGTTCCACCTGTAGCTAATATATTATTGGTAGATCTCATTTCATCCCTATAATGTAAATACCCCAAAGCTACCTGTCCCGAAAACTGAAATGTTTTTGCTCGATTTAATGGCATTTGAGTATAAAATGACGGTCCTATAAAATTATAGTATAATTTTTCTTTTATATTTACAATATCCAAACTACCATCACCATTATAATCCAAAACGGCATTATCTATTTTAGAACTAGAAGTAAAAAGATTATACTTCATGCCTACTCCCATATTTTCTTTAAATAGATACACTACATTAGCACTAGCTATCGTTCCACTTTTTAAATCACCATAGTAATCTTTTGCTGATTTGGAAGTAATACCCATATCAATAAGCTCACGTTCATTCTCTTTTGTACTAGCTGTGATAAATGAAAAACCGCCGGATACACCAACCTTCCATTTATGATGCTTAAATTCCTGTGCATAAGTATTTAATATACAAAATACGCACATGGTGATGAGTAATAGTTTTTTCATGTAGATTTAATTTAAGGTTATCACATTTCGCTTTCTTTCAGCCTTTCTGTATTTTCCGCTATTATTAGTTGATCTATTATCGGTTGCACTTCACCATCCATGATGGCTGGCAAATTATATAATGTAAGATTTATACGATGATCAGTAACCCTTCCTTGCGGATAATTATAAGTCCTGATTTTAGCAGAACGGTCTCCTGTAGACACCATTGTTTTTCTTTTAGAAGCAATTGATTCTTGATACTTAGACAATTCTATATCATACAGCTTTGTTCTCAACATTTGCATGGCAAGCTCTCTATTCGCTAACTGTGACCGTGATTGCTGGCATACAACAACCAAACCCGAAGGTTTATGTGTCAATTGCACCTTAGTCTCCACTTTATTCACATTCTGCCCTCCTGCACCACTCGAACGCGCTGTCTGCATCTCTATGTCTGCGGGATTGATTTCTACGTCTACCTCTTCCGCCTCAGGCAAAACAGCTACCGTAGCAGCCGAAGTATGTACTCTACCCTGTGTTTCGGTAGCGGGAACACGTTGAACACGATGAACACCCGACTCATATTTAAGGATTCCATATACTCCCTCACCTGTTACAGTAAAGATTATTTCTTTAAATCCTCCCGACGAACCTTCTGTCAGACTAGTAATCTCTGTTCTCCAACCTTTCAGTTCACAATATTTTATATACATACGATAAAGATCTCCGGCAAAGATGGCAGCTTCATCGCCACCTGTTCCGCCACGTACTTCCACTATCGCATTTTTACTATCTTGAGGGTCGGCTGGCACCAAAAGAAGCTTAATTACCTCTTCTAATTCCGGCAATCGGACATGCGCACGATCTAACTCTTCCTTAGCTATCTCTCTTAGCTCAGTATCATCTTCGTTTTCCAGTATATTTTTAGCTTCATCAACAGTTGTCAACAATTGCTTATATTCATTTCGTGCTGTATTTATTTTTTCCAGATCACGATATTCTTTATTCAACTTCACATAACGCTTCATATCGGCTATCACCGCCGGATCGGTTATTAACTTACCGATTTCTTCGAAACGGATTACCAAAGCATCAAGTTTTTCCAATAAGGATAATTGCGCCATATATATAATTTAGGATTTTTTCTTTAATTTTTTTCGGGCATAAAGGTAAGCAAAAAAGGTTATAGTAGAGTAGAAAACAGAAGCTGACTTTACATAAAACAGAAAGCCCGCGAAATCACCTTCGCAGACTTCCCAACCTTAACACAAACTTTACAAAACTACACAATAGAGTTGATTGCAGCCTGACATTTGGTTCATTCATAACATCAGGAACCAACTCTGTGTCTTTTATATATCTTAATGAACAAAAGACAACAATTAGTTGTTATCATCTATTCTATACATTCAAATTTCTATGGAACAAAGATAGCAATTTTTACACAATACAATAGACAAAATCTATTTTTTTTGAAAATTTATCTTTTTTATTTTTCAAGTTATCGGATGAATTTTCCCGTTAGGGAAAAGAAAACCCCTGTTTTCAAACAGGTATTAACGCAAAAGGATTTATCCTTTTACCTTTCAACCTGCGGAACTTGTTCCGTAGTATTTGAGTACATTTCTGGTACGATTTCATTTCTTAAATATTCTGCGGTGAAACTATCATCTACTTTTATCACATTTTCAGGCTTTCCTACTGCAACTACTTTACCTCCGCCTATCCCACCATCAGGCCCCATATCTATAATATAATCAGCACTTTTGATGATATCAAGATTATGCTCTATCACCATAATAGTATTTCCTCTGTCGACAAGCTTATTCAAAACGCCTAATAAGACAAGAATATCTTAGAAATGAAGGCCTGTTGTAGGTTCATCTAATATATATATTGTATTACCCGTATCTGTCCTTGCCAATTCGGCTGCTAGTTTTATTCGTTGAGATTCTCCTCCCGACAAGGTAGTGGATGGCTGTCCTAATTTCAAATAGCCAAGCCCTACTTCCTGCAACACTTTTATCTTATGCAAAATATTAGGAACATTCTCAAAAAACTCTACTGCCATATTGATTGTCATGTCCAACACATCTGCAATAGATTTCCCCTTGAAGCGTACTTCGAGCGTCTCCCGATTGTAGCGTTTACCCCGACATTCTTCACACTGAACATACACATCGGGTAAAAAATTCATGGCTATTGTCTTATATCCATTACCTCCACAAACCTCGCAGCGTCCGCCCTTCACATTGAAAGAGAAACGTCCTGCTTTGTATCCTCTTATCTTGGACTCTGGAAGGTTTACGAACAAATTGCGTATATCTGAAAAGATACCTGTATAAGTCGCCGGATTAGATCGGGGTGTACGTCCTATAGGGGACTGGTCTACACTAATCACTTTATCTACATTATCTATTCCTTCTATCGACTTATATGGCAACGGATCGGCTAATGATCTGTATAAATGCTGGCTTAATATAGGCTGTAATGTCCCGTTTATAAGGCTAGATTTTCCACTACCGGAAACTCCTGTTATACAAACGAAGGTATTTAGAGGAAAAGTTACCGACACATCCTTAAGATTGTGACCGGTAGCTCCTTTTATAGTTATTTTCTTTCCATTTCCTTTTCGCCGTTGTTTGGGTATTTCTATTTTAAGCCTACCATTCAAATAATCAGCAGTCATTGTACTAGCTTTCATCATTTCCTGAGGAGTTCCTGCAAATACGACTTTTCCACCTCTGCGTCCCGCATATGGGCCTAAATCGATAACATAATCTGCATCCAGCATTATATCTTTGTCGTGTTCGACAACGATGACTGAGTTACCTGAGTCACGCAGTTTTTTCAACGAATCTATCAAGCGGGTATTATCCCGCTGATGCAATCCTATACTCGGCTCATCTAATATGTATAATACATTTACTAATTGCGAACCAATCTGCGTAGCTAAACGAATACGTTGGCTCTCTCCTCCCGACAATGTTACAGAAGCCCTGTTCAACGATAAATAATTCAGACCTACGTCAAGCAAGAAGGACAGACGTGATGCTATCTCTTTTTTTATCTCAGAAGCAATTACTCTCTGTCTCTCGGAAATATACACATCCATATCCTTTATCCAATCGTAAAGATGTTGAATATCCATTTCTGCCAGTTCGGCTATATTCTTACCATTAATCTTATAATGTAAAGCTTCCTTATTTAATCGTTGTCCGTCACAGTCTGGGCAGACATCTGTTTTTATAAACTGTTCAGCCCATTTCTGTGCTGATGCAGAAGAATCACTATCCTGCTGCATTTCTATATATTTAGCTACTCCATCAAATGCCACAACATAGTTTGAACTTCCTAGAGATTCGTTTTTGATCTGCAAACGCTCTTCGGTACCAAACATAATTTCGTCCATCGCCTCTTCCGGAATATCCTTTATCGGTGTCTTTATTGACACGCCATGCTTCTCACATATGGCTTCTATTTGCCAGAAAAATAATGAATTTTTATATTTACCTAACGGTGCTATACCTCCGGCATATATACTTAGTTGAGGTTTGGGAACAATCTTTGCTATATCAATCTGATTTACTATCCCCAGCCCTTTACATTTAGGGCAGGCTCCATGAGGAGAATTGAATGAAAATGTATGAGGAGCAGGTTCACTATATGATAGTCCTGTAGTAGGACACATCAATTGGCGACTGAAATGTCGTACTTCGTCATTTTCTACATCCTGAATCATAATCAGCCCGTCACCTTGCTTCATGGCTGTACGCAAACTGGCTTTGAGATTGTCTGCAAATTTATTGGAGACAACCAATTTGTCGATAACGACCTCTATACTGTGCATTTTATATCTATCGAGTCTCATACCCGGTATGATTTCCCGAATAACCCCATCGACACGTACAGTGAGATAGCCTTTCTTGTTTATCTGCTCGAATAGTTCCTTGTAATGTCCTTTACGATTGCGGACAACAGGGGCAAGTAGATATATTTTTTTTCCGATATATCGCTCTAGGATGAGTTCCAGAATCTGTTCTTCTGTATATTTGACCATCTTCTCGCCCGTCAGGTAAGAATATGCCTCTCCGGCACGGGCATAAAGCAAACGCAAAAAGTCATAAATTTCGGTGGTAGTACCTACCGTCGAACGCGGATTGCGGTTTGTTGTTTTTTGTTCTATAGATATGACCGGACTAAGCCCTGTTATCTTATCTACATCTGGACGTTCCATATTTCCCAAAAAGTTTCGGGCATATGCCGAGAATGTCTCTATATAACGACGCTGGCCTTCTGCAAAGATGGTATCAAAAGCCAATGATGATTTACCACTACCGCTAAGTCCTGTAATCACGACAAGCGAATCGCGAGGAATTTCTACGTCAATATTTTTTAAATTATGAACACGTGCGCCATACACGCTTATTGTTTCTTTTCCGTCTTCTGTTTTTGTTTCCATTAAGCTAAATGCTCCTTCTTCCGGATTTTCAGTCACGATAAATCCAGGCCTTGTTGTGTACTTTAATTTTATCTCCTCCTTTGTAATATAAGGATTCTTGTGTAGGAATAAGTATAGTATATGAATTCTGACTTCGGGCCGAGATTGTAAGTTTTCTATCTCTCAACCATGTATTAAAGTCTTTTAGTTGCGCATATGTGATACCGTTCTCTTTGGCAAATGAAGCCAAATCGGATATAGATTGTGTAACCTGCACTTTGGTAAATACCATTGGTTTGTACAGATCTTTTTCGGTCAATACAAAACCAAATTTATATGGATTTTCAAATACTTGCTTTATTGCAAGCATACGAAAATAATAACGGCTAGTTTCGCTCACCAGCCAAAGATCTAATCCATCTTCAGCTTGTTGCTTACCCATTTCACCACTGATGCGTCCTTGCCCTCCGTTATATGACAAAGCCACACTTGACCAACTGCCATATTTATTATAAGCTTCTTTCAGATATCTACATGCTGCAACGGTTGCTTTTTCTATCGAGTAACGCTCATCTACTTCTGCCGATATCTCTAAACCATATGAAGGACCTGTACTCTTCATAAATTGCCACAAACCTGCAGCTCCGGCTGAAGAAACAGCTCGATGATCTAAATTGCTCTCTATGACTGCCAAATATTTAAAATCATCCGGAATTCCGTTTTCCTTCAATATAGGCTCTATAATCGGGAAATAACGGTTTGCCTTCTTTATCAGTAACATTGTTGTGGAATGAAGATATGTGAATCCATTTATTTCCCTGTCGTATCGTTCGTATAAATCATACCTGTCCAAAACAATTTCTTCACCTGCAAATTCCACCTTATGCGGAACTTCTATCGACTTAGTCATAGATAGCACATATGGACTTTTTGATTCTACTTCCCGCGGGCTATTATTTGACAGAAGAACAAATGCAACCAGAGTGATACAACCAATCAAGGCAAGATATATCAAGGCTTTTTTCATCACAAAAATAATTATAGAAAATAACTATCAAAGGTAAGATTTTATTTTCATTTATGAAAAGCCATATAGACCGTTATAAACCCTTTCCCTCCCAGAAAAAGCAGTCCGGATATAGGTTTTCCATGTTTCCCTGCTCATCCTTAAAAATTCCAAAAACTGAAGAACCCGAACCTGACATAGAAGCATACAACGCTCCGTGAGTGTATAGACTATCTTTTATTTCTCTAATTAACGGGTATTGGGGAAAAATACTTTTCTCAAAATCATTATCCATCAATCCTTTCCATTCTGATATCGGATGCGTTATTATCTCCTTTAGAGATCTGTGTGGCTGTGTTGGCTTGATTTGGGAAAAAGCATCTTTTGTGGGAATATGTATATCCGGCTTTACCAATACAAAGTAATAGTCTTTAAGCGTCAGATCAATCTCTTCCAGAACTTCTCCTATACCACTTGCAAACATCGGACGATTGTATATAAAGAAAGGACAATCAGCTCCTATTTTCACAGCTAATGATGCCAATTGTTCATCTGATGCATTCAATTCGAATGTCTGATTGAGTAGTTTAAGCATAAAAGATGCATCGGCTGAACCACCGCCAATACCTGCGCCGAAAGGAATCTTCTTCAACAGGTGTACTTCTACTGAAGGAAAAGCATAGTGCTGCCTCATCAACCTCAGCGCTTTCATCACCAAATTATTGTCAGGAGATGCATCTATTTTTATACCTGCTTCTATAAATGTATCTTTTTCTTGTTTTTCGCGAACGATAATTTCGAGAGCATCTTTTATATTGATAGGATAAAATATTGTCTCCAGATTGTGGTAACCATCCGGACGTTTCGATACGATATTAAGTCCTAAGTTTATTTTGGCATTGGGAAAACAAATCATGATTTCAAAAATTTGAAAACAAATATAACCGATTTCTTCCGATTAATTATTATAGTAATATGTTTGAATTTATTTCTGTTTGTTTATCTATGTATATAGACTTGCACTCGTTTTGGTAATAAGAGAAAAAACAATAAGAAATAGAAAACATGTTACTTTTGTCACTTTTTAATTAAATCCTAAATATTAAAATCGAACGATGAAGATGGCTAAAGTATTACTATCTTTATAGAATTGAATTTTTAAAACTATGAAGAAAAAACAAAATCCTGAAACAATTTGCGTACAAGCCGGATGGCAGCCAAAGAAAGGTGAGCCTCGTGTATTACCTATCTACCAAAGTACTACTTTCAAATATGAAACAAGTGAACAAATGGCCCAATTATTTGATTTAGAAGCTGAGGGTTACTTTTACTCTCGCTTACAAAATCCGACAAACGACCTCGTTGCAGCTAAAATTGCAGCATTGGAAGGCGGAGCAGGTGCTATGCTTACCTCATCCGGACAGGCGGCTTCATTTTATGCTATTTTCAATATATGCAGTGCCGGTGACCATGTCGTAAGTGCTTCCGCTATCTATGGTGGTACATTCAATTTGTTTGCTGTGACGATGAAAAAGCTTGGCATTGAGTTCACATTTGTCAATCAGGAAGCTTCCGAAGAAGAAATACGCAAGGCATTTCGACCTAATACAAAGGCGCTGTTCGCTGAAAGTATATCCAATCCGGGCATGAATGTTCTGGATATTGAAAAGTTCGCCGACATTGCGCATAATGAAGGGGTTCCTTTAATTATAGACAACACCTTCCCTACTCCTATCAATTGTCGTCCGTTTGAATGGGGAGCCGATATTATCATTCACTCAACAACCAAGTATATGGACGGACACGCTGTCAGCCTTGGGGGTGCAATTGTGGATGGAGGAAAATTCGATTGGGATAAGCATGCAGATAAATATCCCGGACTTACACAACCTGACGATTCATATCATGGTTTGACTTATACCAATTCTTTCGGAAAAACTGCATATCTGACCAAAGCTGTAGTACAGCTGATGAGAGATTTAGGTTCTGCCCAATCTCCTCAGAATGCATTCTTACTCAATATCGGTCTTGAGACATTGCATTTACGTATGCAGCGACATTGCGAAAATGCGCAGAAAGTTGCCGAATATTTACAAAGCAGACCTGAAATAGCGTGGGTGAACTACCCTGGACTGAAAGGTAATAAATATTATGACCTCGCTCAGAAATATATGCCAAATGGCACATGCGGTGTATTGACATTCGGACTAAAAGGAGGGCGTGATGTTTCGGTAAAATTCATGGACAGTTTGCAATTCATAGCCATTGTTACACACGTGGCAGACGCGCGCACTTGCGTGTTACATCCGGCAAGCCATACGCACAGACAATTAAGTGATGAACAATTGGCGGCGGCAGGGGTAGCACCAGACCTTATTCGCCTGTCGGTTGGCATAGAGAATGTGAATGATATAATAGAAGATATAGAACAAGCTCTAAGTAATGTTTAATATTCTACTCTATAAATGTAAAAGGGATTGTCAGAAATGACAATCCCTTTCTATTTCAAAAATTCTGTTTATACTAATTTTTTTATCAAAGCTTCTTTATCGCCATATATATAGTCGATAACAGGGACTTCAATCATTGTATACGCACCAGGTCTTTGCTTCAAAGAAGCACGAGCCGAAGCGACAAGTACCTGTGCTGTAAGTGCAGGATTGTTTATCTTCATATTGAAATCTAAAAGCTGATTTTGCGTTGTTCCGGAAACTCCTTTACGAACCATGTTTACACCGTGCCCCATGTCTTTCAGATTATCGACACACTCTACTTGCATCACATGAGTTTCGTCATGAACAAAGTAATCGTCTGACTTGATAGCAGCCGCAACATCTGCAAACTTATGCCCATCTTCAACTTCTATATACACCATACGACGGTGAATACCTGTACCTAAAGGTATAGTCATAGACAAAGCAGCTTTAACCCCTTTAATGGCTTTCACTGCAACAGTATGTCCCATACTCATACCTGGCCCGAAGTTGGTATATGTCACCCCTTTAGGAGCCATAAACTCCATCATGGAACGCACCATCGAATCTGTGCCTGGATCCCATCCGGCAGAAATGATTGCGACTGTATTGTTTGCTTTGGCTACAGAGTCTAATTCTTTACGGAGATTTACAATACCTCCGTGAATATCATAACTATCTACTGTGTTGATACCCATCGCTAAACATTCTTTCGCATACACCTCCACACTGCGTGTAGGTGTACACAATACTGCAACATCTACATCGTTAAGTTCCTTTACAGAACTAACAACCTTATATTGTTTCAATTCTTCCGGTACATTTGTCGGATCGCGACGAACTATTCCGGCAACTGCGAAGTCGGGAGATGAAAGGATAGCATCTAATACATATTGTCCGATATTTCCATATCCGACAATAGCTGCTCTAATTTTTTTCATTGATATTAATTTTACTATTTATTTTATGGTTTAGGGTTTATAATGTACATTCTTTCATAAAGTTATACAGCCATTCCATAGCGACAAAATCATCCTTTACCAAATTGGCAAATTCAGGGCTGAACAGTTCTTCTCCTATCGGTCTTGATTTTTCTACCCATATACCTTTTTTCTGGATCCACTGTTGGAAATATTCAGGTAAATCATTCGCTATAGGACGTTTATATTCTTCACCATTCACTGTATATCCTCTATCTAAGACATTTGATTGGGTAACACGTTGAAATTCGTCAGCATCGTAAGATATTTCATCTCTGAAGCTATCCATTACTTTTTTCTTAGGTTGAAACAAGCCCAATCCAAGAGTATAACCATCGGCTCTCAACTCAAGAAAATAGCCGGGATAATCTTTCCATTCTTCACGAGTGACAGGTAGCTGAAAGACTAACCACATAAAATCCTTATACGGCTCCTTATTTTTAGAGAAACGGATATCTCTATAAATACGAGACATAGACCGGTGAGCCCTCATCTCGAATCCGGCATCGATATTGTGCATCGCAGGAAAAAGAGTTGTAAAAAATGCCTTTAGAGGATTCAATATCTCACTCTCATATATATGTTTATGAGCATCAAACCATTCTTTATAATTATTCTCTTTCAAGTCTTTAAAAAACTGAAACGTTTCCGGTGTAAACCCTTTAAATAAAGCATCTTTCTTCGACATAATTTTGCATCTATAATTTTAACAATCTTGCTAAGATACAAAAAAATAGCAGCTCTTGCGAACTGCTATTCTTCAATATTTTTTATTTTGCCAACTGTCGAACTACATCCATTATTTGTCCGCCAATTTCCTCTGCTTCCTGCATTGTATGCGCTTCGGAATATACACGGATAATAGGCTCTGTATTAGACTTGCGCAGGTGTACCCATTTGTCAGGAAAATCAATCTTCACCCCATCAATATCTGTTACATCATACTGGCTGTACTTTTCTTTTATAGCTTTCAGTATAGCATCTACATCTATACTTGGTGTCAATTCCACCTTTTGCTTTGCTATAAAATATTGAGGGTAAGAAGCACGCAACTCACTTACTTTTTTCTTTTCGTGAGCTAGATATGATAAAAATAAGGCTATACCCACTAACGCATCGCGCCCGTAATGACTGGCTGGATAGATGATTCCACCATTGCCTTCACCTCCAAGAACAGCATTTGTCGCTTTCATTAATGTAGTAACATTTACTTCTCCTACGGCAGAAGCATTGTATTCACAACCATATTTTTGTGTCACATCCCGTAGAGCACGGCTCGAGCTTAAATTAGACACCGTATTACCAGGAGTATGTTTCAATACATAGTCAGCTACAGCTACCAAAGTATATTCTTCTCCGAACATATCACCATTTTCTGATATAATTGCAAGGCGGTCAACATCAGGATCGACAACAAAACCAACATCAGAAGAAGTGGTTTTCATCATTATCGAAATATCACCAAGATGTTCTGGGAGTGGCTCCGGATTATGTGGAAATTCTCCATTAGGCGTACAATAGAGTTCATTTATTTTAGTTACACCTAAGGCTTTTAAGAGCTTAGGTAAAACAATACCACCGACTGAATTTACGCAGTCGATAGACACCTCAAAGTCTGCTGCCTTTATTGCATCAACATCCACTAGTTGCAAGTCCAGAACAGCTTGTATATGTTTGTCTGTATAATCTTTTTCTTTAATTGTACCCACGTGATCAATATGGGCATAATGGAAGTCCTCTGCTTCGGCCATCTGCAAAACAGTTTCGCCTTCTTTAGCATTCAGAAACTCACCGTTTTCATTGAGTAATTTCAGTGCATTCCACTGTTTGGGATTATGGCTAGCTGTCAGGATAATTCCTCCACAAGCCTGTTCCATTGTCACGGCAAGCTCTGTTGTAGGGGTTGTAGCTAAGCCGATATTTACAACATCGAATCCCATACCCATGAGTGTACCGACAACTAATTGCTCCATCATTTTACCCGATATGCGGGCATCGCGTCCAACTACAATCGCATTGGAACCGTTTTTCACATTTTCTCTGATAAAAGAGGCATAAGCGGAAACAAATTTTACAGTATCGAGCGGATTTAGTCCGTCTCCTACTCGTCCTCCTATAGTCCCTCTGATCCCTGAAATAGATTTAATTAAGGCCATTATATATTGTGTTAAATCAAGTTCTGTTATTATTCTACTGGCGAATCGAGCGTAAATGTATATCTCAAATTGCTAAAGTATAACGGCTTGTAAGCAGACTGTTGTGCAGTTGCGCCGTTTTCGAAAGGTATAATAAGTTTAACCTGGGCATTGTTTCCGAGGTTATAGTCTAATGGAACCACACAGCCCTGCGAAAGTAAATAATAAGAGGCAGCATAGTAATTATCACTGTTATAATACGAAGTCGGCACTCCATATTGAAAATTCATCGGAGTTTCGCTCTGCCAGTTTGGACTCGATTCTATTTCGTTTGTCAACATATTATAAACGGTATCATATCTGAGATAGACAGTTGTACGTCTTTCTTTTGAAGGTCTTTCATTATTCCCTCTATTGATGACATTCAAATAAATACCTGTTGTTTTATCCTTATAGTATTCATTTTCTGCAAAAACACTATCTGATGGATATTCATACAAAATCTTAATATCATTCTGGTCTATAAATCTATTTATAGCCTTTTCCTCATTCTTCAATTTATCAGCATAAGTTTCTCCTCCACAAGAAGAAAAAATGACTGTGAAAGTTATTAAAGCAATTATGGCACCAATAATATTTTTCATTTATTCTTAAAAGTTTTTTAGTATATCATTATTTATTCTTCAACATATCCGCAAATTCCAGCAAGCCTTTTTCAAATACGGCAATTGCCTCTTCCATCGTTCCATAAAACTCTCCTCCTGCTGCATTCAAATGCCCTCCACCGTTGTAACAAACCGAAGCGAACTTATTGCTAGGAAAGTCTCCCTGAGAACGAAACGAAATTTTTATAAAATCATTGTCCTCACGGATAAAAACTGAGAAAATAATTCCTTTAATATTTAGTGGCAAATTTGCAAAACCCTCTGTATCACCTTTCTTTACTTTATAACGTTTTTGTTCTTCATTTGTAAGCCAAATTAATGAAGTATTGTATTCGTGATAAATTTTCATTTTTTCGGCCAATGTAAATCCCATCAGGCGGAAACGATCTTCCGAGTAGTTGTGATAAACATTGGAATATATCTGATCTTTATCAATACCTTTTTTCAACAATTCGCCAATGATATAATATATTTCACCATTGTTAGAATTGTAGGTAAATCCTCCTGTATCGGTCATCATCCCTGTATAAATAGCAACTGCACTTTCGTAACTCATCGCTTCAAAATCGCCCATCCGACATATTAGCCTGAATATAAGCTCGCTTGTAGATGATATCTCAGGATAAGATATTACTACGTCGCAAAAATCGGAAGGGTCGGGATGATGATCTATCAGTATCTTCTTACCTTTAGCTGCTTCTATATATGGAGCCAAATGGATTGTTCTTTTCGGGATATTAAAATCCAGACAAAAAATCAATTGAGCTTCGGCTATCAACTTCTGTGCATAGTCCGGATATTTTTCATAATCCAATATTTCTTTTGCTCCCGGTATCCATTTCAGAAAATCCGGAAATGAATTAGGCACGATTATACTCACATCATTACCTAAATCATTTAAATAGTGATATAACCCTAACGATGAACCAATTGCATCACCATCAGGCGACACATGCGTCACGATTACAATCTTATCATTTTTATCAAGTAGCTCTTCTACTTCTGTTATCTTTTGACTTGCTATTATCTTCGAAATCATCTATTTATTAATCTACCTTTAATCCTGCTTCACACAGGCACAAAAATACTAAAAATTCAGACTAAACGCACCATTTACAACGACATCGTGACAAGGAATGTTTAGTTTTTTACATTCTTTTACTAACCTCATTCTTGTATATACTGATAATGAAGCGTCTAAGACTACCTTTTTAGCAGAAAACAATTGAGTTAAAGAATACAAAGATAAAGAATTGTCGTTTATCAATATAAGATTGTCTACATCAAATTTCGTTTGGGATAGTTTATCTTTCCAAATATCCGAAGATACAATCAATGCTTTATTTCCTTTTATTGCTATCAATTTATAACTAGCTTCAAAGTCCTCAGTATTTAAAACATTTTCGGCACGACCTGTATTCCATCTAATTTCAGTAGCCTGCCTCCTATTATATACTGTCAAACTATCAGGGATAGATTTCATATTTTCAAAAACATGAATACTTATAAATAATAATATGGCACTCATCGTTATTATCAATGATCTCGGCTTCTTATAATACAAATAGATTAAAAAGCCTACAATGATCGTATATATTAATACCAAATCCAAAAATGAAGTTTTCATATGATCGATCAATGCTAAAGGTAATTTTTCTATAAAACCTATAATAGAAGTCATTAAATCGACCAACATTTGTAAAACTTTGACAGGCAGGTAATAGATATAAAAACTTAAATCGGGCAATATCAAACTTAGTAGTTTAGCCAATATGATCCCTCCAAAAGCATATGTAATAACTGACACAAGCGGTACAATAAACATATTGCCTATAAAGAAGTAAGTAGGAAATGTACCGAAATAATATAAACAGATTGGAAATGTGGCAAGTTGCGCAATAAAGGAAAGTGTGAACATTTGCCATATGCTGTTTAAATATTTGTTTTCTATCTTTATTAATGCCGAAGCTTTGGGTTGTAATAGTAATATGTAGAGAACAGACATGAAGCTAAGCTGAAATCCTATCTCGAAAAGCAAAAACGGATTGTAAAGCAACATAAAGAAAGCCGAAATAAACAAAGCATGAATAGAAAAGCTTTTTTTACCGAACACCTCCGAAACACAAAATATGGAAAGCATCATACTCGCCCTCACAACCGGAGATGGCAGGCCTGTGACAAAAGCATATATCCACAATAATAAGATTATGGATATGGGTTTTAACCAATAATATTTAGCTCCTCGGCGAATAAATCCAAGCAAAAAATTTATCAGCAGATATATGATACCGACATGGAGACCACTGACCACAGATATTAATTATTGCAGGTATCATCTATCTATGTTATATTTGTAGTAAATTATACATTATTATATATAGGTATGGAAGCAGCAGCGTTAATAAGGGTCAGCACTTCACAACAAGAATTAGATTCTCAAATATATGATTTAAGAATTAAAGCTAAATCTTTAGGTTATAAGATTCCTGATAATTTAATCTTTGGTCAAAAGATTACAGGCTTTGATGGTGGT
The DNA here is from genome assembly GCA_047972895.1 of Dysgonomonas sp. Lineage (GTDB taxonomy): Bacteria > Bacteroidota > Bacteroidia > Bacteroidales > Dysgonomonadaceae > Dysgonomonas. The sequence goes on from JBKEBA010000079.1 coordinate 75,465, forward strand.
TACATTCGTGATAAAAAAACAGGTGAAGTTATAAGAAAAGAAGATAGAGATTCAATAACTGAATTAAAACAAGCTTGTGAAAAAGATAAGGATAACCGAATAAGAGCTATTTTCATATGGGAAATCAGTAGATTATCACGAAAATCATCAACACTTGGAGATTATATTGAATGGTTTAATACTGCTGAAAAACCAATATACTTTACATCTCATAATTTATGGACTATCAATCCTGAAACTAATACTGTTGATGATAATGATATTTTTATGATAAAAATGCTCGCAACCTTTGCAGAGCAAGAAAGGTCTAAAATAATGGAACGTTACCAACGAGGTAAAACATATGCGATAACAGAACAAGATAGATATGTTGGTGGTAGTATTCCATATGGTTATGATTTACAAATTATTGGTAAAAAGAAATATTACATAATTCATGAAGAACGTTCTAAAATAATTCAAGATATATTTGATAAATACTTATATGATGGTTGGGCAAGTGATAAAATCGCAAGATATTTAAATCTAAATAATATACCTACCTATTATAACTTTAATAATCCTGATAAAGATTTAATTACAAATATTGGTAGAAGAATAAAACGTTCTGAAATTAAATGGTCACATACTGCTGTACTACAGATTCTTAGAAATCCTTTTTATAAAGGTGTTAGAACTTATAAGAATTTAGAAATTGAATGTACTTCAATTATAGATGCTACTGTATTTGATAAGGTACAGGAACTGATGAAAGATAATAATAAGTTTGGTAGTAAGACCCGTAAATTCAATTATCCTATCAAATCATTATTAAGATGTGGTATATGTGGCTCTAAATTTTATGGTGCTGTTACTTCATCAAAACAGTTATATTATTGTAACCGTTTTCAATTAGAAGGCGTTAAATGTGATTGTAATAAAATTAACAAATATAAATTAGATGGTTTAATATGGTCATTTATATCAAAGACACCATATATATATGAATACTTTAAACATCTCTATTCAATAGATTCTGATAGTGAAAAGATTGAACAATTAAATAAACAGAATGACTTAGAAAATACTGCAATAATTGAATTAAAAATGAGTAGAAAAGCTGTTATAAGTAGACTTGGTAAACCTATGTATGATGATGCAGATTTAGATGAACAAGCATTAACCATAACTAAACAAATAAATGAATACCAATCATCAATTAAAAAGCGTAATGCACAAATCAACCTGCTATTTAAACAGCAGAAGTATAAAGCAACCCCTGAGCAAATAAAGAAAGATATTGATAATGCAGGTGATGATATTGATAAGATAACCATATTAATCAATACCCTAATTAGAACTATCACCATATATAATCTTGTTGAAAAGCGTTTTACATTAATTTCTATTTGTCTCGATTTAGGCAATATTACTAATGTAAATACTAATGTATCACTTGTATTTGACCACTCAGATAGGTCTAATAAATTTTATTATATTGGTTCATCCATATACGATAATGATAAACGTAAATTTAATATTATTAAACCTATAATACCATCTAATATTGATACGACTGATGAAGGTATAGTTTTAGAAGTTATGGGTAGTATTGAAGCTATTAAAGCTAATAATCAAACTTATAAAGAAGAATTAGTAAACAATCTGAAAGATAAGTATAATATAACGTTAGAAAATGAATGGTTAGATATATATGGTATGATTAGTAATGGTTACGCCGTTAGCTATACATATGATACTATTGAAGATAATCCGTTTACTTATAGTAACCCTGAATATGCTGCATATAAGAAAAAAGATAATAAAAGAAGAAACGATTTAAAGAAACTTCGCAAACAAAAGAAAGACTCTAATTATATTAAAACACCACAAGAAGAATATAATACTAAGATGAAAACCTTATACTGTACACGCACCAAAATTAGGAATAGTACGACACTATCCGAAGCAGATAAACAATTACAATTAGATAATACAAGAATCGAAATGGATAGATTAAGATTAAAATATAAGGGTTGTAAAATAATTAATAATAATTCATCAGTTAATAAGTAAATTATAACACATATATATTACATATTATATGTTATAACTATAAGGTTTATTTGGTAGTGTAAATTAAACTGTGTCAGCGTTTGGCTTTCACTTATAAAATATCAGGTTTTTCGTTTTCATTTTTTAATGGGTAATGAAGAACCTGAGCTTTGTTGGTAAAAACGGTTAGGGGTCGATCCCCTAATCGTTTTTCGTTTCAATGGTACAAAGAGTCGCCATCGTTTTGTTGGTTTTACAAAACTAATAAAATAGTTCATATCTTGTAATTAATCGAGTAATTTAAATCTATCAGGGTATA
>JBKEBA010000014.1:0-2275 GCA_047972895.1 Dysgonomonas sp.
ATATACCCTGATAGATTTAAATTACTCGATTAATTACAAGATATGAACTATTTTATTAGTTTTGTAAAACCAACAAAACGATGGCGACTCTTTGTACCATTGAAACGAAAAACGATTAGGGGATCGACCCCTAACCGTTTTTACCAACAAAGCTCAGGTTCTTCATTACCCATTAAAAAATGAAAACGAAAAACCTGATATTTTATAAGTGAAAGCCAAACGCTGACACAGTTTAATTTACACTACCGATTCCGTCACAGGAACGGTTCCGGTTTTTTATTTCCTCATACAAGCTTTTATTTGTTGTTCTATCTCTTCTGCTTGTTGGTCTGTTAGGCAGTAAGGCAAACATTCAAGTATCAGCCTTGATGCTGTTAGTCCCTGCCTATGGTAATCAATATCTTCATCTGTTAATAAGAATAAACAACGTAAAGATTCCTCAGGAAAATCAGGACGTTTTAGAGACAAATAATCAATTATTTCTTTAAATACCCTATTATAAGTTTCTAAAAAATAGGGCGTTTCTTCAAGGCTTCGTGTTCTATCCCTATTCTGAGAGATTACTTCATTTAGAGTTTCTGCAAAACAGAAGATCGCAATTTTTCTATAATCAGATTCGCCTACCATATTACGATATTCCATTCCTATCAGCAAAAACTCTGTAAAAGGAATCCCTTCTTCCATGATCTTGTTTATCTCAGTTAAAAGACATCTTTGTTCATCTATGGTTTTCTCTTCAAGAAAGTAAAGGAAAGTTTTTGTCCTACCGATTTCTAGCATTCGTTGTTCTCGCTGTTCTTCAGTTACAGTATAACGTAAATGTTCGAATGATTTTCCCTTCATTGTATCCCGATTTAAATCATTATTTCTCTATAAATGTATAAAAAATATTTAAAACGATATGATATTTTGATAATAGGAGTTTTAGTAATTACAATAAAAAGAGTAGGCTTTTTAAATAAACCTACCCTTTTCCTATCTTAGATAATACTGTTTCTCGAAATTTAAACTCTCATTCCTCTACTTTGTTGTTGTGATGTAAAGTTTGGAGGAGGAGCAGAAATAACAGGAGCAGAGTCTTCCTTATTTGTATTTTGGTTCTGAACTTGATTTTTATTTTCCAGCGTAAGGTTGATCTGCCTGTTTAAAGAATCCAATTGAGATTTGAGCTCCCTTAGCTCCGGCTCTTTACGGAAAACCGAGTCAACTACTTCTTTGAGTATGGGGATGTCTTTTTCCAACTTTTGATTATCCGCCTGATATTTTTCCATCAGGTTGGGTATTTTTTCCAACGCATTGATGAAATTCTTTGATGCCAGAAGCGGATCAACAGCAATATGCCCATTGTTATAGCTGTACTTGATATTGCCCTCCCCTTCAATGAAGAAACGGTTATCTTTAAATACCGAGCCTTCCTTCTGGCTTTCCTCCGTCTTGACAAGGATTCTAAAGCCGTAAAGTTCTCCGACCTTAAAATATTCACCATTGGTACGTGCATTATCCGATAGTTGATTCAGTTTTTCTCCGATAGCTTTCGGATCGTCACTCTTGAAATTATCCAAAGTGACCGGATTCAGCTTATTCCCATCCTTATCGACCTGTACCTTATCGTTAAATGTAGTAAGGTCTTTTGTCATACGGGAGATCATCTCGTTATTACTGTCAATGGAGCGGGTAGCATCTTCGTATTTATAGATAGCAGATGATTTACTGCGGTTGAACGCTTGCCGTTCGCTCTCCAGTGCGGTAATCTTCTTTTCCAGCTTTGCCTTCTCCAACAGGTCGGTATTACCCGAAAGAATAGCCACATACTCCGAGAAATTCATGCCTGATCCTTCGTCCATACTGCCCTCGTCAATCGTCCGTGTCGCCATATTGTTTGTCTTTAGCTGATTGATAAATAACTGCTTGTTCTGGAGGAGGTTGAATTTATACGAATCAAGACTTTTTTCGACAGCATATATCAACACATCCACCTTATTATCAGCATATAACTTAGCTATTTCATTCCCTTTTCGAATAGCTCTTCCATCCCGCTGGGTTAAATCGCTTGGGCGATCGGGTAGGTCAGCTCCCTTACAGGAGCTTTCCCCCCTAAGAACCGTACGTGAGCGTTTCCACTCATACGGCTCAAGCAATTCTAAGTTTCTATTTGTATATTGAAACCGGCTCATAACTTCTAATTTTGTTGTTTTCTAAATTGCTTGTAACATTTATCGTGCACCAAAGACCTTTGTATCTTGCCATTCACAACCTTTTCGGTTACATTCCACGG
>JBKEBA010000076.1:0-17470 GCA_047972895.1 Dysgonomonas sp.
AACAAGCTTCGGAAAGTGAAACAACCATCAAAAGGTTTGAAATGGTATATTGCCATGTGGATAATCACTTTGGCTTCTGCGTTTCTCGCAGGGTATTTCATACATGAATATCGAGAATGGAAAGAGAAAGCGATGTATTGGCATCAGCAATGTGAGGAAGTTAAGCTGGATAAATCCCAAAAGACTAATTACGGCTTTTATTGATGGAACAAGTAATACCCAAAGATAAAGTGGATGAGGTTTTGCCTTGGGTGCATATTGCTATCAGCAATGCCAAAAGGCAATCGATTAATACATTCCATGACATAAAACCTGAGTTCCTACAAAACTATCTGGATGAATTTTGTTACAAATTCAACAGACGATACTTTGATGAAGCGCTTTTCGGGAGATTACTTGTTGCTTGTGTAAGTTGCAAAAATGAGTTTAGATATAAATACGGATAATCATTAAATATAATAATAGGGCACCTACTATTTGCAGGAATATTACTATAACAATTCTTCGTCTAATAATTTGATATATATATAAGATTGTCAGGCAAATAAGGGCTGTTTTGTAGATCTTGAAAATAACGCAAAAGTAAAAATTGTTAAATATTAACACATATTCCGTGTAATTTTTTGTAAATTTGTGATTAAATGTGGAAAATCTACATTGATTCGGATTAGGTTTCTGTCATTTTCAACATATTTGATAATCTGAATTCTTATTTTCAAACTATCACAATTCAAGAGGGAAAGAAACCATCAATATTGGTTCATACCAACACTGGATTTATTTCCAATTACCCTGCATTATTGTATTAGCTTTACCTGTAAGTAACGAATAGAGAAAGCTTTTGTAAAACATAGAATATATGTTAAAGAAATTACTATTGCTATTTTTTAGCCTATTATCGTTCGTAGCAAACGCCCAAGAAAAGATAAATTTTAAAATAAGTGGAGCTTTACGTTTTAATATTGCATCAGAAAATTACGAATCTCATAATACGCTGGATACTTACATGAAATTCGACACATGGTTTCTTTCGGTCGATAGCCGTTATAAAAATTTAGATATGAGTGTTCAGTATCGCTTTTATCCGGGATCTAAGGTGCATTTTATTCATCACGCCTATATCGGATATAAAATAAATGAAAATTGGAATACAAAATTGGGCGTTTTTCAGAAGCCATTCGGAATAGGAGATTTCGCATCTCACTCGTGGTGGTGTCAAATACCTTATTACATGGGATTGGAAGATACTTACAATACCGGAATCGGATTAGAATACAAACGCAATAAACTGAAATTTGAAATAGCATACTTCAGACAAGCTGCTCCAAAAGGCTTTTTTACAACAAATGCAGACGATACCAGCGTGGGCAACAGTCGGTTTTCGTATGCCATTGTTCCTTCATCAGGCAACAATGAAGGAGAAGTGCCTGCCTCTATACAAGAATTGGATCAATTTAACACACGTATCCGTTATCAATTGTCGAAAAACATAGAGTTCGGTATTTCGGGACAATTAGGTAGTATATACAATACTATTTTGGATAAAAGAAAATGGGGGTTCACTTGGGCTCTCCATACAGTTATAGATTACAGAAAATGGAACTTTAAAGGAGAATTTATCCATTACCATTACAATGCGATTGACGACCGAGGACAATCAATGAACGTTGTACCTATGGCAGCTTATGGTTCGGTATACGATGTAGCTACCAAAGGAAATGTTTATGTTGGAGGTATTTCCTATACTATTCCTGTAAACCAGAAGCTACTGAAAACTATTCAACCTTATATAGATTATTCGATAGTGAGTAAATCGAAAAAAGACTATTACGCAACTCAGCACTTAGTACCCGGAGTGCTCATTGTATGCGGCCCTTTATATACACATATAGATATGGCTTTAGGAAAAAATCAACCATGGCTTACCAAAAAATTTGGAGAGGGATTGGCTGAAGGTAGAAGCAATGCCCGGTGGAATAGCCGTTTTAATATCAATGTTGGGTATTATTTCTAAATACAAATAAACGAAATTTATAAATATAGAAACAGACAAACTATTAGTTATGGATAAACTAAAAAACTCATTCAGGACAACTTTTACCAAGTCGGTAGCTCTGCCCGGTCTTATTGTTATTTTAATCATATCTCTATATTGTGGAATATTTCCCAGTCAGGCAAACGATATACTAAATGTTATTAAAGCATATTTTTTTAGCAACCTGAGCTGGATATATGTTCTGTTGGTTACAATATTCATCCTGTTTTTAATTATTATTGCATTAAGTAAACTTGGCAACATAAAGCTCGGGGCAGACAATGCCAAACCGAAGTATAACTTTTTTTCGTGGATAGCCATGCTTTTTGCCGCAGGAATGGGAATTGGCCTTATGTATTTTGGTGTGGCTGAGACAATTTCGCACTATGCCAATCCGGCTATAGGCGATACGATCAAGAGAGCCAAAGAAGCACAGTTGTACACATTTTTCCATTGGGGGATACACGCATGGGCGATATACGCAGTAATGGGACTCATTCTTGCCTATTTTGCATATCGCTACAAGCTGCCTTTGGCTATACGCAGCGGTTTATATCCGCTATTGAAAGATAAGATCAATGGTCCCATTGGTAATATTGTAGATACATTTGCTTTGTGCAGTACATTTTTTGGTATTGCCACTACACTGGGTTTTGGTGTTGTACAACTGAATGCAGGACTGACAAGTATCGGATTATTATCCGAATCCAATTTTACTTTTCAGGCTATCATTGTAGTTGTTGTCATGGCAATAGCAGTCACCTCCACGCTTACGGGACTTGACAAGGGAGTGAAAAAACTGAGTGAACTGAATCTGTCATTAGCCTTTATATTGATGGCATTTATTTTGATCATGGGACCTACAATATATATACTAGGTACTCTTAGTGAAGGTGTAGGTTATTACATTAGTAACTTCACAAATCTTACATTCAATACATTTGCATACGAGGCAGAAAGCCTTGACTGGTTTTCCGGATGGACTATTATGTACTGGGCTTGGTGGATTTCATGGGCACCATTTGTAGGACTTTTTATTGCGCGTATATCCAAAGGACGTACTATAAGAGAATATATAATAGCTGTATTATTGATTCCTTCTCTGTTCAATTTTCTGTGGATGACAGTTTTTGGCAGCAGTGCTGTTTGGTTGGATAAGCATGTTGTTGACGGATCTCTAAGCGCATTGTCGAATAATCCCGACATTCTGCTATTTCGTTTTTTTGAGGAGTTTCCACTCACATCGGTACTTAATATACTCGCCATACTGATGATTGCTGTGTTTTTCGTCACATCTGCCGACTCAGGAATTCTTGTGATGAATAGTATAGCATCCGGTGATAAAAGAAATACACCAAAATGGCAAAATATTTTTTGGGGAATCTTATTGGCTATATTATCTTTGGTTATGCTTAGGTCGGGTGGCTTGGGAGCTCTACAAACCATGACCTTAATATCTGCCTTGCCTTTCGGGCTGATAATGTTGCTACTGTGTTTTTGCTTATGGAAGGCTTTACGGATCGACCATTTATTTCATAGTACAGAATTACCATACGGAAGTATAGCTTGGAACGGAAGTATGTGGAAAGAGCGATTGAACAGAATAATAACTTTTTCTCAAAAAAAAGATATTCGTTCATTCTTAAGCAATACGGTAAACGGTGCGTTTGAAGAGATTAAAGAAGAATTGTTTAAAAATAATATTGTTGCTGATATAATAACAGGAGCAAAGAAAGATTTATCTATAGAGCTTCTTATACGGCACGACAAAATACGAAGCTTTCGCTATGGAGTTATCGCCGAATCTCAAACACTATCAGATTATATCATTCAAGAAGAGAATGCTCCTGATATTGAAACCGGAACGACATATGTTCCCATAACATATTTCAATGACGGACGCAGTGGCAATAATATTCAATATATGACCAAAAATGAGATCATCGTAGACATCCTCAGAGAATATGAGCGCTTTATTAGCCTGATATCTGACGATAAGAATGAATTACTCGTAGTTGAGAAGTAAGTATTTATTTTTTGAAGTTAAACAACTAATAATTTAGATTATGGATAAAATAAGTTTAGAACAATTGGAAGCATTTGGAAATTCGGCAATCCATTTTGGAATAAAACTGTTAATCGCCATAGGCATATTCGTTATCGGATTGTGGATTGTAAGAAAATTCATGAAATCGATGAGGAAAATGATGGATGCAAAGCATATAGATCCCTCATTAAAAACATTTTTAACTTCGACAGTAAGCATTTTGTTGAAGATATTGGTACTGGTGATAGTATTAGCTACAGTGGGTATAGAGATGACCTCTATTGTCGCCATCTTAGGAGCCGCTTCTTTAGCTATTGGCATGGCCCTGTCGGGAACCTTGCAAAATTTTGCCGGAGGTGTTGTTATACTTACCATTAAGCCTTTCGAGATAGGAGATTTGATCGAAACAGACAATGGGCATCTCGGATTTGTAAAAGGGATTATGATCTTTACCACACGCATAAGAACCTTCGATAACAGGATAATATATTTGCCAAATGGAAATTTGGTCAATGGAGCACTCACTAATCATACAAAAGAGAGGCGGAGGCGTATCGATGCAGTATTTGGGATATCATACGGAGACGATGTAGCAAAGGCACGCAACTTACTAATAGAAATACTGGAAAATGACAAAAGGGTACACAAGAATCCTGCGCCGGCAGTGTATTTAAACAGTCTATCGGATAGTTCGGTAGATATAATTGTCAAATTCTGGACAGATTTTGATAACTATTATAATTTGCAATACGAACTTGCTGAAAAGGTGTATAATGAATTCCCTAAAAACGGACTGAACTTTCCATTTCCTCAAATGGATGTGCATTTTGATAAAGTAACCGGATAAAACGAGCCAATGAAAGAAAGTGATCAAACACCCATAGAAATAGTAATGGCTCCGGTACAGCGATTTATCCATCATGAAAAATCAGGAGGAATAGTACTTGTAATAAGCGTTATTGTTGCCTTAATACTGGCCAATTCCCCTTGGGCAGTACCCTATCTTCATTTTTTCGAACAGAAGTTAGGCTTCACATTCAATGGCGGTATATATATGGAATACAGTATCCACCACTGGATAAACGACGGACTGATGGCTATGTTCTTCTTTGTAGTAGGTCTTGAACTGAAAGGAGAGATTATAGGAGGTGAACTATCCAATCCCCGTAAGGCAATTCTTCCCTTTGTTGCGGCCATTGGAGGGATGCTGGTTCCGGCATTGATTTATCTGTTATTCAATCCTTCTGGGATTGCACATCAGGGATGGGGAATACCCATGGCAACAGATATCGCATTTGCTCTTGGTATATTATATCTGCTGGGAGATAGGGTGCCCTTATCCCTAAAAGTTTTTCTCACCGCTTTAGCCATAGTAGATGATTTGGGAGCATATTGGTCATCGCTTTCTTCTACACCTCCGATATATCTTTTACAAGCTTGGCTATCGGTTTAGGATTTGTATTAGCGATGTTTCTGGCAAATAAACTGGGAGTCAGAAATATTATATTCTACGCTATTTTAGGTATTGGCGGTGTATGGACTGCTTTTCTTTTGTCAGGTGTACATGCCACGATAGCTGCTGTTCTGGCGGCTTTTATGATACCGGCCGATGTGGTTTTAGAGGAAGACTCATACATAAGTAAAATACAACGAAAACTAAAACATTTTAAAGAATTAGACTCTTATAATATTCCTACATTGACGGATGAACAATTAGATACCCTCCAACAGATAAAAGAAAATACGAATGCAGCTATCCCCCCTCTGCAACGATTGGAATACAGGATGCATCCATTTGTGACCTTTGTTGTCATTCCCCTGTTTGCTTTGGCAAATGCGGGAGTATCTTTGGTCAATATAGAAATTGAATCCCTGTTCAGTACAAATATAGCAATCGGGGTAGCTTTAGGTTTATTGTTAGGAAAAGTAGCCGGAGTAGTTGGTTTTACTTCATTAATGGTAAAGCTAAAGGTTGCACCACTTCCTGATGGTATGAATTTTAGAAATTTATTAGGTATTGGATTATTGGCTTCTATCGGCTTTACCATGTCACTGTTTATTACTTCACTCGCTTTTAATGATGAGACACATCTTGTTCAAGCTAAGATTGGTATATTTGTAGCATCCATTATTGGTGGAATAATTGGTTATATCATATTAAACAAAAAATAAAGGATCAAATTGCATGCTTCAAAAGCTATTAAATTTCATTAGTTTAAACAAATAAATTTACGCCCCGAAGAAGAAACGGTGGAAAGTGGGTAAAGAAACTTACACTTCGGAGAATGGCCGATTCTTTTGGACTGAATAAGAATTACAGTATTGTAGAGGTTATTGTTCCCGATATGTTCATAGGAAGAAGGGTAGAGGAAGTAAGATTTAGGAAAGAGTGTAATAAGAAAGACAAGGATAATAGCGGCGGATACACAGGATATACCTGAAACAGATACAGTCCTCGAAAAGGACAATGTTTTGGTTATCTACGGATCGAATAAGAATATCAAACAGTTTATAGGGAAGATTTGATTAATAATTGATTCTCCATTATTAAAAATGCGGACACATTGCGGACATGGATAGTAAAATAAAAACGATAAAGTTTTAATTTATAAAACTTTATCGTTTCGAAATAGTACCCAGAGCCGGACTACATTGTTTGCAACACATCATTTTTATCCATTTCAACATATTGAAAAACAATTATTAATTAAATAACTTTGCAATACATATTTTGTTTATATTGCATCAAGTGTTCCAAACTTTGTTCCAACGTTATGTTATGATAGAAGCAACTCCATATTTGATTGACAAAAGAAAAGAGATAACATCTATTCAATTTATAATCCGGTTAAAAGGCCATCGATTAAGATTTGTTCCTGGAATAAAGGTAGAAACAAAATTCTGGATTGACAATAATAAATGGTGCAAAGAGAATAAACAATATCCGGATGGATATCTAAATAATATCCAGATAAAAAAGTATAAGGATATCATTGAGAATGTTCTGGAGGAGTTTCAGAAAGATTTGGTTGTTCCTACTCAAGAAGTATTCAGAAAATCAATACAAAGCAGAATAGACGCTATAAATGAACAGGAAGGAGGCTTTGTATCTGATGAGAGACAAAAGGAGCTGGATCAGCAAGAAGAAGCAAGAAAATTTATCTCTTTTGCTCAAAGATTAAAAGATTCCAGCGATAAGAAAAGTAATACCTTGAGAAGCTATCAAACAACAATCAATAAGATCAAAGAATATGAAAAAGAGAAGAAAATAACTCTCAAGTTTGAAGATATAACCATGTCTTTCTACAATGATTTAAAAAAGCATCTAATAGATAACGACTGTTCAAAAAATTACATTGGAACTATATTTAAGAATATACTCCTCTTTATGGGAGAAGCCAAAGAACAAGGATTATGTGAATTTGAAAAGCCAAAAGGATTTGTTGTTGATAGTGAAAATGCAGATACAATATCTCTGACTGAAGAGGAAATTTCAAAGATACAAAGTATTATATTTACTGAAGAACTGATAAAAGAGCATTATCCAGAGATAAAACGGCCTAATTTAGCAAGGAAAATCAAAAGCTTGAATATAGAAAGAGATAGATTCATTATAGGCTATTGCACTGCATTGAGAATATCTGATTATTCAAGAATTGATGATTACAATATTGAGGATAATCTGATTGCTATTTGGACACGAAAAAAGGATAAAAAGGTTTATATTCCTATTCATCATTATTTGCAGGGTATTATTATTAAATACAATGGTTTGAAGCTTCCAAAGATATCTGATCAGAAGCATAATGATCAACTCAAGGAAATCTGCAAAATATCCGGAATCGATACTCCAATAAGAAAAACCATAACCAAGGGAGGAGAAAGAATTGAAGCTGTTGAACCTAAACATAAATTTGTAACAAGCCATACGGCCAGAAGATCCGGAGCTACAAATATGTATAGAAATGGAATAGACCTTCTTTATATATCCAGATTGTTAGGCCATTCAAAAATTGAACAAACTGTTAAATATTTAAAGCTAACAACTAAAGAATTAGCTATTAGCTTGAAAGATAATCCATATTTCTCCGGAAAAAAAGAAGAAAAACAGGAAGAAACGAAAAATGAGAACTAAAACTTGTATTTTAATCCAAATGAATGTCCGGTTCTATTTTCATTGAAATTTCTCTGATATTGATATTCTAATCCAAGATCATGATAGAATAGGCCAGCTCCAACTCCTACATAACCAAAAGTTGAATAAGATCCTGAAACAAATGGAATCCAGATATCTTTTTGTCTGTTGATTATCGTTTTTTGAACTGGATGAAAAGATCCATCATAAACTCTCTGAATCCTGTTGAATTGAACATCAAAACTTGCTGTAAATTTACCAACAGTATCAATATCAAACATATTCCAATTATTATAACTTCTCAATGAAATATAATCCTTATATAAGGCCAGAGAATCAACAACAAGATCTGGAGTATTGGCCAATATAGATTTTAGACTATCAATCATAAGTTTGTTCTTATGTCTATCTTGGTTTAACTCATCAATATATGATAACAACTCCTGGATCTCTTTATTTGGTTTAACTACTTCAACAGGGAGTTCTGGATTTTCATCAACAGTTATTTCCGGATCCGGAATAACAGGATCTATTTTTATTGGAGGCAATTGAACAAAATCAATTGATGTTTGCTCTTCTTGAAAAGATCTTCCAACGAAAAATCCAATTGTAAGTCCAGTTAATAGGCAAGCTAAAGCTATAATAATGTAGTTTTTCATATTGTTAATTTATAGTATCAGATAAAACTTTCTTTGCTCTTTTCCAAATTGCTTCTCTATCAGAATAGCCGTTATAACCTCCATTGATAATTTTAGTTATCTTTTTGAAGTTTACAGTGTGCAAACTATCAGTTTTAGCATTATACATTCTTATGCTATCACTGATATGTTTAGCCTCTTTGAGTAGAATGGAATCCGGAACAGATGAAGGAGCTTTATAAATAAAAGTATCAATACTTACTACTTCTAATTGAACTATTTTTGTAGTATCATTAGATGAAATAGTTATTTTGTTATATGGTTCTTTGCTGCATGAGAACAATAGAACCAACATTATCAAGCATACATATTTTTTCATATTGGTTTATCTGCTAAAGTGTTTAGTTTTCTATTATACCACCACCAGCAAGCCGATTTAACAGCAAATTCAGGATTAGAAAGCAGTTCAGGATTAGATATAAAATCCACTCCAAAAGCCCTTGATATTTGTTGATAATTTGATCTTCCTGTTATCTGTATAAGGCCACGCCCTTTATACTTTTTACCATCTCCAGGATAAATATTTCCAAGATCTTTCCTCCCTTCATAAGCATCTCCTGAAGCAATTTCTTCAGAATACTTCAATTGTCCGGATTCATGTCCAATTTGAGCTAAAAATGCAGCAATTCTATCAGCATTATTTATTTCATATTCATCCATATATTTATTCAAGTATGGAAGATATTTATCTCTATTTTGCTTTGTAGAACTTGGATATATTTGTTTCAGTTGATCTTCAGTTATTTTCATCTTTATCTTCTTCTATTTCAATTATATCTGCTTTTTTACCAAAGAACTTAAAAACGTTCACTTTTACATTTTTACCCTTTGATCTAAAATAATTCACATAAATACTTTCAAGCTCAACTCCATATATTACAATCAATATGATTATAGGAAGAATATCTATTCCAAAAGGAAGGCCAAACGCTTGTCCGAATGTGTAAGCAACAACTATCCAAAGAATATAGCTACATATTTTATCTAAGGTTCTTCTGATAGCTCTGGATCTTTTTACTTCTTCTTTTCTATATTTTGATGCAGATATTCCAAATTTTAAATCTGCCATAGTCAATACAAAGGCCAGTATTAAAAGCCATTTCGCCCAAATAAAGAAGTCTATAAGGCCAACAAGAAAATGATCAGTATAAGTCATTATAGTTATATCATCGTTTGTTACATTCATTTTTATTACTTTTGCATCATTAGTAAAATCAAATATTTGATTAGCCTCTCAGCTTTGGATGCTAAAGTCCATATCTTTAGTGTTCTCAACTCAAAGGAGGTGCAACTCCTGAGAGAGTTGAGAGGTTTTATAAAAAATACATGAATAATGTATTATTACCTATTTTCTTACTATCCAATAATACACCATTTGCTTCTTGTATTATAGATGTACTTCCATCATATTCAGTAGAATCCAATAATACACCATTTGCTGAATTATCTGTGATATTAGCCATTGAATAATATTTAGATTATATTTACTAAGCTTTGAGTATTTATATGTAACTGAAATTGTATATATACTCCACTTATATTAAAAGCTGGCAAAGGATATCCAAAACTTCCTTTTAGCATATGATAAAAATTAGGATTTCCAGATGATATATATTCTCCAGATTCATCTATTTGCATTTCTTCAGTCAATATGCTATTCCCTTTTTTTAAACATCTTAAATCATCAGGAATAACATCAAACCATTTTGGTTTTTGTTCATTTGTCCAAAATGCCTTATCAATAATTTCTGTATCATAGTTGAATTCATCTTTCCAACATCTACGCAAATGAATATTCCCTGTTTTAGAAAATGTTAGAGTGTCTTTTACTAAAAATGAATCTTTAGCTTTATAGTTAATTCCTTTATATGTAATATAATCAGTTGAATTATATTGATCATTATCATGCTCAACTAAGTACCAATAACCATTAGAGAGATTTCCACTTGTAATAATATTATTAGGTATCACATTGACTATTCTCATTTGAAGAGTATAATATTGTAATATATCCTTTAATTTATATACAATCGGATTTCCACTTAAAGCAGAAAATGAATTAACACCATTTATAGCTCTAAATCTATTTGTTGTGGATGATATATTTGTATCATATGTGGATCCATTATACAGAATCGATGCAAAATTTTTATCTGTTGATCTGACAAAATATAATTCATCAGCTTCAAGAGTATTTGCATTTGGTAGAATTCCTCCAATTTCTAAATTAGGAGTGCTATCCATTAATACACCATACTCTTTTAAAAATGTATTAGGAACATATGATTTATGTAATTCTCTTTTACTACCTAACCATATAATTTTAGATGTAGCTTTGAAAGATTGTTTATTTGTTATATCTATACTTTCATCAAATATTAATGATCGATCATTAAAAGTTAATCCATTACTTCCATAATCTGATATAAAAGTATTCGGTTCATCTTTGTTTGGACTTATAGTGATTGCTTCAAATCTATCACTGTAAAACCCTAAGACTAAGTTCCGTTTTATTTCATACTGATATATATCAGAGTTCTTATATGGCTTATTTTCAAATACGGAATTTTTAGTGAAGATCCAACGGCCTTGTGCTAATGTCTCTCCATATTCTGTTATCTCATTTGGAGTTATTCCTTGAGATTGACAACGTGCAACAAAATCATCTCTTAATTCACTTGGACTTGTACCATTTAATACTTTATATTCCGTTTCTTCTCCAATTTTAAATAAACAATCATTAAATGCTGTGTATAATCCTGCATATCCGCTTATATTAGAGGAGGTTAATGAAATTTTACATTTATGGTATAATTGAGCTGTTAAGTTCAACATGCTTCCAGTTCCTCCAATCATTGTATTACGTCCTGTAACATTTGTCATTGGAGAAGTTGGAATAAAATGAAAAATATTATTACTGAAAGAATGGCTTGTATATCTATTATTAGAATATGCAGGAAATGAATAGAATTGACAATTATAGAATTGATTTAATCCATAAGAAGCCCATACTGTTGATGAATTTAGAACTATATCATCAAATGACATATCTGTGTATTGTGTATATGACCCTGTTCCAGAATTACTATTTCCGACCGGACTTAATGTGCCATTTATCCTTGTATAATCAATTCCCTGACCTATAACATATGAATATACTCCATTATTTTTATTTAATGATATATTGCTTTTGTATCTTCCTCCTGCTAATATAACAGCTTCAGAATATACATTTGTTGCTGATATGTTTGTTGCTGATCTTGGATTCAATCTACTCCCATCAGGATTAACGGCTCCCATATATGCATAGAACCTTGATGTGTAATTCTCTTCAACATTAATATTGTTGATGTTATAATATTTTTCTTTGAAATTATACAGTGCCATTGTTATTCGCTTTTATAATTTATCAAAACTCTACCAGTTGGAAGCAATGTTATTATTGCATTGTCAAAAAGCACTTCATTAGAAACAGCATGTTCAATACAAATCTTTTTAAAATCCTTGTCCTGACTTTCTAATAATATTAAATCATCAATAACAAAATCAAATATTTGTTCATCAACTGTTTTTTGTATATTATATATCATAGCATTATTGAATTGTTGTAGTTTTCATATATATTGAAGATTGTGAATCTGTTAATTGCCTTTCTACTTTAACAAGAAGATCATAATCTCCACTAATATTTACAGCAATAGGAGTATTGATGTCTATTTCAGTCCACTCTGAAGAGGAATTATCCGGTTTTATCCATAACTCAGAGACATTGCGAGTTTTAATAATATCGATTGTCATATTCTCTCCAATCGGAACTTTTATAACATTATCTTCAATAATAAATGCAATAACCCTTCTAAGCTCTTCTGTTTTAGTTATATTAATTGAGCCTCCAACAATAACTTCAACAACAGCGTTGTTTAATAATTCAGACATCAGCTTTCTATTTTGATTAGTGATTTTTTTAGAACTCCAATAATCGGTTTACTTATGAAATTCCATTTCCCTTCTACCAAGTCAGGTTCAGATTCAGCTATATTTATTTCCATTGTCATAGTTCCAGGAGCCATTAATGTGGAAATTGAAGAATCTAACACTCCATAATACTCATTCTTGCTTGCTTTCTTCAATTGGCTATATCCTTGTCGATTAGTTTTTGAAAACATTGCTTTTTTACATCCATCTGTATAGATATAAACAACAATTTCAGATACACTATCTAAATCAAATGGATCTGTTTTATCAAAATCCTTCCAAACCCTTACAGAGAAAGCAATATCTTCTCCTTGATGTTTATTGATTAATTTCATAGAAGAGTTTTAATAAAGGGAGTGCAACACTCCCTTTTGATTATGGTCGAGAGCTTTCTTCATCAATACAATTGAAAACTTCTTTTACTTCTCCAAGATTATATATTGGAACATTCTTCTTAGATCTTTTCTGATCCCATGTACATGTAACAGCCCAAACAACAAAAGAATCAATATCTTCTTCAACTGCATCTTTTGCATCAACTGTTGATAAAACTTCTGTTGATACCCTCAATTCAGTTTCTGTTCTCCATGCTAACAGATAGTTTTCAGCATTATCTTCAATAGCCTGATAGAAATCATCATTTCCGGTATGATTAGGATCATTGAAAACAACAACATGAGTTTTACTTGATTTTCGTTCTTTCTGGTCTCCAAATCCTGTAACCATATTTGCAGTACCTCCATCATAAGTTCCTCTTGTTGTTGGAATTATTTTGATAAGTCCAGCTAATACTTGAGTTTCCCACCAAGCTTTTGATTCAATGTTTTTCACTCCAGGAGTAGAAGACTCAGCAGTGATCGCTTCTTTTAGAGATTTATCAATAAATGCAGCTCCTCTTACTCTTCCGTGTTCTCCGATAATACAAGGATCACACATATATTCAGGAACATTTCCTTCATCTACGCATTTTCTATATATAACAGCCATAATTTTATATTATTGACATTTATTTGCTTCGTTTATTTCCATACATTCCCTATTGAAAACATATTGGACTTTATATTTTACTGAGAATAAGAATAGTTCCGGAATAAGATTATAAACAACATTCTTAAATTCTCCATTGAATACACTGAATTGATCAAAGTTTGATTGAATGAGAATAGCCTCTTTTGGTAGTGCTGGAACAATGATCTGGTTCTCAAAACTGAAAGCATCCATATTTAACTGATTCCTGAAACCCCAACAGATAAGAACTATTTCATCAATAGCAACATCATAATTAGTATCTCCATATCCTTTTTTCGCTTGAGAATAATTCCTATTAATGATCCTATGATATAGGCCAAATGAATAATCATCATCAGCAAATACATATTTGCATTCTCCTTCATTATCAATGATTGCTGGATATGCAACTTGATCTTCTCCTTCATAATTTGAACGAATAAGAACAGGAGAAGCTATTCCATACAAAACAGGATCTTTCAATTTGCATAGATCTTCAGATCTTTTACTGATATTGCTGTTAATTGATTCTATTACTTTATCAATCATTCAGTGCATTATTTATATAGCGTTCTGCAATTGATTCCATAACATTCAACTCTTCTACTGATAAGCTCCAGATATCTTTCTTGTATCTGATTTCGTTCCAAACAGCTTTGTTATAATTAAGCTGATTTGAATATCCTATTCCATAGCCATTATCAGTTTTGATAATTTGCATATCATTCTCCATCTGTCTGGTTAATGATAGGATTACAGTTGAATCTGTTGATCTGTTATATGTTGGCCTTGGCTGACCTTTGTTTGCTCCTTTGGTAAATACTCCGGCCTGACCTTTTTTCTTTTTATCTCTGAATTGTCCAGTGTTCTTTCCTTTGGTTATTACAGTTTCAGGATAATTTCCTGTTCTCACTTTCATATAACCTTTGGAATAGGTTCCAATAGGAGATCCATCTGAATCTTTACCTTGTTCATGAACTCTCATCCTAATCATAGGCATGACATTTGAAGCTATCTCTCTTAACATTGAATCCTTGTCTATTGAATTCAAGTTGAGGATAACAGTATCAACTGAAAAAGGTATTGATATATTAATCATGGCGTTGTTTCTACTACTGAAATAAATCCTGTATGATCTGGAGTTTCATCATCAAAGCAATCAGAGTTTTCAATATCGATTCCGATAATAGCAACATGCAATTCCATATAAAAGCGTTCTTCAAACTCAACTTGTGATCTTTGTGCTGTTATCTTGTCAATGGTAGTGTATTTATTGATGCGAGAAGAAGTAGTTCTTTCAATCATCATTTCAGCTCCCATCAGATATTGCAATGCTACTGCAAGAAGATCTCTGTTTTCACATATTAAGCATTCTGCTTTTTCTCTCTTGCTTATTTTATAGCATTTATTAAGTTCAATGATAAACTGAGTTCTAAAGCGGTTAATTGCTCTGCTTTCAATATCCTTCATTACCTGAACATAATCCTGCTGATCTTCATCAGCAATTTTATTTACAGATACGATATTGATGTTAGGAAGAGTATTGAGGTACAGACCTGAATCCGCAACCTCAATACTACTGGATAAACCTATGAAACCAATTAAACAGTCCACTTCAAGAAATTATTATGTATTTGGCCAAACTGAACCAGTAGCCGGAGCTACAATAGTTCCATCCTGAGTTGCACCTATATAATGGAATGATCCATTCACTCCTGCAAGCCTGTCTGCTGCTGCAAACATATCATCCGGAGCATTGAATAATCCATAAGATTTACTCAATATTAGCTTCCAGCCTCTATCAGCTACTTTTGCTCCTTGATCATCGTATATTGGACAATCTTCATATTTGAGTTGAGCATCGAGAACAAGAGATGATAATGTTCCATTTGCTAATTGAACCGGAATAGGAATAGTAAAGAACATGGAACCGCCTTTAAGTCCTGCGAAGGATCCAACATTCTTATTAAAATCTACAAATCCATTTAATCCAGGAGCGAAAACTCCAAAATGATTTGCACCCCACTTGCTAACAGAATTCAGATCCGGATAAACCTTGAAAGAGTTTGCTCCAAATCCTCCAATATCTGTTCCTGTTTTTAATGACTGAAGAACATTATAAGCTTGTATAGCTCCATTTCCGGCTATCATTGGAGTTCCTACCATTTCATTAAGCTGATAATCCATAAGCAGCTTCACAATTCCATCATTCATTGATGGAGTATTGCTAAATGTAATAGTTTGAGGAGCATTTGAGCCGGTTGCTACATTCACACCCCACTTTGTAGCTTGAGCAGCAAGAAGATTTCCATCTATTTTTTGAATCAATCCTTGCAATTTTACAAGCATTGTTTCATACAGACCTTTCATCAATGGAGCAGCAGGAGTTCCAACAGCCAAAGTTTGGCTTGCTTCATCCTGATATTTACGCATTGTTTCATCTGAAATATAAATACCTATCTTAGAGAATAGAGGCCTTCCAATGGTAGCTTCTTTAAAGTCCGGAGTAATCGGAGTTTCACAATCATCCACATCCGTTACATCGCTTTCCAGTCCACGCTGCATATATCTTACTTTCAGATCCTTTTCATGTCCGTTCTGAATCTGTTTTAAGTTGGATATTTGAGCAGTTGTAGGATTCTCCAATAACATTTGCAAGAATCCAGCAGGAGTAATTTTGTATTGAGGATCATTTATTCCTGCAATAACACGAATATTCACAAGCAAGGCTTGCACGAATCCAATAAAATCAAACATAATTGTTTACTGTTTTATATCACTCATGGCTTGATCCATAGCAGAATCAAACTTCTGAGTATTCTGTTGAGTTCCTCCTGCCGGAACTTGTACCGGAGGAGCTTGAGTATTCGGAGGAGTTCCGCTATTGTTTACGGCCAGCATCTTTTTAGATGCAAGAACCTGATCTGCAAAATCAGAGAATGAGATAGGCTTGTTATCATGATAATAATCAAGATCCGGAGAATTAGCTTGTTTCAATACCAAGCCTTTTTCATCTTTTACAAGAATAGCTCCTTTCTCTTTCAGTGCATTCTCTATAAGAGTTTTTGCGAAAGCAGTATTATCTTCAACAGTCCAGTCTTTATTTGCATATGACTTTCCGGCCAGATGATTCATGAAAACAAGATTCTTAATCTCATTATCATGTTGAGCCTTCAAATCATTGACTGTATTTGAATTTGATTCTTTGAGAGTAGCAATTTGAGCATTGAGTTCTCCAATTTGCTTTTCAATTTCTGCTTTCTTGGTTTTGTCGTTTGGATCTCCTGTTTTCAGCTTTTCAATCTGGCCTTTCAATGCACTCTTTGTATAATATAATTGAAAAGTAGTCCACTTAGTAATTGAAAAGTATACCACTAAGTGTCTCGGACGAGATGGGTTAAAGATATTTATTCTTCATTAGATTGTAACATTTTTTTAGTTTCTTTAACCCTATAAGATTGTCCATTCATATTTATCAGATATGCTTTATGCGTGAGCCTGTCTACCATCGCCGCCACGAGAACTTTATCCTTTACTATCTCTCCCCACCTGTCAAAAGCAAGATTTGTTGT
>JBKEBA010000075.1:0-51522 GCA_047972895.1 Dysgonomonas sp.
AATTGTAGACAATGCGCGACAAATCAGGGACTTATTTGTTAAATCGTTACCATTTTTGTCTTGGTGATTTTGGGTAACGAATAGGTAACGAATCTTTGTCCGAATTTGACATCATTAAGTCTATGGAAAGTCTTTTTTGCAGAAAAAGGATAATAAAAAAACTCTCGCAATCTATTGATTACAAGAGTTTTTGTCTTTTTGTTGACATTGGACTGTCTTTTCTGTCCTTTTGTCTTGTGATCCCGCTGGGGCTCGAACCCAGGACCCCATCATTAAAAGTGATGTGCTCTACCTGCTGAGCTACGGAATCTCCCTGTTGCTTTATTAAAGCGAGTGCAAAGGTAGTTTAAATTTTTTATTTTCCAAATTTATAGCGATAAAAAATCCGAAATAATACTATTGTAGTATCATTCTTAATTCAACAGTTTGTCTATGCTGTTTATTATTAATAAATTATATATTTAAAATAAGATTGATGTTTTTTCATTTATTACAGCAATGGATTATTTTATAGATAAATTATACCTCTCTTAACTTTATGAGTTAATTAACATATCTGTTGTTATTTTTTCGAAAAATAAACTCAGATAAAAATGAAATCTATATCTTTGGAGGGAATCTTAATTAGCAATAGATAAATTAGCAGATAAAACATTACTAAATTAAGGAATTGAAATTTATATTATTCCGCATCATCTTTTAAATTTTATACCAATGGATATTGAAAAACACTTCTCTTTTGAAGGGAAAGTAAGAGAAACGCGCCCTCTTGGGGAGGGTCTTATAAATGACACTTATTTTGTAGAGACGGAAGGGAATGCTCCGAATTACATTCTTCAACGGAAGAATAAAAACATCTTTAAGGATGTGCCTGCCATGATGGATAATATCCACAAGGTAACTACGCACTTAAAGAAAAAGATTGTAGCGCAAAACGGAGATCCTTTACGCGAAGCATTAACCGTGACACCCACTGTAGATGGCAAATTGTATTATAAAGATGAAGAAGGAGAGTATTGGGCAGCTTGCTTATTTATAGAAGATACGATTACTTACCAATATGCTGACTCATCCGAGTTGGCTGCTCAGGGAGGTAAAGGTATTGGTAAATTTCAGGCAATGCTGGCAGATATGAAAGATCCACTGGCTGATATTTTGCCTGGATTCCATAATATGAGGTTCAGATTTCAGCAATGGGACGAAATCCTGAAAAAAGATCCGGTTGGCAGAAAAGCTGAGGTTGAAGAAGAAATTGCATGGATAGAGAATCGCAGAGATGAAATGCTGGCATTATGGGCTAAAGCTGAGTCGGGAGAAATACCGACACGCGTAACGCATAATGACACAAAAATAAGCAACATCTTATTTGATCAACAAGGGAACGTGCTTTGTGTGATAGACTTAGACACTGTACTTAGCAGTATAGTCCTGAACGACTATGGTGATGCAATTCGCTCATATACCAATGCAGGTAAAGAAGACGATGAAAATCTAGGTAATGTATATATTAAAATGGATATTTTCGAAGGATATACAAAAGGATATTTGTCGGAAGCAATATCTTTTCTAACTCCGGCTGAGATAGAGAATCTTGCGTTTTCTGCCAAATATATTACTTTCGAACAAGTTCTTCGTTTCCTTATGGATTATATAGATGGAGACAACTATTACAAAGTGAAGAATGATAAACATAATCTTGTTCGTACACATGCCCAATATAAGTTGCTACAATCAATGGAGAAAAACTATGACAGGATGTGTGAAATCGTAAAAGAACAAGTTCGAAGTATGAAGAAATAATAAAATATTTATATCGGTTGATGAATGGGGTTGCTAAATGTTAAGCAATCCCATTTTTTTATTTTTTCTAAACATCTGACTGTGCCAATCTGTTTTACTATTGTTAAGCTTAGATTTTTGATAAATATCATTCAGTAAATAGCTTTTGTTTTATATATTTGCTTGTTTATTGAGCTGCTAAAAGCAATCACTAAGAGATAGAAGAGTTATGAGCGAACAACACAATATATCAATATTAGATAAAATAAATTATCCATCAGACCTGAAAGGGTTGACTATCGAGGAGTTAGAAACTCTTTGTTCCGATTTGCGGACTTTTATTATAGATCAATTAAGTAATAATCCCGGTCATTTTGGTTCAAGTCTAGGTACAGTAGAACTAACGGTAGCTTTACATTATGTTTACAATACACCTTACGATCGCATAGTTTGGGATGTAGGGCATCAGGCATATAGCCATAAAATACTTACAGGGCGTAAAGATAAATTTCATACCAATCGTCAATTCGGTGGTCTGGCTGGTTTTCCTAACCCAAGCGAAAGTGAATACGATGCATTTATTGCAGGACATGCCTCTAACTCCATATCAGCGGCATTAGGCATGGCGGTTGCCTCTACTTTAAAAAATGAGCAACGTCATGTAGTTGCTGTTATTGGGGATGGATCAATGACTGGAGGACTAGCTTACGAAGCACTGAATAATGCTAACTCTCAACCAAACGATATGCTTATCATTCTCAATGATAACGATATGGCTATCGATGACAATGTGGGTGGCATGCGGGATTATCTGGTCAAGATGACAACATCTCCTACATACAACCGTGTAAGGAACGATGTTTATCAGAAATTTAAAAAGGGAAATCTTATTACAGATAAAGGAAAAAATTTTATCCTCCGCTTCAACAATAGTTTGAAGTCTTTACTCACCAAGCAACAAAATCTTTTCGAGGGATTCAATATACGTTATTTCGGGCCTGTTGACGGACACGATTTACGCAGCCTTATCCGTATTCTCCAAAACATAAAGGAAATGAAAGGTCCTAAGATGTTGCATATCCATACAATAAAAGGGAAAGGATTCAAGCCTGCGGAAGTTTCGGCCACAGTTTGGCATGCTCCCGGAAAATTCGACAAAGAGACAGGAGAACGTATTGTTGTTAAATCGAAAGACCAACCACAACTATTCCAGGATGTTTTTGGTCATACACTTGTGGAGTTGGCAGGAAAAGACTCACGGATATTAGGTATTACTCCGGCTATGCCAACAGGTTCGTCTTTGTCGTTTATGATGAAAGAGTTTCCTGACAGATCGTTCGATGTGGGGATTGCTGAAGCTCATTCTGTTACATATTCGGCAGGACTGGCAAAAGAGGGGCTTATTCCTTTCTGTAATATATATTCCTCATTTATGCAACGTGCATACGATCAGGTAATTCACGATGTAGCTATTCAGAACTTACATGTCGTTATGTGTCTTGATCGCGCAGGTCTTGTTGGTGAAGACGGCCCTACGCATCATGGTGCATTTGACCTTGCATATATGAGATGTGTACCGAACCTCACTATTGCCTCTCCGTTTGATGAACATTATTTACGGCATCTGATGTATACAGCCGTCTATGGAAACGAAGGACCATTTGTTATACGCTACCCTAGAGGGCAAGGTGTATTGGTTGACTGGGAATGTGAAATGAAAGTGCTGGAAATAGGTAAAGGCCGTAAACTAAAAGGAGGTAAAGACCTTGCAGTACTCTCTATAGGGCCTATTGGAAATACCACTCGCGATGCTATTGCTGTTGTGGAAGAACAAGGATTTACCATTGCTCATTACGACATGATATTTTTAAAACCCATTGATACCTCATTGCTAAAAGAGGTTGCCGAAAACTTTAACAATATAATGACTATCGAAAACGGAGTTGAGAATGGAGGTTTAGGAAGTGCCGTATTAGAATATTTAGCAGACAACAACTATAATGATATAAAAGTTACCCGTGTAGGCTTGCCTGACGACTTTGTAACACATGGATCGGTGAAAGAATTAAACAAGCTTTGTGAAATTGATGTGGCGGGATTGGTAAAACGAATACAAGCGGTCCTTAATAAAACGAATGTAAACCAAACTGAACAAGTTAAAATAACTAATTAGAGGGATCAATGAGGATTGTAATAGCCGGAGCCGGAGCCGTCGGAACGCATTTAGCGAAACTATTATCTGCTGAAAATCAGGATATAATCCTAATGGATACAGATAAAGATAAACTGAATTTTTCATCGGTAAATCTGGAGATAATGACTATGACAGGCTCATGTACATCCCTTAAAGATCTTACAGAGGTCAGTATTAAGGAAGCCGATTTTTTTATAGCTGTTACTCCCGAAGAAACTACTAATATTACCGCTTGTCTGCTTGCAACAAATATGGGAGCGAGAAAAACTTTCGCTCGTATCGACAATTATGAATATCTTTTACCTAAGAATAAAGAGTTCTTCGAAAAGTTAGGAGTTGACTCTATGGTGTATCCCGAAATGCTAGCTGCGAAAGAAATCGTATCTGCATTGAAGCGTCCTTGGGCTCGTCAGTGGATAGAACTGTGTGGTGGCGCTATCATACTTGTGGGAATAAAGATAAGGGATAACTCAGAGCTTGTGAATCTACATCTCTATAACTTAGGTCGGGATGGAAAAAAATTTCACATAGTCGCCATTAAGCGTAACAACATAACAATTATACCCACAGGAAAAGATCAGATTCTGGCTGGAGACATAGTCTTTTTTACAGCGACAAAGGAGAATATAGCAGAATTACCTAAAATTTCGGGAAAAACACGGTTCGAGGTTAAAAATGTAATGATAATGGGAGGTAGTCGTATAGCTATCCGCACTAGCCAATATTTGCCTGATAATACAAATGTCAAGCTACTCGAAGTAGATAGAGATAAGTCCTACCAGTTATTAGAAAAACTTCCTAAGAATGTAACTGTGTTTCATAATGACGGGAGAAATGCAGAGTTCCTGTTGCAGGAAGGAATTAAGGATATGGACGCTTTTGTTGCAGTAACGGGAAACTCCGAGGCTAATATTCTGGCATGTCTTGCAGCAAAACGCTTTGGAGTAAGAAAAACGGTTGCTGAAGTCGAAAACATGGACTATATGTCGATGGCCGAAAATCTTGATATAGGTACTATCATCAATAAGAAACTAATAACTGTAAGTAACATATACCGTTTTCTACTTAGCGAAGACGTATCAAATGTAAAATCTCTTACTATTGCAAATGCAGATGTAGCAGAGATTATAGCACGTCCGAATTCTTATATAACCAAAAAAGAAGTGAAAAGAATTATCCTCCCCAAAAATGTAACTTTGGGTGGATTGATACGTAATGGTGAACCAATGATGATCGATGGTGAGACACTGATAGAACCTTACGATCATGTTGTAGTTTTCTGCCTCGACGATTCATTACGTGAAGCCGAGAAGCTTTTTCACTAAGGATATGTAGATAATGAGCAATTTTAATTACCGCTTCGTATTAAAAACAATTGGTTTTTTGCTTATCATAGAATCTCTTTTTATGATGATGGCGGCTGTTGTCTCATTTTATATGCACGAGGCATCGGGAGATGCTTTACTTATTGGTGCGGTCATAACATTCTTTGCCGGAGCGTTTATCCGTCACATAGGGATGGAAGATTATGCAAAACCGATAGGTAAACGTGAAAGCTTTTTTATGGTTGCCATTTCATGGGTTATTCTTTCTGCCTTCGGTATGCTGCCATACTACATTAGTGGTAAAATACCAAGTATTACAGACGCCTACTTTGAAACCATTTCCGGGCTTACAGCAACGGGAGCTACAATCCTTACTGATATAGATAATATGCCCAAAGGATTGCTTTTCTGGCGAGGGTTGACTCAATGGATGGGAGGATTGGGAATTGTAGTGTTTGTGGCAACCATACTCCCTATGGGAGGAAATGCTGCGCAACTATACGATGCGGAAGTAACAGGTATAGGGTATGACCGTTTTCGCCCACGTGTGTCGCAAATTGCAAAACGCCTTTGGGTGATTTATCTATTCTTTACTATATTACTTATAATATTATTATGGATAGGCCCGATGAGCTTATTCGATTCTCTTTGTCACGCTTTTACGACCATTTCCACAGCCGGATTCTCTACAAAACAAGCCAGTATTGCTTATTGGAATTCTGCTTACATAGAATATGTAATAGTCATTTTTATGTTTATCGGAGGAGTCAATTTTCCACTGCTCTACTATTTTATGAAAGGTGACCCGAAAAAGTTACTTAAAAATGAAGAATTCAGATGGTATGGTATGATTATCCTTATATTCGTTGCCATTATTGCCATTGGCCTGTTCTATTCAGGAAAGATCCCTGATGCGGAAAGGGCGTTTCGTACATCTTTATTTCAAGTAGTATCGATGATTACTACTACCTGTTTCACTACAGAGAATTTCATAACCTGGGGATCATTCTATCAGTTCTTTATTATAATTTTTATGCTTTGCGGTGCCTGCGCTGGATCTACGGCTGGAGGTATCAAGATTGTACGCATTATCATCCTATTCAAGAATTCTATTAATGAATTTAAACGTCAGGTGCATCCAAATGCGATTCTCCCAATACGCTTAAACGGACGGGTAATTTCCATTGATATTGTAACCAAAGTACTAGCCTTTATATTTCTTTATTTGGGAATCCTTATATTCAGTTGCTTAGTATTATCCTTATCGGGAATGGGATTTGAAAACTCATTAGGAGCAGCAGTATCTTGTATCGGGAATGTGGGAGGAGGACTAGCCGAAATCGGAAATAGTGGTACATTTGTCGACGTACCTACTTCGTCGAAATGGTACCTCAGCTTTCTCATGTTGACCGGACGTCTTGAGTTATTTACTGTTCTTTCTTTATTCATGCCTGCATTCTGGAAGAGATAACCTTAGCTATATACAATGAAACACCTCATTTTCTTTACCTTATTCCTTTCGCCTTTCATTTGTTTTGCACAAGAGAAGACTGTCAGCTTCCTTTTTGCCGGCGATGCTATGCAACATACTGCACAGCTAGATGTAGCAAAAACGGCAGATGGATACGATTATTCGTCATACTTCAAATATGTGGCAGACGAAATCAAAGAGGCAGATATCGCAGTCGTCAATCTGGAAACTACACTGCCCGGTAGCAGATATACAGGATATCCTAGTTTCGGTTCTCCTGATGAACTTGCCTTCGCCCTCAAGGATGCGGGTTTTGACATTTTCCTGACTGCGAATAATCACATCCTGGATAGGGGAAAAAAGGCTTTAGAGCGAACAGTCGCCATACTAGACTCAATGAAGATAAAACAGACCGGAGTTTTCGTCAGTGCTGAGAAACGTGACCTTTACTATCCATTAATGATGATAAAGAATGGGATTCGTATTGGTATGCTTAATTATACTTATGGGACAAACGGATATAAAGCTACCCCTCCCAACATTGTAAACTATATTGATAAAAAACAGATATTGAAAGATATAGACTTAGCAAAGAAGATGAAAGCGGATATCATTATTGCCAATATACATTGGGGAGTGGAGTATGTATTGAAGCACAACAAAGAACAACAGGACTTAGCTGACTTTCTGGTAAAAAATGGGGTTCGGCTTGTCATTGGAGGACATCCACATGTAGTGCAACCAATAGATATACGAAAAGATAGTTTAGGCATCAATAACATCGTCGTCTATTCGATAGGAAATCTTATTTCAAATATGAAACCTGTAAATACAACGGGAGGAATGCTGGTAAAAATAAACATAAGCAAGGATGGAGAAAATCCTGTTAGAATAGATTCCTGCGATTACTCTCTGGTTTGGGTACATAAACTGATGAAGGATAAAGATACCCCTAAATTCTTTGAACTATTGCCTGTCGCAGCTTTCGATAATGAAGAAGGTGAGAAAAGATTAGGAGATGAGGCATTCCTCAAAATGCAAACATTTGCTGAAAATGCAAAAAATACTATCGAGAGCCTGTGGGTAGAAGATTAGCTACTCCTAAATATATCTTAATGTGTTATTCGTTAATAGTATACTGAATGGTAATCACTATTTATGGTGATGAACTTATGATTATTTCATTATTTATTGTGATTGCATATCAGAAGAATAACATAGATCTTTGTAATGATGATAGTTTAAGAATTACTTAACTTTGATGATAGTTGATTCCGGTGTTTTTAGCAATGCTTTTAAAACACCGGAATTTTTTCATTTATAAAAAGAGAGAGATGTCTGTGGGAAATATAAAAATCGACATTCATCAATCAACAAATAAGAGGACATAGATATTCTGAAAATAAAGAATATAAGAAGTCATCATATTCCTCTCCTTCTTTAATAAATATATTTTATCTTTGTAGCAAGCAAATTTAAAGGTTTGTTCTAATAAAACCAGCTTTATTTCGTTATGGAATAAGTATTGCTTACAATGAGCATTAAAAACACTAATATGAAGTTTCTTTTAGCTACACTTTTTTTCGCTTGTAGTCTAGCTGTTTTTGCCCAAAACAGGATTACGGTGAAAGGTAAAATACACAATGCAGAGAATAAAGAGTCATTAACCGGGGTCTCCGTAGGAGTGAAAGAAGTACCTCAGCTTGGTAGTTTCAGCGGTGATGAGGGAGGATATTCTTTGTCTCTCCAGCCTGGAGAATACACTCTTGTATTCAAACTTTTAGGATATCATACCAAAGAACTAAAAATAAGATTCGATAAAGATAAATCTCAGGATGTAGAGCTTACACCCGAAGCTGTATCTTTGGGAGAAGTAGAGATTTCGGCTGTTCGTACAGACCAGAATGTAAAAAGTGTACAGTCTGGAGTGGAAAAACTAGAAATTGAGACGATGAATAAAATTCCCGTTCTCTTTGGAGAAAGGGATATACTAAAGACAATACAGCTATTGCCTGGTGTACAAAGCGCAGGAGAAGGGAATACAGGATTTTATGTACGTGGTGGCAGTAACGACCAAAATCTGATAATGTTAGATAATGCTACGGTTTACAACCCTTCTCACCTCTTTGGTTTTTTCTCCACATTCAATTCTGATGCAGTAGATGATATGACTATATATAAAGGTTCTATGCCCGCACAATATGGCGGTCGCTTGTCCTCTACGCTTGATGTTAGTATGAGAGATGGTGATTTGAAAGAATATCATGCCACAGGAGGTGTCGGATTGATATCGTCGAGATTGACATTTGAAGGGCCTATACAAAAAGAAAAATCTTCCTTTATAGTATCGGCACGCCGTACTTATGCGGACGCCCTTGCCCGCATGATGGGGGTATCACAGGCAAAGGACTCTAAGCTTTATTTTTATGATTTGAATGCAAAGTTGAGTTATGTATTGTCGGATAAAGATAAATTGACTTTGACAGCCTATTATGGAAAAGACAAGTTAGGTGTCAGTAAAGTAGCCGTAATAGATTGGGGCAATACGATTGCCAGTATGAAATGGAATCATATATTCGATGCAAAAAAGGCATCTGCTACTACTTTATCATATACTGATTATACATATAATGTAAGTGTAGATTTGACAACAGGTCTTAAAGTGGCTTCCCATATAAGGGATTTCAATCTCAATCAGGAGTTCAGTTTCTATCCCAATGATAAGAATGCAATAAAGACAGGTTTTACATCTATTTACCGTCAAGTGGTTCCCGGTGAACTTGTAAGTAAAGACCCATCGAAGCTTGAGGTGACTCCTTTTATGCATCGCTACTCATGGGAGAATGCTGTATTTGCTACTAATAGTACCAAATTTACCGATAAACTTGAAGTGAGCTATGGACTTCGTCTCTCTGCCTTCAGTGCACTTGGTGGAAGCGATTACTATAACTTTGACAAAGATACTCATCAGATAACGGATACTATCTCTACTAGGAGTGGACAGTTTGTGAAAACATACTGGAATCTTGAACCGCGCTTATCCATGGCATTCCAGCTAAATGATGTCTCTTCTATCAAAGCAGCTTATACTCGTACTACTCAGAATTTACATCTTATTTCCACCTCCAATATGGCGAATCCTACTGACAGATGGATTGTCAATACTAATTACATAAAACCTGAAATAGCAAATCAGGTGTCTCTTGGTTATTTCCGAAATTTTTCTAATAATATGTTCGAATTCAGTGCAGAGGTATATTATAAAGACTTAAAGAATCAGATAGATTTCAAAGATGGCGCAGATGTAGGCGGAAAGGATATTATTGAGACCGAATTACTTTTTGGCAAAGGACGCGCATACGGATTAGAGTTGTTTTTGAAGAAGAAATTTGGACGATTTAATGGATGGATTGGATACACACTTTCACGTAGCGAAAGAAAAATAGATGGGATCAATGATGGGGCGTGGTATGTAGCTAATCAAGACCGTACACATGATGTTTCTGTAGTAGGTATTTACGAGCTGAACAAAAAATGGACATTGTCTGCCACATGGGTTTTTGCAACTGGCAATCCAATGACATTCCCATCGGGCAAATATGTTGTCGACGGGCATACTATCTATTATTATGAAGGGCGTAATCAGTATCGCGCTCCTTCGTTTCATCGACTCGATTTAGGCGCTATATGTACATTAAAGAAAACTAAGAAATATAGTTCGGAACTTGCATTCAGCTTATACAACGCATATGGAAGGAAAAATGCATATATGTTTGATTTTAGACAAAATGTAAAAAATCCGGAACTATCCGAATCCTATATGATTTACTTGTTCAGTGTAATACCGTCTGTTTCATGGAACTTTAAATTTTGATTGAGATGAACAATATATTTAAATACATATTCATAGTTTTTACCCTATTTCTGCTAGTATCTTGCGAACATGAAATGATACTCGATTTGAAAGATGCTGAACCGCACATTGTGATAGATGCTGCTATTTCCGAGAATGCTCATTGCTCAGTATTGCTTACAATATCTCATTCTTTTTATGATAATAAGGATTATGAAAAAATATCAGGAGCAACAATTATCTTGACTAATGACAAGGGTGTTTCAGAGGCATTGACAGAAGATGTAATGAGTCCAGGTAATTATCGATCGACCCAGATATTTGGCGAAGTAGGGGTAAAGTATAATCTCAAGGTTATTATTGAAGGAGAGATTTATGAGGCAAATGCAACTGTACCTACTCTTGTTCCGTTACAGGATATTCATCTTTATGAAATAAAGGCGGGTGACAAATCATGGTACTCACCCTCTGTCGAATTTGATGATCCTGTAGATGAAAAGAATTATTATTATTTTATTATGACGGTGAATGAGAAAGTCTTACAGAGTGTCTATCTGAACGACGATGAATACCGTAATGGGAAAAGAATACACCGTATTTTGTATTTTAATAAAGAGGATAATGACGATGAGGAACTCAATACAGGTGATTATGTCGTAGTAGAGATGCAAACTCTCGATTATGGTATGTATAAATTCTATCAGACATGGTTGTCTTATGCCGGAGGAGATGCCAATCCTGCAACAAATTTTACAGGTGGGGTCTTAGGCTGCTTCAAAGCTTATAATACAAGTTGGCTGACAATGATTGTAGGTCCTGAATATATCTACGTAGAAAATAATTAGTACCTTTGCTCATATTAATTCGGTAGATGTATGTTCAAGTTTTTGATGTTTTT
Source organism: Dysgonomonas sp. (assembly GCA_047972895.1). Classification (GTDB taxonomy): domain Bacteria; phylum Bacteroidota; class Bacteroidia; order Bacteroidales; family Dysgonomonadaceae; genus Dysgonomonas. The sequence goes on from JBKEBA010000075.1 coordinate 11,521, forward strand.
ATTATTAATAGGCCTATTTGGTTTTTTGGTTATCGGCGTATTGCTTGGACGGGCTATTCGCTTTTTTGGACCTGAGGATAGAGCTAAAAACCAACGAAAAAAAACCAATAAGTCTCAATCTTCAAATTCCTCAAATACAGTTCAAAAGAAATTCTCAAAGAATGAAGGAGAATATATAAATTACGAAGAGGTAAGAGATGAATAATGACTATTGAGCTATTTACCTGATTCCTTCTACAAAATCCCATGTACGGCTAAACTGATAGCCTTTCTTTTTTCCCCATTCAATAAACTTACCAAACCTTTCGATCATCTTTGTATCCGTATTTTTAGTTACATAGAAAGGGAAATTGTATTTTTCCTTCGGTCCTATGTCCATAAACTCCCAAGGATGAAAATATATATTCAGATAGCCATCTTTCTTGAGAACCTGATTAGATAGGCTTTTATAGATGCCTAGCGGTAAATTGTGAAACGATATCCAAAAAAGAGGAAACCTTAGCAAAGGTGTAACTGATGCCGGTAATTGCCAAACTCCCTCACGCATAAAGTATGTGCGCGGTTCATTCAGCTTGTTATATCTGCCCGGTAAGAATGTAGGATTAATAGAAGAATTATAGATATACCCTGCTTTGAAAACTTCCTCCTCAGGGACAGGCATCATACGAGCCATCCTGTAACCATACACCGGAACCTGACCTATTTCCTCAAGTATATCCTTCGACATCTTAAGGTGAGGCGGTTCAAAATGGTCATGTACATATCCATGTGAAGCTAATTCATGCCCCTCGTCAACAATACGTTTAACGATATCTTTAGCATGGCTGGCAAAATTTGCTGTAGTATAAAATGTTGCTTTTACATCATGCTGTTCTAATAAATCTAATATACGTATAGTTCCTTTTATCGATATATCCATCTGTAGTTCAAAGGGAATAGCATCACCGTATTCTCGAGGCATTTCAAATTCCTCAATATCGAAACTAAGCAATATTTTAGGCTTCATTTTTATTAAGGTTTGTGTTACGGATAATATATGGAGGGAATCCTTTGGTTTGGGCAAAGATACGCCCTATGTATAATCCTATGATTCCAAGTATAAATAGTTGCAATCCTCCAAGAAATGATACTGTAAGTATTAATGACACCCAGCCAGCCATCACGTGCCCTGTCCATAGGCTTGCAATGGCATAAGGAATCAGCAATAAAGATAATAATGCTATACCAAAACCCAAATACAGTGCTAAATGAAGAGGCTTTGTACTAAAAGACAATATTCCTTGTATAGCAAGGTTTCGCATTTTCTTAAAAGTGTATTTTGTCTTTCCCGACAGGCGTTCATCTGGCATATAGCTGATAGCATATTGTTTAAAGCCTATCCATGATACAATTCCCCTGATGAAAAGATCGCCTCCCTTTATATCAATGAGAACTCTTGCTGCTCGCCTATCCATAAGGCGAAAGTCGGCAGCACCTTTTTCCAATTGTATATCCGACAAAAAATTGAGAAAATGGTAAAACAGATTTGAGGATTTACGTTTTACAACTGAGACTGATGTGCTCTCTTCTCTCTTGGTGTAAACGATATCATACCCTTCTTCCCACTTACGAATAAATTCTGGAAGCATACGTGGAGGATGTTGCATATCGGCATCCATAGATATGATACAATCACCAGTAGCGTTATCCAGCCCTGCTTTCAGAGCATTTTGGTGTCCAAAGTTTTTTGAGAATTCTATATAAAATAGCTGCGGGACCTCCAGTGTCAACTTTTCGAGTATAGCCTGACTATTATCCGTACTCCCATCGTTGACTGCTATTATTTCGTATTGATAACCCGTTTTATCCATATTCTCATGGATTGCGTTCACTACTATCGGTATATTCTCCTCCTCGTTATAGCAACAGATTATAATAGAAACTTTCTTATTTGGCATTATTTACATTTTTGGTCTTGCAAAGATATATCTTTCTTTTCGAAAAGAAAAAGGAGCTGCCTAAAAGGCAACTCCTTCATTCCTAACCTCCATCTATAAATCATATATTGCCTAGTGCTAATTCCAGATCAGCTTTAATATCATCTATATTCTCAATACCCACAGATAGTCGCAATAAACCTGATACAGCCCCAGCGGCAATTCTCTCTTCCTCCGAAAGTTGCTCATGAGTAGTTGTCGCAGGATGTATAATCAATGATTTAGCATCACCCACATTTGCCAGATGGCTAATCAGTGTTAGCGAATTAATTACTTTGTCGGCACTATCTCCTCCTCCTTTTACTTTGAAAGAAAGAACACCACCAAAGCCATGTTTAAAATATTTCTTTGCCAAAGTATGGTATGGGCTACTTTCTAGTCCAGGATAATTTACATACTCTACTTTTGGATGTTGTTCTAACCACTTAGCTATTTTCAATGCATTTTCTACATGCCTTTCTACACGAAGAGACAATGTTTCCAATCCCTGTAAAAGAAGAAAAGAGTTGAATGGGCTGATTGTATTGCCCCAATCGCGAAGGCCTTCTACTCTGGCACGTATTGTAAATGCAATATTTCCAAATGGGCCATCAGAGCCAAATACATCCCAGAATATTAGTCCGTGATAACTGTCCGAAGGCTTGGTGAATTCAGGGAATTTTCCATTCCCCCAGTTAAACTTACCACTATCAACGATAACACCACCTAGTGACGTGCCATGTCCGCCAATCCACTTAGTCGCACTTTCTACAACAATAGATGCTCCATGTTCTAATGGACGAAATAAATAACCACCCGCACCGAAAGTATTATCTACAACCAATGGGATATTATACTTGTCAGCTATTTGTGCTATAGCTTCAAAATCTGGGATATTTAGATCGGGATTCCCGATGGTTTCCAAATATATAGCTTTTGTTTTATCATCTATCAATTTCTCGTAAGAAGAAGGATTGTCGTCTTTTGTGAAACGAGCTTCTACACCTAAGCGCTTAAATTGCGACTTAAACTGATTGTATGTACCACCATAGAGATGAGACGTTGTTACGAAGTTATCGCCTGCCGATAAAATATTATTCAGCGCGATGAATTGAGCTGATTGTCCTGATGATGTTGCCAGAGCCGAAGCGCCTCCTTCAAGAGCTGCTATTCGTTTCTCGAAAACATCTGTGGTTGGATTCATCAGGCGGGTATATATATTTCCGAACTTCCTTAGTCCAAACAAATCGGCTCCTTCCTGAGCGTCATCAAAAGTATAAGAACTGGTTTGGTAAATAGGAACAGCACGTGAGTGTGTTACTGTATCTTTCTCTTGTCCAGCATGTATCTGTAGCGTCTCAAATTTATAATTACTCATAAAATTACATTTTTTTTAAGAAGAGTAATTAGCTAACTTGCTAATTACTCAATCAGTGATAACCAAACAATCTTAACTATATATATTAAAGCGGGTACTCCTCAAAAGCGTATAATACTGTAGATAAATATCTTTCACCTGTATCAGGCAATACAACTACTATATTTTTGCCTCTATATTCCGGTCTTTTTGCTAATTGTGCTGCTGCATATGTTGCAGCTCCTGATGAAATCCCTACAAGTAAACCTTCTTCGCGTGCAAGTTCTCGGCTCGTCCGTATAGCATCATCATTACTCACCTGAATAGTCTCGTCTACTACCGATGCATCATATGTTTTAGGTATAAAGCCTGCTCCTATTCCCTGAATTTTATGCGGACCCGGTTTTCCCCCTGATAACACAGGCGAATCAATAGGTTCTACTGCTACTATTTTTACATTTGGATTGCATTTTTTCAATACTTCTCCCACTCCACTTACTGTACCCCCTGTACCTACTCCTGCAACGAAAACATCTACTTTACCATCGGTATCTTTCCATATTTCCTCAGCAGTGGTTCTCTTGTGTACGGCAGGATTCGCTGGATTTGCAAATTGCTGAAGAACAACTCCCTTAGGATTTTCTTTCTGTAATTCTTCTGCTTTAGCAATTGCACCTTTCATCCCTTCCGGACCAGGAGTTAATACAATATTAGCACCCAAAGCCTTCAATAGATTTCTACGCTCTATACTCATGGTCTCAGGCATAGTTAAAGTTAGCTTATATCCTTTAGCTGCTGCAACAAATGCAAGCCCGATACCTGTATTACCACTTGTAGGTTCTATTATTTCACTATCAGGCTTTAAGACTCCCGAAGCTTCAGCATCTTCTATCATTGCGTTAGCTATACGATCTTTTACACTTGATGCCGGATTGAAATATTCCAATTTTCCAATAACATGAGCATCCAGTTTATGATTTTTATTAAAATTGGAAAGCTCTAATAATGGAGTATTACCAATTAAGTCTGTTAATTTTTTTGCTATTTTTCCCATAATGTTTAACTTTTATATTTCAGTTATTGATTAGTACAAAGTTATACTCTATTTGTTAATACTGAAATCACTAAAGTGAGGTATTTTCATACCATGTTTATGGTATTTTTCAAGTTAAAGTATAAAGTAAAAAAGGTTAAGAAACGTCGGGATGTGGATAATATATGCTACTTTCGTAATGCCTTAAATAATCTTATAAACACGGCGATAATAGAACAATAGAAGAGTGATAGACGTTGTTATTTACAAATTAAATTTATAGTAAAATACTATGGATATATCCAAATTATATACTATCTACAAACAGTACCCGGAAATTTCTACAGATACACGTAATAGTCCTAAAAATTCTATCTTTTTTGCATTAAAAGGATCTAACTTTGATGGAAATGAATATGCTGAACAAGCTATCGACTCGGGATGCAGTTATGCAATTGTAGATAATTCTAAATATGCGACACGCCCCAATATTATTCTTGTAGACGATGTATTGGATACGTTGCAGAAACTAGCCACACATCATAGGAAACAAATAAAGACACCTATTATAGGCATAACGGGAACGAATGGTAAAACTACCACTAAAGAACTGATTACAGCTGTCCTCTCTCAAGAATATAATGTAATTTCCACTTTGGGAAATCTTAATAATCATATTGGCGTTCCACTAACTATACTTCGAATAAAGAAAGAACATGAAATAGCTGTAGTGGAAATGGGTGCCAGTCATGTAGGGGAGATTAAACAACTTGCAGAAATAGCTCAACCTAACTATGGCCTTATTACAAATATTGGACATGCTCATATAGAAGGATTCGGATCCTACGAGAATGTAATAAAGGCAAAGGGCGAACTTTATGAATATATACGAGGAACAAAAGAAGGTAAGATATTTATAGATTACAACAACTCTTTGCTCCGCGAGATGGCTGAGGGTATCATTTCTATTTATTACGGATTCGACGAAGACCTCTTTGTTTCAGGAAAAGTAGTTGCTTTAAGGCCGTACCTCGAATTTGAATGGAAATTTGGAAGCAGGCGCAATAAAGTAAAGACAAAACTGATAGGAGAGTACAACCTGAGCAATGTATTGGCCGCTATCACCGTGGGTAAATATCTGGGAGTAAAAGCCCCTCTTATATGCAAAGCGATAGAAGGCTACGAACCGACGAATAATCGCTCCCAGCTTAAAGAGACACAAAAGAATATGCTCATTATAGATGCATACAACGCGAACCCTACGAGTATGCATGCCGCCCTTGAAAACTTCAATCATATGGAGGTAAGCCGCAAAGTCCTCATATTAGGAGACATGAAGGAACTGGGGCCGGATACCGATATGGAGCACCAGAAAGTAGCCGACTATATATCACATCATAATTATGAAAAGGTACTATTTGTAGGTGACAATTTTAGTAGGACAAAGACCGAATACCCGCGTTTCAAAGATCTGGATAGTCTTAAAGAATATCTGAGAAAGAATCCGATAAAGGATAGCTATATCTTATTAAAAGGTTCTAGAGGCATACAACTCGAACGGTGTATAGACATTTTATAAATAACAAAAGGTTGCTCATTGGGCAACCTTTCTTATTATATAGAGTTCGCATTATCAATTCTCAGGTTCTTTCCAATCTCCATTGTCTTTGATCAACTGAACAAGCCTGTCTACAGCATCTTCAGATTGGATATTCTTTTCTATCAGGTTTTTTCTCTTGTACAACGATATTTTGCCTTTTTCAGCGCCTACATATCCGTAGTCTGCATCAGCCATCTCGCCCGGCCCGTTCACGATACAGCCCATAACACCTATTTTCAGATGTTTCAGATGAGATGTAGCCTTTTTCACTCGACCAACCGTCGTTTGCAGATCGAAAAGCGTGCGTCCGCAACTAGGGCAAGATATATATTCAGTCTTACTTGTTCTTACACGTGCTGCCTGTAAAATGCCAAACATATAGGCATCTATATTCTTCATTGATATATCACCTTTATTCTCCATCATAATGCCATTTCCAAATCCGTCGAGGAAGATGGTACCGAAATCGGCCGATGATTTGATTTGCAAATCTTCCGTTTCGTTTTCAGTATATTGACGGTTTAAGACAACAGGAGTATTACAATCGTTATTCATCAGTGTGTGAATAAATGCTCGCTGCTCACCTACACCATTTATGTGGTTTGTTGTAAGAATTATAACGATGGTATTATCATTCTTCAACAACGATATGACATTATCATTCAGTTCAGGATACGATAGCCTTAAGAATTTTATTACTGCATTGGTTTCTTTTGCTTTTTCCCAATTTGAGATATCGAACAAAGGATATGTATTCTTCTCGCCTTTCCATCCTTCGAAATCAATAATAGAAGGTATCGCACGCGGAGCAGCAATAGGCAATTCTTTCCCCATATATATATAGTCAGGTAAGAAATGGCTATTTAATTCGAAGTTCCCTTGCGAACGATTCGATATAACAACGGGAAGATTGTCTTTCCCAATGTTTCCGGCAAGGTATGTCTCTCTACGGTCAGTAGAGAACGGAGAGAATTTTTCGCTTGCTTTAGCTATTATTTCGGGATGATTGTCTTTCTGTTTCATATAAGCTGCCAGCTTGCGCGCAACAGGAATTTCATATTCAGGATCTTCACTAAGCGAGACACGAATTGTGTCGCCTATTCCATCGGAAAGAAGAGAGCCTATCCCAACGGCAGACTTTATACGCCCGTCTTCGCCATCACCAGCTTCTGTCACACCGAGATGCAAAGGAAAATTCAAACCCTCTTTATCCATTCTGTCTATTAGCAACCTTACAGCCTTCGACATGACAACAGTATTCGAAGTCTTCATCGATATAACGATATCTCTGAAGTTTTCCTCAATACAGATATGAAGAAACTCCATACACGATTCTACCATACCTTCGGGCGTATCACCATAGCGACTCATAATACGGTCTGAGAGAGAGCCGTGATTCACACCTATACGTATAGCTGTTTTATGTTCCTTACAGATGTTTAGAAGAGGAATAAGCTTTGCCCTGATTTTCTCTATCTCCTGTGCATACTCTTCGTCTGTGTATTCGAATGTTTCGAACGTCTTTACACGATCAACAAAATTACCGGGGTTAATACGTACTTTCTCCACAATCCTTGCTGCCGCTTCTGCCGCACGCGGATTGAAGTGTATATCTGCAATCAGGGGTGTATTATACCCTTTTGCACAAACTACTTCTTTTATGTTTTTCAAATTTTCAGCTTCACGTACCCCTTGTGCCGTCAGCCTTACATAATCAGCACCTGCCTCTACGATTCTTATTACCTGTTCGGCACTCGCCTCTGTATCATTCGTATTGGTGTTGGTCATTGATTGTATGCGTATGGGATTTTCTCCTCCTAAAGGAGTATTGCCTATACGGGTTTCGGAAGATAAGCGTCTTTTATAATTGAAGTAATTCATATCGATAGAGTCTTTTAGCTTTTATCTGGTAGATGTTATCTTAAGTCTGCACTTTGATTAAAAAGTAACAAACGTAACAGATTTCCCCGTTTTTTTTATGTAACTTTTCTTTTCTGTTAAATCAGTATATATAACAAAGATAAAGATCTTTTGTTTTAATACATTCTTGATAAATATCGTTATGAATTATAGATATCTATCAGTATATCATGTTATTAATATTTTATGTTCTTAAAAAGAGTTCTGGTTTCCCGCGCTCGGTTCAGATATGAGATAAGCATATTTCTATCAAAATAGTTCGCGGATTCGGGTGTATAAATAAGCTGAAATAAAGACATAAGTTCCTTATCCGAAAACTGATCGAGCATATCATTAAACCTCTGTTTATCATCTATTTCGAAGTACAATAATGCTAATCGTTGTTTTACTCCCAAATTATGAGAATCCATATTTAGTAGTTCCTCGGTATAGTATGCTGCTTCCGCATAGTTTTCCTGCTTTATATTCAGCATAGCCAGTAAATCAACAAGGTGAAAATTATCTTTATTTAAGGGATATACACTTAAAAGATATCCTTCAGCTTTTTGATATTGGTCTTGTCTGAAAGCTATCTCTCCTGCTATTATATTGAACTCAAAAGAGTCAGGATAAAGAGATGAGCCGTTCTCTGTAATAGATAAAGCCTTTCTATAATCTCCTTTCTGCATATACAAATAAGCCTCTTTCGAAAGCAGTTCTTCTGATTCTCCTTCAGCTTCCTGATATTTTTCCAGAAACTCTAATGCTTCATCATACATTTCTAACGACTGATAGGATTCAGATAGTAAGAAATAAAGGGAGGTATCTTCTGTATTTGACAGCAACAATTCTTCAAATATTTCGATAGCTTCTTTAACCCGTCCGGAAAGAGACAAACAATGAGCTTTGAGCTTTAACACACTACTATCAGATTCATTGATAGTGAGAGCGAAATCGAATGCATCAACTGCTTTTTCATATTCTTCACATAATGAATAGAGTTTGCCAAGATTCACCCACGCCTCGTAAGTATACGGCTCTATATCGAGTATCTTATTTGTTGTTTTAATTGCAGCATCAAAGTCATCGAGCATCTCGTACGCATAGGATAGATCTGACAATACCTCGATATTCTCATCATTATATTTTAGGCTCTCCTCTAAGTAAAGTACCGCTTCTTTGTAACAATCAGCTTCTACATGGAGAAATCCGAGTTCTGCAAATACATTATCGAGAGATTCCTGGTCTTCTTTTTCGAGCAGTTCTTCCGAAAGCTTATACGCCTGCGGATACTGCTCTAGCTGTAGATAGCATTCTATCCGAAGCAGATAAAGGTCGAAATCGTATTCAGAAGATGACTGTAACAAATGTAAGGCTTCTTCATATTCCCCGTCATAGACCGCAAGTTTAGCCTTCTTTACAAGAAGAGGTATGCTGTCGGGATGAATCGCCAATCCTTCTTCTATGATTTCACGTGCTGTATCCAAGTCGTCCTGTGAATCATAATACTCTGCTAAATCGCCGAATTCATCTGCATCGAAGTAGGCATTTTTACCCGATACCCGAGCTTCTTTATATTTTTTTAAAAGTGTTGATATATCTTTTTCTGACATTCAATATCCGTTATTTTAAGTAAAAAGTTATAAAGGTATGGCCTCTGCCTGCTATCCTTTATAGACTAAATATTAAACAAATTAATCTATTTACAACTAGAGCCAAAGGTAAGAAAAATCCCAAAGAGAAAAAATCAATAAAGCCAGGCTGTATTTTTTGATATTTTCAACTATTCGTAATCAGCCTTATCTTTGACATATTAGCATTTAAGATTATAGCTCCTGAATATTTCATCCACCCTCTTTATTTCCTGCTGCGAAGGCGTTTTTATATCTTTAAGTTTATAGTCAGCTCCTATCTGCTCCCACTTATGTAAACCCATCTGATGGAAAGGAAGTATATCTACACGTTCTACATTACTAAATTGTGATACATACATCGCCCAATTGCGCAGATCTGCCTCATCATCTGTGAAGCCGGGTACAAGTACATATCTCAGCCATACAGGTTTATTTATTTCCGAAAGGTATTCCATAAACTTCAATGTCGGCTCCAATGGTCGAGAAGTTAATTCTTTATATTTATCGGGATTGATATGCTTAATATCTAACAAAACGAGGTCTGTTTTATTCAGTACTTCTTTTATTTTGTCATTTAGTATGTAACCTGATGTATCAATTGCAGTATGTATTCCATCATTTTTACATAGCTGAAATAATTCATTTATAAATTCCGGCTGCAAAAGAGGTTCTCCTCCCGATATGGTAACTCCTCCATTTCTAATAAAAGGCTTAACCTTCGTTATCTCGGTGAAAACTGCTTGTGGAGTTAGTTCATACTTCTTATCATTCATACCCCATGTATCTGGATTGTGGCAGAATAGGCAACGCAATGGGCAGCCTTGCATAAATAAAACAAAGCGGATTCCCGGTCCATCTTTTGTTCCAAACGTTTCGAATGAATGTATATATCCTTGCATTTTACGATCAAGTTAGTATAAAAACGAAGTGAAGTTATAAAAACCCCACTTCGTTCAAAAATATTATCGAGTTATCTTTTTAGATAGCTGTTGTTATCGTACGGTTTATTACGTCTAGCTGTTGTTCTTTTGTTAGTTTCACAAAGTTTACAGCATAGCCTGATACACGGATTGTCAATTGAGGATATTTCTCAGGGTGTTCCATAGCATCAATTAGTAATTGGCGGTCAAACACATTTACATTCAGGTGATGTCCTGACTGAAGGAAATACCCATCCAACAGTCCAGAAAGGTTTTGCGATTCTTCATCGCGATTTTTTCCTAGTGTGTTAGGCGTAATGGCGAATGTATATGATATACCATCATTTGCATGCTCGAACGGAAGTTTAGCTACAGACGAAAGGGATGCAACAGCACCTTTGGTGTCACGTCCGTGCATCGGATTTGCACCTGGAGCAAAAGGAGTACCATCGCGACGTCCGTCAGGAGTATTTCCTGTTTTCTTTCCATAAACCACATTTGATGTGATAGTCAATACCGATTGAGTTGGGATAGCACCTTTATACATTTTGCGTTTGCGGATTTTCTTCATGAATTTTTCCACAATTTCTACTGCAAATCTATCTGTGTTATCATCATTGTTTCCGAACGGAACATATTCTCCTTCAAGCTCATAGTCTACTGCATCACCATCAGAATCTCTTATTATACGCACTTTGCCGGATTTTATAGCAGCAAACGAGTCCGCAATAATAGACAATCCCGATACACCAAATGCCTGAGTACGTACAATATCCACATCATGTAAAGCCATTTCAAGGGCTTCGTATGAATATTTATCGTGCATATAATGGATTATGTTCAGAGCCTTCACATAAGTTTCGGCAACCCAATCGAGCGTACGGTCAAATTTTTCCCATACTTCATCGAATTCAAGGTATTCTCCTGATACTTTTTCCACCCAGTGTCTTGGTAGTACCTGAGCCTTTGTTTTCTCATCTTTACCACCATTAATAGTGTAAAGCAATGCTTTAGGCAGGTTGGCACGAGCACCGAAAAATTGCATCTGATGTCCTATACGCATAGGAGATACACAACATGCAATACCATAGTCATCGCCTAATTGCGGACGCATCAAGTCGTCATTTTCATATTGAAGAGATGATGTATCTATAGATACTTTTGCACAGTATTTTTTCCAAGCTTCAGGCAAACGATCGCTCCAAAGAACAGTTAAGTTCGGTTCAGGAGCAGGTCCTAGGTTATATAAGGTATGCAGCATGCGATAGCTGTTTTTTGTAACCATCGACTTGCCGTTATTTGTCATACCGCCGATAGACTCAGTAACCCAAACAGGGTCACCCGAGAATAATTCATTATATTCATTTGTACGCAAGAAACGAACTATACGCAATTTCATTACAAAATGGTCTATCATCTCCTGCGCTTCTTGTTCTGTGATCAAGCCTGCATTCAAATCGCGCTCTATATAAATGTCAAGGAAAGTAGTTACACGTCCCAAACTCATAGCCGCACCATTCTGATCTTTGATAGCTCCAAGATATCCGAAATATGTCCATTGAATTGCCTCTTGTGCATTAGATGCAGGTTGAGAGATATCAAATCCGTAAGCGGCGGCCATACGTTTCAGGGCCTTCAAAGCCTGTATCTGAGAATTTAATTCTTCGCGAAGGCGAATCAATTCATCAGACATTACGATAGGGTCACACTCTTTGTATCGTCTTTCTCTTTCAACAATTAAACGGTCTACTCCATAAAGAGCTACACGGCGATAGTCTCCAATGATACGTCCACGACCATATGCGTCAGGAAGCCCTGTCAATAAACCGTTGCTTCTGGCACGACGAATACTGTCCGTGTATGCCGAGAATACACCTTCATTGTGAGTTTTACGATATTTGGAAAATATTTCAGTTGTAACTGGGTCTAATTTGTAGCCATATTCTTCAAGGCTCTGCTGTACCATGCGTAATCCTCCATTCGGAAAAATAGCCCTTTTAAGAGGTTTATCTGTTTGTACACCAACTATTTTTTCTAAGTCTTTATCAATATATCCGGCACCATAAGCATCAATTTGCGAAGGAATCTTAGTTTCTGCATCATAAACACCTTTTTCTTTTTCTATCTTGAACGCTTCGCTTAACTTATCCCACAGCTTAGAAGTTGCATCCGTTGCTCCTTCCAGAAAAGATTCGTCACCAGAATATTCAGTATAGTTTTTAAGAATAAAGTCGTTTACATTGATTTCTTCTTTCCACTTACTTCCTTTAAAATCTTTATATGCTTCCATCAAAATATTATTTGTATTATATTTATTCTTTATTCAATTAATAATCACTCTTATATCGTATCTCTCATTTTACCAATACTTCACAAAATTTGTTCTGTACTGATAAAACGATATTTTAAATACTCATGGTTTCAGGTATAAGGGATTCTTTCGCGCCTGTGAATTTCTGATTCTCACCTTTTTCTCCGATCTATTCCCATTACAGGGTTTTCAGGCGAATTACTATGGCGTCAATTGTTTGTGATGCTATTTTTTCTCCATCATGATGAAAATAAAATTTTTGCAAAGATACGGTAACTTCCTCTTTTTTCAAAGTGTTCACACCTTTTCTTATTATATAGATGAAGGCTCTTTATCTAAAACTGTCTGCTATCGTCATACGAAAGGGTTTATAAAAGATAAATCCTTTTGATTCTGAACATAAGATAGTTCTAAACTTTGTTTTTTCTCCCACAGAGTGACCTTATTTTGGGTTAATGATTTCTGTATGTCAATTATCCGCTGGTTGCAACTTCCTCTGAATTGTAAATCTTCATCACGTAAGGCAGCCACATATCTTCCATCCACTAATACGTCTATGAAAGGAAGCATTTGTGACAATTTATTTGACCGAATGATTTGCTCATATGAATAGCCTGTATAACACCAGATGTTTTTTGCAGTTTCTTTCTTTATCAATCGGGCTAGTTTAGTAAACCCCTCGATCTGCACAAAAGGATCCCCACCCGAGAAGGTTACATTTGCAAAATCATCTTCCTTTATCATTTCCAGTAAAATATCTATATCATACAATGTGCCATTTGCCATATTCCAGGATTGAGGATTGTGGCAACCCAGACATTGATGTATACACCCTGCACCATAGATGGCTGTCCGGAACCCGGGGCCATCCACAGTGGTATCGTGTACAATATTTAGTATCGATAGTTTATTCATGAATCACACGATCATTCAATTCTGCTAGTTTAGCACTGTTCCATCTATCTGTAGTTCCTACCAGATATCCTGTTATACGTTGCAATCGGTCTATTTCGTCGCTTCCACATTTCGGGCAGTTCGTTAGTCGTATATCGGCATTTTCATAACCACACTTCAAACAACGATTTCGGTTGTGATTAACCGATGCATAGCCCATATTATATTTGTCCATCATATCCACAACAGTCATTATGGCTTCAGGATTGTGTGTCGCATCTCCATCCATTTCTACATAGAAGATGTGACCTCCTCTGGTTAAATCATGATAAGGAGCTTCTACCTTTGCTTTCTGATGTGCACTGCATTTATAATAAACAGGCACATGATTAGAATTGGTATAATATTCCCTATCCGTGATTCCTTCAATAAGCCCGAAATCTTTTTTATCACGACGTGTAAAACGACCTGCAAGACCTTCGGCTGGGGTGGCAAGTATACTGTAGTTATGTTGGTACTTTTCCGAAAATTCATTTGCCTTATCTCTCATATAAGTAACAATCTCCAATCCAAGCCTTTGAGCTTGTTCATCTTCGCCGTGATGCCTTCCTATCAATGAAACCAACGCTTCTGCAAGTCCGATAAACCCTATCCCCAATGTACCTTGATTTATCACTTTTTCTATGGTATTTTCTGTTTTAAGCCCTTCGCTACCTTCCCATAGCACAGACATCAATAATGGAAATTGTTTTGGTGCTGCTGTTTTCTGAAATTCAAAACGGCGATGAAGTTGAAGCGCTGCTAAATCGAGAATTTGATCTAGCTTACTATAAAAACAATCAGTTCGTTCTTTGATGTTTTCTATATTGCGACATTCCAATGCGATGCGAACAAGATTGAGAGTAGAGAATGAAAGATTACCCCGCCCGATAGATGTTTTCTTTCCAAAACGGTTTTCGAATACACGTGTACGGCATCCCATTGTCGCCACTTCATGCTCAAACCTGCGAGGATCGCCTGATCTCCATTCATCATGCTGATTGAATGTGGCATCCAGATTTAAGAAGTTAGGAAAGAAACGGCGGGCACTTACCTTACAAGCCAATTGATAAAGATCATAATTCCTGTCTTCAGGAAGATAACTTACACCTCTTTTCTTTTTCCAAATTTGTATTGGAAAAATAGGAGTAACTCCATTTCCTACACCCTTGTAAGTACTATGCAACAGTTCACGGATAACACAACGTCCTTCGGCTGAAGTATCTGTTCCATAATTTATAGAACTAAAAACTACTTGATTGCCTCCGCGCGAATGAATGGTATTCATATTGTGTATGAAAGCTTCCATAGATTGGTGAACGCGGCTTACAGTACGGTTGATGGCATGTTGTATAGCACGTTCATCGTCTTTAAGGTCATCCAATTCTTTAGTATAATAGTCTGGTATTTCGATATCGTACAAATGCTTATAGTCTTGACCGCTAATTTGTTCTAGGACCTGAACTTCTTCAATATAGCTTTTCCTTACAAATGGTGCCAGATAAAAATCGAATGCCGGAATAGCTTGTCCGCCGTGCATTTCGTTCTGTGCCGTTTCGAGGGAGATACACCCTAGCATACTAGCTGTTTCTATACGCTTTGCGGGACGCGACTCTCCATGTCCGGCATAAAGTCCGTTTTTTAATATCTTATCTAATGGGTGCTGTACGCAAGTAAGACTTTTGGTGGGATAGTAATCTTTGTCATGTATGTGGAGATAATTCAAACGAATGGCCTCCTTCACTTCTGGCAATAACAGATAATCATCGACAAAGGGCTTTGTGGTTTCGCTTGCAAATTTCATCATCATACCAGCAGGAGTATCTGCATTCATATTTGCATTTTCGCGGGTAATATCATTCGATTTAGTCTCGATGATTTCGAGAAACATATCGCGCGTCTTAGCTTTGCGGGCTATGCTTCGTTTATCCCGATAGGCGATATATTTTTTTGCAACCTCTTTGCGAGGGCTTTTCATAAGCTCTAATTCTACCATGTCTTGAATTTGCTCTACAGTCATCTGCTCATTGCCCTGACAAGATACATAGTCGGTAATTCGTCTAATTAGAGTAGAATCTTCTCCCTGTTCGGTATGTAGCATGGCTTTTCGGACAGCAGCCATGATTTTTTCTTCATTAAAACCGACAATACGTCCGTCTCTCTTTACAACTGTTTGAATCATATTCTTTATTGCTATATTTTATTGTTCCAGTTAGGAATATAGCTGACGGAAGACAGGAAAATACACGATGAAGCTTATGCGTAGTAAGTAGTCGTATATTCTATCGCTTTTCTCCCGAAAGCTACGAATGTATGTACGGCAGGTCTTCTGACTTATTTCGAACTAGAGGCCTTCCCATCAAAAAAGACAGTGGCAGAGTGTCTAGTTATTTTTTGAAATTTACAGCTACGGGGATAGTTCAGGAGTTACACCTGATTCCCTTTTCATCCAATATTCATTGGAACCGTATATAGTAACAAAGGTATATTATTTGTTTAAAATAATAACTAAAAATATTTTTTATTATTTTTATATTTAGATAAAGTTTCCCAAAATAATTTATAACATAATCATAATCAATTAATTAAAAATTAAACTTTATGGAAAAATTTTCCAAAATAAATATTTTTATTTATTGACAAATAAGTTATTGCTAAATATAAAGTATTCACAATTAACAAAATAGGGTAATGCGATGCATTACCCTATTTTGTTAATATATGATTCGCTAATAATTTAATTCTTTGGCATCCAGACTTTATAGCCTCCTCCATCAGTACGGTTTCCTACTGCATAATATGGAACGGCAGAGAAGGAAATCTCATTTGATTCATTGTCGAACGCTTTACCCTTGATGATATTTACCCCATTTAGAAGATCTTTCTGATATTCCAATTCCATTGGAGAGTCTGTCTTTATTTTCATTCCATTGACTTTGCTTCCATTGTCTATATCTTCAATGCTATAAATAATAGGTCCTGATGCTATCGAAACCAGGTTTTCCAAGTCTTTCACAGCATCGTTGGCAGATATTACTCTTGGCTGCATTGGCAATATCAGTTCTATCTTATCTTCTTTCTTCCATTTCCTGTTTATTTCTGCATAACCATTCGTTATTTTCAAATCAACATGTTCTCCATTAACCGCTAATTGGGGCTGTGCACTAACGTTTGATTGATAGAGACCATATGGGTTCTCAATGCCTTGCGCCCATCCCGGAATTCTTACTTTTATAGAGAACCTAGCTTCTTCTTCAGGATTGACGAAAATAGAAACTTTATCACCCCAAGGATACTGTGTATCTTGTTTTAAACTTACATTCGTATTATTGCTTAGTTTCAATTGGGTTTCACTACCTATAAACAAATTGACGTAAATCTGATTCGCTTCGCACGAGTAAATATATCCCGGAACAGCCGACACCATCTTCAAGAACATAGGAGGACAACATGGACACTCATGCCAATCCCATCTTTCGTGATGATGCGCATTCAGGGGATTCTGATAAGTATATTTATCTCCCGAAAGAGAGATGCCTGTCAGCACATTGTTATATAATACCCTTTCGAATTCATCCATGTATTTACCATCTCCGGTTAGTTCATTCATACGTTGACTGAAAAAACCGGCACCTACGGCTGCACAAGTTTCCAGATAGGCATCCGTTGGTAAGAAATAGTCTGGCCCGAATTTCTCGTCATGATGTATCGCCCCTACGCCTCCTGTTACAAACATGCGTTTACCTACCATATTATCCCATAGATTATTAACTGTTCGGATATATTTTGATGAATGGTTTTCTTTTGCTACTGCAGCAATTCCGGTCGCTAAAAGAGTGGCGCGCACAGCATGCCCCTCAATTGTTTTTTGCTCGAATACAGAAATGGAATCCTGTGCATAATCTCCCCATGTAGGGCGTGAATGGTCACCGTATACAGGTTCCATATATTTTTTTTGTTTTATCCACCATTCGGCATTCTCATTTCCCCATGTAAGCCACAGTGGATATCCGCAGTGATTGCCGCGATTTTCAATCCAGAACTGAACCAAATCATAATAGTCCTTTTCATTTACGGGAACATTTATTTTCGATTTTAATTCGGGATTGTCTTTATACAGCCAATATAATTTCATCATCGGTTCTTCAGGGCCAGAATGTGAAGGTATAATATTTCGTTTAGGAGCAGGTCCCATAAGCTCGCTCATATAGTTAGCGTATCGGGTTGCTACCTCTAATAACTTGAGTTTGCCTGTTGCCTGATAATAATGGATTCCGGCTTCGATAAGCATTCCGGCATTATATACATCGTGCTGGTAACGAAGAAATCCACCATTATCTCCCCAGCGATGATCAGGCTCTACTAAATCTGTATAGGTATTTACATATCCGTCAGAATCGGATTGTTGTGCTGCATATATCCGGTCAATGTATCCATCGATGCGTTCTTCCATCTTGCTATCTGAATTCATGACTAGCAGATCGGATACACCCCTTATGGTTTCATATACCAGACCATCGAACCAAGGAAAACCTGCATGCTGACCGATGCCTCGCTTACCTTCTGCCACTAAATCGAAATTCCGGAACGTATTATGTGCCACTTGCTCGTTTGCATCCTGATACTGTTTCCCTTCGAACTTATCAAATACGTCATTGGCTGTAGTAGCACTCCAAAGTTTAAATTTCGGACTCCAGAAAGGGTCTTCTACTTTAACTTTATCTATCCCTACAAATTCGACTTGTTTAACTTCTTGTTTACTCTTGCATCCTGTTGTTAGGAGCAAAGCTGATATAAGTGCTGTAGATATCGGAAATCTTAATCGCATGATATTATATTGATTATTTAGAAAAGACTAGAATAGTATATGAGTATGGTTCAAATTCATAAATCATATTCTCTTTATAATTTAATTGTTTCTCTTTTGGTATGATTCTTTCCGGCTCCTCAGGAGTATTTACTTCATCAAGTCGTCCCGATAGCGAAATGGCTTTGGCTTCTTTTATATTGTCAAAATCGGAAATATTCAGTTTTGTTGCAATCGTTTTATCGTGAGTATTGGCAATATGCAGAACTAATCTGTTGCCGCTTTCGTCACGAGTTGCAGTAACATCTAATATTGCATCTGCTGAGCTGAATACCCTCAATGGAAGATGATTCTTTGACGACATCTGTTGTGCATAGAATGGAGGCATACCCCATACTTGAGAAGGAGTGAAAAATATTTGTCCCTGATCCCAGCCATTATCATTTTGTTGGTATGGTTGTAATGCATTAGCAGCACAAGAAGTGAGGACAAAATCCCCCATTCGGCGAACTGCATTTCTCACAGTTACGTGCCCTAACACTCTTTGCATATTATGCAGGTTACCATTTTCTTCAAAAATAGCACACTTCATTGTCGTATTCGGATTCCATTTCAGGAATAATTCCTGCATCCTTTTCAGTTCTCTTTCTACTTCCATCCCATTGGTTAGCTTATCTGCCCAGGGGTGATAATCCCAATAATCGGCTTTACCATCCAATGCTCTGAAAACCTTTTCTACATTTGGGGAATTGGGACGCCACCATGCAGTATTGATGAGTGAAACAGAAGGGTCTTTACTCTTTATAGCATCGTATATAAGATTAAATCTTTCGATATAATGGTCATACTCGTCAGCCCTATCTCCATTGAATAAAACTTCTTCATTGCCTATACCGATATATTTAACATTATAAGGTTCTGGGTGACCGTTTTCAGCTCTTTTCCCTCCCCATTCTGTAGTCGCACCGCCATTCAGATATTCGATCATGTCAGCCATATCTTCTGGCGTTTCTTCTATATTTATAGCGAAAGAGGCTGTGAATCCTGCTGCTTCACAGAATTTAAGAAAATCTTCTATGCCGAATCCATTTGTAGAATAACGGTACCAATGTCCTTTGTATGGTGGACGTTTATCAGGGTCACCAATCATTTTCTTGAATCTGTATTCGGGAGCATTAATCATGGTTCCGCCATAGCGAAGAAAACTTAAGCCTTCATTTACTATCATTTCGCCAATGTCTTTTCTGTATGGTAATCCCTTAAATTGATTTTTAGGGATGTTCATCAATACTACCTGATCTATCCATAGTTTACCTGGCTGATTAATGTAAATAACAAAGCGTGCTTTTGTGTCATCTGTATCTGAAATCAATTCGAACGGATATTTTTTCCATTCATTCGTGATATTGCTTATTTCCTGTCTGGCATATTCTGTCTTTCCATCTGCACTTTGTAGTGCTACACTAACAGTTCCTTGCAAGTTGGGGCTTTTCAAATAAAGGCGCCCCTCCAATTTCTGACCATTATTTACGGCGATTCCCCAGCGGTTCAGGCTCGAATTACTTATTCCCACAACCCCATCTCCAGAGATTAACTCTATGATTTGAGAATAATCTCCATTATATGCTTCTTCATTGTCATGTGTAAATATTGCTTTTGCATCGCCTGTCTGAATACCATCCCACAGAGAGCTAATATTTAGTTGAGGCGTTGTTTTGAATGCCAATTTTTCTTCTATATTATTCGTCTTTATTTTCAAATTACGAAATTTCACATCGGAATTCCATGTGCGCAATCCTATTTTTCCACTTTGGATGGCATCATCGTTATCGTTATGCACATATATGCTCTTACCATTCAGGAATATTTCAATCCTCCCTTTATCCATAGCAATCTTCAGCCTATTCCATGCAATAGGGTCGCAATCTACACTGATATCACGGATATGTTCGAAATTATGTTTGTGCTTTCCCAATACCACTTTTCTTCCGTCTGCAGCAAGACTTATCTCATAACCGTAAAAGTTATCTGCACCATTTCCCGATCTAGATACATGTGTGATGAACCCTGCATTATCACCTCGGTTACTGTCAAACTTAACCTCTACCTCTGCATCCCCGTCATTCACATCACTTGTATTATATATAAGCTTTGCTCCTGGAAATGCCTGCACAGAAAGCTGATTATCTTCGGTCGTCCATGCACCTTCGTATGTGGAAAAATTCTCAAGACTCGGACTAGGAGCAGGTTCTTCAAAGCTTTCTCCAAATATTTTTTGGTCGTAAAGACCTCCGTATATTTCGTGGTTTACATCTTCCATGCAAGAACCGTGCAAGTATGCAGGTATGCTGTTTTCTACTTTCGCAGCATTTACCAAAATTGTGGCATCAATCGTTTTTTTTGCACACGATTGCATAAATAGAAAAGATAAGCAGACACAGTAAAATAAAATCTGATTGCCCAGTTTGTTTAGATTCATCATATTAATGGTTAGGTTGTATCTCTTTATTTTTATGAAGAATAGATTCTTATATTACAGAAAATTACATTTTGCAAATGTAAGGATATATGTTTAACTGGTACGCACTGGTATGTATAATTTTTATGTGTTATAAAACATAGACCAGTGCGTACCAGTTAGAGCTATTATAAATATATTTGTACCACAAAATGAAGAATATTCCAATGAGAGTAAATGAGTCCAAATATAAGCAAGTGGTTAATTATGTAATAGATGGTATTAGTGGAGGAAAATATAAAAAAGGCGATTGGATTCCGTCAATAAATGAATTTCGTAAAAATTACAATTTATCCAGAGATACAGTTTTTGCTGGTTTGAGCGAATTGAAGTCAAAAGGAATTATCGATTCTACACCGGGGATCGGTTATTTTATAACTAGTACAAGGGTTCCGGCAAAGCACAATATATTCCTTCTGTTCAATGAGTTGAATGAATTCAAAGAAGACCTATACAATTCGTTTGTAGAATCATTAGCTAAGTCCGCTTCGGTTGATCTTTATTTTCATAATTACAACAGAAAGGTTTTCGATACATTAATTAATGACGCAAATGATAAATATACGACATACATAATTATGTCGGGAAAATTTGAGAACACAGAGCCTCTCCTGAAACAATTATCTGGTCGCATCTTCCTTTTAGACCATTTTCATCCTGAATTGAAAGGCAAGTACTCTTCCGTATCACAGAATTTCGAGAAAGATACATACGAAGCATTGGTTTTCGGACTTTCATATATACAGAAATACAAACGCATATTCATGGTACAGAAAGAAGAGAAAGAACCTCAGGAACGATACGACGGACTACAGGCTTTTTGTAAGGAATATAAATTTGAACATAAATATATTGACACCGTAAAAGACCGAAAAATAAGAATAGGGGATGTATTTATGCTGGTAAGCGACAGGGATTTGGTCGATATATTGAAGCAAGCAGATATACAAGCTTATATTCCTGGAAAAGATTTTGGTATTATATCTTACAATGATACTCCATTGAAAGAAATATTAGCCGGAGGCATTACTACGCTATCTACTGATTTCAAATTAATGGGCAAAACAATGGCTGGCCTCATAGATAAAAAAAGCATTGAGACTATTGGTAATCCTTGGAAGTTGAATATAAGAGGGTCTCTATAGAGACTATCTCTTGGTCTACAATTTTCCCACCATTTTTGTAGGATCTACAAGTCTATCAAATTCTTCTTCTGTGACTTCACCTGATTCTATAGCTACTTGTTTTAAAGTTTTACCTTCCTTGAATGCCTTTTGTGCAATGGCTGCCGCTTTATAATACCCAATCTTAGGATTAAGGGCAGTGACAAGCATCAACGAATCGTCCAGATGTTTCTTTATATTATCGTAAACAGGCTCTATCCCAGTTGCGCATTTGTCATTGAAACTGATAGAACCCTCGCCAATAAGCCGAGCACTATGCAAAAAATTATATATTATCATCGGTTTAAAGACATTCAATTCGAAATGACCTGTTGCTCCTCCGACCGAGATGGCTACATCATTCCCCATTACTTGTGCAACAATCATTGTCAAAGCTTCGCATTGGGTAGGATTCACTTTTCCAGGCATAATAGATGAGCCCGGTTCATTATCAGGAATGTGAATTTCTCCAATACCGCATCTTGGACCCGAACTGAGCATACGTATATCATTGGCGATTTTCATTAGGCTCACCGCAATCGCCTTGAGGGCACCATGAGTTTCCACTATAGCGTCATGTGTAGCCAATGCTTCAAACTTGTTAGGGGCAGTTATGAATGGAAATCCTGTTAGAGTTGCTATTTTTTTTGCTACATTTTCAGCATAATTATCAGGGGTATTAATGCCTGTGCCGACTGCTGTTCCCCCCAGAGCTAATTCTGATAAATGAGCTTGAGCGTGTTTAAGATTTCGGAGGCCATGATCGAGCTGGGCTACATATCCACTAAATTCCTGTCCCAATGTAAGAGGTGTCGCATCCATAAAATGAGTACGCCCTATTTTCACTATAGACATAAACTCTTTGCTTTTCTTGTCGAGGGTATCCCGAAGCTTCTTCAATCCGGGAATTGTCTTTTCTTCCAACACCTTGAAGGCTGCAATGTGCATAGCTGTAGGGAATGTATCATTCGATGACTGAGATTTATTTACATCATCGTTTGGGAGTAGTGCTTTTTCTTTGTCAGTAAGTTTTCCTCCATTGAGGACATGCCCCCTATTAGCGATCACTTCATTCACATTCATATTACTTTGTGTTCCACTCCCCGTCTGCCAGACTACTAAAGGAAATGAATCATCTAGTTTCCCATTCAGAATCTCGTCGCAAACCTTACTTATCAAATCGCACTTTTCAGCAGTTAACACTCCAGCCTCTCTATTCGTTTGCGCTGCCGCTTTTTTAAGATAAGCAAAAGCATATATTATCTCCTTTGGCATACGATTTATATCTTGTGCTATTTTGAAGTTATCAATACTTCTCTGAGTTTGTGCCCCATAATAAGCATCGGATGGTACTTTCACCTCACCCATTGTATCCTTTTCTATTCTGTATTTCATGACTTGTATCTTATATTTTTATAATATCTGTTTTATAAAACAATGTAAGCCGCAGATATGTTTTTCTTAAAATAAAGGCTTCCTTTTTAAGGATAAAAGATATTGAATTCTTTTAGGAACTCGATAGGGTGTATCTTTGTAAAAGATGTAGATTTAAAATTAATTAGAGAACATCTATTATTGAAATGATTATATCAAACTAACATACAGGATATTAAGTTGATAAAATAGATATTAACAAAAATATTTCCGATAATCTGTAACCGAATTTCATTTCTAGTAGTCATATATTCGGAAACAGATTATTAACAATAAAATAAAATAGATTTATGGAAAATTTTATGGATGCTTTAGTCCCAATTCTAGCTATTATATGCATATTTGGACTACCTGTTATATTAGGAGCTTTCGTTCTTATCAAGTTGATTACTTCTAATAATAAAGAACGCCTTGAACTAGCTAAGCATGGTATTATACCTCCTCACAAGGCTAAGCTTGCACCGAACAGATACCGTTCGCTAAGAAATGGTATTATTAGTATTGGAATAGCATTGGGACTGATAGTAGGTATATTTATAATAACAAGCTATTCATATGTAGAATACATCGAATTTTTGATAGTAACATCAAGCGCTATCCTCTTTATGGGATTGGCATACGTGGTGTTCTATCTCTTGGTGAAAGATAAGAGCGAATCTGATTACGACGCTGAATAATGGATGAAAGGCTGCAGATAAACAAAGTGCTAAAGGGGGATACTTCCGCCTTTGGCTATTTTGTAGATACCTATCAGGATATGGCTATCACAATAGCATATCGTGTCTGCGGTAATAGGCAAGACGCCGAAGATATAGTGCAAAATGCTTTCGTTAAAGCCTTTCATAATATACATACATTCAGATCTGACAGTAAATTTTCCACATGGTTTTACCGTATTGTTTACAATACAGCTATCACGGAGACCAGAACATCTGTTTATAATACAGAATTTGTAGATTATAAAGCGACAGAGGTCAATGATTCGTATTCTGATTTTGATACGATGGGGATGGTTGAAGAAAAGGAGCGTCAGGAAATTGTTAATCAAGTAATGGAGAAGATGCCCAAGGATGAAAGCATACTCCTCACGTTGTATTATTTGGAAGATAACTCGGTAAAAGACATTGTATCTATAACAGGACTAACGGAATCGAACGTAAAAGTAAAATTACATCGTGCCCGAAAACGTTTTGCAGACACAATAAACTATTTGATGAAAAGAGAAAGCGTATAGCCAATCAAAAATGATATATTTAAGTTATGAAAAAGGATGATATAAATATGCATGAAGATAAGTTCAGTGAGTTTCTCTCCGGCACAAAAATGAAAGCAGGAGAAAATCTGAAATTCAGAATCATGCAACAAATAGAAACGGAAAAAGCCTTATCTAAAAATAAGAAGGTTGATACAAGTCCATTAATAGGAAACATGTTGTCGATATTTGGCGTCATGTATGTTCTTATTGCTATTGTAGGAGTATCCATATATTTTTCTGGAGGAAAAAGTGCTTTAGAATCTGTGACATTCTTTATTCCTGTTATTCTTATTGCTTCGGTTTGTTCTATGTTTTGGATGATTTCGACATATGACGATCGGCGAAGAAGTAAGCAAAAAGAACGTAAGTGAAATTCTATAAATATTCAAATATTGAAAAGCTACTCTAAATTAAGGGGTGGCTTTTCTTCTCATATCCAACTCTTTCAGTCGATATTGGTTAGTATGAATAAAAGAATGTAACTTTGGAGTACAATTCAAACACGGAAATTTATGCAGGAAAGCAATGTTATAGTCGCTATATCTACCCCCGCCGGCACAGGAGGAATCGCTGTAATACGTTTATCGGGAAAAGGTTGTATTGAGTTAGTCGATACTGTTTTCAGTACCCCTAATAACAAGGTACTGTCTGAACAGAAGGCTAATACAATACATTTCGGCTCAATTATAAAAGATGGAATAATTTTAGATGAGGTATTGGTGAGTGTCTTTAAAGCTCCGCATTCTTTTACAGGAGAAGATATTGTCGAAATATCTTGTCATGGCTCTATATACATTCAACAGAATATTCTGCAATTACTTATTTCTGAGGGTGCGTCTTTAGCTCGTCCCGGAGAATTTACCCAACGAGCTTTTATCAATGGGAAGATGGATTTATCACAAGCTGAATCAGTTGCAGATTTGATCGCATCTTCATCCGCCGCTACTCATCGTTTGGCAATGAATCAGATGCGAGGTGGGTTCAGCAACAAGTTGACAGAGCTTCGTGTCGAACTATTAAACTTTTCTTCTTTGATTGAATTGGAATTGGACTTTTCCGAAGAAGATGTAGAGTTTGCCAACCGAGAAAAATTAAAAGAAGCAGCTTGCGATATAGAAAGACACATCAAGCAGCTCGCTGAATCGTTTAGTGTTGGCAATGCAGTAAAGAATGGTATTCCTGTTGCCATTATCGGAGAAACAAATGCCGGTAAATCCACATTGCTCAATTTGCTTCTGCATGAAGACAAGGCTATCGTTTCTGATATACATGGAACAACACGAGATGTAATAGAAGATGTTATTAGCATACAAGGACTCACTTTCCGATTGATTGATACTGCTGGTATACGTGATACATTAGATGAAATAGAAAACATAGGCATAGAACGCACTTTTAAGAAAATAGAGCAAGCTAGTATTATTCTTTGGGTGGCTGATGTAAGTACTTCTGATGAGCATCTGGAGTATTTAGCATCGAAGATATTGCCCGCAAGTAAAGGAAAACAATTAATTCTTGTTCTTAATAAGGTTGATTCCATTTCGATGGATCGAAAAATTGATAAGATGCAATTATTTTTAGAGGAAGTGCCCGACCGAGTTTTTATCTCTGCCAAATATGAGCAAGACACCGATCAATTGGAAGATATACTTGTGAAAGCAGCCAATATACCTGAAATAGGCGAACGGGATATTATTGTTACTAATATCCGCCATTATGAAGCATTGGAAAATGCTCTGGCATCGATAAGACGTGTGTCTGAAGGATTGGATTTACAGATATCAGGCGATTTTATAGCACAAGATATTCGTGAATGCATGCATTATTTGGGCGAAATAACAGGACAAATATCTACAGATGATATATTGGGTAATATATTTAGTAAATTTTGTATCGGAAAGTAACCTAGCAAAACAACAGCAAACAAAAAGTAAATAAACAAACTGTTATTAAATTAATTATATATACAATTTAGATTTTTCAAAAACCTTATTTTCTTAATTTACCGTAAATATTTGCTACAATATTACGGCAAATTACTATCTTAGCCGTAAATAAATGTAAAAATATTACAGCTATGGAAATCAAGTTAATCAAACGTAAATCAAAGACCACAAATCGGGTTTCTCTTTCGTTGGAGTATTACATGGGATATACCAAGACAGAAGAGGGTAAGATTAAGCACAACCGAAAATATGAAACGCTGGAGTATTATTTGATCGATCCGGCGCGTACCAAAGCTGAGAAAGAACACAATAAGACTAACCTTGAAATGGCTGAGGCAGTAAAAGCGAAACGATTACTAGCCTCACAGAACAAGCAATATGGTTTTACGGTTGAGTATAAAATTAGAACCAACCTTGTAGAATACATAAAAGGATTAATCGACCAACGCAAAAACTCCCCCGGCAACTATGGTAATTGGGATAGTTCCTTAAAACACCTGATAGCTTATGCCGGACATGATACTACTTTCGAAGGAGTAGACAAAGCTTTTGTAGAGGGCTTTAGAAATTATCTAGCAAAAGAAGCTAAAACCAAAAGCGATAAAAATCTTTCAGCTAATAGTCAGAGTAGTTATTTCTTAAAACTGAAAGCTACATTAAATCAAGCAGTAGAAGATGGGATAATTCCACATAATCCTGCATCACATGTAAAACCTGCGAAAACAGAAGATACCCATAGAGAATATCTGACTTTGGAAGAATTGCAAAGGTTGGTAAAAGAAGAATGCAAATTTCCTGTGCTAAAACAAGCTTTTCTATTTTCTTGTCTGACAGGTATGAGATGGAGTGATATTCAAAAGCTAACTTGGAGTGAAGTTCAAGAGTTGGACGGACATACCCGAATCGTCTTTCGCCAAAAGAAAACCAAAGGCTTTGAATACTTGGATATATCAGATCAAGCAACTCGCTATTTAGGTGAAAGAGGTAATCCAGAAGATCGAGTTTTTATGGGATTGAAATATTCGGCATGGCACAATCAGGCATTAGAAAAATGGTGTATGAAAGCAGGAATTTTGAAGGACATTACATTTCATTGCGGGCGACATACATTCGCAGTTATGCAGCTAAACTTGGGTACAGAAATATATACAGTATCGAAATTATTGGGGCATAAAGAGCTAAAAACGACCCAGATTTATGCTCGCATCTTGGATGAGAAGAAGAGAGAGGCGGTGAATAAAATACCTGATATAGAGTAAAATTGCATAAAAATATAGTATTAGTAATCAATACATTGTGATTCTGTTGATGTTTCTTAACTAAATTTCGGTATACTTTTTCTCTACTCATTCGTATTATATGCTACATATACATCTAAATTAATACTAATATGGAAAAAGAAATTTCGGGCGAAGATGCTATACAGAAGCTAAGAAAATCGAGAACCCTTGAAGAATACAACGAATCTTGGGAAAGTCAACGCACAGGTTCACTTGAGGAATCGATAAAACAAGCGAAAAAGAATCGTGAACAACGAGAAAAAAGAGAGCATAATATGGAGTACTTTCAACTAGCTAAATCACTTAATTGTGATTTTCATGACATACTTGCAGAAAAGAAAGCTCATTTTAGAGGAAATACAAATTCATGCTCTCTTATATCCCTTGATCCCAGAACTCCTGAAATAGGCATATCGAATATTAATAAAAAAAACGCAGAAGACAAACTGCTCAACTTCAAACCCCTAAAGCCAGCTCGGGATACAGAGGAAAAAACTCTTCAAGCATGGATTATTCTCAATGCTATCCAAAACAACAATATTTTACCTTTTGGAAATGACTTAACCTTTATAACCTCCGAATTAGCCATCGTCTTAGAAGATAAGAAACGAATAGTCAATGATATATTGGCTATTGATAAAGACGACAACCTTGTTGTTATAGAATTGAAGTCGTTACGAGTAAATGAAGTAAAAGATCAAGCGATTAAATTTAAAGAGGTCATAGAATCTGATCCGATTTTCTTTAACTATCTAACAGATTTGATGACAGGTAGATGTTGGAGTGGAACGATTAGATGTATGGTCGTGTGGCCTAAAGCCGAAGGGAAAGCTAGAGCTATCTCCCAAGAATACGAGGAAGTAGAAGTTTATGAATATTACGACAACTTTAAATTTGAAATATGCAAATAACTATCCATCGTGGAGCAAACCAAATTGGAGGTAATTGTATCGAAGTATCGTCAAACAATGCTCGTATAATATTCGATATTGGAGATGAATTGCCGGAAGTAAATTCAACCCAAGAGAATAAACGGATAGTACCTAATGTACCTGATTTATTTACAGAGACTTCAACAACAGAGAAACCTATTGATGCGATATTTATTTCGCATATGCATGGCGATCATATAGGACTAGTTGATAAAATAAGAACAGATATCCCTGTTTATATTGGTCAATATGCTTTTCAAATATGGAGTACAATTCAAGAATTTACAAGCCAGCCCAAAACAATCAATCCAATATTATATTTATCAAACGAAGCACCTATAACCATAAAGGACATTACTATTACTCCATTTCTCATCGATCATTCTGCTTTTGATTCCTATTCTTTTTTGATTGAAGGTGATGGCGAACGGATTTTTTATACAGGAGATTTCCGAAATCATGGTTTTGCGAAAAAATATACTGCAGCAATACAGAGCAATATTTTATTGAAAAACATAGATAAACTACTGATAGAGGGCACAAATCTATATAAGGATGAATATATTGCCGAATCAGAATTCGAAATAAGTGAAAGAGCTGAAGATATAATGAAGAGTACGTCTGGCAATGTATTTGTTTTGCAATCATCTGCTAATATTGCTCGTATTCAGGCAATTTATAATGCAGCAAAGCGGACAAATCGGATATTGCTTGTTGACATATTTACTGCAAATATTCTGAATAAACTCCCTAAAAGAATACCCAATCCTTTTACCTTTGACAATGTATATTTGTTCTTCCCTATGGCATTGACACAAAAAGCAATAGAAGAAAAGCCTCATTTATTTAAACCCTTTGCACGATTTAAAATAGCACCCGATGAACTGCATGCGAGAAAAGACATGGTAATACTAGTCCGAGAGAGTATGATTTATGAAGTCCAAAAACGAATAAACAAAGAGGATTCTTGTCTGATATATTCAAAATGGAATGGATATAAAGAAGAACGAAAAACAGCTCAATTCTTGAACCTTTTCGATAAGGTAGTGGACTTACACACTTCCGGACATGCAGATATTCCAAGTATAAAAGAATTTGTTTTAGCATTGAATCCTAAAACGATAATACCGATCCACACAACTACTCCCGAAAAATACATTGAGTTATTTGGAGAAAAAGTAAAAACTCAAGATTAATAAAGATATATCTATAACATGAATTACAACGGAATTAACGAATCAATTATCAACGAATTTGGCGATTCAAATTCAGCTATTGTTAACCGCCTATTTGAACAGGCAGTAGAATTTGCCAAAAACGAAAAATTGGAAGAAGCAATTGAAATATGTCAAGATGCTCTGGTTTTCTGTAAATATTCAAATATTGGTTACGAAATTATATACCTCTTAGGATTACTTTCTGAAATCTATCTAAACAACAATCAGTTGGCAATTGCAGAGAAAACCTTTAATCTAGGAATGACCGTGATTAAAAGAGGCAAAGAGAAAAATATGGATGAGGGAAGTTATGACAAAGATATTGACTCATTTCTCGATCTGAAAATTAAGATAGACAAAGCTATTAAGTTGTAAGAAGAGAGCTATAATCCATTTTCTTTTTCATCCTCTATACAAAATTATATTTCGCACCAAAACACAAGACCAAGCTTCGTTCCGTTGCAAAAATCTTCCTTCTCGTACCTCGAAGAGTATTTTTGCCGGAAGTCTTGTTTATTTGGTTCTCCATATAAAAGGGTGTATATCAGTGAAAAAGAAAAAAAATATTCAAGTTCATGGGAGACAGATACAGCCATATGGAAGACAAATAGTGCCACATCAGCCATTTGCTTGGTGTTTTCTTTCCTTTTGTATAGCTTTGCTTGGATGTTTAATTGTCTCAACCATGAAAAAATCTCTTTACCTAAAATTATCGCAACAGGAAGCCAATAGGAAAATTCAAATGTCGTTGGCTGAAAAGCACAAACGCATCAAGAAGAAAAATTGTCTGCTTGGATTCCTATACTTTATTGTTGCATACATTTTGTACAGCTCTGTAGCGATTATCAGTTTCATGTATCGTTGGTTTATGATTTCCAGAGATTTTCGTTTCACTCCTCACTATCTGCAAACTGTGATCGACTATAACGGCATGGGTACGGAGCAAGCTAATCAATATCTGGATACCCAATGGAATGCGTATAAGAAGAGTCGATCTTATGGGAACTTTACCCTTGCAGAGCGAGACACTATCAACACAACTTTCGATATTCTGTTTGAAAAATATAAATTGCCTGAACCAAAAGACAATAAACATCAGGCTGTTATGTCCGAATTATCCAAGATCGAGAATATTTCACTAGAAAATAATCAAGGTCTAACAAATCTCACAGGTAAAATCAGTGATCTGAAATCTACCATTGAGCCAATTACATCATACACAATCAAAAAACGACAAAAAGAAGATGCAGAGGAAGAGCGTATTATTGAATTGAAAGTTAGCCAAGAGAAACGAAGCGTAAGTGCTTATAATAGAGCGAAAGGAAAAAAGCTGAGTTCTTTTGAATCGGCTCTAACTGATAAGCAAATAGTTATTTTGGTAGAGTATTGTAACAAGATAGCTGTTTTTGACAGGGATATTGAATTCCTAGATATGAAACAAATATTGCTATGCATTCATCAAAAACCGCTAAAACTTTCTGTAAATAAATACCTTGCTTTACTATTTTCGGAGCTGAGCGACAACAAACTTATTTGTAAAATATGGAAAAGTGTAGCATGCAATTACAATTGTTTTGTTTCATCCGAAGATAAAACGCTCACTTCAAACGACCTATATATGGCAAATCAAACATCGGGACTGATTGACCCTGATAAATACGATTTGATAACAGAATGTGTTGAGAAAATACAGGAGCTTCGACACAAGCAATAAATTATAAATACACTTATTTTTTAGTCCTATGTCAGTTATTAAACGATATGGGGCATTATTATTTATAGACAGACGTTTAGTCAAGCATTCTCCACACATTGGATGATAATGTAAATACATTGGAATCCAATCTCACCCCCTTTTTATATCTCCAACTTTGCCCCTGTAATTACAATTACGGACGTTGCAACGCCTTTTGTTTAATTATTTAATTTTTAAAGTAATGAGTATAAATATTGAAGAAAAATTAGTGTCAATAGAGAAACTCTTATTGGGACAAAAGAATGTATTGACTTTTGACGAGGGGTGCGAGTTCACAGGCTTATCCAAAACTTATATGTATAAGCTCACTCACAAATGCAAGATACCTTTTTTCAAACCACACGGCAAGAATATTTATTTCAGTCGTGAGGAATTGGAAAAATGGCTGATGCAGAACCCTGTAAAGACAGAAGAGCAAAAAGATCGAGAAACAACTGACTACGTTATAGCTCGACATAGAAGACGTTAGTGATGAACTATATCGACCTAATGAATAACTTTTGGCGAGTAGATGAGCAGTGGGCATTCAATGGAAACGAAACCCGATTGTATTTCTTTCTGCTACAACTCGCCAATCGTTTATTTTGGGAGCAAGAGTGGCTTGTATATGGAGACGACAGAGTGAAAGCTAATGTTGGCATATCTTCCGCTGTATTACGCACAGCAAGAGATAGACTAAAGGAAGCCAAACTCTTAGACTTCGTTGTCGGTGGTAATGGATATAGGGTCAAGACTAGGTATAAGATTTTGACACCTATTTCCTACCCTAACCAACAGGGTAAACCTCAAGCAATATATAATAAGACTAAAACAAAAAGTAATACTTCTAAATCAAATAATGATGACAGATTTTCAAAAAGAGAATTCGTTGCCTCAGGGAGCGATTTCGATGAATAAATTAGATATATGCCGTGAAGCAATCAAAGCTAGATTTACTGGTGAAAGAAAAGAGAACTCGATGCTACGCTTTCAGTTTCCATTCGAATATGAAGAGTATAAGCTGCTCTTATCCGACAGTGCAAATAACATCCTTGAAAAAAGGAGAGAGCAAAACTCATTTATAGTTGACAACAAGAACGAATCCATTATCGAGCAGCTCTATTTCTATCTAACCCTCAACAAGCAATTCTCGGGCGATTTGCAAAAAGGCATTATGCTTGTGGGAAAGTATGGTTGTGGAAAAACATTGATCATGCAAGCTATGGCAGAAATGTATAATTCGGTGGTTCACGCTTTGCACATACAGCGACCACTTCTCAAATTTTTCAAATCGTCCGAGTTGCAAGAGATTTTGAAAGGCAAACCAATCAAAGCCTATTCTCGCATGCCACTTGTTATTGATGAATTTGGACGAGAACAAAAACAAATCATGGATTTTGGAAATTTACGCAGTCCAATGATTGAACTTTTGTGCGAACGTTACGATACCGGTGCATGGACTCATGGCACAAGTAATTTTACACTTGATACCCTTTGTTCCGAAAATCAATATGGAAAAATGACAGGTGACCGATTGAAATCGATGTTCAATTTTATAGAATTGAAAGGCGACAGCCGAAGAAAATAAACTGAATTATTAACCATGGAAGTGGATATCAGAAAGTCCAATAGTCTAACATTGCAAGATGTCAGTTTGTATACACAAACTGTTCTTGTCCCGCTTTCGCTATCCACTTCCGTTAAATATTTATTGTATGAATAAGACTAAAATAATTATACTGAGATGCTCCTTTGCAGAGAAGACAATCATCTCACAACTTGCTAAAAAATGCGGATTAAATCTATCTGAATATTGCAGAAGGCAGGCTATGGATGGAGAGGTAAATGCTATACCCGAATTGTCGAAAGACGAGATAGATTATTTTCATCTATTGAAAATGTACTGTACAAATTTTAATCGCATCGCAAGCCTGATCCGTGACAAAGACCCTCTTCTGGTAGATGAGATAAAACTATTGGTTGGTAAACTAACCTTATTGCAACAACGAATAATTTAGGGCTATGATAGCAAAAGCTAAAGCAATTTCGCACGGAAGTAGAGCTATTGAGTATGCTATGCGAGAATCGAAGAAAGGAGATTTGATTATGTCGAATCTCATTCAATCGGAAACACCAGATGCAATCTATAAGGAGTTCTTACAAGCTCAGAAGTATAATACCCGATGTAAGAATAAATTTATTCGCATCGAAATTGGCATTGCCCCAGATGATGAAAAGAAGTTGACAGATAAAGATCTAGCGAAAATTTGCGCAGAATTCAGTAAGCGTTTTGGCTTCCAAAATCACCAATGGATAGCCTGCACACATCGAGACACTGACAATTTGCATCTGCACATGATTGTGAATCGTATTGGGATAGATCATTCGGTGTACGACACTTCTTTTATAAGCAAACGTGCCGGAAAGATAGCCGAAGAAATCAGTCGGGACAAGGGATTGACCATTGCCAACGAAGTAAAAAGACAGAGCAAATATCGTCCTGAAGTTACTTCATTTGAACGGATGATGGTGAGAGCCAAGATAGAGAAGGTTGCTTATGATGCTTTATCAAAGAAGCCTAAATCTTTGGAAGAGTTTTCAGTATTGATGAAAAAGCAAGGAGTTGAGGTCAAAGAAGCTGTTAACAAGAAGGGTAACACCTATGGGCTAAGATTCTCAACCGATGGGCAAACATTCAAGGCTTCCCAAATCGGAAAAGAGTTTGGGTATCGTACATTGATGCATACTTTCTCGGAAAATAGACAATCCGAAAAACAAGATCAACATTATCATCAGAACCAATCACAGGGAGCTTCTATTATAGGAAGTATTCTCTCCGGTATTGGATCGATGGCTGGAACAGGAGGTTATTCGGGATACGTTGACAATGGGGAAAATGTAGCAGATGAAGAAGAAAGAAAACGTAAACGCAAAAAGAAACGTAGATATGGCAGACAACAATAATCCACGTATACATTCGGTCAAGGATGCGATGATGGCTGAAATAGTGGTAAAGGAACTATCAAAGTTCACGGAATCGCATGAGTTGATAATGGAGAGTACGCAGAAGATACTCAGTAGGTACAATGATATTGGTATGCTCATTGAGCAGATGGATAAGCGAGATGGAATCATAGCCCAATGTATCAAAGATATGCAGCTGACGACAGATCAGTATGTAAAGCTGACTGAACTATCCATGAAAATGACAAGTGAGTTGAAAGAAATTGACGAGCAGGGTATTGGAATTGAGCCGGACTCCCTCAATAAAGTTATCGCTGCTGTCCAGAAAGCCAATGAGCCAATAAGGAAGCATATTAGGTGGCTGACTTATGGGGTGGTTACAGCTTTTGGAATATTGTTGGTATTAGCTATTTGGTTTTAAGAATTATTATCCCTCAAAATTTCGAGGGATAGTTTTCTATATATCTATTATAAAAATGATGTATATTTAGTAGTTTTGTAGATTAGGAATTTTCCGTAATAATTAGAATATGCTGAAATAATATTTACAATGCTAAGTTCAGAAATAAAAAATAAAATACAGCTTCTTTGGGATAGGCTTTGGGGTGGAGGATTATCTAATCCAATTACCGCAATAGAAAATATATCTTATCTACTTTTCATGAAACGTTTAGAGAAATTTCATTTAAATGTTGAGAATAAATATAAATGGAGTAATTATAATACATTACAAGGAAATGAACTAAAAAAAAGAATTAACGATGTGTTTTCTTATATTCAAAAGAATTTAGCTAATGAAGATGAGCCTTTTGCTGTTGAAATGAAAAAGGCAAAATTTGAGATAACGACACCTTCTTTATTAGAAGATTCTGTAAAAATAATAGATGACGTTTTCGCTAAAATAGAAGAAGAAGAAGCCAAGAATCAATATTTTCAAGATTTACAAGGAGATGTTTATGAATACTTACTTAATGCGACAAGTCAAGCAGGTAAGAACGGTCAATTTAGAACACCTCGTCATATAATCCAGATGATGGTGGAGTTAGTTCAACCTAATATAAAAGAAAAGAATACTAAAATTTGCGATGTAACGAGTGGTAGTTCTGGATTTTTGGTTGGTAGTTATCAATACATTCTAAAAGAAAACTCATCTCATATAGAATTAGATGATGATAATCAATTAGAAAAAGGATTAGATGGAGAAGAGCTTAGCGTTGAGGATAAAATCAGATTAAAGGAAAATACATTTGTTGGATTTGATATTGATGCGACTATGGTTCGTATTGGAATGATGAATATGATGATGCATGGTATTAGTATACCTGATATTATACATATAAATACTCTTTCTTCTGATTACGAACACTTTTTCTTGAACGATAAATCCTTGTTAGAACCTGTAAAGGATGAAAGAATAGCCCAAGAGAAGCACGAAAAATATGAAAAATTATTTACAGAGCTAGGAAAAGAACAGTTCGATTATATTTTGGCTAATCCTCCGTTTTCCGCTAAGTTGAATAGTAACTCTGTTAGCAAGAACTTAAATCGAGTCTATACGATAAAAGAGGATGCGAAAAAAGCACAACCATTACAAACCGAATTGTTATTTCTTGAACGTATTGTATATATGCTCAAGAAAGGAGGTAAAGCTGCAGTTATCGTTCCTGAAGGTGTCCTATTTAGTTCCTCTGGAGCATATAAAAATATTAGAGAGATACTCTTGAAAGATTGTAATCTAGAAGCTGTTATTTCATTACCAAATGGAGTTTTTAATCCTTATACTGGAGTAAAAACTTCTATATTATTATTTACTAAGAAAGAGTTTAATAGTAATACATTTAATACAAAAAGAGTTTGGTTTTATGGCATGGAGTCAGATGGATATACATTAGATTCTAGCCGAAAAAAAATAATAAATTGTTACCCCCTTCCTGAAGTAATAAATCACTTTAGGAACAGAACTAGTATGTCGAAAGAAAACAAAAAGAATAATCATTTTTATATCCGCTTATCTGAAATAGAAGAAAATGGATATGAATTGAATTATAACTTATATAAGGAGTTTGTTCTTGAAGAATATGACTATGAGCCTCCTATGGAATTATTGGAGAAGATATATAAATTAGAGCATGAGATATTTTCTTCTTTAGAAAATCTAAAAGAAGAAATGAGATGATAGTTTTTTCAGAATATAAATTAGAGGATTTAATCCTTTCAATACAAACAGGGAAAACGCCTGCAACAAATAATCCTCTTTATTTTAATGGAGAT
Source organism: Dysgonomonas sp. (assembly GCA_047972895.1). Taxonomy (GTDB): domain Bacteria; phylum Bacteroidota; class Bacteroidia; order Bacteroidales; family Dysgonomonadaceae; genus Dysgonomonas. Next base: position 48,685 of record JBKEBA010000075.1, read on the forward strand.
ATACCTTGGGTAACCCCATCTGATTTAAGAGGACAGAAATATATCAATTTGACTGAAAGAAAAATTTCAGAACAGGCTATTATTGACAAAGAAGCATTTCTTTATAAAAAAGATACAATCTTAATTTCGACCATTGGAGATATTGGTAAAACAGCTTTAATAGATAAACCGGTAGCTAGTAATCAACAGTTAACAGGAATAAGAGTTGATGAAAATATAATACTACCTTCTTTTTTCTATTATTGGGTAATAAAGTATAAAAAGAAATTAGAATTTAAAGCAAATAAATCCGTAATTTCTATACTCAACAATAACAATCTAAAAAAAATTTCAATTGAAATACCGAATGATATAGAGTATCAAAGAAAAATTTCTTTACAATTAGATACTATTCAAAATCTAGTTGATAAAAGAATTAGAACCATACAGATTGCTGAATCATTAATCTTGTCGATATATATAGAACTATTTGGACATCCTTTATCAAACCCATATAATTTAAAAACAAAGAAATTATCGCAATTAGGAGTTTGGCAATCTGGAGGCACTCCAAAATCTGATATTTTAGAATACTATTTAGGTGATATTCCTTGGTTTACGTCAGGTGAGTTAGGTAGCACATATCTTGAAAGAAGCAATAAATCTATTTCAATACAAGCCATTAAAAACTCTAATGCAAAAATTATTGCTCCAAATAGTATTATGATTGGTCTGTATGATACTGCTGCTTTTAAAATGAGCATAAATAAACAAGAATGTGCCTCAAATCAGGCTATTTTATCATCAAAGTTGGAGGATGAATTCTTTACATTGTTTGTATATTACACTTTACTTTTATCAAAAGATTATTATCTATCTAAAAGAAAAGGAGCTAGACAAAAAAAATTGAATGCAACATTTGTAAAAAACATTAAGATTATATATCCTAGTGATAAAAATGGACGGGATAAAATACTTAAATTTTATAACCTTTATTATGTAATTGAATCACAACTTATAAAACTTAATAAGTCTTTAGATATTTTGCAGTCGTTATTTCAGTCTGTTCTGCAAAATGCCTTCAGAAAAGATTTAGAAATAGGTGAAGAGGTTATCTTTAAAGAGTTAATAAAGAGTTTGTCATTGGAAGATTTGCGAGGAAATAAAAAACGCTTACAATATCTAATTGATTTATTTAAACAAAATGAATTTGATGATCATATTAGCTATTCTGAAGCAAAAGAAAAACTGTTTAATTTAATTCTTGAAAATGAGGTTCAACAAACTTTCGACAACGAAAAAATAACACTAAATGTAAAATGAAACTTGTAAAACTTTCGATATTAGAGAAATTTCGTAGTCTTGATACTATAAAAACCTTAAAAGGAGAGGAAAATTTCACGGTACTATTCAGAGAGGAAAATGTGGATAGGTCATGGGAACAATTTCATCCATTTTGCTTTGCTGGGTTAAACGGAAGTGGGAAGTCTAATGTATTGGAGGCTTTAGCTAATATTTTTTATCATTTAGAATGTTGTACTTTAAATCCTGAATATTCTGATTATCTCAAAAATGGTTTTAAAACATTTAAATCAGAACCTATTGCCTACGAGTTGGAATATTATATAATTCCAAGGAACTCAAAAAGACAGTCCGTCGAGGATTATATGAATATTATCATTCGAAAAGAAAGAGAAAAAGCTCCACAAATAAAAATCACAGCACAAGATCAAAAAAACAAAACCCAGTTCCAAGATTTGACAAGTTCTATTCGCATTTATTTGCCAGAGCTTGTTATTGGTTACTCATCAGGAGAAAATGAGATATTAAGCCTGCCTTTTGTAAAATCCAGACTATTACAACTTGATGAATATTTTTATCACTTAAAATTAAAACAAAAAGGTATCCGAGATGATTATGATTTAGATATTAAACCCGAAAGTGGTTTAGTATATATGGATTATCACATGAGCCAAGCCATCTTATTGGCAAATTTTTTGCTTCAAGATGAAGATACCTTGAAACCAATAAAAAAACAACTAGATATCAAATGCATACATAGCTTTAGGTTAGTAATTAATGATTTAGAACTCTATAAAAAAGATGATGATCCCGAATTAGGATATTTACTGCGATTGTTGGATGATATTGTAGATAAACTACGGAAATGTGCGACAACAAGTTATAAAGGAGAATATAAGATCGGTGGAAAAGGTAAATTAGAAACCGAATTGCTCGATTTTTATGTAAATGAAGTAACTGTAGACGCTTTCAAGAATCATTTTGAAACACCTTTGAAATTGTTTCGAGCATTTCAAATTCTTTCCCTATTGAATATGCGGGTTGTTAGCAATGAACTAAAAAAAGAAGTTTACAATTCTGAAAGTTTGTACGCAATGTATAAGATTCCAGCATTAGAAGAGAAAGAGCATATATTTCATTTCAACATATTTAAACTGAATAAAGAGGGATCTGATGATCGAATGCTCCTTAAGGCATTCTCTGATGGGGAACATCAGTTTTTGCATACAATGGGGATCTGTCTAATGTTGAAATGTATAATATAATTGAAAAGTAGTCCACTAAAATAATTGAAAAGTATACCACTAGTTAAGTAAAATCTAAGAGAGCGTATAATAAAGCTCTGTCTTTTACTAACAAATATTAACATTATAAATTCCTTTGTGTCTTAACCAACACAGAGGGTAAAATGATAACAATGGTGGAAAAACAAACAATTATCCATATGTACCGTACGGTTGGGTACAGTAAACGGGCTATAGCCAGAGAATTGGATATCAGCCGTAAAACCGTTCATAAGGTTATTTCCGAGTATGAATCAGCTTTGAACTGCCCTGA
>JBKEBA010000025.1:0-4547 GCA_047972895.1 Dysgonomonas sp.
ATCTATTTACAACCATCATAGACCTCATTTGAGCTGTGATATGAAAACTCCAGTTCAGGCATATAACCTAACCGGACAAATAAAAAGACGCTGGAAGAAGAGAAACTATCAGACAAATAAAATATCTTTATCAACGAAGTTGTAAACTTATAGCAGGACTATTAAAATGGAATACAAACTAACTAATTATTATTCATAATCTGTCAACCATTTTCATGACAAGACAAGTTAGGAATAGAACCATAAAGCTCATTTAAGATAATCCATAAAATATTTTTAGGACAAGACAGACAATCCGGACTTCATGGGTTAATGGCTGAATGACTTCAGTAAGTCATTCAGCCAATACATCAGTAAACCAATAACCAAGTACTCATATATGGAACTCATTCTATACAGAACTACTGCATGACCTAATTCAATACATACAAACTTCCATACTGATAGAATTATTTATTTCGGGAACGAGTGTCTTCAATCTTTCCTTGATGCTATAGGTGTTTCTGTTACTAATTATGTCATTCAGTAAGGATTGTCTTTTATAGATAACCAAATCATTCTTCATATACCTGAATTCCGGTGAGTAGATTAGAGAATTTGCTTTACACTTGAATACAAAAGCTTAAACTGGAAAGATATTGCAAAATAGATCAACCGAAGCTGACTTCAAATAATAGCTATTTATTTACATCAGTGAAGGGTTTCTTAACAAGTGCCCAATATTCCACTTTGTAAATGATAGATTGTATGAAAAGAAAAAAGAAGAATGGCAATACACCAACCGTATTGCAACATCGGAAGTATCCGATAATGCACTCCATTCGGAGTGAAAATGTTGCCGCCGATTCAAAAAGCAAAGAGACTTCCGCCTCTTTATTTTTTTCTCGTTGTCAAAGGAGCAAGGTAATCTTTCGGGTAACCCAAAACTCGCTACGCATCCTTTTGAATTACTTCCGAAAATACCTTGCTCTTGCAGAGGGCTCAGCCCCATACAGCGTACTCCCGATGGTCGCTTGCGTTCCTGCTCACCCGAGTGTCGAAACACACTCGGATTTTCCTAACCTAAAAATAAATGGTTATGGAAAATAGGAGAAAGAATACTAGGAAGAAGGGTCGTCCGACGAAAGAAAACGATAAACTTTCTATTTCAATTAACTTGAAATTAACAAAAGCAGATTTTAGAACGGTGAAAGAAAAAGCGGAAAAGTTAGGAATAACTTCAACCCAATATGTAAGGGAGATAACCTTGAAGGGAGAAATCAAATCTCGCTTCACTTTGGAAGAGCTCGACCTGATGCGTAAGCTGTCAGGAGTCGCTAATAATCTGAATCAAATTGCAAAACAAGCTAATAAATCAGGCTTCTCTTTGGTTAGTGTAGAGGTCGCAACTATTGCATTTCAAATTAAAGAATTGTTAGATGATTGCTAAAAATATCAAGGGGAAATCATTTAATGGTTGTGTCAATTATGTGATGAACGACACAGCCGAGTTGCTCGAAGCCGAAGGGGTATTTGCAGATAGTACCAAATATGATACGTAGCTTTGCCATGCAACGCTCTGCGCGAAAAGAGATAAAGCAACCTGTCGGGCATATCCCGATTTCGTTTTCGCCGGAAGATAAAGCTAGAATGGCGAATGATTTTATGTGTAATTAGCCAAAGAATATATGCAGGAAATGGGTATCAAGAACACGCAATATATCATTGTCCGACATCATAATACGGATAATGATCACTTGCATATTGTGTATAATCGTATTGATAATGATTTGAAATTAATATCAGTTAATCAGGATTATAAACGAAATATTAAGGTTTGTAAGAAGCTAAAAGACAAATACAATCTGACGTACGGTAAGGGAAAAGATCGAGTGAAACGTGAAAAACTAGACAATCCTGATAAGGTAAAATACTATATCTATGATACAATAAAAGCAGTTTTACCGAATTGTAAGAATCCTGCAGACCTGCGATTTTCGCTTAAGAAGTTCGAAATTGAACTTGAATATAAATTCAAACGGGGTACCAATCAGATTGAAGGTGTATCGTTTCGGTACGATAATATTGCTTTTAAAGGTTCACAAATTGACCGGAAATTTAGCTTCGGGAATATCAAAAAGGTATTTGAAGAGAATATTAAATTACTACAAGAACAGGCAAAAGAGGAGCAAAACTACGTTTCAAAAGAAAAGGAACAAGTAATGAGAGAGCCACAGGTACAGTAAGAACAGCCACCTAAAGTACAATCTCAAACTGAAAACAAACCGGAGGTACACATTATTGGGGGAGTAGAATTAACACCACAGCAGTGGCAAATTCTGGAAAATGGTGGTTTTATTTATCTGGAAGGCATAAAAAAGAAGGATGGTAGTGGTAATTTTTCTTCCTATGTGTTCCTTAATGATGAAAAGGATAAAGCTTTTTCGTCTAAGGAAAATCCGGACGGGTTTGTTAAGTATGGAAAGTATGAGATGCGTATCAGGGATAAAATGCTTATAGAAGCAGGCCACGTCACTAAAGCTAAAGTCAAGCGGTGGGGAGGCCATGATTTTGCATATCCGTATCTGTGGAAAGAGAAGAAAAGTGATGTGGAATATAGAGAGAACTGGGGTGACCCACGCATACCGAAAGCTAAAAAAGAAGAGGAGACGAAGCAGATTGTGATACTTAAAATTAAGAAAGATAGAGGTGCACAGAAGCTTTAGGAACATGAAAACAACTAGAGTTTCATATTGTTACCTTGAGGTAATCTTTTTATGGCAAGACGAAACCAATCTAGGCATTTTTTTTGATGACTCTCTTTTATGTCAGGATAAATATCTATCAGTAAATCTGTGAAAAAGTAAATATATTCATCTTTTATGTGCGAATGCTCCAAAGATGTCATGTCCCAAAATAATCTAAATATTTTTGTATAAACACAACCTATCAATTCTTTATATATTGAGATACTTTCAACAGTAAAGGTTTTGATGAATACGTCAATTTCATAGGCAACAGTATAATATGATTTAATACGAAACTCCAGATTGTTAGAGTTCATAATTGAGCCTTCGCGCTGTCTGTATAAATAGTGAGAAGAGCGAAACAATGATACTCGTGAAGCATGACACAGTACCTTGAGACACCATAGTTCATCTTCATGTATAATTCCCTCCTCAAAATATAGTTGCTGATTGATAAGGAATTTTCTATTAATAAAATATAGATAAACAAATGGAGGAAAAACATTATTCCTCATCAAACTTATAAAACAATCTACACCCCTTAATGTTACATCATTCAATCCATTATTACGTTCAAAAATAGCTTTTCTCTCTCCATTAGGATAATAATAATAAAGACTTCCAATTGTAATATCGGATTGAGTTTTAATCGTTTTTTTATAGAGTATTTCTACTGCATATTTTTCTATAATATCGTCACTATCAACAAAAAGAATATATTCGCCGGATGCTTTGGATAAACCATTATTCCTTGCAGAGGATGCTCCTCTGTTGGTTTGAGAGAAGATGTGTATGCGATTATCTTCTTTTGCAAAATCCTGCATAATCTGAAATGACCTGTCTGTAGAACCATCATCCACAATAATTATTTCCAAGTTTCTATAAGATTGTTCTGTTATAGAGATCAAACATTCTTCAAGATATAAATCTACATTATAAACAGGTACTATAATAGATACTGTGTCCCTCATTTTGTAAGAAACAATAGTGTATTTAATTGATACTAGTCGTTAATAATCATATTCTTCATATTATTATCCTCTCCAATTACCCCAAAAATAGTGTACCGCATACGCCTCTTCTAAGCATGACTCTAAATCGTCATTCATATCCCCCATTCTAATTCTGTATGCCTGAGGCTGATCAAAAGGGGTAACATATCTAGCAGGGATCAGATATATCTGTTGTTTCTCCTCTTCCGTCAGTTCGTAATATAAATCGATTAACATCCAAGGCCCTGTAGTATTGTATACACAAAGATCTTTAGGAGCATCATAATGCAATGTGGACTCAGAAAACACAGATTCTACAACCTTTCTCATAAACGGATGTCCCGGCTTGTTGAGCATCAAGGCGTTATTGAAAACATCATCTACCACTCTCTTAAATGCTCTGATATGAGATTTTGGTTCTAGTGAGAAACAACAGGTTTTGGCTTCTATTAATTCATTAATGGGAGCGAGAGATTCATAATCAAAATCGACATACATACCTCCGATCTTATCCAAAATCAGATAGCGAATAGCATCCCATCTTTGAACATCGTATGGAAATTTGTTGAACATATCCCAAGGTAGTGTAAATTAAACTGTGTCAGCGTTTGGCTTTCACTTATAAAATATCAGGTTTTTCGTTTTCATTTTTTAATGGGTAATGAAGAACCTGAGCTTTGTTGGTAAAAACGGTTAGGGGTCGATCCCCTAATCGTTTTTCGTTTCAATGGTACAAAGAGTCGCCATCGTTTTGTTGGTTTTACAAAACTAATAAAATAGTTCATATCTTGTAATTAATCGAGTAATTTAAATCTATCAGGGTATATAA
>JBKEBA010000094.1:0-61621 GCA_047972895.1 Dysgonomonas sp.
CAACCCCGATCTTGCCTAAACAAAACCGGTTTGGGCTATTTCCACTTCGCTCGCCGCTACTACGGAAATCACTTTTGTTTTCTTTTCCTCTAGGTACTTAGATGTTTCAGTTCCCTAGGTTAGCTTCTATTTTCATAGATACCTCATATAGAGGTGGGTTGTCCCATTCGGAAATCTGCGTGTCAATTCGTATTTGCCAATCTACGCAGCTTATCGCAGCTTATCACGTCCTTCTTCGCCTCTGAGAGCCAAGGCATCCCCCATGTGCCCTTTCCTACTTTCTTTATTTTTTCTATAAATAATGTAAAACACTATTTATGTGGGTTTGAACGGTTATTTTCATAACCTTTCTTTACTTGCTCTTTTATTACATCATGTCAAAGATCGTCTCTCAATTAATAATATAAAATATTACTACTGAAAATGTGGAGAATAACGGATTCGAACCGTTTCGAAAACACCAGATAGACATCTACCCCTGTTTATTCCTCAATACTGCTATAAGTAATGTGCTTAACATTTCCTTATTTCAATTCGAATCTCTTTTCGAATGCGGATGCAAAGGTAATCCATTTCTTCAAACCAGCAAACATTTTGAACAAGTATTTTCGTTTTTTTTATTACACATCTGATTTCTAGTATAATAAATTAGAAAGAAAATATCGGCTTATATTTAGTTAATCAATATGAGTATTTGAATAGCATCTAAAACTACTAAATAATGAAATTACGATGTGTCAGATAGCTTATCTGACACATCGTAATTCCTTCAAACGATCAGAGTATGAATCTGAAATATAATACTTACCTACTTACTGTTTTCAGGATCATATACTGCAACAGCAACACGAGAATCAGCACAACCATAATATAAGAACCATTTTTTGTTATGATAAACAAGTCCTTCTATAAATACTGTACCTGCAGGATATTGACCACTTTTTTCGAAGTCAGCTTCAGGTATATAGAATGGTTTATCTAATTGACCTATTAATTTTGTAGGGTCTTTCAGGTCAAATAAGGCTTGTCCTGCACAATATGAATTAGCAGTATAAAGTGTATCTCTATCAGCTCCACCATGATTTTTACCATTGTATAATAGCAATATACCTTTATCTGTCATAATAGCAGGAGGTCCACATTCGGTTAATGAGCTATCAAATTTACCTTTACGAGGTTTCAGAAGTTTCAAGAAGTCGCCATCTTCTGTCAACATTGGTGTCCAGTTTATAAGATCTTCAGAAGTAGCAGTATTTACAAAATTCTCACCCCAATACATCCAGTATTTTCCATCAATCTTTGCAATAACCTGTTTCCCATCTACAAGTTTGGTAATAACAGATGCTGACTTATAAAAAATATCTTTGAAACGTCCGTCATACGCTTTTGCAAATGCGGGGCCATGTTTTTCCCATTTTTGTAAATCCTTAGAGGTAGCAACTGCCAGACGGGCTAACTTTTTGTTCCATTGAGTATATAGCATAACATACGTTCCATCTTCGGTCATAGCTACACGAGGATCTTCGCATCCACCAGGCCATTCTAATTCTTTTTGATTATCATTGTCGGGATAAAATACCGGAGTAGATTTACGTTGAAAATGCAAACCGTTATCTGACCAAGCATAGCCTAGCCTGGATGTACGCCCCCCAATTCCCTTACCGGATTTATCCTCTGCCCGATAAAGAACCACTATTTTACCATCATATATAGTGGCTGCAGGATTAAACGTATCATTAGATTCCCAATCTACAGAATCTTTCGTTAGAGGGCAGTAAAAACGCGTAGTGGAATCGGGTGAAATTATCGGATTGATTCCATCCGGTCTCTTAAAGTCTACCCATGCCCAATCAGGGAAATCGGAAGATGTTTTCGTTTGTTTTTTACTCTCGCAAGAAATTAGCACAGTTGCAACAAGCATAACACTAAAAATAGTATTTTTCATAATTATTTATTTTGATATTTTGAATTATCGACGAATCGGCAAAACAATATACACATCTTTTTTAAATTATTTATGGAAATGAAGGTGAATCTATTTTTGTACCCCATTGAAGATTTGGTTTACCTGAAACAGTATAATCCAATGTAGCCCCTTTGGAAACATCATCCCAATTTATCCACGTACTTTCGTAAGGCTGACCATTCAATTTCAATGATTTTATATAAATATCTTTTTCAGAACCTCCTTTTATTATAAGATCTCCCTTTTTCATATGTACCCTGATGGAAGAGAAAATCGGAGTATTAATGGAGAATCCTCCGACTCCAGGAATTTCTGGATATAAGCCCATACAGGCAAATACATACCATGCGCCCATTGTACCAAGGTCATCGTTGCCCGGAAGTCCGTTTTCTTTACTAGAATACTGTTCATTCAACACCTTGTTTATGATAGCTTGTGCTTTATATGGTTTTCCTACCCAATTGTATATCCAAGGGATTTGAAAACTAGGTTCATTCCCTGACGCAAACCATTCATCGCCATAACCAGCATCTAATCGGCGGAACAAATCATCAAGGCGCTTCTCTGCCTCGGCTTTTCCTCCGATCAATTCGATCAATCCTCCAAGATTGTAGGGAACCATCCAGAAATAATTCTTATAAGTAGATTCTCGGAAGTCGTCACCCAATGATTTCCATGATCCATCTGATTTACGCGATTGCAACCACCCGGTTTCAGGATTATAAAGATTTTTCCATGAGCGTGCAAAATGATAATAACGCCAACTGGCAAACTCATTACCGCAAGCTAATAAGGCAAACCGACCAATAGCAAAATCGGAGGAAGTATATTCAAGTTGTTCCGACGCATTATAATATCCTTTTTCCAGATATTGTTTCAATCCGGGACGAACTTCAACATCCTGACACATTGTTCCCGGAACTTCTGCACCCAGCTTCATTATTTCGAAAATAGGCCTGGGATCATAATTTCTAGCTCCGAATGCCCACGCATTAGATATAAGTATCGGCGTAGGATCTCCCTGCATGATACCCGTCTCTATATTCGCCATCACCCAACGAGGAAAGCCACCTCCAGCCTGTTCCGCAAACAATTGGTGAGAAATAACAACATCTGATGCTACATCGGGATCGAGCATAGATAAAAGCTGAATTTGTGTGCGGTATGTATCCCAATTGCTGAAAGAAGTATAATGCTTAGCTCTTGTCTTATGAACCTTAAAGTCTGCACCCATATACTCTCCATTAACATCGCTGCATACATTCGGATGTATAAACACTCTATACAGATGGGAATAGAACTGCGTTATGCGGTCAGAATTTGCACCTTCCACCTCAATCTTTCCTAAATACTCATTCCATTTCGCAGCAGCCTGGGTTTTAACTGCATTAAAATCCCATTTCGTGTTCTCTGCCTTGAGGTTCTCTCGCGCATTTTCTACAGAGACGTAAGAAACTCCGACTTTATATTGAATACTCTTCTGTTTCGTTAAATCGAAAGTAAAAAAGACACCTGAAGTTTTACCTTCTGCAAAAGTTGTATTGGGCATTACTTTTTCATCTTTCCAAGTACCTGTTTCTGCCGCTTTGGCGTCAAATTCTGCAACAAAATAAACTTTATACGGCGTACGATAGCCACAGAAGTAGCCTCCTTCAGTAAATCCTTCACAAGTATTGGGGCTGGTGATAACAATTGCTGCCTGATTAATATCTGTTGCAGCAATACCTCCACCTATAATAACAGTTCCAAAATTCTGACCTTGCGGATACTCGTAGCGAGCCATACCAGTTCTCTCCGTAACAGTCAGTTCTGCTTTTATATCATCCTGTACTATCGCTTCATAATGTCCGGCAGTACCTTTTTCTTCCGTAATATTTACACGATAGTTGATAATATTGTCAGGCGACATTTCCAATCTTCCTTTCACAGGAAATGTAGGAAAGTTGCCCATATGATCGCATCCGCCACCACTCAATTGGTTAATAACAAAGCCCGATTGCTTCGAGAAGTAAGAGGGTGTAAACTGTACCATTCCAAAAGGGTATGTGGCACCCGGGTACATATATCCGGATGCCAGACCAATACCTTTCGTTCCGATGAGAGTATTCACTTTGCCTGCATAATCTGTTTCAGTATTTTGACCTTTCGCTAAAAAAGGTATCAGTATAAGGAATAAACAGATTCGTATTATTTTATTCATATATTATTTATTGTATGGTATAACTTCTAGTTTATAATCGTCATTAGGCAAAAAATCCGCATCAAATTCTATTTCCAGTTCCTTCTTTTCGCCCGAAAACAACGTGAAATAGTTATCATTCATAATTATCGGAAGGATACGTTCCCCGTCCGACTTACGATATGGTTGTACATATATGGCAAATGCTGTAGATGAGCCTATATTTCGAACTATTGCATTTATATACTTTTTGTTTCCTCTAGTTTCTATTGACGATTTGACTTCTAATTTCGCTTTTGGTAATTTATTCAAAGCTGTATAATCTCCCAATACTGTAGAACGCCAATAGAAATTATCTGAGACCAAGTTACCTTTATTGTCTGTCAGTTCTAACTTGATAAAGTGAACAGGAGTTAGATCTGATTTTGCCTTCTTTTTACCATATACCTCAAACTCGTACAGAGAATAACCCCATTGCGTTGCCCGTTTTATTCCTAACATTTTAACATAACGAGCTGTTACAGGTTTGATTCTGATATCTTCATTGCCACCTTTAGAATTTGTATTTTCATATACGTCCTGCCAGTTATTTGCATCATCGGAAATCTGTAATTTATAGTACTCTGCATGAGCGTCTTCCCATTTCAGAGTGACATATCCAATTTCCTTTGATTTTCCCAGATCAATATATACCCACTCGTTGTCGGAATAATTACTTGCCCAACGACTTCCATCACTGCCATCTGCTATTTCTTCGGCTCCTCCCGCATCATTTGAAGTAGAAGAGGCAATTACTTTCTTTTTATAAGCTATATTATCGGTAGTGAAGTTCATATCGAAAAAATGTGTCGCCCCATTAGCTTTCACATCCATAGTCGCTTGCTGTACATATTTTGCCATTTCTTTACCTTGCATATTATAGACTGTAGCTTTAGCATTAAGCGCTTTTATATCCTCCAAGGTGGTATTTATCACTTTCACCGAATTATCTGCATAGCTCCATTGTATGTGCATATGCTCCAATGCCTTTTTCACACCCCAGTAAGCACCTGTCAGATCGTAATAATAGTCATATGTTTGCCAAACAAATGATGGATATGCCGACTGGCTCATCCATGTCATAATACCGCTGGCGTCGTTCCACATATGATCTTGCCAGCCTTCGAACATAGCTTTGTTCGATTCCAGATTCACGAGCTGAGCTTTACGGCAGAAATCTTCAATATCGGTTGGTTTGCCATAATTCTCTCCTATCATATTAAAATATCTGTCTGGATTTGCATTAGCAGCCTTAGATCCGAAGAAATGAAGATTCCACATCTCGTTACGTGGCCACCAACTATCTTTCGGCATAAATTTTTTAAAACTTTCGAATGTAGTAAATACTGCTGTTCCGATTTCGGTGCGGAATCCCCAGCCCGGGCGACCTTTGTAACCAAATGCCATCGGATATTTAGAAAAATACCAACTAGGATGATAGTTACCCCAAGGCCCACTACCCGACAGTCCATCACTATTTGAGTTTGCATGGTAGTGACGGTCCCCGCCATCGAAATATTTTACATTTTCATCTAGCCAATTATTAAGTGGAGGGAGAGGATAACCTTCATTTTCTCCACACCAGACGGCGATAGAAGGATGATTACGTAATCGTTTTATTTTTTCAATCGCATTATTGTTGAAAGCCTGTACATCATCCGGAAGATTCTTATGGGAATTTAACCAGAAATCGTCCCAGACCAGTATTCCATATTTATCGCAGGCATCATAAAATTCTTCATCGGTAACAGAACCAATCCAGTTACGAATCATATTCATATTCATTTCCTTATGAAGACGAATTTTCAAATCATACTCTTCACCACGGCAACGAAGCATATACTCGCTCATACCCCAGTTACCTCCTTTTATGTAAATAGGCTTGCCATTTATTTTAATACGGAATACATCATCTACATATTCATAGGCATACTCTCTGATACCAAAGGTAATTTTCTTTGTATCTGATATTTCGCCATTCACTGTATAAGTGAGGTCGCAGGTATATAGATCTGGTTCACCATAACCATTCGGCCACCACAGTTTCGGATCCTTTATTTCAAACTGAGAGAAATCTTTTACTCCTAGCTCAAATGGTTTTTGTTGTCCTGCTCCGAGTCTTATTTCTTTGCTGAATTCAATATTTCCCGGTTGGATAACACCGCTCAATGTGCCAGTTTGTTCCGACGTTGTATTATTGCTTAATCCTATTTGCAATTGTAAGATTGCTTTATCTTCACTTGGAACTTTCGAACGAATCCAAGGGTCGACAAGTGAAACTTCACGCGATGTAGTCAAATATACATCATCAGTAATTCCACTCAACAGTCCGGGTACATACGGCATCCAGTCCCAACTGGCACTAGAAATATAAGTAGGGCTTGCATGATTAGGGACAGGAACTCCTACCCAATAAACAAGAATAACCAAAACATTTTTACCCTTTTTGTTCAAAAATGGAGTAATATCGAATTTACCCCTATCCATGAACCCATCAAGAAGCCCTAATCTGTTTCCGTTAAAATATATTTCTCCTTTCCTATTTATACCTTCGAAATTGAGCCATAAAATTTCACCATCCGAAGTTATCGGAGTTTCAAATTCGGTTCGATACCAAAAGTTTCTATCATATTTCGTTTTGTCAACAGTATATGCATTATCTCCAAAGTTTGGATCTTTCTCCAAACCCGCTTCCACATACGAACCGAATACCGTTCCGGGCACAACAGCTTCAACCCAATCTGACATATCGTATGACAACGACAAGATTTTGGATATATCCTCTCCGGCTTCTGCCTGCGCTTTAACCTTCCAGTTTATAGTCTGGCTATCACTATTTAAGGAAAGCTTACTTTTCTGAGCATTTGCAGTAATAGCGAAAGTAGAGAATAGAAGGATAAACGATAACTTTAAATTCATTCTATTTCTCATTTTTTAGATAAAGAGAATGGAGCAGCATCCTTACCTGTATTTCTGTTCTTATTTGGTTGACTTCCCATTTCAAAACTTAATGTTCCACCGTCAACTATATCTTTATATGTAATAAAATTCTTGTTGAGCAATTTACCATTCAGTGTTCCTGATTGGATATATACATTCTCTTTACTATTATTACCAGCTTCGATAACAAATTTCCTCCCATCTTCCATCGTAATTGTTGCTTTCTTGAAAAGAGGGCTACCGATTACATACTCGTCTGTACCAGGACATACACCATAAAACCCTAATGCGCTAAGTACATACCATGCAGACATTCCTCCTTGGTCTTCATCTCCCGGAAATCCTTTTTCTGTAGAATTATATAGGCGATCCATTATCTGACGTGCCCAGTATTGAGTTTTCCATGGTTGACCTGCATAGTTGTACATATATATCATATGTTGTATCGGTTGATTTCCTTGTGCATATTGTCCCATATTGGCTAGTTCCATTTCTTTCATTTCATGGATTACACCACCATACGTACCAGGTTTAATCACATTCGACACAGTAAATACCGAGTCCATTTTTGTTGTCATCTTTTCGTTGCCACCAAATAGGTCTATCAAACCTTGTATATCGTGAAATACCGACCAAGTATAATGCCAAGCATTTCCCTCGCAGTAAGGGCCTCCCCATACATACGGATCGAATGGTTCGAGCCATTTACCATCTTTGTCTTTACCTCGCATAAAACCGACAGAGGCATCGAACACATTGCGATAATTATACATCTGTCTTTCAAAAACATCTTGATAAAATTCATTATTTACCATTTTTGCCAGCTGATAACCACACCAATCATCATAAGCATATTCTAAAGTTTGAGCAGTAGAACCTGAAGACTCAGGATAAGGCACATATCCTAATTGAAAATACTCCTTCCAGAAGATACGGCCATTAGCACCTCCCCAAGGCCCCTTGTTCATTGCTTCGTGTGCATATGCTTTTAATGCGCGTTCAGGATCGAATGTACGAATACCTTTAGCCCATGCATCAGCAAGAAGTGAAATAGCATGATTGCCTATCATTCCGCCTGTTTCTCCCGGTTGCGACCATGACGGCAGCCATCCGCACTGATCGTGTGCATCGAGAAGGGCATTCATGTATTGTCCCTGCATAGTAGGATGAAGAATATTTGACAAAGGAAATTGTGTACGGAAAGTATCCCAGAAGCCATTGTCGGTATACATATATCCATTGTAGATTTTACCATCATACGGGCTATAATAATATGGCTCATTTTTCTCGTTGCGCTCGTAAAATTTACGAGAGAAAAGGTTAGCTCGGAAAAGACAGGAATAAAAAGTTCTGAGTTGTTCGTCAGTTCCGCCTTCCACAAGAACGCGATTAAGGAGTTCATTCCAAGTTTTCGCTCCTCGCACTTTTGTAACTTCTAAGCTCTTATCACTACCTAATTCTCGGTCAAGAGTAATTAAAGCCTGTTCAAGGCTGATATATGAAGAGGCGGCCTTAGCCTGTACTTTCGTTCCTTTCTTGAATTTGATATATGCTCCTGCACCCTTACCATCACGATGAGATTCGTTAGGAAAGATTTCGTTATTTTCATTCTCCCATGTGCCATAAGCTTCGAAAGGCTTATCGAATTGCACTACAAAATAATTACGGAAATTGTCGGAGTTATTTACAAAACGTTGATTGTTCACCCATCCTGTAATTTGTCTTTTATCAGCATCTATTTTCACTTCGCTCATTGCCTTCAGACCGTCTAGTACAAGATAAGCATCACCCTTGTTGGGAAAAGAAAAACGAAGATGGACACCACGTGCTGTCGGAGCTATCTCGGTAGTAATACCATTATCTAACGTAACTTTATAGTAATTTGGCTTACCTATTTCATTGTCGTGGCTAAACTTAGATGCTCTATCATCTTCATTGACCACTAATTCTCCTATCATTGGCATAAAAGAATATACAGCATAGTCGCTCATCCACGGACTGCATTGATGTGCTTGTTGGAATCCACGGATTTTGTCTTCCGCATACATATATTTAAAGCCTTCTCCATTTCTGTTTGTCTGAGGTGCCCAAGTGTGCATACCATACGGCATGGCAGTGGTAGGATATGTGTTTCCATAGCTCAAGCCAAAGTTAGAGTCAGTACCTTGAAGGGTATTAACATACTGTACCAAATCTTTTAGCTGCGCGTGCACAACCATTGTTGGTAATAAAATAATAAAAAATATTGCTATGATTTTTTTCATAATAATTATTGT
Organism: Dysgonomonas sp.; assembly: GCA_047972895.1. Taxonomy (GTDB): domain Bacteria; phylum Bacteroidota; class Bacteroidia; order Bacteroidales; family Dysgonomonadaceae; genus Dysgonomonas. The sequence continues at coordinate 9,401 of JBKEBA010000094.1, forward strand.
TTGCTATCTCTTCTTTCCATAAGTAATACCTTGCCAATCGTCTGTACGGAAAGGCGAAGCCGGAAGATCTATTCCATTATATAAATTACAGATAGGATTGTCTGCCCATGCATAGCGAACTGCTATAGGAAAATCTACCTGAGGTGAAGATACGACAATTGAATTTCCATCAATTATAGCATCAGCCCAATAAAATTTATGATCTACACCAGCAATGGTGAAACCTTTGAGCACTTCTCCGTCTTTTGTCTTCAATCCCTCATCAGTATGGAGAAAAAGAATTCTTATCTTGTTGCCTTCTATTTTGTAATCACTATATATCGGCCCTGAATATGGGATCTTTTCATTATACGTTTTCGCTCTTGCTTCCAAAGCTAAGCGTCTGCCCACATCCAATTTGTTTTTAGGATGAATATCGAAAGCATCACCTATATCAATTGTTACAGCCATTCCTGTGCTATTCAGATTTTGGGCAGTTAATGACTGAGCTTCTCTCAGCTCTGCCCATGTCGACTCTACTGGTTCGGTCTGCAAAGCTGTAAAATTAGCTAGTTGAACAATATAGAATGGGAACTCATACCCCCATCTGGTTCTCCAATCATTAATCATTAATGGGAGAAGTTCCCGATATTGATAAGCCTGTCCAGTATTGCCTTCGCCCTGATACCAAATAGCACCCTTGATTGAATATGGGATAAGCGGATTGAGCATAGCATTGAATAAAAAGGACGGAATATTCGGCTCTGTGGCTGTATTCACAGGCATACGAGGGATATCCTTTATATTCAGAGATATTTCGTATTTCCAATCACCTGCCAAAGAAATCTTGTCGGATGAAGCCCTCTCTATAAATACATTATCGGGGCTACCATAAATCCCTCCTTTACCTCCTGTATCCATTACCCGAACAGCGATAACGGCCTTACCTTTTTTCACGAGTTCTTTCGGAATCTTATATGAACGCGGAGCCATCCAACCTTCGGTATGTCCGATTTGTACTCCATTGAAGTAAGTAAAATCATTATCATCTATTGCTCCTATATTCAGAGTCAGTTCTTTTCCTTCCCATCCCGTAGGAATATCTATGGTTTTCCTAAACCAGATAATACCATTAAAGTCTTTCAATCCCTGATCTTGTACGAATCCGGGGATGTTCATCTTATCCCATCCCGAATCATCAGTTTTAGTTGTAGCCCAAATCGCATCACCGTTCTTAAAACCTTTATCTATTATTTCTATATTATTCTTCCACTTTTCTACTTCGGCGTGGAAGAATTTTTCTCTTTCATCTTTCGATTGAGGTAATTGTTTTACAGATACTACCTCATCTTTATAGTCGGGCATTGTAGCCAAAGCATCTGCACTTGTCCATGTTTCTGCAATGGTTCCACCCCATGAAGTATTAATTAACCCCACTGGTACATTTTGGTATTTATGAATATCACGTCCAAAGAAATAACCTGCAGCAGAAAAATCGGCAACAGTCTTAGACGAACATATTTGCCAACTATTACCTGCAACTTGAATATCTGTTAAGGGCTGAGGACTCGTATTTTTTTCGACTTGCAGAAAGCGGATATTCGGATAGTTCTGAGCCTCTACCAATTCTTTTTCATAATTAGTTACTTTACCCCATCCATCTACTTGCATCTCCATATTCGACTGACCAGAACAAATCCATACTTCTCCGATCAATACATTTGTCAACTTCACAGGTTTCCCATCAGAAATTGTTATTGTATATGGACCACCCGCCCGAGGGGTTTTCACTTCTATTTTCCAGCTTCCTTCCGAATCGGCTGAAGTCGAATATTTTTCATTATCCCAAGATGTTACAATCTCTATCTTCTTATCCGGCAGAGACCAGCCCCATATAGGGGCTTGCGTCTGCTGTTGAAGAACCATATTGTCTGAAAAAATAGGGGATAATCTTACTTGAGCTGCCGAATAAGTTACCTGAATAAAAAAACAGGCTAAGAATACTATGAATTTATTTGTCATTATGGTATTAAAATTATCTTTTAATGGTTAGATACAAGTTTCCTCCAGAGTATATCTGATTTTATTTTTCAATAAATTAGAATGACATCTGAACACCAAAATTAATCACACGCTGATTCATATAAGCATCTCCGGCCGAATTTGTTTTGATTTCGGGGTCTTGCTGATATTTGTCATAGCTTGTTTTTGTAAACAGGTTATAAGCATTCACATAAAAGCGTGTACTGCCAATTCCTTTAGGCAACGCGCTTTTAGGAAGGTCATATCCAAGATCTACTGTCTTCAGACGAATATACCATGCATCTACCAGCCAGAAATCCGACATATACGCTTCACTACTACTTACAGTAGCAGGATTCGTTGTCAGGCGCGGAAAATCTATCGGCTGACCACTATCATATCTCTCCTGTGTCCAACGATTAAGATGAATCGGTTGGAACTGGCTTTTGAAGGATTCTATACCTGTACCTACAACGCTAAAGCTATAGTTGAATGATCCCTGAAACAATAAACTAACAGTAAATCCTTTATATCCGGCTCCGATAGTCCATCCCATCGTTGTAGTAGGTAAATTAGGCTTACCAATAGCACCTTTATCAAAATCGTCGATAATATGATCGCCGTTGAGGTCTTTATATTTAAGGTCTCCGGCACTTACAGGTATACTTGGAACAGGTATTTTATTCGGATTCCCTTGATTATAAATCTCATCAATTTCAGCTTGCGTATAATATCCATCCCATGTATATCCAAATGGCTGACCAATAGGTCTTCCTGTTTCGGCAAGCCATGGATAGCGTTGCTGAGCTTCTGCTTTATATTTCACTTTGTTTTTAGCAAAAGAGAAAACCAAGCTTGTATTAAAATCTACCTGTCCAAATTTATCATTATAACCTATTTGTCCGTCAAATCCTTGATTAGTTGTTTCACCCACGTTTGTACGAGGTAGACCTATACCTAAAATCAGAGGTACGTCATTTCTTTCTACTAGCTGATCGTAACGGAAATCGTGGAAATAGTCAATAGTAAAAGATAGCTTATTAAACATATTAGCATCTATACCGACATTGAATTTACGAGCTTTTTCCCAAGTCACAAAAGCATTTCCGAGTGTACCTTCTTTGTACGAATCATAACTTTGCGGAGTTTCTCCAAAGTTATAACCGTCCCCTTTTTCATAAACTTGTTTGTATAAATAACGATTTCCCGGAGTAGCATCTGAACCCACTAAACCATACGAGGCTCTGATTTTCAACATATCGATACCCTTAATGTTTTCTTGGAAGAAATCCTCTTCTGCTATATTCCATCCTGCAGCCACGGCAGGGAAGAAACCGAAGCGATTGTCCTTTCCAAAGCGGTCTGTCCCGTTATATGCACCATTGAAATCGAGTAAGTACTTATTTTTATAATTATAGCTGATTTGCCCTGTATATCCTTGAAATTTCTCAGGTACAGCTGCACTAACCCACGTATCTTTATCTACAGTACGGCTTTGCCTGTTGTACATAAGCATTCCCTTCACATTGTGAACTTCATTAAATGTTCTGTCGTAATTCAAGAAAGCCTGAACATTGACATCTCTGATAGCCTTTTCTGTCCCTCCATTTATAATATATCTTGAGTAAGCATAAGAACTCGCAGTAGGATTAATCGTATAACTTCCCGTCTTATCTATGTAATTATAGTTATAATGGTAAGTAGGATACATATCCTTTGATCTTCTCATTCCTCTGAAGTTTTCATCTATGCTGGAGTAAGCTACACGCAACATACCGGAAAGTCCCTTCGTCACAAAATCAAGTTTCTGAGACACATCGAATAGAATATTAGAGTCGAAGCGCCTTGTACGCTTATATCCTTCATTTGCTAAACGCGCATTAAGCGTAGGGTCTTTACTGTCGGTCAAAAAATAATTATGGTAAGCATACGAACCATCTGGATTTATTAGCGGTGCAGAGAATGGAGTCATACTCTTGAAGTTGTATACCTCGCCCACTGTATTTAGGCTGTTTGGCTCATTGATATTCATAAAACGAGAAGACATATCGACACGCACTTTAGTTGTCGCAGTTACATCAAAGTCCAGATTGGTACGGAAATTAAACCTTCTGTAAAAATAGTCTGTATTTACCTCTCCGTATGGATCGTCAAAGTTTCGAGTCAGACCATTTTGAGAGAAGAATCCTCCTGTAACGAAATATCTCAATTTTTGAGTACCACCAGAAATATCCATATTTACATTCTGCTGAGTAGCTGTCTTCTTGAATATCTCATTATACCAGTTTACATCGGAATGACCATATGGATCTTCACCTGTTTTAAACAGTTCAAGATCATTGTCAGAAAAAGGCATCTGAGTTAATAACCCATCATTTTTATATGCCTCATTCACAAGTGAAGCTGACTCATATGCATTTAAGAACTTAGGAGTTCGCACCGGCATGGTCAATCCTCCTTCGACACGTACATTTATCCGAGGTGTGCCTTCTATACCGCGACGGGTTTTTACAACCAATACACCATTCGCTCCCTTAATACCATAAATTGCCGTAGTCGAAGCATCTTTCAATATAGAGATACTTTCTATCTCATTTACGTTGATTTGCTGCAACTGATCGTATGAGTACTGTACATCATCTACAATAATTAATGGTTGGTTGCCACTTTCATTCAGAGAACTAGCTCCACGAATAAAGAAATCTGAGGCATCCTTACCCGGCTGTCCTGAACGTTGCTGAGCAAAGAATCCGGGAAGTTTACCGTACAATGCATTCTGTACACTAGATGTTGGTATATTCCTAATTTCAGAAGCCGATACGGCACTCACAGCTCCGGTCAAAGTTATCTTCTTTGTTTTCCCGAAACCGACTACTACCACTTCATCCAAGGCTGTTTGTTCAGAAGAGAGTACAACGTCGAGCACTTTTTGCTCTGCTATTTTGATTGTCTGCTTCTTAAAGCTGACGAACGAAAAAGTAACATTATCTCCAGGTTTTACAGTCAATGTATAATTTCCATCACCGTCAGTCATCGTTCCATTGGTCGTTCCATCGACAACAACACTTACACCGGCTAATAATTCGCCGTCTGTCGAAGACACTTTCCCTTTCAATTGGAATTGCTGTTGTCCGAAAGCGAAAGTAAAGAACTGTATGCTTATAAATAATAAAATTAGTCTTTTCATATCAATCAATGTATATTAAAGAATCAATAAACATTCTTATTATCCCACATAGGGTTTTGAACCATATTACTGTTTTTATTTACCTCGCTGTATGGTATCGGATAAAGATATCTTCTGGTATCGAATTTTACATCCTGAACATCTTTTTCCCTAAATTGCATATTACCTGCTATGAGCGTAATTACTAATCCTTTTACTGGGCTGTCAAATATTTTATCTGCAATTTTCCAACGGCGTATATCCCAATAACGTTGCTCTTCGAATGCCATTTCTATTCTTCGTTCGTTACGAATAATCTCCTGCATAGCCTGACATGTCACATTATTATCGATACCATATGTACTATCATCACCTTCTATTCCCGCTCTTTTTCTTATTTCTCTTATTACAGCCAATACATTCGTATTCACAGCTGTTTTTCCTGTTGCCAAATCATATTCATTTTGAGCTTCGGCATAATTGAGGAGTATTTCAGCATAGCGAAATAGTATCCAATTGCGTGTAACACCTGAGTATTCAACCTGATCTTCAAATTTGCCCATAAACTTGCGCATATAGTAACTTGTTCTTGTCTTTGTCTCACTCGTATTGGAAGGATTGCTCCGTCCGCCTTCATAGGTGGCTATTGTAGAACTCAACCAATGAGAACCTTGATGCAAAACAGTAAAATCAAGACGAGGGTCACGATTATCGTACATACTGGCATTGAAGCTATATGGATATTTCGTACTTTGACCTATCGGTTTACCGTCTTTCATAGGAAAGGCATCTACAAGATTTTGCGTAGGACTGGTACGCCCATTACCTTTTGCATTGCTTGAGAAACCATATGGTCCATTCGCTGTTTCTACCTCTTTATTACCTGTACTTCCTTGTACATGAAATATAACTTCTTTAGCATTAGCATTGTAATATTGTAGAAACACCTCTCTGTAATCATCCATCAATCCATAACCTTTATGTGTGCCATCCGGCCCCCATTCTGTAATGAACTCATTAGCTGCGTCTGCTGCTTTCTTCCAACGGTCGGCTTTGTATTCAGTATATCCTATATACGGGTTATTTGCCGCAAGAGGACTTTGATTAAACAAAGGACTAGCTGCATAAAGGAGTACTCTTGTCTTAAGAGCCATTGCTGCACCGGCAGTCGCTACATGTCCATAATCATTTATATTGGCAATAGGAGCTGAGCGCAAACTGTCTTTGATGTTGTCCAGTTCGCCTACAATGTAGTTTATACAATCTTCGAATGTATTTCTTGGCAGTTCTATAGGTTCATCCAATTCGTAAGGTATATCACCTACCAGAGGTACTCCTCCATAACGTTTCACTAACTCAAAGTAATACAATGCTTTTAGAAAACGGGCTTCAGCTTTCCATGCTCTGGTCATAGGTATACCTTGAGCAACATGATTATTAAACCTTTCTTTTAGAGGCACTCTATCTATGTTGTTTATAAATGTATTAGCTCTGCGAATACCAGTATAAAATTCGCCCCAGTACATATCTTCAAGTACACGAGTCGAAGCTGTATATTGCCCTACAGATAGCTTCTTTATCTGATTATTGCTAGTCATTGATGTCACAGCATCATCTGTAGCCGCATCAAGATAGTCTCCACCTACACGATTGTGCCCATACATCTCAGTTCTTAAGACACTATATACAGCATTCAGGTATTTTTGAGCATCAACGCCCAATGAGTCTGTGCTGGAAAATACGTATTCGAGTGTGTATTTCTCCACGGGAACATCTTCGTAATCATTGCATGACCATAGAGTAAAAGACAGACTGATCAATATTATATATATTTTGTTTTTCATATTTTTCACTTTTAGAGGATACTAAAACTTGATATTGACTCCGGTATTGAATCCACGTAACATCGGATAGCTTTTAAAGCTCATAACCTCCGGATCTACTAAGCTGCAAGCTGCCTGTGTCCATAGATTTTGTCCGCCAACAAATATTTTAACCTTAGCTCCACCCAAATAATTTCTTGAGATAGACTCAGGTAATGTATAAGCTACATTCAGATTTTTCAACCGCATATAATTACCTGACCTCAACCAGAATGAGTTATTCATCCCGTTCGGTCTATTGTTATATTGATTTGTTCCGGATGATAGTCTTGGGAACAATGCAGTCTCTGCTGTTTCGGGAGTCCAACGATTTATAACATGTTCATATGCCTGACTATAATCACCCAAATATTTGGTGAATCCTGAAGTGAATTCATGACCAACATCAGACAAATAAATATCTCTATTATATGCTCCTTGAAAAAGGGCTGATACTTCAAATCCTTTATATTCAAAACCAAGATTCAAACCGAAGAAAGATACAGGTTTGTCGCCACCGATTACCTGCTTGTCAAATTCATCTATTACACCATCATTATTCAAATCTTTATATTTAAGGTCTCCGGGAACGATTCTCTCTCCTGCAATCACAGCACTGTTTGCAATCTCTTCTTGCGATTGGAAGAAACCTTCAGCAACAAGTCCATATATAGCTCCTACCGGACGACCAGTTCTACGCAAATAGTCGAAAGGCACATTCTGCTCGTCCATAAACTTAACCTTGGTATAATTTATATTCCAGTTTCCTGTAATGTAATAGTTGAAATCCTCAATATTGTTTTGATAAGTCACCGATAGGTCTATTCCTTGATATTGATTTTTACCTATGTTTTCAGCCGGATAATTTAGTCCTATAAGCTCAATGGTTTTACCTCTTTGCATTAATAGATCGTAATACGTATCACGATAAACATCAGCGGTAATATTTAGATGATTATCAAAAAAAGCAGCGTCGACACCTAAATTCAGCTTATGAGCTCTTTCCCACGAAACATTCGGATTTGCCAAAGCATTGTCAACCTCACCTATACCGTTTGCAGAGCCGGCTAACCAACCTCCATATCCCGAACCGTGATCGTACCAAACACCGTTATTAATATCATTGCTATACTGCTGCCTCCATGTAAAATAGCCCGCAGATGAATTTCCTGTTTCTCCAAAGATTCCGCGTAGTTTAAGTTGGTTTACCCAATCTACCTGAGACATGAATGCTTCTTTGCTGATATCCCAGCCTAAGCCAATAGCATAGAATGTTCCCCATCTTTTACCAGGAGCCAATCTATTAGAATAACTCCTAGATACCGAAGCCTGAGCAAAATATCTTTTCTGATAATCATATTTTCCCTCAACATTAATATTGATCGGTTTTTCAGGTAACAAATAGTTATCTAAAGTTTCTCCCATATCAGTAAAGATATTACCCTCAACAGAATGGGCATTATTTATCAACTTCTGATAGTTTAATGATACTTGTCCATACATAGATTGGTAATTAGATACCCCACGGAATGTATTTTGTTGAGTTGATATTGAACCGAAGCGTTCATACGAGCCATTTCCTGAGCCATCAGAATATGGGATAAACTGATACACAGGCTCTTGTTTACTTCGCACCAAAGCTGTACGGCTCTGTGAAGCAACACTACCTACTACACGAGCAGATAAGCCATCGAACAGCCACTTCATATCGTGATCTAAAGTAACATTTCCCCATCCGTCGCGAGCCAAATCCTGTGTATATCCCGAACTGATAGTACGTGCCATGAGATTCTGTGTGTTCAGGTTATCTCCTCCAAAAGTACCATTCGGATTATAGATAGGATATGCAATGTTTGACGTAGAATATAAGTTATTGAATATTTCGTTCCATCCACTTCCCGGTTGATTACCTTCCTCTATACGACCTATAATGGTTGCACCCATTTTTAGGTTATCCATCACATTTACATTGATTTTGGAAGTAATCATGTAACGATCATATTTAAGATTTGTATTGTAGCTGTTGCTAGGAGATTCACGTAACAGCCCGTCTTCTGACATATATCCTAGATTTACAAAATATTGAGCAACCTTCCCTCCTCCTGTAGCATTGAGGTTATACGATTGTATTGCAGAATTACTTTTCAATATCTGTCCATACCAATCTACATCAGGATGCGTTATCGGACTAGATCCATTACGGAATTTTTCGATATCCGCAGCACTATATATAGCTTGTTCTCCATCATTTACCCTTGCTTCATTTAATAAATATGCATACTGAAATCCGGACAAAGGCTTAGGCTTTTTAATCGGCTCTTGAATTCCATATCGTCCTGTAAATGAAACCTGGAAACCTCCTTCTACTGGCTTTTTAGTAGTGATATACAATACTCCACGAGAGCTTCTTCCTCCTAAAAGCATAGAAGATAAGGCATCTTTTTGTACCGAAACAGATTCTATCCCTTCAATATCCAGATTGAACAAGTTACTTTGAAATCCATCTACTATTACGACTGGGCTAGTAGCACCTCTCAGGCTGAGACCATATTGAGATGTATTGTCGCTGTATCCTGAGTTTGCATCGATAGGCTGTGCTCCGATATACATATTATCATCCACACCCGATGACGTAAAGATATCTCTTATACCTCTGTATTGCGTGATATTCAGACCTGACAACCTTCCGACCATAGCCGGCAATATGTTGTGAGATAATGTAGATGTCATCTCGTCCGAATATATAGTAGAAGCGGCTCCTAAGTAATCCTCTTTTTTGACTGTTCTGCCATAAGGAAGATCTATTGTATCGAGCTTTTTAAGTTTTTTATCTTTTAAACTTGTTTTAAACACCTCTCCTTTTTTGATTGTCGCAGGAACTTTTATTTCTTTCACTAAATAATCAGGGTGAGAAAAGACAAGAATACTTCCATAACCGTTCTCAAGATTGAAGACTCCTTCGGAATCGGTAGTTGTTGTATAATTACCTTTCTTTATAGATACTTTTACTTGAGATATAGGTCTGCCATACTGGTCTATAACCATGCCCGAAAAATCCGTTTTATCAGCAAGAGCAATGTCTTGAGCATGAGTAATCCCGTACCCAGACAAAAACCATATAAGCATAAGAAGGAAATAATTCCTACTAATTCTTTTATATATTAGATTATACATAGATTTTGTTTTTAATTAAAAAATGACTCATTATTATTTACAAATAAAATTGTACGTAAATGGTTCTATAGGTTTTATAGCCACACCCGGATCATGATTCGGATCATCCTTGTGCTGTTCGTCATAATCGCTTATATACTTGGTTTTATCACCATTTGTGAAATAATACTTTATCGAAGTTATTGTTTCACCTGCTGGTATATTAAAATATGCTTCTGGCCAGAATGTAGTACTATATGTTATTCCATATTCAGAGACCTTTTTCATTTTCGTTTTATCCGATGTCTCATCTATTTTATAGCTATTCCCCTTATCTGTTATAGCTGTAGCATTCAGATATACATCATTTACTTCTGTCATTAAATCGTTAGTATAATAATCTCCTATATATTCGAATGTCAGGATATCATTTTGTGTAGCTGTACCAGGAGAAGTACGATTGAAGTGATACTCACAAAAATCAATCACATCACCTTCACCATCAGTAACATCAAAACAGTCTCCCCATATTACTTTCCAGCGATCTTCATCTGTTCCCATTCCATCATCTGCATGATTAACAAGAAAGCCTATTTTTGCCCTTAGATTATCAGGGCCGGTTTTTACTTTTATTCTAACCTTGATATATAAGTGTATATTATTATAAATAGTCCATGAATCTTTTGCCTGAAAGGCATACCACTCCATATCGTCCAGTACGTTTGTTGTACGACCTCCTACTGTATTAAGAAGTGCTTGGTTCCATGTCAAGCCCGGCTTATTTTTAGGAGATGTAGTGAGTAACTCCATCGGTCTCAATTGCCCTATATCGTTCCACAATTCCCATGTAACTTCAGCATTTTTTGCTTCAGTCCACGATTTCGGCACCTGAAAGGCTATTATAAGCTTATCTGTTTTCTCCTCATTTGCCATCGCTTTTACATAGAAAGTAAAATTCGCATATTCTCCGGCTTTTACCGAACTGGTATTATATACCACTGGTGAAGCAATATTTTTAAATTCATCATCGAAATAAGATCCGTGATCGTTAAGTAATTCAAAGCCACAGGCAAAAAATATAACTGCAATCAGAGTAACACCGAGAGCCTTTAATATCAGCCGTTTATTTAATTTATTTTTCATTAGATTCGGTTTTTAGGTTAATTAGTCACTCTTCTCAAAACATAAGTGTAGACGTTGCTGTGGCAACCCGGTACAAAGGATATAATTATCTCTCGTTCGCCTTTATCTATTACATATTCAAATGATGCATTCGACTTAGAAGCCCCCTCTTCCTCAAATATCAATTGAGAAGGATATTGAGGATCATCTATATCCCATGTTCCATTTTTTCTGACTAGGAAGGGAAGGTAATTATCAATTTTGTATGTCTTATCTTTATCGAATGTTATTGAAAATGCACTAAAGTCCATTGCATTAGTTATATCCAAGCCATTTCTGGTGACCCGGCTGATACACCAACTGCCACTAAGATTTTTATCAAATTCTTCAGTCGAATAATCAGTCGAATCTTTGAAGCTATCGCAAGAACTGAACATGCTTACTAATAAAAAAAGTAAGATGGTAAACTTCAAATTCAGTGTATTCATAATAAATTAGTTATTTAATTAAGGATTACTTTTACAAGTTATAATTAGGGTTTTGAATTAGTCCCGGCGACTTTGTAGTTTCCTTGTACGGAATAGGCCAGAAATACATTGCTTTCCTAAAAATACGTTTGCGTACATTGAACTTCTTATAAGTTCTGCCACCATCTGCAGTCATACGTGGTTCCATTCCTGTCATCTGTTGGTTATCAGTTTGATCTGCTATTTTCCAACGTCTCACATCCCAGAAGCGTTGCCCTTCGATGGCAAACTCAATTCTTTTTTCGTTCTGGATAGCTTCGCGCATTTCCAAACGCGTCATGTTCGGCTTCAGTCCAAACATTTGGCTAGGATTAGTAGGATCATCATTAATATTGATACCACCACGTCTCCTTATTTTTTTCAAAACCAAATACGTTTCTTCTGTTGCAGGAACAATAGCGCCTTCACCCTGAGTAGTTATCGCATATTCATTCATAGCCTCAGCATACATCATCAGCACCTCAGCATAACGAATCAGAGGTGTTTGTTGTGGCCCTCCGTGTACTGTATTTGCTGCCAAATCCCGATTAACCATTTTGTTGATGTAATAGCCCGTAGGCGTACCTTGATGTACGGCATCTTTACCGCTCGAAGAACCGTCCGTATTAAGAGCAATTACAATAGGAGTGGGTGAACCTGAATTTGATTGAAGCGCTACACCATCATATACTACTGTATTCCGAAGGCGTGGATCTCTATCTTTGTATGGATAATTAGCATCGTAACCTGAAGCCGGATCACTTATCGGCAAACCATTTTTCATAGGAAAAGCATCCACCAGTTCCTGATATATGTAACCACCTCCTGATCCGTTACGTGTTGGTGGTTGAAACCAGCTCTCTCTTGCCCTGTCAGACTGGCTCCTATCTTCTAATATAGCCTCTACGAATGGTTTAGAAGAAGCATACCGTGTATCGGCAGCAATAAACTGTGCATAAAAACCGTGTCCGGGATCAGAATCATTATTTTTTAATGGATCTGTATGCAGTTCGAACAAATTGTATTGCCCCAGTTGTATAACCTCATACGCTGCATCCATTGCTTCTTTCCAACGCATGGCTTTATATTCAGGATATCCCAATAATCCTGCCGGACAATCTGTACCTTCTACTATATCACTATTACCATTAAATAGCGGACTAGCTGCATATAATTTCAGACGGGCTATTAAAGCTTTACATGCTGCAGCACTAGCACGTCCGTACAACCTCCCCGATGGTTTTACAGCTAGATTTTCTTGAGCTGTTTTACATTCTTGCACGATATATTGAAGACACGCATCATATGTATCGCGTGTATCCTTCATTTTATCAGTCTCTGAATAAATAGTATCACCAATCAAAGGTACTCCTCCATAGTGCCTCAATAGTACAGAGTAATACCATGCACGGAGAAAACGAGCCTCGGCTTTTAGACGGCTTTTTAAAGCTGTTTGGATAGGAGTTTTCTCTATACCTCTAAAAAAGACATTTACCCTTCTGATATTCTCATAAGAAACTTTCCAAGCGTCGTCAGTTATAACTACCGGATTTACTGTTCCCGTAGCGAATTGTAGATCAGGTGTTACTTTCGTAGACACTTTGTACTCTGCTTCGTCGCTGGCTGTCTGAAGCCCTCCCAGATTTTCACCGTCTTTCGAAAAACGGTTAGCCCGAGTGTCTAGACCTATTTGCCTATAAATCTCAACCAAAAACCCTTCTGTCAGAGTACTATCTGCAAAGATCTTCTCGTAATCAAGGTCTGTGGTCACAGTCTCGTCGAGGAAACTGGTATCACTACAGGAAAAACCTCCCCACACGACCATTATCATAAATAATGAATAGAAAATGTTTTTCATACACATAATATAATGTTTTAGGTTAATAAAAAATTTATATTGAGATACCACGTTTTTAATCTAAACATGGTATGTTTATATCTCTATACTTTAGTAAATCAGATAGTATTCAGATTATTTCATATAGGCTGATACAGCTCTAAAGAAATATGCCTTAAGAAAACATTGAAAATCCTCGTTTTATATACCCCACTCTTTATTAGGCTTGTCGCCCATGTACAATTCTAATGTAGCCCCATCTGCAATAGAAGAAAAATCAATAAAGCAGTTTTTATGTTCTTTTCCATTAAGCAGAGCCTTTTGTATATATATATTTTCAGGAGAATTATTGTGTGCTATTATTACAAACTTACCACCCTTAAAATATTTCGAATCCAGATTGTATTCTGCCCTGTCAAACATAGGACTTGTTATCTCGAAACGTGTATCTCCGGGACATACGGGGTGTATTCCGGTAGATGCAAGCACATACCAAGCCGACATCTGCCCCACATCTTCATTGCCTACGATTCCTTCAACCTTGTTGGCATAAGCCTTATTACAGATATGGCGTGTCCATTTTTGAGTCTGCCAAGGTTGCTTAAGTCTGTTGAACAAGAAAGGGATGTGATGTACCGGCTCATTTGCATGATTATAATAATCGTTCCATAACAAATTTTCCGGAGTTTTTTCGAATAAGTTAGTCAAGTCAGCAATAGCTTTGTCTTCACCTCCCATCAGGTCAACCATTCCTTGAATGTCATGTGGAACAAACCATCCTTGCTGATACGAATTAGATTCTATACAGCCATACCATTCTTCCAGACGTGCATTTTCGGGCCATTCTTCCCAAGAACCATCTAGTTTTCGAGGACGGAACCAACCTTTTTCTTTATCAAAAATATTCTTGTAAGCTTGTCCTTTCTCATGATATAGTTTTTCATCTTCTGTTTTACCCAAATCAGCTGCGAGTCTGGATATGCACCAATCGGTATATGCATACTCAAGTGTATGGGAGATACTGAGAGGAGGTCCTGTATAACCGAGTTCGCCATTCCCAAACTTCTTCGAAGTATTCACCGCATATTGATAAGCCTTGTTGACATCATAATTACGGATACCCTTTGCATAAGCATCTGCCAGAACAGACAAAGCCGGGTTTCCTATCATACATCCCGAATATGCATTTACAATTTCCCAACGTTCATAATATTCACGGCCACTCTGATCGGCCAGAGTTATCAGTGAATTTAGTTGGTCATTTACCAATTCAGGGTTAATAATAGTCTGCAATGGGAATTGACTGCGGAAAACGTCCCATCCACTAAATATGGTACGTTTTGTAAATGTCGCATCAGTATATATCTGCTTATCTCCTCCTACATAACGTCCGTCCACATCAGTGTATATACGCGGGTCTATCATTGTATGATATAGGGAAGTATAAAAGATCGTTTTCTGATCATCTGTACCACCAGTTATTTTTATCCTTCCTAATTCCTTATTCCATTTTTCTTTAGCTTCGTTTCGTATCTGGTCAAAATTCTTCTCTGCTATTTCTGCTCTAAAATTCTTTTCAGCACCATCTATATCAACAAAAGAAATACCCACTTTCAAAACTACCTCTTCGTCTTTCGCTGTATTGAATTCTGTAAAAAAGCCAAGATGCTTTCCTTCTAATTCTTTTACATCTCTGATTATTTTAGCTTCCGAAACTCTTTTCAGATAAGGAATACTTACAACATCTTCTCGCTTACGCTTCCAATCATCGGGTATATCTGCACTCCAAAAACCATAATCCTTTAATGGTTTACTGAATTGCGCATAAAAGTGTACTGTATAATCGGTATTACCCTCTCCATCACCCCAGCCTCCACCATCGGGAGTACATCTCATCCATCCTTGTATAGTACTATCATTAACGATTTTCACATATTGATAAGTAGATGTTCCGCCCACTTTTCGGGCTAAATCAATTTGTATTCGTGATTGATTATTCTCAGGGAATGTAAAACGCAATATACCACTATGTGGAGCAGCCGTCGCCTCCGCTGCGATATTATAATCTGTCAGTTCAGCTGAATAATATCCGGCTTTAGCGATTTCAGTTTTTTTGTCATATGATGATCGATAACCACTTATAGCTCCATCTTCTTTGCCTGCTATTATTTTCAATTCACCTGTGGTAGGCATCACCAGAAAATTACCTAAGTCCCCGTACCAACCTACTCCGCTCATTTGAGTGAAAGCAAAGCCTTCTATTGTTTTATGTTCGTAGCTATAACCAGGTGAGTTATCTCCTCCTGTTATTGTATTAGGATTAACCTGAACCATGCCATAAGGAGTTGTTGCTCCCGGGAATGTTTTACCCAATCCGTGATATACCCCGGCAGCTCCAACACTAGTGCTGGCTCCGATAAATGGATTTACATAATCAGAGGGTGTATCATTCTTTGTTTCAATAGTCGGAGAGCATCCTATCATTGTCAGATATAGAACTGCAATAAGGCTTATAATCGTTTTATACATGGTATCAATTCTTTGTTTAGTATTCAGTTTTATTTTCTTGTCACCAACAATGTCTTAATTCCAAAGCGAGGAATAGACAGAGACATTTCGTTTTTATTTACTTTATTCTTTGTTATTACATCTCCGTTCAAATCAACCTCCTCAATAAGAGATACGGGGAAGCCAAATTTTAAATTTTGGATAGAAGCGTCACCTTCAGCATTGAATAACCTTATCAACAAGTTATCTCCTTGAACTTTAAAGGCTGTTATCTCATAGCCAGAATTATAGATATCGAAGTAGGATTTATCCTCTATCTCTGCTCCATTATAGAGCGAAACGATTAAAGGCTCATTCCACTTATTGCTTTCCATAGATATTCCGCTGCGATCCCATTTTTCTGCATGTGGAATAACGGCATACTTCATTTTCAATGGCCGTGTTATTTTATAATCGACGCCCCATAACCCAACGCCCGAATACTGAGCTGTAAGACTTAATGGAAAATCTTCGCCAAAAGAGTATGAAGTGGTATGATCTGATAAAAGAGCAAATCCGTACTTTTTATTTTGATCAAGAATATCGACCCAATTAAGTATGACATTATGCTTTATGCTATCCCATGCGTTGAAGAAAGTATTTTTGTGATTACTTTCACATACATCGAACGGAGCATTTTTGTACAGCTTCGCCGAAGGCAGGTTTACAGGAAACATTACATTCAGCTTAAACCTATCATCCGTAAAGGCTCTCCTATTATCACGCCAGTTGGGTCCTTGCTTATATTCTCCTATACCAACATTATTTACCCAATTAATAGTCACGTCGAAATCTATTCGTTTTTGTCCGCCATTCAATGTGATAATCTGAGTATAAGAATGAGAGGATATTTTCCCTTCTATTTTCAATATCGTTCTAAGATTGTTTTCTTCCAGAATTGTCACCTTAGCAGGGAAATCTGCAGTAGAGTAGTATTTTTCGT
The DNA here is from genome assembly GCA_047972895.1 of Dysgonomonas sp. GTDB lineage: Bacteria > Bacteroidota > Bacteroidia > Bacteroidales > Dysgonomonadaceae > Dysgonomonas. The sequence continues at coordinate 26,538 of JBKEBA010000094.1, forward strand.
CTTCATAAAAATAACCTCTCAGCTCTCCAAAGCTATATTCATTTGTATTGTCAATATATTCTTTATTTCCTTCATTTTTTGCTATCAGACTTTTTATAGATCCTCCTTTTCTTGCACTGATAATGATTTTGTACATATCATTCTCTATGATATAGTCATCATCCGAATTTCGTCTGACAGCAGTATATTTTTTATCCTCTGATTTCTTATCTAGCAAACTATATGTTGTATAGCCAAAAGGCGGTACCTCAGCCTTGAAAATAAGGCTCACAGACTCCCCCTCTTGCACTATACGAGAAGGAATCATTTTTTTCTTCGAATCATAGATGGTCAGTCCTTCTTTGAAGTTTATTCCGGATAAGTCAACTTTTACTATTTCCGATCTTTTACTTGCTAGCGTATTATAGACTCTGACAGATGGTAGCTTATTTGAAGAAGATATACTTCCTGAATCATAAGTTTTGATAGCATCCTTTATAGCATTATCAGAAATTAGATTTGTATTATTTGTCCAGAAACTTATTTCTTGTGCCCAAGTATGCCTTTTATTAAGTCGGTTATAAGGAACAATCCAGGAATCGTGATGTTGAGCCATCATCAAGGTTCGCCATGCTTCATCAAAGGATGATTGTGAGGGTTTGTATTTATTTTCTATTGCTGCCATAGCCGCAATCTTCTCCGCCATCACAACTTTGTTTTCAGACACACGCACTTCTTGTGCAATTTTTTGAAGCACCTGACTTCCCCACATAAGATTTACCAATACATCTTCTTGAGAAAAATGCCAATTATCATCAGACTTACTATCTGATATGTTTTCTATATAATTTTTCCATGTTACATATATAGAATTATTCTTTATATCATCTCCGTACCCAATCCAAGGACCATTTTTCCAACCGGCATCCTGATAACACATTCCTACAGGATTTTTTATTTCATGATCATAACAAGCCTTGAGATAAGAATCGGAATTATTCCATGCTTTAGTTTGCCATGTAGAATTATCTTCCAAATCTTCACAAGCATAACGTGGCACTGTAAGAATAGACGTTCCATCGGGCCCTATCCAGTTTACTAACTGTCCTCCATAAGCGGCAGTATACCCACCCCAGCACGTATCGGGGCACTTAAGTACAGCATACTTAAAACCGAATAATTTTAAAATCTGCGGCAAACCACTTGTAAAACATGGCTCTTCTGCCGAATATGTAGTAAAGACAACATTAGGAAAATGACTATGTATTTTTTTAATACCGTATTCGAACTGACGTATAAGACTTTCGCCTGAAATATTGTAACAATAAGGCTGAGCATATGTGGGATTCGTAAACTCAATCCTTTTATCGATTACAATATTCTTAAAATTTCCGTACGCTACAGGTTCTTTAACCTTCACAGTGTCCCATGTTTCGGGTTCTATTTCAAGCCCTATCTGCCATTCGGGATGCTGAGCCAATTTATCTACCATGAATTGGGTTACCCACATTGGATAATGACCATAGATTCCTCCATGATAACCATCAACAAAATATGCCTGTTGTTGAGAAAATACATTACAGCATATAAATGCAGTTATTAGTATAATTGCAATTATCCTCTTCATAGACCGATTCTGGTTTATTATTTTGTCTTCACCAATGTTATTATTCTTTGCACCGGCGTATTTGTTTCATAAATCGCCGTAAGAAATAGATCCATTTCATCCTGCCATGCTTTTCTTATTTCAGGAAATTTTGCTCTTGAGTATAAATCACGCTTAGCCATAAGCCAACCGTTACTATCTTTATTTTTATCTAAAACTTGAACTGCTTCTCTTGTATTCAAATCAATTATGCCTTTTGGCTGGAAGAAATTGAATTGCACCCATGCATAATCACGAAATCGCCGTTCTATTTCCCAGCGTTCCTCATTCAGGAACATCACCTTGAGAGCTTGTTGATACTGTGGTGTATTTGTCAGGGTAGCAAGATTTATTCCTTTTGCTAAATCTTTAGCAGACCATGTTCCAATATGTTCCCCGTCTATCATAAGTTTAAAATTGCCCGACAAACCACTCACTGTGAGCATTTCTTTATTCATTTCATCCACAAACGGAATCACCTTTATAGCTTCACCTTGGCTTTTCTTACTTCCCCATCCGCGAGCTACAGTGTCCATAGGGTATGGCAATGAATTTGCCAGATAGTTGAAAGAAATGCCTGTCTGTGTTTTTTTCAAATTGGTAATTTCACAGTTTGAAGAAGATGTTACATCCATTTTTGCAGCATCTATATTTATATCCGCAACTTCTTTTCCGGCAAATCCTTGTGCTTTAAGAAACAGATAAGCCATTACCATATGGCCGTCATTATCGGGATGAATACGGTCATTTCCACAGAGGGTAAAGGTCGGTTCCTTTTGCTGAAACTGTTCGTTAAGAGTAGTCATGGGCTGGTTATAATCGAAAAACTCCCATCCGTTACTTTCTGCCGATTTACGTTGAAAATCGACAATCCGCAGCATAGCCTTATTTTTATTTTTGAAAGGGGTATTTCCTTCTATAACAGCAGTCTCATCATAAGGAGTACTGCCCAGCATAAGAATTTTAGTGTTGGCCAGATTCTTATATCTTGCCTCCATTTGCAGATATGCTTCATAAGATTCTTTTACTTTCTCGTCTGCAAACTTTTCGGGTTGATCTCCATTATATTCGAAGTAACCGGTATCGTTCATACCGAAAGTAGTTATCAAAACCGTCGGTCTCTTACTGAAAACATCGCCATCAAGCCGTCTTACCATATCAATTGCCCTGTCGCCACCAATTCCGGCGTTTAGTACCGTCAATCTCATCTCAGGGAAACGTGTCATATAATAAAGCCATATATACGAATGATAATGTCCGCCATCGGTTATACTGTTTCCTAAGAATACGGCTCTGTCCCCATCTTTAAATGGAGTAATTTTTTGAGCGCACAAGGATGAAGCAAAAAAAAGTAAAAAAACGGAGAGGATGATGGTAATAGATATATTCTTCATGTACATTAAATATTATAGATTCTTGGTCGAGTTAATTTCAGTATTTCAATCTTTCCTATAGGATACTAATCCACAAATGACTATCTAGGAAATTACGATATACAAACTTATAAATCAAAAAGCTTACTTCCTTTCGAAAGTAAGCTTTTGAGTAAATCGTTTTAAAACAAACATATCAATATAACACTGAATATAAACCACTTAAAAAGTTTATAGATTCTTGTTTTGGTAAGTCATAAAGAATTTTTTTTATAAGAAAACCCTCCTATTTTCTTTACTTCTTCTTCGAAATTCTCACTCTCGATTATAGCTTTCCCCTTCACTTTACTCTTATAATTGTAGATAGTTTGGAGAGAGTATCGTAAGAAAACAGCAATTTGATTGACGTCTGTTACACCTAATCTAATGAGGGCAAAAATACGTAGTTCGGTATTCAATTGTTCTTTTTCCAATTTGTAACGTTCCTCCTCTTTAAGCAGGGCATTAAATTCTTTCACAAAATTAGGATATATTTTAAAGAATGCCTTATCGAACGTACTGTACAGTTCTTCCACATCTTTTTCTAAATTACGGGTAGACGAGGTCAAATTGTATAGATCATCAATTTGTCCAACTTTTATTTTACGGTTTACATTTTTTCTATATTCGTCTAATTTATCTATATAAACGGCACATTGATTCATAAAGTAACCTATATACTTTTCTTTTATAAGGTTCGCTTCATCTAGCTTCTGGTTTATATCACCCAGTTTTTCATTCATGGCCTTCAAGTTCTTCCTAGCTCTGGATACTATTTTAATCTGCTTATAGATGAAGTACAAACCGATAGCCAATATGACTACAAATATACTGGTAAGGATGGAGTATGTCCTGAGATTTGTTTTTTGCTGCTCAATCTTCAACAAGTAAGTATCTTCAATTATCGGTTGAACTCGCGCAATGACAGTATTCCGAAACCGAGAATTGTAGAAATTAGCATCATCCAGAGCAATCCTTATATAATTATAAGCCCTATTTATATCACCCTGTTCATATACACAGATAGCAAGTGCCAAAAGAGCCTCATTCTCTTTTACGGCTAATTGCAAATCGGTTATAGCAGCAATTATAAGGAATTTTTCTTCCAAATATGGTTTATCCATATATTTATATACCTTAGCAAGACTCATGGCATCCATCGCATAGCCATGGGTAGGGTAATCATGTATGGGGAAAATTTTAGTAAGGATTTCACAAGCTTCATTGTATTGACCCATATCCTGAAGTTTAAAAGCCTTTTCTTTCATATACATATCAGTCCCTTCATTAAGAAGCCCCATTAAGGTGTCTCGGTAATTTTCCTTCTCTACCAAATATTTGTCTCCGTATCGAGGATCGTCTGTATATTTTATAAGGTTTTCATAGTACCTTATATAACTCCAACAATACAAAACCTTTAGATGTAAAGGTAATTCTTCATATTCTATCATATGAAGATTCTCTAGCGCCTGCGTAAAAAGCCCGGATATAGACAATACAAATGATAACTGTAACCTACTTTGGGATAAATGCTCTTTGTTTTTTAATTTTTCAGCTATTAATATATTTTTATTTATATAAGCTATAGCCGAATCGCAAATGAAAGACTCGTATTCTGATATAATGTTCGCATTGATTGAATATTCCTCTTCCAAAGATATTTTATTACTTAATTTTGATTTTAATTCACTTATTGATGCCTCCTTTTTTATTGCATAAGTAGGTCGTTCAGATATAGTTTTATCCAACACTTTTAATAAAGAGTCAATCTCATTTTTAGAAAATCCATGTATTGATATAAAGACGAGACAAGAGATGAGGAGCAATATCTTCTTCATTGCATAAATTTAAAGCCAGGAATCAACAAACATTTAGTTATTACAAATCTAACATAATAATATTACCAAACGAAAAAATAGGCTCTTTTTAATATAAAGGTGGATTTGTACCCTCCAACTTGAAATAATATACAGTAAAGAAGGGTACGCAATATAAATATTTACGTACCCTTCTTTACTTTGTCATGTCTTATGTGGAGAATAACGGATTCGAACCGTTGACCCCCTGCGTGCAAGGCAGGTGCTCTAGCCAGCTGAGCTAATCCCCCAATTTGTAATTAATAGTTCACTATTTTTCAATAAAAATCAGCTTTATACTTTAAAGCTTTCATTCAAAATAATGCACTCACTAACGCGATGCGAAAATAGATATTTATTTCGAATTTACAAGGTATTTAAAGAGTTTTTTTATTGAAAAAAGCCGAATAAAACCTCCTAACAACAAGAGGTCGTGCATTATACATTTGGAATCATTCTTTTAAGAGCCTTCCGGTCTATTTTTCCGGTTCTTGTTAATGGTAACTTATCCACGAGAATTATATCTTTGGGTATTTCAAAAGGAGATAATAGTGTTTTCATTTTATCTTTGTCTACCTCTGCTTCTGACATTAAAATAATTACCTCTCCGAATTTAGCATCAGGACGTGATGTAATCGCAAATTTAGATTCAATAATAGATCTAAGCTTTTCTTCTAGCTCTTCAATCTGTATTTTTATTCCACCTGTATTTATTACATTATCTTTTCGTCCTATTATGCGAAAACTGCCATCATAGTTTATCTCAGCCAAATCATTTGTCAATAACCTTTTTTTAGAAACAAGTGGTGCATCTATAATCAGACAACCATCTGCAGACAAAGATATTTTTACCGATTGAAATGGTGTATAGTTTAATGAAGAAGAGGAACCGTTAATTCGTCTTAAAGCGATATGTGATAAGGTTTCTGTCATACCATATGTCGAATAGATATTATTCGATAAGGGTTTAAGTGCACTTTCTAACTGTTTATCTATTGCTCCTCCTCCAATTATAACATTGGAGATTTTCTCGAAACGCTTCTTTTCTGTTTTAGACTGTAATGAAACAAACGCTTGCATTGGAACCATTGCGGCAAATACTATATCATAGTCAAAATCTTTCAACGGATTTCCACAAGGGGATACTAAATAAACATTTAAACCTGCTATTAGAGCCCTAACAAGCACCATTTTACCCGCAATTGCAGACACAGGTAGGCAAAGCAGAGCAGTGTCCCCTTCTTTTAAATCCAGAAATGAGCAAGTTAATTTTGCACTTTGCATCATTTGTTCTTTATTACCCTTAATTATTTTAGGCATCCCTGTCGATCCTGAAGTATGTAAAAGAATTTCGTCTGTATCTAAAAACCAATCTTTCAAGACTTCATAGACCTCCAAACCAAAATCAGATTCATTAGCAAAAGCCGGAACTCCTCCCAATATATCCTCTTTGGTATATGAGATACCCTCAATTATGATTTTTTGCTTATTGCGATCTAATTCAAACATTAAAAATGGCTGACAGATTATTTAATGATTCCTCTATTGGATTATACCTAAGTTTATCTCCATCTATATACAATGGAAGGTCTATATTATTGGTGTATAACATTCCCGTTCCTAATCCCTGGGGTATTACAACATCTAAGTATGCACACCATTGAGCAATTGCATTAAGCCCGATATTAGATTCAAGAGCTGATGTTATCCACCATCCAATATTCTTTTCACTGGCAATATCAATCCATTCCTGACATCCTTTCCATCCTCCATGTAAGGACGGTTTAAGAATTATATATTGAGGCATTATTGTTTCCAGAAGCTCTCGTTTTTGACTGATCTCATTACAACCAATCAATTCTTCATCAAGAGCTATGGGAAGAGGAGTCACAGCAGCCAGCTTAGCCATCTCCTGCCACTTTCCTGCCATTATTGGCTGTTCTATGGAATGTAAATCCAATTTGGATAGCCGGTTTAATTTTTCATAGGCATCTATGATAGTAAATGCACCATTCGCATCCACTCTTAAAGTTATCTGCTCAGATGAAAAATGCTGGCGGATATGTTTCAATAAATTTAGCTCTTGGTCAAAATTAATTGCCCCTATTTTTAATTTTATACAGCCATATCCCTGTTCTATTTTTTGCTTGATTTGATTTAACATCATATCAAAATTCCCCATCCAAATCAGCCCATTAATCTCAATACCCTTTTCCCCTTTAGAGAATCCTGTATTCCAGAAACCCAATGATTTTTGACTAAAGTGTTTCAATGCTGTTTCTAGGCCAAACAAAATAGATGGATATGGACGTAAGTATTCATAGTCAATTTCACCACTATCCTCCAATATCCGAATCGCTTTTTGAAGAACTTTCAGATACTCACTTTCAGGCATGGCATCACAGCTCAAATCGGGTAAAGGAGCGCATTCTCCTACACCTATGTGAGCTGTATCAGTGATAGAACTTAATACGACATACCATACTTTATGCTGGTAATAGACCCCTCTTGATGTTCCTGCCGGATTTTTAAATTGAAGGATATACGGTATGATATGTGCCTTAAATTTCATCATGGAAATTTTGGAAACTTCTTGAAATCAGGTTTACGTTTTTCCAAAAAAGCTTTTTTACCTTCTTGAGCTTCTTCTGTCAAATAATATAATAATGTTGCATTACCTGCAAACTCCTGAATACCTGCTTGACCATCCAATTCAGCATTAAGTCCCAGTTTGATCATTCTTAATGCCATCGGGCTATGTTGCATCATCTCTCCAGCCCATTGTACAACTTCATCTTCAAGCTCTGCAAACGGAACAACTTTATTTACCATACCCATCTCCAAAGCTTCTTGAGCTGAATATTGACGGCAAAGGAACCAAATCTCCCGAGCCTTCTTCTGTCCTACATTACGAGCTAATAGTGAAGAACCAAAACCAGCATCAAAGCTACCAACCTTAGGTCCTGTTTGTCCAAATATAGCATTATCAGAAGCTATTGTCAAGTCACACATCACATGAAGAACATGTCCTCCGCCAATGGCAAAACCATTTACCATAGCAATCACAGGCTTAGGAAGAGAGCGTATTTGCTTCTGAACATCCAATATATTCAATCTGGGAATACCATTTTTATCTATATATCCTCCCGTACCTTTTACATTCTGGTCTCCTCCCGAACAAAATGCCTTATCCCCTGCACCTGTAAGCACTACTACACAAATTTCTTGCTTTTCGCGGCAGATATATAAAGCATCACTAATTTCCATTGATGTAGTCGGAGTAAATGCATTACGGTAGCGAGGACGGTTTATCGTAATTCTTGCTATACCTTCAAAATAGTCAAACAATATATCTTCGTATTGCTTGATAGTTTTCCATTGTCTTACTGTTGACATATCTTATTGTTTTAATTGATTGTAATACTCTTCTAATCCTATTTTACTATCTTCAATCGAAGTAAAAACCTCAAGGATAATAGGTTTGTTTTGCTCTTTAGATATAAACTTACTTATATTTAATTTCAATTCTTCTTCATTCTGTGCGGACAGATATTCTATATCCTCATTAACAATCCATTTAGATGCCCGTTCTGAATTTTCAGCTGCTATGTATCTGGAAAAAATATCCGTCTCTTGTGGGATTGGCAACTGATGGAAAATAGCCCCACCCCCATTATTAATGAGTAAGATGCGCAGATTGCCGGGAGGGTTTTGATAACAAAGGCTATTTAGGTCGTAAAAAAAACTCAAATCTCCGATTAATAAAAAAACAAGATTATCTGACTGACGTGCAAAACCAATAGCCGTAGACAGTGATCCTTCAATACCATTAGTACCTCTATTGCAAAACACCTCTATAGAGCTATCGAGCGGATATAGCTGCACATTTCTAACAGAAGAACTGTTTGCCAAATGCAGAGCCGAATACGATGGTAATACGTTCATAAAGCTATGCACTACCAATAAATCTGAAAATCCTGATTTATTTGCAGGAATAGGGATATGCTCTGATTTCCTTTTCCAAATATTGCTATAACTTCTCTCTTCATCAGACGGTAAATCTAATTTGAGTATATCTTCGAAAAACAGACTGGGATCAACTTCTATAAAATCGGTTAAAGATTGAAATAAATCTACTAAATTTCCATTTTCGCTTATATGCCAATGCTCAGAAGCTTTATTTTGTCTCAGAAAAAATTTTAATCTTTTCGATACAATATGCCCACCGATACTAATAAGCAAATCAGGCTTAAATGTATTTTGCTCTTCCACGCTGAGTCTATGCAAAAGAGGGTCAAAGTTCCATATTGTATATGGCGAATTAATATTAGCAATATGTTCAGCCAGGACTACACAATCAAAACGCTCAGCTAATTTATCCACCAAAGAGCCTATATTGTTATTCTGCTCAAGTTGACCGATAACAATCATCCTTTTACTAAACTGCTGCCATCTATCAGAGTAATAATCACTAATATTTATTCTTCGGGATACTTCATTCCTTATTGGCTTTATTTCCGGAAGTTCCGAAGCAGAGAAGTTAAACAAAGGCTCTGATATTGGCACATTTATGTGTACTGGACCCCACCCTCTTTTGGTAGATGATAAAATTGCATCATGAATAAGCCGTTGGCAAAACCAGTTCTCTTCATCCGTATTAATTTCAGGAAGTTGAACTGACTTTTTTGTTATAGCAGATAATATATTATTTTGAGGTATAGTCTGACCATCCATTTGTCCAATCCAAGCAGGAGAACGGTCTGCTGAGATAACGATAAGGGGTAATTGTTGATAGTATGCTTCTGCAATGGCAGGGGCATAATTTAATAGAGCCGTACCCGAGGTACAACATATAACAACAGGTTTCCTTTCTTTTTGAATAATACCTAAAGCATGATAGGCCGCACTTCGTTCATCTATGACAAGATGGCAATCAAAAAATGGATGTTGTTTGAATGTATGTATTAATGGGGCATTGCGTGACCCTGGAGACAATATAATGTGCCGAATACCATAGCTTTTTATAGAAGCTACTAATAATTGTACGTTCTTTTTAACAGAATACATCTTTAATTAATTTAATAAAGACAACATTATTTGCAATTTAGCTTCAGTTTCTTTCCATTCAGAATCTAATTCTGATGATGCAAGCAGACCTCCACCTGCGTATAACCGCAAACGAGCCGAATCAATATTCATGCATCTTATATTAACATACAGACTAGTTTCTTGTTCGAGATCTAGATATCCTATAAATCCTGAATAATATGAACGATCATAGCCCTCTTCGTTCAGAATAAAGCTATAAGCCTTTTCTTTAGGTAGCCCACATACTGCGGGCGTCGGATGCAAGCTTTCAAGTAAATTAAAAAGCTGTAGAGAATCTTTTAATTGAAATGAAAAAGCTGTTTTTAGATGAGCTAATTCTCCTATCTCCGCAGTCAATGACGAATGTTGCGTATAATTAAGTTTATAAGACTCTAGTAATTGCTTAATATATCCTGATACAAGTTCTTGCTCAAGTAGATTTTTGCTATCCCATTCATAATCAGAATGGCTAGACTTTCTCTCCTGAGTACCTGCTAATGCTACAGTTTGCCAATCTGCACCCATTCCCTTTAGTAACAATTCGGGTGTACTTCCTACCCATGTTCCCGTTTGAGCAGTATGACATAGATAGATAAAAGAGGAAGGATAAGCCTCCATTGCTTTTTCCAATATCGAATAGAATGGTATTTTCGAATGGGCTTGATAATCACTTGGGTGAGACAACACCAATTTTTTGAACTCGTCAGCAGAGAGAGCTTGGGAGAATTTGTCAAAAGCAGATTTGTATGCAAGGTAATGGCTGTCGCTTTGCTCTATAAGAGATGTATTTTCTATAGTACTCTTATCCTCCATATCCTGAAAAAAAACTGCAATATTTTTACATCCTGATATAATCAACTCTGGTTGAATACAAACGATTGGTTTCTCCTCCGTTATTTTAAAAGGAGCGATTACAAAACCTTTTAAATTATTAAGTTCCTTAATGGAGTAAACTATCTGTGTATTATGCTTATTCCCTATTATTAAAATTGGTTCTTGCTGATAAGGTAAACGATAAATGGCAAAACTTGTATTTTGCTTTATCAGCAAATCTATATTCTTAAACATTAAATCACGAATCTATTTTTATTCAATCTACAAAGATATTCATAAATGATAGTAAAAGTAGTGCAAAATCTGTACTTAAACCATGAAAAAGAGAATAAAGAAATAGGTCATTCATATTAATTAGCAATTCCTCTTTCTTGTATTATATTGATTATCGAACTATTATTCTGTACGACACCCATTTTAACAAGTAAGAGGCTAATCTAGAATTATCACCAAGTATCATTGTAATTAATTGGTAGTCTTAATATTATTTTTTATTTTTAAACTTCTCATTGCGCGTTCTTTGATTTAATAACCGTTCAATAATTTCAATAAAATGAAAAACAAGTTTATTTTCATGATTATTAGCTCATTAATAATCATTCCCTCTTTGTTTTCATGCAACAGCAACAAAGACGCAAAAGAAGTAGATATCTGTATATATGGTGGAACCTCAGCTGGCGTGATCGCAGCCTACACTGCCAAGATGATGGGTAAAAGTGTACTACTTATCGAACCACGCAAAAATATCGGAGGTATGATTTCCGGAGGATTGGGTTACACCGATATAGGGAATAAATATGTCGTGACGGGATTGTCACGAGACTTCTATCGGAGATTAGGCTCTCATTATGGAAAACTGGAACAATGGATATTCGAACCAAGTGTAGCCGAATCAATATTCAATGAATATATCGATCGTGCTAATGTAGAAGTTTGGTATGGTAATAGGCTAAATAATGTAAAAAAAACTGGTAACTCGATAGAAGAAATCATCCTAGAAGATACATACAATTTATCAGTGACGAAAAAAACTGTCAGAGCAAAGGTATTTATCGATTGTACGTACGAAGGAGACCTTATGGCAAAAGGAGGAGTATCATATACGGTTGGGCGTGAAGCAAACAGTATTTATAATGAAACATACAATGGCGTGCAGGTACTCAACGGACATCAGTTTAATATAGAAGTTGACCCTTATGTCATTCCGGGTGATAGTTCTAGTGGACTATTATGGGGGATAAACGATACCGAAATTGCAGAAAAAGGATCAGGAGATAAGAAAGTACAGGCTTACAATTTCAGAATAGCTCTGACAGATAAAAAGGAAAACATGATTCCAATTACTAAGCCGGACAACTATGATCCTCAGAAGTATGAGCTATTGGTACGTTTAAGCGAAAAATCAGATTGGAAAGGTTTGAATAATATCTTTGCCTGGAGTATCATGCCAAATAGAAAGACCGATATAAATAACAAAGGTGCATTCTCTACTGATATGATTGGCGCTAACTGGAATTACCCCGAAGCAAATTATGAAGAAAGAGACAAAATATGGCAAGAACACGTTGATTATACAAAAGGATTATTATATTTTGTTGGGCACAACGAAAGGATGCCCCAACATATAAGAGAGGAAATTCAGAAATGGGGATACCCTAAAGATGAATATCCTAATAATGGAAATTGGTCGCATCAATTGTATGTACGTGAAGCACGAAGAATGATTGGTGAAAAAGTGATGACTCAGCATCATTGTCAAGGGCGTGAAATATGTGACGATGCTGTAGGTTGGGCGGCATATACCATGGACTCACACAACTGCGACAGGCAGGTATTAAATGATGCAGTGAAAAATGAAGGGAATGTTGAAATAGGAGGATTCGGACCTTATCCTATATCCTATAAAGCTATAACTCCCAAACAAACTGAAGTGAAAAATCTACTTGTTCCTGTATGTCTTTCCGCATCGCATATAGCTTATGGTTCAATCCGGATGGAACCTGTTTTTATGGTACTTGCACAATCATCAGCAGTAGCAGCTTGTCTGGCTATAGATAAGTATGACAGGATTGTACAGAATGTAAATGTAAGTGACATACAAAAAATTCTTACAGAAAATCCTCTCGCAGACAACAGTCTACCTGAAATACTTATCGACAACGATAACGAAAAATATGTAGAAAAAATCGGTGAATGGTCTGCCTCAAAATGGGGTGGATATGGTACTAATTATTTTGTAGACGATTTGCAAGGAAAGGATAACAAGAGTATAAGGTATAATGTGGATATCAAGAAAAAAGGCGTATATCATGTTTATACATATCTGCCAAAAGCCAAGGGTATTTCAAATCAAATAACAGTCACAATTGTAACTAACGGCGAAGCTGTAGAAAATATAATCAGACCGCATGATATAGTTGTGGAGGGACAAACCTCGGGCGAATGGGTTTCGTTAAACGAATATGAGTTTTCTGTCGGAGATGATTCTTTTATAGAAATCTCAAATGAAGGGGCTGACGGCATAGTAGTTGCCGATGCAGTACTATTAATTCCACAAAATAAGATAACAAATTAGTTATCTTATCAAATGAATAAAGCCATTTCATTAGTCTGATAGTTACTAATTGAAATGGCTTTAAAAAAACTAACCTTAAGTAAAATGCTATTTCATTTCTATTTTATATCGTTGTTCGTTTATATTTATCCCCTTCACTACTAATTCGTATTGCTTACTACTCAAATATTTCATATCTGTTTCAATAGTAATAGTTTTGGATTCGGATGGCAAAAGGCAAAGAAAGTTATCCGTATAAAAAGATGGACGTACAGGCTTGCCTGCTACATCTAGCCATTGAATCTGGGTAAAGAATGAGAGTTTACTACCTACATTCTTTATATCGATGTCTATAAAATGTTTACCATTTTCTGTTCTTGTTTTATATTTAAAGTTGATTTTTGCCTGTGGAAGCTTTTCTATATCCTGAAATCCAGCTGTAGTCGGTCCTGTCAACGTATTCTTACCCTCATATTTGTTATTGGAACGCCAGTAGAAATTTGAGCCGACTATCTTATCTTTTTCATCCAGTAATCTTAGTTTTATAAAATGGACATCCGTTATATTCTCAGGAAATTCTATTTTAAATATATCGTTCACCACGCCATCCTCAGGCAGATTCACAGAAGCCTGTTTTGTAAACACTTTCTTGGATTGTAGGTCATACACATCGGCTATAACCGTGTAGTTTTCAAATGAACGGTAATAATCATTGACCACCGAAACAGTATTTTTCAAATAATCGAACTGTGGGTGCAAGGGTTCACAGGCATTCTGTGCAGAATAAAGCGCGACAGTAGGCTCCAACGACCAGTCCCACATACGCCCACAGACCTGACGAATAGCCGAATTGTGATACCAAAATAGTACACCTGATGTATAACGATCGCCATAATTCAGCTTATTATAGTTCCACACCTCCCATATACTCTTATAATTAAATGCACCTACATACTGCGCCTTCATCGCAAATTCATCAATACTATTTGACATTCCATATTCGTTTGTCATATCCTTATAAAGAGATGTCATTAAATGAAAACCATTTCCGTCCGAATAGTCCCATATTTCCTTATTGATTGGCCATAAGTCTTTCTCGTCCATCATCTCGCGCAAACATTCTACAGTAGGCAGACAAGGAGCTCCGTATTCAGGATTGAACCCATCTACCCTACTTCCTCTATCGGAGGCTGTATTTTCATAATGTCGCATAATATTCACTTGCTTGTATGGGCTTCCATCATGTACACCATCACATTCTGATTGCATCTGATACCCTCTCGTACCATCAAGTTCCATAATAAGCCTCCGAGTCTCTGGCATTTCAGACGATTCGTTAGACGACACATAATAAGCTAATGATGGATGATTGCGTATACGCTTAACGGTAGAAATCACATTCTTATAATAAAGACCCTCGTCATAAGGATGCTTCGTATCTCCAGTCATCCAGAATTCTGTCCACACCATAATGCCCAATTCGTCGCACAGCTGAAAGAAGTAATCGGATTCGGTAATACCTCCTCCCCAAAAACGGATAAGGTTTATTCCAGCTTGGGCAGAATAACGCAGTTCGGCATATGTACGTTCATCCGAGTTACGAAGCATATTCTCTGGTATCCAATTAGTTCCTTTGATAAAAATAGGCTTCCCATTCACATAAAATGTCCGCGATTTGTCGGGCGTATTCGTATCCGATGTGATTTCTCTTATCCCGAAACGACTAGAAATAGAGTCGGTCACTTGTCCTTTATAAATTACCTTGAAAGAAATGTCGTACAACTCTTGTTTGCCTTTATTGAGAGGCCACCAGAGCCGAGGATTCTTTATCTCTAGTTGAGGAAAATCCACTGAGCTAAAGACCACTTCCTGACGTTCCTCCCTTTCTAGTATCACCTCTTTTTCAAAAGTTATATTCTCTCCTTTTATTTCGCCTACTATAGTGGCCTTCTCTCGTACCCAACTCATACTCGGATTGTAAACCTCTACCGAAATAGTCTGTCGCGAAGTATTATAATCAGGTTTGGACAATTCTGATTTCACAAATGGATGACGCAGCGTCATTCTCCCTGTTGTGAAAATGGATATATCTTTCCAGATACCTGTATTACGGTCTCTTATCCCATCAAGAAAAGTAAAATCCCAGCCAACTGTCATTAACATACTAACGTTTTTACCTATCTCACCATTGCCTCCATTACGAAACTCCCCTATAGCTCCCCACGATTTACCATCGTCTTTCCCTTTGCGAGGACCACCTGACACGTCGATTGGATATACTTTTACTGCAAGTATATTATCTTCTTTATAGCTGATGTATCCCGATATATCTATGATATCCTGATAAAACATACCAGCTATATTACCTACCATATTGCCATTTAACCAAACTTCTGCACGATAGTTTATACCATCTACCTGTAACCATACTTTTTTACCTTTATATTCTTCTTCAGGTGTACTGAATTCTGTCCTGAACCAATAGGTATAAAATTCACGGCCTGCGGTGTAAAGATCAGGAATAAGCCCTGATGTTATCTTATTATTAAGCCCATAATAAGGTTCGGGATAAATACCATTATAAACCAGAGAATTAAGCACTGTACCAGGCACTATTGCGTGCATCCAATTACTAGTAGAGACTTCTGCTGTAGAAACTTCCGATTCCTTGGCTTCGACTTCGCCTACTTTTTTCATCTTCCAAATGAATTCGCCTTGATGCCCGTCGGTTGAACGTAATACTTGATTATACGAACGTGAGTTAAATACTTCCTGTCCATAAACAGTACAGGCACATAATAGTAAAATAGCTACAAATATATTTCTCATAATTTGTTTTAATTCTGTTTTATTTTTTTTCTGAATAATTCCGACAGCCAATTAGATGCTGTAGTCCATTCCTTACCATTGGCATAATGGGCCGTCTCAGGAACAATAACTATTGTTTTCGGAGCAGCTACAGCATTGACAGCCGAATACATAGATGTCGGCGGGCAAACCATATCATTATATCCGAAGGAGTAAAAGCCGGGAACCTTTACTGTACGTGCAAAATTGACTACATCGTAATAACTACTGACTTTTACTTTTTCTTCCAATATACAAGAAGTATCTGTCTGATCTCTGAAATAATGGGGCCATCCTCCAGCTCTGTCTTTTTGTAAATAGCCCGGAAGATCGCACAACGCCGGATAAAATGAAACCAGTCCTTTTACCCTATTGTCTAAAGCAGCCGTAACAATAGCTAATGCACCACCTTGACTACCACCTTGTACTGCCATATTAGTTCCATCAAACTCATCCATACTAAATATATAGTCTATAGCACGTATACAGCCTAAATAAACTCTTTTATAATATACTCTATCTCTATTATCCCAATTGGCATACTGATATCCATGTAGTCCAGCTTTGTAGAGATTATCATATATTTCTTTATCCATCGTTACAGGTATGCCGTGAATACCTATTTCGAGTGTAATAATACCTCGTTCGGCAGCACCTCTATCTCCATTCATCGGGCGAACACCCGCTCCCGGAACTCTGAGTATTGCCGGATATTTACCGGAAGCCTTCGGCACACATAATATTCCATAGATATAGCTCTCCTGTTGAAAGTTTTGTACTTTCAGTTCATAAACATTGACTTTATCATTCGATTTGTTTTCCAGCAATCGCAGCTTAGCATTCATCGGTATCTTACTATTCTCTTCTTTTGCCTTATTCCAAAAATCTACAAAATCATCTGGCATAATAGTTGTAGCTTTCAGCAATAGCGGATCAAATCCAGCGGTAGCACGCCCTTCGTATTCTTTATTTTTATATGTATAAAAAGCCCTGCAACGAAGAAATCCAGAAACATTCATGGTACCGCCTTCGACAGTTAATGTGCCATTTTTAAGTACCTTCTTTTCTTCCTTGAAAGGCTTCATCATATCATATGAAATCTCATAACGTATATCAGCATTTCTGATCAACGTATCGTTACGCATGACTTTTATTTCGAATCTTGCTTTTTCACCTAGAGTATAATTCCAATCTATATGATCGGGCATTATGGAGACTTTTATTTGAGGCTCTTTCTGAGCATACAGATTAAAGGCTGTAATTGTAACAGCCAGTATTAATAAATATCTCTTCATCTTCTGATTTCTTTATTTATTATTTTTCCAAAAGAGCAGCTGCACACCAAAGCATAGCACCCTGCCCATGAAAGTCCCCTGTCAGACGTTTTCTATTCACATAGTGTTCTTTCGTTTTCCCTATATTCGTTCCTTGACATACATTACGTAAATCACCGTTCTCATTCAGATAAGCAACAAGAGCGATCCAGGCCTTACGAGCAACAGGAGCATATTCGTCTCCGTTCAGCCATCCGTTTTTTACACCTGTCACCATCGCATAAACAAACATAGCTGATCCTGAAGTTTCTGTCCATGTATCTGGCTGGTCAATCAGCTGACACCAAAGACCTTCATTATTTACATATTCTTTTAAGGTACTCATCATTTTTAAATATGCTTGCATAATGCGTTCCCTATGTTTGTTAGCTTGAGGCAGGTTTTTCAGCAACTCTGACATACCTGCCGCCATCCATCCATTACCACGACACCAGAAAAAAGGTGCACTCATTTCGTGATAGAATAGTCCATTTGGTCGCTGTATAGAGTCGAGATAGACAGTCATTTCATAAGCCGAACGCTCGATATATTCCTTATTACCGGATGCAAGGTAGGCTTGTGTTTGTACAGCAGATATCATATACATATCATCAATCCAGAAACGAGTTTGCCATGAAAGACCTTGCTTTAGTAAATTCTCATATTTCGTTTTATTATTTTCTTGTGCCACTATTTTGGGCATTTGCCACTGACGGTCAGCAAAATCGATACCTATATGATAATAACATTCATTCCCTGTCTGTAGGTAAAGTTGTAGCGGTACTACTCCAAATACAGTATTATCTACATGATTAGGCTTTTGCATAAGCTCTTTCTGTTTACCTAGTAATGGATAAAACCGTTCTTCAAGCCGATGCAACAGTTGCTTATCTTCTATTACATTCGAAAATTTGAGTGCTCCAAACCATGTACATGTCTCGGGGTAGACGATATAGGGAGGAGGTGCAGGATTTTCATCGAAATGACGGTATGTTCCCGATAAATAATGATTAGCAAGTTTACTACCGATAGTCTGAGGATCTGCTTCTTTAGGAAAGTTCTTCAAATCCTTGCTTTGCGCAAACATAGGACTGCTGATTATACCTGATATAAGGAGCAGAAAGAATAAATTACCACGTCTTCGTGTTCTCATTATATTAAATATTAATTATTCATTTCGGTTATACTACTATCTAAAAATAAAAAAGAGTCTTATTGAGCATAACATTGCAATATTGTATAGTTAAAAAGCCAAATTACATATTACGGTATTTATCTTTTCACTATTTTGAACCCAAAACTAAAATAATAATGCATAATATGATGTATGTTTAAATGACACGAGACAACGAAAAGCCGACAATGGCAGTCATTCGTTCCAGAATGGCGGAAAAGCGTTCTTTTTTTGGTTTTATTCATTGTATTATTGTTTTGGAAATAAATAATTTTGTTTTCGCAAAGCGACTCTTAAATCTTAATAACCTTATGAGAAATACATTTGAGATTAAGTGGATTCTTATCTTATTGTTCCTTTTCATATCCCTGAAAAGTATAAATGCATATAACCTCGAACAGTTTTCGAGCAAAGACGGCTTATCTAACAGTGCTGTCATTTGCATATATGAAGACTCTAACAGGATTATGTGGTTTGGTACTTATGATGGACTCAATAAATTTAACGGAAAGAGTGTGTGCGCATACAAGCCTAACGGGCAGGCTAACAGTTTGTCTGGAAACATCATTTATAAGATACTCGAAACCGAACCCGGAGTTCTATGGATAAACACCACTGCAGGTCTAAACAAAATAATAAAAAATACAGGAGAGGTTAAATATTATAATAAAACACGTCATAACTATTTAGTAAAAGATTCTTCTAACCAGCTTTTCAAGTTAGGAATGAAAGACAGTATATCTGTATATAATCCGACACGTGACTGCTTCGATCAATATTATCTGGAACCATATGAAAGTTATAATATTAAAAGGTTGGCATTCGACAGCAATAATATACTATGGTTCATTACAAATAATGGGGAGATCCACCGTTACAAATTTACTCAGGATGAGAAAGGTAAAATAACCGAGATCAAGATCCTGCCAAGACTCCCATATACGGATAGCATCAGAGACGCATATGTTGAAGGAGATAAGCTATATATTGTAGGGAATGGCGGTAACCTCAGTGTTGTAGAAACGTCTACTGGGCAAATTCGTTTTATAACCAATATTTTATCAGAAATGGATAAATATGGTTACTCACTATCAGGTGTAGTTTCAGATGGACTAAACTACTTTGTCGCATTCACAGAAAGCGGCGTAATTATGAAATACTACCTTGATTCGAAAGGAAAATATAAATACGAAAAGATTAGTATCAATTGTTACATATTTTCTCTCTACAGAGATCCTATACAAAACATTCTGTGGATCGCAACTGATGGGTTGGGAGTCTTCAAGTATTCAGAAGACGAATATTCGTACAGATCAACAACCTTTCACAGCCTTTATAATAAAATACAGAAACCCGTAAGATCTGTATTCTACGACAAAAATAAGAACTTATGGATAGGTAGTAAAGGTAGTGGATTGCTCCAATGTGCAGATTATGATATGAACAACATCTCTCCCGACAATCTGAAATTATACACAACAGAAAATTCGGAACTCACGAATAATCTTATTTTCTCTTTTTCAGAAAGCCAGAACGATTGGTTCTGGATAGGAAGCAATTATGGCTTGAATTATTATTCCTATAAAACAAATAAAATACATCGCTTAAAAAGCGAAACTACTGGCAGAATAGCTTTTACGCATAATATATATGAACAAAATGATACAACCTTATGGCTCGCATCTTCGGGTGAAGGACTACAAAAAGTTACTCTGAAATATCAGGGAGGGGAACCCAAAGTAAAAAAGGTTAAGAACTTCCGGTTTTTCCAATACAATAACAATTACTTTTCCATCATTCCCGAAAACGACAGTATCTTATGGATAGGAAGCCGTCATAATGGGGCCGTACGGTTCAATACGTTGGATAATACATATAAAACTATATCTCATACAGCTACAGAGAAACAGTTAATGAACGATATCCTTTGCATCCTGAAAGATTCACACAATGGTATATGGTTTGGCACAAGCTTAGGATTAGTTAAACTGATATCATACGAGTCCGACTCTCTTTTCTACAAAAATTACAATGAACTCCATGGCCTGCCTAATAACACCGTACATGGCATACTGGAAGACAATAAAGGGATGCTATGGCTGAGCACAAATAACGGAATCATTAAATTCGATCCATTGAAAGAAACTTACCAAACACTTAATCACCGCAACAATACAGATGTTATAGAATTCAGTGATAATGCCTATTATGAAGATGAAAGCACTTCTATGCTATTTTTCGGCGGAGTAAACGGTTTCAGTACAGTCTCAGTAGAAGATAATAAAAAGGTAAAGTTCAATCCCGACATTTATTTCTATAATCTAACCATTTACGGCAATGAGGTAAATATAGGGGAATATACAGTAAAAGAAAAAAATGAACTCTATCTGGAGCTACCATATAATAAGAATTTCTTTTCTCTATCCTTTATAGCAATTGATTACACCAATGGCGTCAATTATACTTACGCTTACCAACTCAACGGATTCGACGAACAATGGGTAAACAACGGCTTATCTAATACTGTTTCATTTACGAATATACAGCCAGGAGACTATATCTTAAACGTACGGTATAATGATAAATATTCAGAAACCGACAGCCAGATATATTCTTGTCGGATAAAGATACTGCCGCCATGGTATCGTTCCAATCTTGCTTATTTTTTATATTCTATAATACTTCTGGTCATCATTTATATTGCATTGCGTATTGCCATTAATTGGTATAAAATGAAAAAGAATGTCATATATGCCCGATTCGAAAAAGAACAAAAAGAGGAAATTTATGAATCTAAACTTCGCTTTTTCACTAATATTACGCATGAATTGTGTACGCCGTTAACCCTAATATCGGGGCCTTGCGAAAAAATACTATCATATAACAAAACCGACAATTATATACATAAGTATGCACACCTGATACAGCGCAATGTGGACAAGCTAAACGGATTGATCCAAGAGTTGATAGAATTCAGGCGACTTGAAACGGGACATAAATCTCTTGAAATAATACAGGTAAATATTTCTGAACTCACATTGAGCATAATAGAAACATTTTCATATATGAGTGAGGTGAAAAATATAAATTACACCATCGATATAGAAAAAGATATCTATTGGAATACCGATAATAAGAGTTTTTCAAAAATAGTGACCAATCTCATATCCAATGCCTTTAAATACACTCCAGATAATGGTGAAATAAAAGTGAATCTTACTATAGAAAATGACAACCTCACTCTTTCTGTTTCAAATACAGGGAAAGGTATAAAACCCGAAAATATTACAAAAATATTCGACCGATATCAGATACTAGACGATTTCGAAAGACAAAGCGATAGCCGATCTCCTATTCGTAATGGATTAGGGCTCGCAATATGTGATAGTATTGTAAAATTACTAAAGGGAAATATAGAAGTCTCTAGCATCCTGAATGAAAAAACTGTATTTACTGTTATATTACCTAAATTGAACTCAGAAACAGAACATACCAATCTCTACAACAATTCAGAAAATACCGAAATCATACAAGATGAATCCAGTGAAATTATACATCCTAATAATTATACAGAAACATACGATATGTCAAAACCTACAGTATTGATTGTAGATGATGACAAAGAGATTTTATGGTTCGTATCTGACGTTCTATCTAAACAATATAATATAATTTCTATAAAAGATTCGACAAAGGTACTCGCATGTCTTAATTCTAATAAAATAGATATTATTATTCTCGACATCATGATGCCTGCCATAGACGGGATATCACTTACTAAAAAGATAAAAGCCGATAAAAAAACATCTCATATTCCTCTTATTCTACTATCTGCCAAAAATCAATCAGAGGATCAGATTACAGGACTAGATGCGGGGGCAGAAATGTATATCACAAAACCGTTCAATGTTCAATATCTCGAAAAAGCTGTCAGCCGCCTACTACAACGCGATGAAGAGTTAAAAAAATATTATCAGTCTGCAATAAGCTCATTCGATATATCAGATGGACGATTGGTACATAAAGACGATATTATGTTTTCAGAAAAGGTGACACAGTCTATAGCTGACAACCTATCTAATCCAGATCTGTCAGTAGAGCTTTTAAGTTTGTATATGGGTTTGAGTTCACGCCAATTCTATAGAAAACTAAAAAAAATTACAAAAAAAACTCCTGCCGACATAATAAAGGAATACAGATTTAAAGCAGTAGAAAGACTACTTGTAACAACAAATATGACAATAGACGAGATTATATTTAAGACCGGCTTTAATAATAGAGGTAATTTCTATAAAACCTTTCTGCGGCAATATGGAATAACTCCGAAAAAATATAGGGAACAGCATACCCTGCAATTTATAGAATAATAACGCAATGAGAATAATAATTAAACTGTAAAATTTATTAACCCAAAATCCTAACCCTATGAGAAAATAGCAAAGATAGAAAACAAAAGAGAAGTGCCGTCACACCCCTCTTTTGATATTGGCTTATACCATCAGAAGCTTAAAAATCAAACAGTATAAACTAAACCGCAAATATAAGAAAAACATGTAAAAGACAGAAGAAAAACACATAAACCAACTTCATTATTCTAATACTTAAATTAAAATAATCAAAAGATTATCAGAAACTTGAACTAGTCTCCATATAGACTGGTATAGAATACTTAAACCATAATTTATTATGATATAAATAAGGATATCCTTATCGTAATGAATAATAGGATGTAGTATGCTGTTACACGGGCTTAAATAAAAAACAGATTTCTACCTATTATTTCAGCCGTGAATAATTAACTATCAAAAGCTAAAAATCAATGTATACTAATAAAAAAACATTCGGTAACATATGAAAAGAAAATATCTTGTCGAACGAGTATTATACAAGCTTAAACCGAATCTACCTCAGTTAATCAAAATCTTTACAGTTGCTTTCATCTGTATGATAACGACACAATTACTAGCTGTGGAAAACAATACTCGTGCGAATAACGAAAACCTGATAAATTCAGATTCTGAGGGTAATAGTCTCCTGGGCATCAATCAGGTAACAAAAATAGTAAAAGGGAAGGTTATAGATGAAGAAAACGAACCTCTCGCCGGAGTAGTAATTAGCATCGAAGGTAAGACCAGAGGAGTTATCACAGATGAAGACGGAAGTTTCAATATCGAAATTGAGCCAACAGATAAGCTGATTTTCACATTTCTAGGAATGGAACCTCAAACAATAGAAGTAGGTGACAAAAACGATATTGTGGTAATCATGAAACAAAAAGTGGATGAACTAGAAGAAGTTACAGTAGTAGCCTTCGCTAAACAGAAAAAAGAAAGCGTATTATCTTCTATCAGTACAGTCAAACCTTCAGATCTTAAAGTACCTTCTAGTAATCTTACCACGGCTTTAGCAGGAAGAATGGCTGGACTTATATCTTATCAACGAAGTGGTGAACCCGGAGAAGATGATGCAAGTTTCTTTGTCCGTGGGGTAACCTCATTTATATATGCGCGAGGCCCACTGATCCTAATTGACGGAGTAGAAATGTCTTCTACAGATCTGGCTCGCTTACAGGTAGATGATATCGCAAGCTTCTCTATTATGAAAGATGCTGCTGCCACCGCTTTATATGGTGCACGTGGAGCAAATGGTGTAATAATGGTAACAACGAAAGAAGGACGTGAAGGCAAAGCCACCATATCACTCAGATATGAAACATCTATCTCATCTCCTACACGCGAAATAGAGCTCTCTGACCCAATAACTTATATGCGACTTAATAATGAAGCTGTACTCACTCGCGATTATAAGAAAACTCAGCCATATTCTCTGGAAAAAATTGAAATGACAGAACGAGGCGGTAATCCGATGGTATACCCTGCTAATGATTGGTATGGCTCTTTATTTAAAAGTCAGGCAATAAATCACCGCGTCAACTTCAATGTTAGTGGCGGAGGTACGGTTGCCCGTTATTATGTAGCTGCTACCTTCAATCAAGACAATGGTGTATTGAAAACTGCTAACGGAAGTGACAACAACATCGATCTGAAAAAATACCTCATACGTTCGAATGTCAACATCAATATTACAAAAACTACCGAGGCCATAGTAAGACTTCATGGTACATTTGATGACTACGGCGGCCCGCTTGACAGTGGTACTGAATTGTATAAAAAAGTAATGCGCAGCGACCCTGTCTCATTCCCTGCATATTTTATTGCAGATGAAGCTCATCAACACAAGAAGCACATCCTTTTTGGCAATGCAGATAAAGGGCAGTATATCAATCCCTATGCCGATATGGTAAAAGGATTTAAAGATTACTCTAAGTCTCTTATGATGGCTCAATTTGAGTTAAAACAAAAGTTAGATTTCATTACAGAAGGTTTAAATGTAAGAGGATTATTCAGCACAAACAGATACTCTTATTTCGATGTTCAGAGATCATATAATCCCTTTTATTACTCAATAGCCACATATGACAAAGTAAAAGACAAGTACACACTAAACTCTCTTAATCCTGAATCAGGTTCAGAATGGCTGGGATATAATGAAGGGCAGAAAGATGTAAACTCTTCCATCTATTTCGAAAGTGCTATAAACTATGATCGTACTTTCGCCGAGAAACATGGGGTCAGTGGTTTATTAGTATTTAATATGCGAAACTATAAGAAAGGTAATGCCGGTTCATTGCTGCTTTCTCTACCTAGCAGAAACGTAGGACTTTCCGGCAGATTTACTTATAGTTTTGACAATCGTTATTTTGGAGAATTTAATTTCGGATATAATGGGTCCGAAAGGTTTTCTAAAAACGAAAGATTTGGTTTTTTCCCTGCCTTTGGTGGAGGATGGATTCTAACTAATGAGCCGTTTTGGAAAGAAAGTAGTCTGGAAAAAACAATATCCAAGTTAAAATTTAAAGCCACTTACGGACTTGTCGGCAATGATGCTATCGGCGATGAAAACGACAGATTTTTTTATCAATCGGATGTTAACCTAAACAACTCGAATCGAGCTTATACATGGGGTTCTGACTTTAATTATAAAGTCAACGGTGTTTCTATCAATAGATATGCCAACGATTTGATAAGCTGGGAGGTATCGAAAAAGATGAATTTGGGTGTCGAGCTAGAGTTATTCAGAAAACTCGAAATACAAGCTGATTATTATACCGAAAGGCGTTCCAATATACTAATGAGCCGTGCCGATATTCCAGCTACAACAGGATTGCAGGTTACACCTCAGGCCAATATTGGTAAGGCAAAAGGAAATGGGATAGATTTATCTGTAGACTTCAACCATTCATTCACTAAAGATCTCTGGATTACAGGACGTGGTAACTTCACATATGCCAAGTCGGAATATACGGTATATGAAGAACCCGATTATTCCGATACACCGTGGAAATCAAGAATAGGGGTAGCTATCTCGCAGCAATACGGTTATGTCGCTGAACGTTTATTCGTAGATGAACAAGATGTGGCAAATTCGCCCGCACAAGAATTCGGTGGCGTAGTAATGGGAGGTGATATTAAATATAAAGATATCAATGGCGATGATAAAATAAATGAACTGGATATGGTACCGATAGGTTATCCTAAATCGCCTGAAATTATTTATGGTTTCGGACTCAGTGCAGGATATAAAGGATTAGACTTCTCCTTTTTCTTTCAAGGACTTGCCCGTGAATCATTCTGGATAGACCCTACCAAGACAGCTCCATTTATAGATACTGACGGCAATGGAAGTATAAACTCCAAGAATGCTTTATTAAGAGTATATGCAAACAATCACTGGTCTGAAAATAACAGAGATGTATATGCCCTATGGCCTAGGCTTTCTGATGAGTTATCACAAAATAACACCCAGCCAAGTACATGGTTTATGCGCGATGGTTCTTTCTTGCGCCTGAAATCTATTGAGGTAGGATATAAGATCCCTGATACATGGGTAAGAAAAGCAGGGGTTAGTAATCTTAGAATATATACTTCCGGCACAAATCTATTGACGCTTAGCAAATTCAAATTATGGGATCCGGAGATGGCCGGTGATGGATTAGGCTACCCTATCCAGAAGGTTATCAACTTCGGTGTGCAAGTTTCATTTTAAAAGTTAGTAAATATGAGAAAAATAATATTAGCCATTACAACGGTTCTATTACTGTCCTTCGGTGCCTGCGCAGATTATCTGGACATTGTTCCCGACAATACAGCTACAATGGATCATGCTTTTAGTGATAGGGTCAGCGCCGAACGCTTCCTATCTACTCTCTATTCGTACATGCCACAGATAGGAAATCCGAAATCTGATCCTGCCCTATTATCCAGTGACGAATATGGCGTAGTTGAAAATGCTTACGATATGGGAACCTTTTATTATTATGGCAATAAGATAAAATTCGGACAGCAGAATACAAATGATCCGCTTTTCAATTACTGGGAAGGAAGAAATGAAGGTAGAGGTCTTTTTATCGCCCTGCGTGATTGTAATATATTCCTTGATAACATCAATAATGTAGGGCCGGATTTATCTAATCAGGAAAAAATACGTTGGATAGCCGAAGCAAAGTTTTTTAAAGCATTCTATCATTTCTACATGATGAGGCTATATGGCCCTATCCCATTGATAAAAGAGAATGCTCCGATTGATGCTACTACCGAACAATTGAAACTTTATCGTGCACCTTTCGACGAAGGTATTGCATACATTTCAGAGCTTTGCGACGAGGCTATGCCTGATCTGCCATTAAGTATAAGTAATGTGGGCGTAGAAAACGGAAGAATAACACGTCCGATGGCAGCAATGCTGAAAGCAGAAGCTTTAGTATTGGCAGCAAGTCCGCTGTTCAATGGTAATCCGGATTTTAAAATGCTAGTGGATAACCGTGGAATACAGCTCTGCAGTATAACAGAAGATAGATCCAAATGGAAAACTGCGGCTGATGCTTGTAAAGTAGCTGTTGATATGGCTCTAGAAGCAGGTATAGATCTTTATAAATTTGAAGATTCACGTTTTTCTCTTTCAGATGAAACCAGATTGTCGATGACTGTAAGAGGGGTTGTCACCGAAAAATGGAATAAAGAATTCATTTGGGCAAATCCGGTAAATACTGCATCTTCATTGCAAAACAAAACAATACCCTATTTTTCTACACCTTCCGATAAATCGGATCCTAGCATATATGCCAATTTCAAAATGGCAGAATTATATTACTCTAATAATGGGATACCAATCGAAGAAGATGTAGACTACAACTATTCAGGAAGATACGAAACCGTCACTGTCGGTTCGGACCATTTCTATTACATTAAGCAAGGTTCAGTTACTGCTGCATTGAACACCTATCGTGAACCACGCTTTTACGGATCTTTAGGATTTGATACAAACTATTGGTATGGCAATGGAAGAACAATAGATGTCGGCGGCACACCAAGTACTCAAACTCCATGGATCATTAAAGCAAAAGGAGGAGAAGTCAGTGGCAAATCGAGCGATATTCGTTATTCTCGTTCAGGGTATTTCATCAAGAAAGTTTCCAATTTCGAGACGGGGACTGTCGATGTTAGCCAAATTGCCGAAACGAGATACACTTTCCCGATTATGAGACTAGCCGATCTGTATCTTTTGTATGCAGAAGCATTGAACGAATCATTAGATGCTCCAAATAGTGAAGTCTATGATTATGTTGACAGAGTGAGAGAAAGAGCCGGATTGGACGGAGTTGTAGAAAGCTGGGAAAACCACTCCAAAGTTCCAAACAAGCCTGCCACAAAAGAAGGTATGCGAGATATTATACATCGTGAACGTATGATAGAACTGTCTTTCGAAGGCAAGCGTTTCTGGGATCTACGAAGATGGCGAGTTGCACATACTTATTTCAATGAATATGAAAGGGGATGGAATGTTAACCAGAAAACCACTGATGATTACTATAATGTAGTATCTTACAATCAAATCCAATATACAGTCAAGAATTATCTATGGCCTATAAGGGACAGCGAATTGCGTAAGAACAGTAACCTTATTCAAAACCCATACTGGGGTTATTAATTCAATATAAAACATGGAAAATATGAAACATTATATTTTTTATCTTATAATCATCTCTATTTGCTTTACCGCTTGTGATGAGGAATTTGTCGGGCAGCCGCCAATCGACAATACCCCTCCGGCAAAAGTGACAAATGTCAAAGTAGAGAATGTTCCTGGTGGTGCAATACTTACTTATGATCTGCCGGAAGAAGATGACCTACTCTGCATAACAGCTGAATATGCTACACCGAAAGGAGGGATAGGCGAAATGTCGAGTTCGGCCTATGCAAACAAGATTACAGTCAAAGGCTATGGAAGAGCACAGAAAGCAACAATTAAGCTCTATTCGGTAGACAAGAGTCTGAATCGTTCCGAACCTGTGCTTGTAGATATAGAAACTATGGACTCACCAATCTACAACATATTCGAAACATTAACTTACCGCGAAGACTTCGGAGGATTAAGGCTACATTGGGAGAATCCATTGAAAGAAGAGATTGTTTTTGAAGTGATGATAAAAGACGAGATCGGTAGATATAACCCTGTAGGTACTGTATATTCTTCTGATGCTATATACAATAAGGCGATCAGAGGAATGGAAGCTATTGAATCAGAATTTGCATTATGCTTCCGTGACCTGTATGATAACTATACCGACACGATCTATGCGACAATGATTCCGTTTTTTGAAATCGAATTAGATAAAAAGAATTTTGTAGGTTTACCTCAATCATCTAATTTCAGTCAGCATTCGTGGAGTAAAGGCTTCAGCGCTATGTGGGATAACGTATTTTTCTCAGATGCCAATGTCTATTACTTGATGCAGAAAAATGCCAATAATCCTGTCTTAGTCTATTTCGGTTTCGATATGGGTGTAGAAGTCAAAGTATCACGTTTCACAATATGGAGTCGCGAAAAATATTGTTTTACCCTCCATCATCTGAGAACATTCGAGATTTGGGGGACAAGTGACCCTGTAAAAGCAAACAATATAGACAGTTGGGATGGATGGACTAAAATAATGGATTGTGAATCGCTCCGTCCGTCAGGAAAGACTGAAGGAGGTGATATTACTGATGCCGAACTAGAATATTGCAAGCAAGGGGAAGAATTTGAGGTACCTTTAGATGCTCCGGCTTTTCGGTACATGAAAATCCGAGTGAATTCTACTTGGAGTAATTCAACATCGGCATACGTAGGCGAAATTACTCTTTGGGGAGAACCTACTAACTAAAATTAATATTATCC
This sequence comes from Dysgonomonas sp., assembly GCA_047972895.1. Lineage (GTDB taxonomy): Bacteria > Bacteroidota > Bacteroidia > Bacteroidales > Dysgonomonadaceae > Dysgonomonas. The sequence goes on from JBKEBA010000094.1 coordinate 56,517, forward strand.
ATATGAAAAAAATTATATATATTATTGTATGCTGTTGTCTGTTTTTCATTATATCGTGTTCAGACATGAACGATTTGCACGAGAAATATCTGGAAAACGGTGAGACAACCTATATAGGCAGGGTAGATTCCGTACACACATTCAGTGGTCGCGAACGTGCATTACTTCGGTACTGGATCACTGACCCAAGAGCTAAATATCTGGTATTATATTGGAATCAGTTCGAAGACTCTTTGAAAGTAGAAATCCCTTCACATCAACCGGAAGAATATCAGGACATCATTATCGGAGAAAACGGTAGCGAAATAGCTGAAGGAGATTACACTTTCTTTTTCTATTCATACGATAACAAAGGGTACAGATCTGTAAAATATGAAAAAATAGTGAAGGTGTATGGTAACCAGTATCAGCAAGCACTATCGAACCGCCCTATTAAGACAGCAGTGCCAAATACTGGGGCGAAAAAGCTAACATTAACATGGGGGGGAAGTAGCAGTATTGATGAAATAGGCGTGGAAGTCTTCTATACCAAAATAGACAATATAACTGCTTCTGTAATTTTCGAAGTCGGAGTATTAGCAAAGGCAACAATTATCGAAGATATAGATCTTACAAAAGAAGTTTCATATCAGACATTATATAAGCCAACTTCGACAGCAATAGATACATTCAGAACTCCAAAAATCAGTATCAATTTTTAATGATGCAAAGAAAAAGTTACTACAAATAATAAATCGGAATGGGGTAGCCCAATACCCCATTCTTTGTTTAAACTTTTAATATAGAAATGAAAAGAAGAAATTTTTTGCGTAATGCGGGTATGCTAGGACTAGCATCTCTCACTTATACCAACTCTTCGGCTGGAGAAAAAACATTTTCGCAAGTTCTACCCAAGAAGGCAGGAATGAAAATGGATGACCAATGGGATGTTATCGTTGTCGGAGGCGGACCAGCGGGCTGCGCAGCGGCGACAGCAGCAGCACGAGAGGGTGCAAGAGTATTATTAATAGAAGGGACTGGAGCTTTGGGGGGTATGGGTACATCTGGTTTGTTAAATGCATGGTGTCCTTTTACAGATAAAGAAAAAATCATTTATAAAGGCATTGCTGAAAAAGTATTTTCCGAATCAAAGAAAGGTGTCCCGCATGTTAGAGGGAACGATTGGGTTCCAATCAACACGGAATATCTGAAAGTAGTTTATGATGATCTGGTAACCTCAGAAGGTGTGTCTGTGCTATTCTTTACTACTATGGCGGCTGTAGAGATGAAACAGAACGGAATAGTAGACGCAATAATAGTTGCGAATAAAGCAGGATTAACTGCATATAAGGCCAAATTATTCATAGATTGTACCGGAGATGGAGATCTTGCTGCATGGGCTGGTGCAAGATTTGAAATTGGGGACGATACCGGAGCAGTACAACAGGGAACCCTATGCTTTACCTTATCGAATATTGATCCTTACGAATATTCACTTATGGGAGATGTACATGGAAGCCGCAAGAATGGTCCTGTTCACAAAATGATTTCTTCCGAAAAATATAATCTTATAAATGATGCCCACATAAATGACAAATATGCAGGACCAGGTTTTCTTGCCTTTAATGCAGGGCATGTGACCGTAGATAGTACAGACCCTATTTCACTATCTTCTGCAATGATGACAGGGCGAAAAATAGCACATCAATTTCATGACGGGCTTGCAGAATTTGCGCCAAAAGCTTTTGCAGCTTCGTATCTCGCCAGTACAGGTGCATTGATGGGTATTCGTGAAAGCAGGCGGATTAAGTGTGACTATACATTTACACTCGAAGACTGGCAAACACGAAAAGAATTTGAAGATGGAATTGGGCGAAATTCTTATTATATCGATGTGCATAAAAGTAATGCTACCGAATATCCAAGATACGGAAAAGGGGAATCTCATGGTATCCCTTTCAGAAGTCTTCTCCCAATAGGTCTCAAAAATGTTTTTGTTGCTGGACGTTGCATTTCTACAGATCATTATGCCCACGGAAGTCTGCGTGTAATGCCACCATGTCTGGTTACAGGTGAGGCTGTAGGTGTCGCTGCCGGTCAAATTTTCAAATCTAAGTCACCAGATATACATAATCTGGATATTCAGAAACTGCGAAATAGATTACAAGAAGTAGGACAGTTATTATAAATACAAAGTATTACACCTGACTATTTTATTAAGAATGAATAAAATGATTTTAAGTAATTTAAGGATAAGAATAGCTATATATACTTTATTCTGTATGCTTCCTGTTCTCTCTTTTGCACAAAAGGAATATGACATTGTCATCTTAGGAGGCACACCGGGAGGAATTACTACAGCTATAGCTGCGGCAAGGGAAGGTAAAACATCCGTAATATTGGAACGTACAGGTTATATCGGTGGCCTTCCTGCCAATGGACTCGGAGCCACCGACATAGCCACACGTGGTGCCACAACCGGATTGTTTAAAGAGTTTGTAGACAAGATTAAATCGTATTACATCGAAAAATATGGTAAGAATTCAAAGCAGGTGAAAGATTGTAGTGACGGTTATCATTTCGAGCCACATGTCGCAAACATAATATTCAACGATATGCTCGAAAAAGAACAAGATAGAATAGAAGTACTTACTTTTCGCCAGTTCGATGTAAAGGATGAAAATATAACAATAGTAAATCAGGAAATTAAAAGAATACGCATATATAACAGAATCACAAAAAAGCATGAAACCTATGCAGGAAAAATATTTGTAGATGCAACCTATGAAGGAGATTTGGCTGGTGCAGCAAAAGTTCCTTTCTCAGTCGGAAGGGAAGGTAAGAACGAGTATAATGAAATTGGTGCGGGTCGTTTATTTAAGCTTTGGCATGGCCCAGAAATGGAAGGGACTACCAATGAGAGCGATGAAGCATTACAGGCCTATAACTACCGGCTCTGCCTTACTAATGACCCAAATAACAAGATATTACCTCAAAAACCTAAAAGATATAATAGAAAAGAATATCTCTCTCTTATCGATGATGTACTTCTTGGCAGACATACAGGAAGTCAAATGCTAAACGTTACAAAAGAAATGCAAGAAGAAAACAGAAAGAGAATTCAAGAAGGCGGAAAAACTCAGATTCCAGGAGATGTATGGGGCATGGCAAAAATATCCAGTATGACTACTTTACCTAACAGCAAAGTAGATGCTAATAATCAACACCTTGCACTAATATCTACTGACTTACCTGAAGAAAATTGGCTATGGCCAACAGCCGATTGGAAGTGGCGTGATAAATATGCCGAACGTCTCAAAGAATATACTTTAGGTTTGCTTTGGTTTGCCCAGAATGACAAAGAATTACCGGAATCATTCAAGAAAGCGGCACGTGAATGGGGGTTAGCTAAAGACGAATATATGGATAATAATAATTTCCCCCGACAGGTATATGTTCGTGAAGGAAGACGCTTTCATGGTGAACACTTCTTTACAGCAAATGATGCATTACCTATAGTAAAAAATGGGCGACCACCTCTTCACCCGAGTAGTATCACAGCAAGCCATTATGCACTAGATTCACATGCAGTGAGAAAGAGAGAAGAAGGTAAGGCACATCTTGATGGTTTTTTCAGTTACCCATCTGCTGTTTATACTGTACCATATGGCGTCATTGTTCCTAAAGGAATAAATAATCTACTGATTCCAGTACCAGTTTCAGGGACTCATGTTGGATTTTCTACTTTGCGAATGGAACCTTGTTGGATGGCGCTGGGCGAGGCAGCTGGAATAGCCGCTTCTATTGCAATAGATGAGAGTACACCAATGAATAAAGTGGATATTGATAAACTGCAAAAGAAACTAATAAATAATAAGGCGACATTAATATACTTCAGAGACGTCAATATCGAAGATCCAGACTTTGCTATGGTACAATATATGGGGATAAGAGGCTATTTGCTAGAATGGAACGCTAATTTGGACAAAATAATAAGTATAGAAGCTGCCGAAAAGTGGTCATTCTTGTCAGGAGTTAAAATAAAATCAGAAAATAAAACTAGACGAACTATACTTCGAAATATATATGAGCTAATATATTAGAATTAAATAATTATGTAATAACAAAAAAGGAGTGACAATTCTATTGTCACTCCTTTTTTATTCGTTCATAAACCTTGGCACTGCCAGATTAATTTGTAATTGGTAGTCCCAGGCAGATTTGAACTGCCGACCTCTACATTATCAGTGTAGCGCTCTAACCAACTGAGCTATAGGACTGGCTTATTTTCTTCCACCTGAAACTGATGGCCAGCTTCTTGGTTTCTCGTTTTCCTTATATGTATCTCTTAAAAAATAAAGCTTTAATCATAAATTATATACTCTATCCTTCTTACATACCACTCGGAAATATATCTTAAAACAACATTATAGAGTGCAGTACCTATTGGTACTATACCTGTTGGACAGGTCTCCAGAAAGGAGGTGTTCCAGCCGCACCTTCCGGTACGGCTACCTTGTTACGACTTAGCCCCAGTCACCGGTTTTACCCTAGGACGCTCCTTGCGGTTACGCACTTCAGATACCCCCAGCTCCCATGGCTTGACGGGCGGTGTGTACAAGGCCCGGGAACGTATTCACCGCGCCATGGCTGATGCGCGATTACTAGCGAATCCAGCTTCACGGAGTCGAGTTGCAGACTCCGATCCGAACTGGGAGAGGTTTTGGGGATTAGCATCCTGTCGCCAGGTAGCAACCCTTTGTACCCCCCATTGTAACACGTGTGTCGCCCCGGACGTAAGGGCCGTGCTGATTTGACGTCATCCACACCTTCCTCGCATCTTACGACGGCAGTCTTGTCAGAGTCCTCAGCGTTACCTGTTAGTAACTGACAATGTGGGTTGCGCTCGTTATGGCACTTAAGCCGACACCTCACGGCACGAGCTGACGACAACCATGCAGCACCTACAGATCTGCTATTGCTAGAGGATGGGTTTCCCCATCTGTCAGATGCATTTCAAGCCCGGGTAAGGTTCCCCCCGTATCATCGAAATAAACCACAAGTTCCTCCGCATGTGCGGGCCCCCGTCAAATCCTATGAGTTTCCCCGAAGCCGGCGTACTCCCC
>JBKEBA010000048.1:0-5557 GCA_047972895.1 Dysgonomonas sp.
ATTCGCAAGTGATAGCTAAAGATAAAGTCGGTGAGGTTTTGCCTTGGGTGCATATTGCTATCAGCAATGCCAAAAGGCAATTGATTAATACATTCCATGACATAAAACCTGAATTCCTTCAAAACTATCTGGATGAATTTTGCTACAAATTCAACAGGCGATACTTTGGAGAAGCACTTTTCGGGAGATTACTCGTTGCTTGTGTAAGCTACAAAAATGAGTTTAGGTATAAATACGGATAATCATTATATTTTTTTATCGTAAACAATTTGAAGACTTATACATTTATATATGATATGATATTAATAACGAGAAAACGGTGAACATTTACCTATAAATATAAAAGTAACAATCATTTTGAAACATAAAACAATAATACAACAACACTTTATTAGTATTTGAAAATATTTTATAACATTTTAGTTTATTCGACATAAATATTCATTTTTTATTTATAACTTTGCATCTCAGATATTCACAGACACAATTCTGAATATTTGAAAAAATGAAGAAAAAGAAAAGATACAATTATTCAATTATAAATAAAAAAGGAACGATATGCTAAATATCCCGTTCCTTTTTTTTTACTTACAAAATCAGGTATTACTCACAATTATATTTTAGAATAAAAGATGTATTCAGACAAACCAGTTAAACTAATTCTTGATGATGGAACAGTCCTTGAAGGAAGATCTTTCGGCGCAGAGAATGCTAGAGCCGGAGAAGTAGTCTTCAATACTGCTATGGTAGGTTACCCGGAAAGTCTTACCGACCCGTCATATTTGGGACAAATCCTTGTCGTAACTTTCCCTTTAGTAGGAAATTACGGCGTTCCGGATGATACGAGCACTAACGGTATTTCTGACTTTTACGAATCTGAAAAAATTCAGGTCAGTGGACTAATCATTTCCAACTACTCACATGAGTATTCGCACTGGAATGCTAAAAAGAGCCTAGGTGAATGGTTAAAAGAGAATAATGTACCCGGAATTTATGGTATTGACACACGCGAATTAACAAAAATTCTACGCGAAAAGGGTTCGATGAAAGGGAAAATAGTATTTAGTGATGCTGATGAAATAGGCTTTTACGACCCAAACACTGAAAATCAAGTAGCTATGGCCAGTTGCAAGGAAGTGCTAGAATATGGTAAAGGTGAAAAAACAGTAGTTCTCGTTGACTGCGGAGTAAAACACAATATAATCCGTAACCTGATTAAAAGAAATGTTAAGTTGATACGGGTTCCATGGGATTATGACTTCAACCAATTAGAATGGGATGGTTTATTTATATCAAACGGTCCAGGAAATCCTGATTTTTGCAAAGAAACGGTGAAAAATATACGCAAAGCAATGGAGGGAGATAAGCCTATCTGTGGTATCTGCATGGGCAACCAATTATTATCGATGGCAGGCGGAGCAACTACTTACAAGCTTAAATACGGACATCGCAGCCATAATCAACCTGTCAAAATGGTTGATAGCACAAAATGCTTCATTACATCACAAAATCATGGATATGCAGTAGCAAACGCCTCTCTGGGATCGGATTGGGAACCTTTATTTATTAATCTGAATGACGGAACGAATGAAGGTATAAAACATAAAAAGAAGCCTTTCTTCTCAGCACAATTTCACCCTGAAGCAGCAAGCGGCCCTACAGATACAGCTTTCTTGTTCGATATGTTTATAGAAAAATTATAATCCACGATAAAAGTTTAGAATAAATGGATATAGACGTAAAAAAAGTATTAGTCCTTGGTTCAGGAGCCTTGAAAATCGGTGAAGCCGGTGAGTTCGATTATTCGGGTTCGCAAGCGCTAAAAGCATTGAAAGAAGAAGGAATTGAAACCGTACTTATCAATCCTAATATTGCTACAATACAGACATCTGAAGGAAGTGCTGATAAAATATACTTTCTTCCGATCACTCCTTACTTCGTAGAAAAGGTTATTCAAAAAGAAAAACCAGAAGGCATACTCCTCGCATTTGGTGGACAAACAGCTCTCAATTGCGGAGTTCAATTATACGAAAGCGGCATCCTCGAAAAATATAATGTACGTGTTCTGGGTACTCCTGTACAAGCCATCATGGATACAGAAGACCGTGAACTCTTTGTCAAAAAACTGGATCAGATAGATGTAAAAACTATAAAAAGCCATGCTGTAGGCTCTATAGAAGATGCTGTAACAGCTGCTGCTGAGCTTGGATATCCAATAATTATACGTGCTGCTTATGCACTTGGAGGCTTAGGTTCGGGTTTTTGCGACAATGAGCAAGAATTACGTGCACTTGCTGAAAAAGCACTCTCCTACTCTTCTCAACTTTTGGTAGAAAAGTCTCTAAAAGGATGGAAAGAAGTAGAATATGAAGTTGTGCGTGATAAGTATGACAACTGTATGACTGTATGTAATATGGAAAATTTCGACCCGCTCGGAATACATACAGGAGAAAGTATAGTTGTGGCACCATCACAAACATTAACAAACTCAGAGTATCACAAGTTACGCGAACTATCTATCCGTATCGTTAAGCACATCGGGATAGTTGGCGAATGTAATGTACAATATGCTTTTGACCCCGAATCGGAAGACTATCGTGTGATTGAAGTAAACGCTCGTCTCAGCCGCTCGTCCGCTCTCGCCTCTAAAGCTACAGGCTATCCACTGGCGTTCGTTGCTGCAAAACTAGGGTTAGGATATGGTCTATTCGAATTGAAAAACTCAGTTACTAAATCGACGTGTGCCTTTTTCGAGCCAGCTCTTGACTATATAGTTGTGAAAATACCGCGTTGGGATTTAGGTAAGTTCCATGGGGTTTCGAAAGAGATTGGGTCGAGTATGAAATCCGTTGGTGAAATAATGGCTATCGGGCGTACATTCGAAGAAGCTATCCAAAAGGGGCTGCGTATGATAAATATAGGTATGCACGGATTTGCGGCTAATAAGCCTATTGAAATAGATGATCTGGACAATGCTCTGAAGAATCCGACAGACAAGCGTATATTCTGTATTGAAGAAGCCTTCAAAAGAGGTTATACAATAGAGCAAATAAACGATCTGACAAAGATAGACCTCTGGTTTTTGCAAAAACTACAATATATTTTCAATTGCTCTAAAGAATTGGAGAAATATGATGACATACAGTCTCTCCCGCTCGATTTGCTACGCTCTGCAAAACAAATGGGATTCTCAGACTTTCAAATAGCTAAGATAGTTTGTAAAGAACCAAGCATTGTAGAAAATATCTCTTATGAAGTAAGACGTATCCGAAAAGAAAACGGAATTATACCTTGTGTAAAACAAATAGATACACTCGCTGCAGAATATCCGGCGCAAACCAACTATCTCTACATCACTTATAATGGCAGAGAGAATGATGTAAAATATCTGGGAGACCATAAATCGGTGATTGTTCTGGGTTCCGGTGCATATAGAATCGGTTCTTCAGTGGAGTTTGACTGGTGTTCGGTTAATGCTTTACAGACCATCCGCAAAGAAGGCTATCGCTCAGTAATGATAAACTACAATCCTGAGACAGTTTCTACTGACTACGATATGTGCGACCGCCTATATTTCGATGAACTGACATACGAGCGCGTAATGGACATCATCGAATTGGAGAATCCTCACGGTGTTATCCTATCGGTAGGTGGACAGATACCAAATAATCTGGCGATCCGGCTCAACGAAGCAAACGTCAACATACTGGGAACAACTGCAAAAAGTATAGATAATGCAGAAGACCGCCACAAGTTTTCAAGTATGCTCGACAGAATAGGTGTTGATCAACCAAGATGGAAAGAACTTACCTCCCTAAACGACATCAAAGGATTCGTCGATGAAGTGGGGTATCCGGTCTTGATTCGCCCATCGTATGTTCTGTCAGGTGCAGCTATGAATGTATGCTCGAACGACCAGGAATTAGAAAACTTCTTAGGGCTTGCAGCAGAAGTTTCTAAAAAGCATCCGGTAGTAGTGAGTGAATTTATCGAGAATGCTAAAGAAGTTGAGATCGATGCGGTTGCGAACAAGGGTGAAATTGTTGTTTATGCCATCTCTGAACATGTCGAATTTGCAGGAGTTCACTCCGGAGATGCTACAATACAATTTCCGGCTCAACGCCTCTATATAGAAACTGTAAAACGCATAAAAAAGACAGCCAGAAAGATTGCAGAGGAACTGCAAATATCAGGACCATTCAATATACAATTCCTAGCAAAAGATAATGATATAAAAGTTATCGAATGCAACCTAAGGGCATCTCGTTCATTTCCGTTCGTATCTAAAGTATTGAAATTAAATTTCATAGATCTAGCCACTCAAGTAATGCTAGGAAAGAATGTGACCAAGCCAAATAAAAATGACTTTGATCTGGATTATGTAGGAATAAAAGCTTCACAATTCTCGTTTTCACGTCTGCAAAAAGCCGACCCTGTATTAGGAGTGGATATGGCTTCGACTGGAGAAGTGGGTTGTATCGGCGACAACTTCTACGATGCGATGTTGAAATCGATGTTATCTGTCGGTTATCGCGTACCTAAGAAGACTGTATTATTTTCTACTGGACCTGCAAAATCGAAAGTAGAATTATTAACAGCAGCCAGACTTCTACATCAGAAAGGCTATGAATTATATGCAACCGGAGGTTCGCAAAAATTCTTAGCAGAAAATGGAGTTCCCGCTACTCAGGTATTTTGGCCAACAGATGAACAGAAACCAAGCGCTCTGGAAATGATACAGAACAAAAAAATAGATCTGGTGGTAAATATTCCTAAAAATTTCTCATCTAGCGAATTGGATAATGGATACAAAATCCGTAGAGCTGCAATAGATTACAATGTTCCATTACTGACAAATTCACGTCTTGCTTCAGCTTTTATTCAGGCATTCTGTAAAATGAATGTCGATGAATTGGAAATCAAAGCATGGAACGAGTACGAATAAAAATCTACTCAGAGAGAATACATATAGAGAATCTTTGGTCATTTAAATGAAAAAGGCTAGATTTATAGTCGATTAAGAAACATCCATTACGTTTTCGTAATGGATGTTTCTTGATTGAAGGAAAAGTGGTTCTTAAAGCACGACTTTACATGAAGAAAATACTATGTACATTTGGTAATACGCTATTAGCCCCGGGCTTTCCTCAATTTGTAAGGAAAGCAGAAGCCATGGATATATTTGATGAGATATATACATATACAGAAAAAGACCTGAGTAAAGAGTTCAAAAAAAAATGGGGAAGATATCTATACCCTTATTCAAAAGGATATGGATATTGGTCTTGGAAACCTGCTTTAATAAAAAAAAATGATTATCCGTATTTATACCTAAACTCATTTTTGTAGCTTACACAAGCAACGAGTAATCTCCCGAAAAGTGCTTCTCCAAAGTATCGCCTGTTGAATTTGTAGCAAAATTCATCCAGATAGTTTTGAAGGAATTCAGGTTTTATGTCATGGAATGTATTAATCAATTGCCTTTTGGCATTGCTGATAGCAATATGCACCCAAGGCAAAACCTCACCGACTTTATCTTTAGCTATCACTTGCGAAT